>NZ_JBITHR010000008.1:0-362961 GCF_044458185.1 Streptomyces sp. NPDC050485 | reverse complement strand
ACCCACACCCCATACGACAACGTCGGCCTTCAAGACCACAACCAGGTCCTGAAGGCCGACGTCACGCGAACCCCCGGATTAACCAACAGCATCCGATCACTCACGCCGGGGGCCGTGCCGTTTGTCGTGCGAGGTGCTACCGCAGGAAGTCCTGCGCGATGTTCTGGGCGACGCGCTCCAGGAGCGGGCCCGCGTTGGCGATGCACCGGGCCGGGTCCGGTTCCAGATCGGTCAGCGGGTAGGCGCGGCGGATGCCCGCGTCGCCGAGCTGCTTCGGCTGGAGGGCGAGGCGGCCGCATACCGCGACGACCTCGATGCCGGCCGCGCGCGCCGCGGCGGCGACGCCCGCCGGCGCCTTGCCGTGCAGGGTCTGCTCGTCGAGCGAGCCTTCGCCGGTGATCACCAGGGTGGCCCGGGCCAGCGCGGGCGCGAAGCCGAGCACGTCGAGCATGACCTCGATGCCGGGCCGGAAGGCGGCGTCCAGCGCGACCAGCGCGCCGTAGCCGATGCCGCCTGCCGCGCCGGCGCCCGGGGCGAGCGCCGCCTCGGCGGCCTTCGCACCGAGCGCGCCTTCGAGGACCTTGGCGTAGTGGGCCAGGGCCGCGTCCAGGGTCGCCACGTCCTCGGGCGTGGCACCCTTCTGCGGGCCGTAGACCGCGGGGGCACCCTTCGGGCCGGTCAGCGGGTTGTCGACATCGCTGGCGAGCACGAGCTCCACGCCCTCGAAGCGCGGGTCGAGACCCGAGAAGTCGGCCGTCGCGAGGCCGGCGAGCGCACCGCCGCCGGGACCGACGGGCTCGCCCGAGGCGTCCAGGAAACGGGCACCCAGCGCGGCCAGCATGCCCGCGCCGCCGTCCGTCGTCGCGCTGCCGCCGACGCCGAACACGATGGTCGCCGCGCCCGCGTCGAGCGCGGCGAGCAGCAGCTCCCCGGAGCCGTACGTGGTGGCGGTGAGCGCCGCGAAGACGCCCTCGGGAAGGTGCTGGAGCCCGGAGGCCTCCGCCATCTCGACCACGGCGACACCGTCGCGTACCGCGTAGGCGGCGGTCACCGGGGTGCCGAGCGGCCCGGTGACCCGCGCCTCGCATCGCTCGAATCCGGCCGCCACCGCGGCCGCCACCGTGCCGTCGCCGCCGTCGGCGACCGGCAGGGTCTCCACCCGCAGATCCGGGACGACCCGCCGCAGCCCGGCCGTCACCCGCTCCGCGACCTGTACGGCCGTGAGTGAGCCCTTGAACTTGTCCGCCGCTACGAGTACGCGGGCGGTCTCCAAAACTGCGCCGTCCGTCACCTTGCTATCCCTTGCTTTCGAACAGGCAGTCGCGCCGCTTCAGACCCTATCCGCCCGGCGCACGCCTGCCCATAGCTGACAGGTCCCACGGACGGCGCGCCACCCCACAAAATGCATACATTCCACACCATAGTGGGGCGCCATGAGGAGCGATTCGATCGATCATTCCGCCTCGGGCCCACCGCCGGGCGGCCCCGCCCCGGCATCCGACCCCTCCCCCGACCGCGCCGTCATCGCCATCGGTGTGGTCGCCGTGGCGGCCGTGGTCGCCTGGGCGGCGCTGGGCAAGAGCTCCTTCGACAGCGCCTCATCGACGGCGCTCGCCTGGGTGCTCGACAACTTCGCCTGGCTCTTCGTGGTCGCCGCCGACACCTTCCTCGTGCTGTGCGTGGTCCTCGCGATCAGCCGGTACGGGCGGATCAGGCTGGGCGCCGACGATGCCGAGCCGGAGTTCACCAACCTGGCCTGGATCGCGATGATGTTCAGCGCCGGCATGGGCATCGGCCTGATGTTCTACGGAGTCGGCGAGCCGCTCACCCACTTTCTGACCCCTCCTCCGGGCGGCGCCAGGAGCGGCACGGGCGACGCGGCGCGCACCGCGCTGGAGTACTCGTTCTTCCACTGGACGCTCACCCCCTGGGCGATCTACGGCATCGCGGGGCTGGCGCTGGCCTACGCGGGGTTCCGCAAGGGACGCGGCAACCGGCTCTCCTCGGCGTTCGTGCCGCTCATGGGCGAGCCGCGGGCGGCCGGCTGGCCCGGCAGGTGCATCGACCTGCTCGCGGTCTTCGCGACCGTCTTCGGCACCGCGACCAGCCTGGGCCTGGGCGCCCTCCAGGTCGCCGAGGGCCTCGACATCACCTCGAACGTAACCAATTCGCAGACGACACAACTCGTCATCATCGCCTCGCTCTCGGCGGCCTTCGTGCTCTCCGCGTTCTCGGGTCTGCACAAGGGGGTGAAGTGGCTGTCCACCATCAACATCGTGCTCGCCGCGCTCCTGATGGCCTTCGTCTTCCTGCTCGGCCCCACCGTCTACATCCTCGACACCGTCCCGGCCTCCATCGGCGGCTATCTGCACGATCTGCTCCCCATGGCCAGCCGCACCGGCGCGTTCACCGACCGCGCGTGGCTGGGCGCCTGGACGATCTTCTACTGGGCGTGGTGGCTGTCCTGGGCGCCGTTCGTCGGCACCTTCATCGCCCGGATCTCGCGCGGCCGCACCATCCGCGAGTTCCTCATCGGGGTGCTGCTGGTGCCCAGCGGCGCGACCGTCATCTGGTTCTGCGTCATGGGCGGCACGGCGATCCGGCTCGAATCCACCGGCGCCGCCGACCTCGCGGGCGCGGTGAAGAACGGCGCCGAGGCCTCGCTCTTCGCGATGCTGGACGCGCTGCCCATCGGCACGGTCACCTCGTACATCGCGATGGCCCTGGTGATGACCTACTTCGTCACCAGCGCGGACTCGGCCTCGCTCGTGATGGGCTCGCTCACCAGTCGCGGCTCCCTGCACCCGCCGACGTGGCTGGTGGTGATGTGGGGCGTGCTGATGGCGGCGGTCGCGGCGGTGCTGCTCGTCGCGGGCGGCCTCAAGTCCCTCCAGACGGCGACGATCCTGGTCGCGCTGCCCTTCGTGCTCGTGATGCTGGGCCTGTGCTGGTCGCTGGTGAAGGAGCTGCGCGAGGACCCGGGCGCGGGGCCCTCCCGCCACGGCGCGCTGCACGGGCTCGGTGACGCGGTACGGGCGATGGTCGGCGACGCGATCACCGAGCAGGGTCCCGCCCTGCACCACCGGCTGCGCCGGGCCGCCAAGTCCCGTACGGGCGAGGACGGTTCGGGCACACCGGAGGCCTGACGGGGGCGGGCACAGGCGTTGGCCACGGCTCCGGCGGCCCCCGCGCGCCCCCTAACCTGGCCACGTGACCGACAACATCAGCAACGACTACGCCACCTACATCGCCGGCCTCCCCCGCGTCCTCGCCGGAGCCGCCGCCCTGTTCCGCGACGCCGAGGGCCGGGTACTGCTCGTCGAGCCCAACTACCGCGAAGGATGGGCGCTGCCCGGCGGCACCATCGAGTCCGACACCGAGGAGACCCCGCGCCAGGCGGCCCGCCGCGAGACCTTCGAGGAGATCGGCCTCGACGTGGAGCCGGGCCGACTGCTCGCGGTGGACTGGGCGCACGGCACGGCGCGCCCGCCGATCGTCGGCTACCTCTACGACGGCGGGGTGCTCGACGAGGAGCAGTTCAAGGCGATCCGGCTCCAGGAGGAGGAGCTGCTCTCGTGGCGCCTGGTACCGCGCGAAGAACTCACCGCCCACCTGTCCGGCGCACTGTACGGCCGCGTGCTCGCCGCGCTGGACGTCCTGTTGGAGGGCAGCGGGACGGTGGAGTTGGAGAATGGGCATCGGGTGGGGTGAGCGATCGGCGCACCCGGGGTGCGGGGCCCGGCTTCCATTGCCGGACGGGGCCCCGGCAGCGATTGTGGCTCGCGCCGTCGGTACGGCGGGCCCTGCCGTGGTGGTGGGTGTGCCCGGTTCTGGTCGGGACGGGTTCCGCTGGAAACGCACCCGAGACAGCATCCGGCACCAGGCTGACCCGGCCCTCCAGGCCGCCGCATGCGACAGAGGCGCTGCACACGGCCGTCGACCGAGCCCTCACCCGGCGAACCGCTGCGACGACGCCCACCACAGCCCGAATACTCCAAATCGCTCAGCTGCTGCGGTCGCGCAGGGTGTACCCGCCGTCGACCACCTTCGCGTCGGCGGCGGGTGCCATGCACTTGGTGAGCAGCGGGTCGCCCTTCTTGGTGGCTCCGGAGAGCCCGATCCGGGCCTGGCCCGTCTGCGGAACGTAGAAGCTCACGCCCATGCGGGTGTGCGGGTCCAGCATGGTGAGCCAGGGGTGGCCGGGGCTGGCGCGGACCAGGCGTCCGGTGACGGTGGCGGTGGGGCCGCCGGTGGTGAGGCAGTCGACCTGGAACTCGCCCCAGTAGAGCTTGCCGTCCTGGGCGTGCGAGATGCGGAAGGTGCCCCAGGAACGCTGCGGGATGCTGCCCACGGTGTACGTGGAGTGGGCGTCGACGGAGACCCGTACCTCCTGGTTCGCGACGGGGTAGTCCATGCGTGCGTCGCCCTTGAGCGAGGAGACGGTGGCGGTCTCCGGCCCGGGCGGTGAGGACGGGGCGGGCGCCGCGACGGCGACGGGCGCGGTGACGGCGGCCACGAGGGCGAGGAGGGCAGCGGCGCGCAGAGTTCTGTCCAGCATGTGGGGCTCCGTTCGGCGGGGCGTTGGAAGACCCCTCGATCATCGTCAACGCCCATGCGCCCAGGCATCGTTCGCAGGCAGGGTCCACCTCCGTCGCACGGCGGAGGCGGAGGCCCACCCGCTCCGCCTAGAAGAGCGCGTCCCCCGTCTCCCCCCGCTCGAACGCCAGCAGCCGCTGCTTGCGGTCGAGGCCGCCACCGTAGCCGGTGAGGCTGCCGTTGGCGCCGATGACGCGGTGGCAGGGCACGATGATGCCGACCGGGTTCTTGCCGTTGGCGAGGCCGACCGCGCGGGAGGCGTTCGGGTTGCCGAGGGCCTCGGCGAGCTCGCCGTAGGAGCGGGTCTCGCCGTACGGGATCTGCTGGAGCTGCGCCCAGACGCGCTGCTGGAACGGCGTGCCCTGAAGGTTCAAGTCCAGCTTGAATTCGGTGAGTTCACCGGCGAAGTACGCCTCCAGCTGGCGGACGGCCTCGGGGAAGGGGCCGTCCGGGTCGGGCTCGCCGAAGGTCTCCTCGGGCGGCCGGTGGCGCTGGCCCTCCATGTACAGGTGGCTCAGGACGCCGTCCGTGGCGACCAGGGTGAGCGGGCCGTAGGGGCTGCCGATGACCGTGTGGGTGATGTGCACGACTGAACTTCCTTATGCGGGAAGGTGGTTGATGGCATGGTCTTCCGTCGCCCAGAGGTACTGCACCGCGTAGGCCCGCCAGGGTCGCCAGGCGGTGGCGCGCGCGGTGAGCGCGGCGGGGGTGGACGGCAGTCCGAGGTTCTGGGCCGCCCGGCGCATGCCGAGGTCGGTGGGCAGGAAGGCGTCCGGGTCGCCGAGCGCCCGCATCGCGATCACCTCGACGGTCCAGGGGCCGAAGCCGGGCAGCGCCATGAGCTGGGTCCGCGCGAGGTCCCAGTCACTGTCGAGGCCGAGCTTCAGGGTTCCGTCGGCGAGCTCGGCGACCAGTGTGGTCAGGGTGGTGCGGCGGCTGCGCGGCAGGGCGAGCCGCTCCGGGTCGATCTCCGCGAGTTGGGCGGAGGTCGGGAAGAGGTGGGTGAGCCCGCCCGCCGGGTCGTCGATCGCCCGGCCGTGCGCGACGACGAGCCGGGCCGCGTGGGTGCGGGCGGCGGCCGTCGAGACCTGCTGGCCCAGCACCGCCCGTACGGCGAATTCGGCGGCGTCCACCGTGCGCGGCACACGGCGGCCCGGCGCCTTGTCGACCAGCGGAGCGAGCAGCGGATCGGTGCGCAGCCGGTCGTCCACGGCGACCGGGTCGGCGTCGAGGTCGAGCATCCAGCGGCAGCGGCTGATGGCGATGGTGAGATCGCGCAGATCGGTGAGGTGCAGTACGCACCCGATGTGTTCCGGCTGTGGGGTGAGCTCGGCGATGCCGTGACCGTACGGAAGCGACAGCGTGCGGCGGAAGGAGCCGTCGCGCCACTCCTCGACTCCGGGGACGCCGGTCGCGGCGAGGTGGCCGAAGAGGTTGTCGGGGTTGAGCGGGGCGCGGAAGGGCAGCCGGAGGGTGATCGCGCCGGGCGTCTGGTGGGCGATGCCCCGGGCGGCGCGGGCGCGCAGTTCGGTCGGGGCGAGCGCGAAGACTTCGCGGACGGTGTCGTTGAAGGTGCGGATCGACGAGAACCCGGCGGCGAAGGCGACCTCGGCCATGGGCAGCGGGGTCGTCTCGATGAGGAGCCGTGCGGTCTGGGCCCGCTGCGCCCTGGCCAGGGCGAGGGGGCCGGCGCCGAGTTCGGCGAGCAGTTGGCGTTCGATCTGGCGGGCGCTGTAGCCGAGGCGGGCCGCGAGGCCGGGGACGCCGTCGCGGTCGACCACTCCGTCCCTGATGAGGCGCATGGCCCGGGCGACGGTGTCGGCGCGGGCGTTCCACTCGGGCGAGCCGGGCGTGGTGTCGGGGCGGCACCGCTTGCAGGCCCGGAATCCGGCCTGCTGGCAGGCGGCCGCGCTCGGGTAGAAGGTCATGTTCTCGACCTTCGGCGGCACGACCGGGCAGCTGGGCCGGCAGTAGATGCGGGTGGTCAGGACGGCCGTGAAGAACCAGCCGTCAAAGCGCGCGTCCTTGGACTGGACGGCGCGTACGCAACGCTCGGTGTCGGTGTGCATCGGGGCGGGAGCGGCGGGGTGCATGGGTCAAGCATCGGGCACGGGCCCCCGCCCCGGCTGGCGAGAATCCGACATCGACCTTGCCGGGCCAGGGGCGAAGTGCGGCCCCGAGCAGCCCTGTGGGGCTCGTACGCGCCGAGGACGCGGGCAAACGCCTGGTAGGCCGTGCCATCGATGCCGTCGAACAGCACGAAGCGGATTCCCGTGAGCGGGGGCGCGCTGTGCGCGCGGGCGGCCGGGCCGTAGATCACCTGGCATGTACTGCGATGGCCCGTGCGCACTCCATCGATTCAGCACGCGCGGTGTCCACCTCCAGGTCATACGCCACGCCCTGGTGGACTACATCCGCCTGGGATGCGGCCATCCCGGTCATCCGATCGCCTCGTGCGACCTCACGACCTGCGGCAACCGCACCGTCACACCTGACGCCGACCCACAGCACCCGCAGTTCGCCCAAGGCCTTCTGCCATCGCTGCTGGCAGTCCGCTCCGCCGAGGAAGACCTCATCGAGGATGACCCGGGCGCCCGCACGGGCCATCGAGGCGACCCCCTCGATCCATGCCGCTTCCAGCGTGCGGAACTCCGGCCCGACGATCACCTCTCCGTCCGGAGCGAACTCGATCCCGCCATCCGACGCCCGCATGGACGCCGGCATCGCCTCAACCAGCGTGTCCGTCCCAAGGGCCAGCCACGGATCCGGCAGGACTGCCTGCAGACACCGGACGATCCCGGACTTCCCCGAACTGGAACCACCATTGAGAACGATCACCTGAGTCATCACCGCGCTACGGTAGAGGCACCGCGGCAACGCGCCAACCGGATTTCCGTGAACCTCGCACCGCCTGCCACGACCCGGTTGAACCTTCGTGGTCGGAGCACCGGCTAGGTGCGGGTCCGTCCGGTGGCGGGATGTGTGGTGGCTCGGGGGGGGGCGGTCATGTCGAGGAGGGTCATGGCGTCGTGGTCGGGGGTGCCGGGTTCGGCGACGTAGATGCCCAGGCGGTGGCCGGGGGTGCCTTCGAGTTGCATGCCCTGGAAGGCGAGGGTGATCTCGCCGACCTGGGAGTGGTGGAAGGTCTTCGATTTCTGCGCGTGGCCGGCTCGGGCGACGTCGTAACGGTCCCAGAGTCTGGCGAAGTCGGGGCTTTTCAGGAGGAGTTCGCCGATGAGTCCGGCCAGGTCCGGGGCGTCGGGGTCGGTTCCGGCCAGGGCGCGCAGGCGGGCGACGCAGCCGCGGATCTGGGCGGTCCAGTCGGCGTAGAGGTCGCGCGACTGGGGGTGGAGGAAGAGGTAGCGGGCGAGGTTGCGCTGCCGGACCGGCCAGTTCTCGATGCCGGTGTACAGCGCGAGCGCGCCGGGGTTGGCGGCGAGCAGGTCCAGGGTGCGGCTGGTGACGTAGGCCGGGCTCGGGCGCAGGTTCTCCAGCAGCAGTCTGACCTTGGGGCTCACCGTGCGGCTGGGGGCGGCCGGGGGCACCGGTGCGTGGTGGGCGGCGCGGATCGCGAGGTTGCGCAGGTGGTTCTGCTCGTCCTCGTCCAGCTTGAGGGCGCGGCCGAGGGCCTCGACGACGGCCAGGCTGGGGCGGGTCTCCAGCAGCCCAGCGACGCGGTCATCCGCATCGTGGTCGGCTGCGTGTGCGGCAGCGACCTGTGGCCCTACAAGTCCCAGCCGCTCACCGACAACCCCCGCCACATGGGGCACGAGTTCATCGGCGTGGTCGAGGAGACCGGCGCCGAGGTGAAGAACTTCAAGGCCGGCGACCTGGTCGTGGTCCCGTTCACCTATTCGGACGGTACGTGCGAGAACTGCCGCCGGGGCCTGACGACCTCCTGCCGCCACGGCGGGCCCTGGGGTGTCGGCGGCGTCGACGGCGGCCAGGGCGAGGCCGCCCGCATCCCGTGGGCGGACGGCACCCTGGTCAAGCTCCCGGTCGGCGAGCACTCCGAGCTGCTGCCCGATCTGCTCACCCTCTCCGATGTGCTGTGCACCGACTACCACGCCGCCCGCACCGCCGGGGTGAAGGCCGGAGACAGCGTCACCGTCATCGGCGACGGCGCGGTCGGCCTGTCCGCGGTCATCTCCGCGAAGCTGCTCGGCGCCGAAAGGATCGTCCTGATGGGCCGCCGCACGAAGCCCACCGACCTCGGGCGCGAGTTCGGCGCCACCGACGTGGTCGCCGGACGCGGGGAGGACGGCGTCGCCGCCGTGCGCGAACTGACCGGTGGCTTCGGCACCGACCGGGTGCTGGAGTGCGTCGGTCTCAAGGATGCCCTCGTCCAGGCCGCCGGTGTGGTCCGCGACGGCGGCGTCATCAGCCGCGTCGGCGCCCCGCAGTACCCAGAAGTGCCTTTCGGGTTCCCCGAGTTCCTGCGCAACATCACCCTCACCGGCGGGGTGGCGCCCTCCCGCGCCTACATGGACGAGCTCATGCCGCACATCCTGAATGGCGAGATCCACCCCGGCCGGGTTTTCGACCGCACCGTCTCCCTGGACGACGTCGCCGAGGGCTACCGCCTGATGAACGACCGCGAGGCCCTCAAGGTCCTCGTCCGCCCCTGACAAGGGCACCCCGAGCGCGGCGCCGCCCGCCCTGCACCGTCAGCTCAGTCGCTTGGCGAAGGCCTCGTAGGCCCGCTCGTCGAAGAGGACGAACCTGACCTCTTCAACCGCCGTCTCCGCGCCCCGCACCGTCTCCACCGCGATACGAGCAGCGTCCTCCATCGGCCACCCGTACGCACCGGTGGAGATCGCTGGGAACGCGATCGTCCGCGCACCCAACTCGTCAGCCAGACGGAGGGACTCCCGATAGCAGGAGGCGAGCAGCGACGGGTCGCCGCCGGAAGCCTGCCAGACCGGGCCGACGGTGTGGATCACATGCCGCGCGTGCAGCCGCCCGGCGGTGGTGGCGACCGCCTGGCCGGTCGCCAGGCCTTTGCCGTACTGGGAGGCGCGCAGCCTGCGGCAGTCCTCAAGGATGGCGGGCCCGCCGCGGCGGTGGATCGCGCCGTCCACGCCGCCGCCACCGAGCAGCGAGGAATTGGCCGCGTTGACGATCACGTCCACCGACTGCTCGGTGATGTCGCCGCGCACCAGCACGATGGCCGCCCGGGACGAGCTCATCGCCGATCGGCCTTGCGCAGGCTCCGCCACACGGCCTTCGCCGCGTTGTGGCCGGACATTCCGTGCACACCGGGGCCCGGCCAGGTGGCCGAGGAGCACAGGAACACCGAAGGGTGCCGTGTCGCGTACGGGAATAGGGAGATCTTCGGGCGGAGCAGCAGCTGGATGCCGCGGGCCGCGCCGCAGGCGATGTCGCCGCCGACGTAGTTGGCGTTGCGCGCGGCGAGCTGGGGCGGGCCCGCCGTCGCCCGGGCGAGGACACGGTCGCGGAAGCCGGGGGCGAAGCGCTCGATCTGCCGCTCCATGGCGTCCGTGAGATCGCCCTCCCACCCGTTGGGCACGTGTCCGTACGCCCAGAACACCTGCTTGCCTTCGGGTGCGCGGGACGGGTCGACCAGGCTGGGCTGGGCGGTGATCAGGAAGGGCGTCTCGGGGGCGGTGCCGCCGGAGGCCTGGTTCAGGGCGGTGCCGATGTCGCGGCTGGAGGGGCCGATCTGGACGGTCCCGGCGAGTCTGGCCTCCTTCGCCGTCCACGGAACGGGCCCGTCCAGGGCGTAATCGATCTTGAAGACGGCGGCGCCGTATTTGTAGTGCTCGTACGCCCTGCCCAGGCCCGCGATCCGGGCGAGCGCGGTGGGCGAAGTGTCGAAGACGTAGGCGCGGGCCGGCGGCAGGTCGTCGAGCCGCTTGACCTCGAAGCCGGTGTGGACCACGCCGCCCAGGTCGCGCAGGTATCCGGCGAGGGCGTCGGAGATCGACTGGGAGCCGCCGCGCGGCAGCGGCCAGCCCTTCTCGTGCGCGGCCAGCGCGAAGAGCATGCCGACGCCGCCGGTGGCGAGGCCGCCCAGCGGGGCGATGACATGCGCGACGAGCCCGGCCATCAGGGCGCGCGCCCGGTCGTCCCGGAAGCGGCGCATCAGCCAGGTGTACGGCGGCAGGCCCACGGTCCCGAACCGGGCGAGCCCGATGGGGTCGCGCGGCAGCGCGGTGAGCGGCAGCGACATGAAGTCCCGTGCGAGGACGTCCCACTTGCCGTGGTAGGGGGCGAGCAGACGGCGGTACGTACCGGCGTCGCGCGGCCCGAAGGAGGCCGCGGTCTCGGCGACCGAGCGGGACAGCACGGCGGCCGTCCCGTCGTCGAAGGGGTGCGCCATCGGCAGCTCGGGGTGCAGCCACTCCAGCCCGTACCGGTCGAGCGGCATGTTCCGGAAGGCGGGCGAGCCGATGCCCAGCGGGTGGACCGCGGAGCACGGGTCGTGGCGGAAGCCGGGCAGGGTGAGCTCCTCGGTCCTGGCTCCGCCGCCCACGGTGTCCTTGGCCTCGAAGACCTCAACGCGCAAGCCCCTCCTGGCCAGTTCGACCGCAGCGGTCAGTCCATTGGGCCCCGCCCCCACGACGACGGCATCGATCATCGACGGCACCTCGGACTCCTCACGCCACGTCGGCCAAGACCCCCAGGATATTCCGGTGCACTGACAATCCGGCCCGGGGTAGCGTCCGGCCGGTGAACCCGCCCGCGCACTCCGCCTTCAGCCACCGTATGGCCGCCCTCGCCGAGCGGCTCACCGAGGTGCCCGGGGTGCGGGCCGTCGCCCTGGGCGGCAGCCGCGCCCGAGGCACCCACCGCCCGGACTCCGACTGGGACCTGGGCCTCTATTACCGCGGTGACCTGGACGTTCCCGCGCTGTCCCGGCTGGCCGCCGAGGTCACCGGTGCTCCGGTCGAGGTGGCCGGACCGGGCGGCTGGGGCCCCTGGGTGAACGGCGGCGCCTGGCTGACCCTCGACGGCGTCGCGGTCGACTGGATTCTGCGCGACCTGGACCGCGTCGAACGCGTCTGGACCGATTGTCTGGCAGGCCGGTACGAGGTCGGTGTCCAGCCCGGCCATCCGCTGGGCTTCTGGTCGCCCGCCTATCCGGGGGAGGTCGCCCTCGGACTCGTACTGGCCGATCCACAGGGTGAGTTGACGGATCTTCAGGAACAGACTCGTGTCTACCCGGAGCCGTTGCGCGCGGCGCTGGTCGCGGCGGCCTGGGAGGCGGAGTTCTCGGTGGCGGCCGCCCGGAAGTCCGCCGGTTTCGGCGACGCGCTGCATGTGTCGCTCTGTCTGTCCCGCGCGTTCGGCATTCTTGCCCAGTCGCTGCACGCCCACCACCGGCGCTGGCTGCTCAACGAGAAGGGAGCGCTGGCCTCGGCGGCCGCTCTGGACGCCGCCCCGGCCGGTTTCGCGGAGGGGACGGCGGCAGCGCTGCGTGCGCTGGACGCCGGGGCGGTCGAGCTGGCGGACGACTTGGTGCGGAAGGTGCGGGCAGCGCTCTCCTGACCCGCTTACCCACCGGACACCCCCTGGCCCCGCTCCCGGCCCGGGGCGAGCCGTGGCCCCGCCCCGCTCCCCCATGAGTGAGCCTCGGCTGAGTGAGCCTCGGCCTCACTCCCCCGCGAGCAGCCTCCGTACCAGCTCCGCCGTCGCCGCGTCGCGGGCCGCGGTGAACGGGAGCGCGTTGCCCCCGGTGATCCGGAACGGCTCGCCGGCGATCGTGGTCTGGGCGCCGCCCGCCTCGGTCACCAGGAGCAGCCCCGCCGCGTGGTCCCAGGCGTACTCCCAGGAGAACGCGAGGGCGTCCAGCTCGCCGCGGGCTATCGCCAGGTATTCGAGACCGGCCGATCCGCACGGCCGGGGCAGCACTCCGTCGGCCCGCAGGCCGAGCAAGGCGCGCTTCTGCTCGGGTGTCGTGTAGTCCGGGTGGGACGTGGCGACCTCGATGACCGCGCCGGGTTCGGGTGAACCGGCGTGCAGCGGTTCGCCGTTGAGGGTGGCGCCGCGGCCCCGGACGGCCACGGCCATCTCGTCAAGGGCCGGCGCGTACGTCCAGGAGGCCAGCAGCTCGCCGCGGTGGGCGAGGGCGACCAGGGTGCAGAATCCCGCTTCGCCGTGCACGAACTGGCGGGTGCCGTCCACCGGGTCGACGATCCACACCGGCGCGTCGCCGAGCAGCGCCTCGTACACCGCCGGGTCGGCGTGCACGGCCTCCTCGCCGACGACCACCGAGCCGGGAAGTATCGCGGTGAGCGCGGCGGTCAGATGCTCTTCCGCCAGCCGGTCGGCGACTGTGACGAGGTCGTGCGGGCCGTTCTTCTCGACCACCTCGTGCGAAGCGAGCTGCCGGAAGCGGGGCATGATCTCGACGGCGGCCGCCTTGCGGACCGCCTCTTCGACCGCTGCCGTACCACCTGCGAGAAAGCCTTCGTCGATCATGCGTCCAGCAAAGCACGCGGCACTGACAATCGGCGAGCCTCCCCCGACGAACCGGCCAACACCACGGGACATCGAGGTGAACGGGCCGCACGGGCCGAGAAGCGCCTCCCGGCCCGCGCACCGGTGCCGGGCCGGAATACCGCGGGTCCGATTACCGTTGAGCCCGCTCGGAGCAGATGGAGGCAAAACGGTGCACGGCGAATACAAGGTTCCCGGCGGCAAGCTCGTCGTGGTCGATCTGGGCACCCGCGACGGAGTCCTGCGGGACGTGACGGTCGCGGGCGACTTCTTCCTGGAGCCCGACGAGGCGATCCTGGCGATCAACCGGGCCCTGGAGGGCGCCCCGGCCGACACCGACGCGGCGGGGCTCGCGGCCCGCATCGACGCGGCGCTGCCGCCCGGCACCACCATGTACGGCCTGACCTCGGAGGGCGTCGCGGTCGCCGTGCGCCGGGCGCTGGCCCACGCCACCGACTGGAACGACTACGACTGGCAGCTCATCCACGAGGCCCCGCAGTCCCCCGCGCTCCACATGGCCCTGGACGAGGTCATCACCGCCGAGGTCGCGGCGGGCCGCCGTCCGCCCACCCTGCGCGTATGGGAGTGGGGCGCCCCCGCCGTCGTCATCGGCAGCTTCCAGTCGCTGCGCAACGAGGTCGACCCGGCGGGCGCCGAGCGCCACGGCATCACGGTCGTGCGGCGGATCAGCGGGGGCGGCGCCATGTTCATCGAGCCGGGCAACACGATCACGTACTCGCTGTCCGTGCCCGACGCCCTCGTGCAAGGCCTGTCCTTCGCGGACAGCTACGCCTACCTGGACGACTGGGTGCTCGGCGCGCTCGGCGACATGGGCGTCAAGGCCTGGTACCAGCCGCTGAACGACATCGCGACCGAGGCCGGGAAGATCGCGGGCGCGGCGCAGAAGCGGATGGTGGCGGACGACGGCGCGGTGCTGCACCACGTGACGATGGCGTACGACATCGACGCGGACAAGATGCTCGACGTGCTGCGCATCGGCAAGGAGAAGCTGTCCGACAAGGGCACGAAGAGCGCGAAGAAGCGCGTCGACCCGCTGCGGCGCCAGACCGGTCTGCCGCGCGAGGCCGTCATCGAGCGGATGATCGCCTCCTTCCGTTCCCGGTACGGCCTGTCCGAAGGCAGGGTCACGGCCGAGGAGATGACCCGGGCGCGGGAACTCGCGGCGACGAAGTTCAGCACCGAGGAGTGGACGGCGCGCGTGCCGTAGGCGCGGGCACCGGCCGCCTTCCGCTACCGCTGGCCGGCGCCGCGCGACGCGGAAGTCGTCCGGGCCGACAGCAGGACGTACAGCACCAGCGCAGACCCGAGCCCCACCGCCCAGCCGTAGTCCGCCAGGGGTTTCAGGAACGGGATCAAGCCGTCCGCGGGGAACGGGCCGAGCTTGGCTCCCTTCGCGTCCAGCGTGGAGTACGAGCCGCCCACCGCCAGCACGCCGCCGGCCAGGAAGGCGGCCACCGCCCGCCAGTTCCAGCCGCCGGTGTACCAGTAGCGGCCGCCCGGCCGGTACAGGTCGGCGACATCGAGGACCGTGCGGCGCACCACCCAGTAGTCGGCGATGAGGATCCCGGCGACCGTGCCGAGGAGCCCGCCCACGACGCCGAGCCAGGTGAAGATGTACAGCTCGGGAGTGGAGGTCAGCTTCCACGGGAGGATCACGACACCGATCACGCCCGTAAGGAGCGCGCCCCTGCGGAAGTTGATGAATTTCGGGGCGAGGTTCGCGAGATCGTACGCGGGTGAGACGACGTTCGCCGCCACGTTGACGGAGATGGTGGCGACCAGGACGGTCAGCAGCGCGAAGAGCAGGCCGAAGACGTTGTCGGTCTTGGCCACCAGGTCGACGGGGTTCCAGATCGGCGTCCCGTACACCGCCTGGGAACCGGAGGTGACCAGGACCGAGAGGAGCGCGAACGCCGTCATGGTCGTCGGCAGGCCGAGCGTCTGGCCCCAGACCTGGGCCCGCTGGCCCCTGCCGAAGCGGGTGAAGTCCGGGATGTTCAGCGACAGCGTGGCCCAGAACCCGATCATGCCCATGAGAGAGGGGAAGAACACCGGCCAGAAGCCGGGGCCCCAGCCGTGCTTGGAGGGCTGGTCTAGGAGCGGGCCGAAGCCGCCCGACTTGTGGGCGATCCAGCCGAGCAGGACCAGCGCGCCGACCAGGACGAAGGGCGCCGCCCAGTTCTCGAAGCGGCGCAGGGTGTCCATCCCCCGGTAGATGAGGGCGAGTTCGAGCGCCCAGAAGACGAGGAAGCAGACCCAGAGCGTCCACGGCTCGCCGCCGATGTGCGACACCTCGCTCCAGCCGCCGAAGATCTTGCCGAGCAGGACGAAGATGCCCTGCCCGCCGATCCAGGTCTGGATCCCGAACCAGCAGCAGGCGACGGCGGCGCGGATCATCGCGGGCAGGTTGGCGCCGCGCAGTCCGAACGAGGCGCGGGCGAGCACGGGGAACGGGATGCCGTACTTGGGGCCCGCATGCCCGGTCAGGAGCATCGGGACCAGAACGATCAGATTGGCGAGCGCGATGGTGAAGACCGCCTGCTTCCAGTCCATGCCGAGGGCGACCAGACCGGAAGCGAGCGTCCAGGAGGGGATGTTGTGCGCCATGCCGACCCAGAGGGCGGCGAAGTTGTACGTCGTCCAGCGGCGCTCCCCGGGCGGTACCGGCCGCAGGTCCTCATTGGCGAACCGGCTGTCCGGGCCGTCGGCGGTGGCGGGTATGGCGGTGGGGTCGGTCATGGGCAGGCCATTCGTTCGGGGGCGACGTGGGAGTCGAACGGGCCGTGCGTATAGAGGAGTTGATCGGCTGCGGGTCAGCGTAGGGCGGAGATGATCTGCTGACCATAGGCGTCGCCGACCGCCCCACCGGCGTATGGGCGTCGCCGACCGCCTCGCGGGCGTCGTGCATGGCGCACACCGCGAACCGGCCGACGCCGGGGGCGCGCGCCCCAACCCCCCGCCGCTGTTGTTCCTCTGCGAGCCCCCGGGCCCCTGTTCAGGAACCGCCGGCCGTGTCCTTCAGCAGCTCCGGTACGAAGTCCGTGCCGCGGGACGGCGCCGAGTACGTGAGGTGGGCGAGGCGGGCCTGTTCCTGGCGCATGTGCATGAACGACTCCAGGATGTACCCGACCAGCAGCACCAGCACCGCGATGATCATGATCGCGGCGGCCAGCACGGCGGTGGGGAGGCGCGGCACGGTGCCGGTCTTGATGAACTCGCTGACCAGCGGCAGCCCCAGGGCGAGCGAGACGAGGGTCAGCAGGCCGGCGATGACGGAGTGGAACAGCGAGGGGCGCTGGCGGCGGGCGAGGCCCAGGATGAGCTTCAGGATGCGCCAGCCGTCGCGGTAGGTGCGCAGCTTGCTGACGCTGCCGGCCGGGCGGTCCTTGAAGTCGACCTCCATCTCGGCGGTCGGCAGGCGCAGGCTCAGGGCGTGCACCGTCATCTCGGTCTCGGTCTCGAACTCCCGCGACAGCGCGGGGAAGGACTTGATGTAGCGGCGCGAGAAGACGCGGTAGCCACTGAGCATGTCGCTGACGTCGTTGCCGAACAGCGAGCGCACGGTGCCGGTGAGCATCTTGTTGCCGACCGCGTGGCCGGCCCGGTAGGCGGTGTCGACGATCTCCCGGCGGGCACCGACCACCTGGTCGTAGGGGCCCTCGAAGAGCAGGTCGACCATCTCGCGGGCGCGCGACGCGTCGTAGGTGTCGTCTCCGTCGATGATGAGGAGCGCGTCCGCCTCGATGTCGGCGAAGGCGCGGCGGATCACGTTGCCCTTGCCCTTGCGCGGCTCCTGCCGCACGACCGCGCCAGCCTTCAGGGCCTCGGCGACGGTGTCGTCTGTTGAGGCGTTGTCATACACGTAGATGACGGCCTCGGGGAGTGACGCGCGCAGGTCGCGGACGACCTTGCCGATCGCCGCCTCCTCGTTGTAGCAGGGAACGACACACGCAATCGCCGGATTCATCGGAGGTACCTCATCATGTGCAGCACTGGAGCGGATCTTGGGGGCTTGATGCGCGGATAGTATCGCTATTTGTTCACAACGCCTCCATATGCTTACGTTCTCGCCATGCTGCAATCGACGGCCTGGAGCCGAGGCGTGCCCAAGTGGGTGCGCAAGATCTGGCGGGAGGTCGCGGCGTTCGGTGTCGTCGGCGCTCTCGCGTTCGTGGTGGAGACCGCGAGCTTCAATCTCCTGATCTTCGGCTCGTCCTCCTCCGGCAGCGGAGTGCTGGGCGCAGCGCCCGTACTGGCCTCCGCGGTGGCCACCCTGCTCGCGATGGTGGTGAGTTGGTTCGGCAACCGCTACTGGACCTACCGGGACCGGCGCGGCGCCGCCGACCGGCGTGAGGTCACCTGGTTCGTGGCCATCAACCTGGCGGGCATGGCCGTGACCGCCGTCCCGGTCTTCGTCTCCCACGAACTGCTCGGTCTCGGCTCGCCGCTGAGCGACAACGCGGCCCGGCTGGTCGGCTGGGCGGCGGCGACGGTGCTGCGCTTCGTCGCCTACCGCAACCTTGTGTTCACCCACCCTGGAAAGGACTCCGCTCAAGTGCCCGGAACCGTCGGCCGGTTGACCACGACACTGCGCGGCGCCTGGCGGCGCGGCACGCTCTGGCCTTGGTGCCTGGCGGCCATCGCCGCGTTCTGCGGCTTCGCGGTGGAGACCGTCTTCCACCCCGGATACCTGAGCGCGGACAGCGCCGACCAACTGCAGCAGGCGCTGAGGGACCGGCCGGTGACCGACTGGCACCCGCCGGTGCTGGCACTTCTGTGGCGGATCCTCATCGACACCACCGGCGCCATCTCGGCCATGGCCGCCCTGCAGACCGCCGTGCTGTGGGCGTCGCTGTGGGTCCTCGCCCGGCTGGTGTGGAAGAAGACCGGCAGCCGCGGTTTTTCCCTCGCGGTGCTCGCCGTCGGCCTCGCCCCTCAGATCCTGACCTTCACGGGAGTGGTGTGGAAGGACGTGCACATGGCGTACGCGCTGCTCGCGGCCTTCGCGGTGGCGCTCACCGCGCGTGAGCTGCCTGCCGACCGGACCAGGACCCGCTGGGCCCTGCTGGTGCTGGGGGTGCTGTTCCTCGCCTACGCCGTCCTGGTCCGCAAGAACGGTTTCCCCGCCGTGATCCCCGTCTTCGTCCTGCTGGTCCTCGCGGTCTGGCGCTCCCCGGGCCGCCGCCGCTGGCTCATCGCCACCGGTGTCCTCCTCGCGGTCACCGCCGTCGGCAGCGTCGGTGTGTCCGAGGCCACCAGCCCGGTGGCCACCCGCCAGTACGCGCAGATCCCACTGGACGACCTCACCCACGTGCTCACCCCGGACCAGGTGCGCGCCGCCGCCGAACAGGCCGGAGCGAGCGCGGACTTCCGGGACCGCCTGGTCACCACCACCGTCGAGTGCCAGAAGCGGAACATCCCGGCCGACGTGTACTTCAACTGCTACCCGAGGGACCTGTCGCTCGGCGTCACGGAGCTCGGCCGCAATGCCGACGTTCTCGTCCGGATGTGGACGCAGCAGATGCCCAAGCACTGGCAGGGCTACGTCGAGTACCGGGGCCGGGTCTTCGCCAAGCTGCTCTTCCAGGGCAACCTGGCGTTCTACGACGGCTCCGTGACCAAGCTCGACGCCCTGAAGGACGCGCCGGTCAACGAGCCGCTGAAGTTCACCCTGCAGAGCTATGTGACCGGTTTCGCCCGCGACCTGCCCATGCTCTTCGAGGGCTGGTTCTGGCTGGCGGTCTCCCTGGTGTTCGCACTGCGCCGCCGGTGGGCCGGCCCCTACTCCCGGGAGCTCCGACTGCTCGGGGCCAGTTCGGTCCTGTACATCCTCGCCTACCTGCCCACGGCGCCCCAGTCCAACTTCCGTTACGTGTACTGGCCCGCGCTCGCCGGGACCATCGGGCTGGTACTCGTCGTGGGCGGCTACGTGGCGCGCCGCCGCGCGGCAGCCGGCGGCACCGCCGAGGAGACGGACGCCCGTCCCGCGCTGCCGCCGACCGCATCGCCGGCGTCCCCGCAGGCCGCCCCGGCCGGACCTCATGAGGACGCCACCGTCTCCGGGTGACCGTCCGGCCGGAAGTTCCCCCGCGCTACGAGTGCATCGGCCGGGGATCCCTCCCGCCGGGGCCAGGGCCGCCCCGTCCGGTGGTCGTCACGGTGACCGGGTGGTCGCCAGGGTGACCGTCACGGTGACCGAGCCCGAGGAGGGGCCCCGCCGCCGCAGGTAAGGCCGTATCCCGCCATCCTTGCCGTCGGCGCGCCCCTGTTGATGCCGGTCCGGCTCGCATCTCCGGACCGGCCCACGGTTGCCGCTCGGCGAATGACCGGCCCCCTGTACACGGAAGGAAACGCGCACAGCTATGCCGTCACGCACCCCCCGCCTCCGCGCCGTAACCAAGGCCGTCATCCCGGCGGCCGGCCTCGGCACCCGCTTCCTGCCGGCGACGAAGGCCACGCCCAAGGAGATGCTGCCCATCGTTGACAAGCCGGCCATCCAGTACGTGGTCGAGGAGGCGCGGGCGGCGAACCTCACCGACGTCCTGATGATCACCGGCCGGAACAAGCGTGCTCTGGAAGACCACTTCGACCGCAATTACGAGCTCGAAGAGACCCTCATCCGCAAGGGCGACGACGCCCGCCTGGCCCGGGTGCGGGAGTCCAGCGAACTGGCCAGCCCGCACTACGTGCGCCAGCGGGACCCCAAGGGCCTGGGGCACGCGGTGCTCTGCGCCGAACCCCATGTCGGCGACCAGCCCTTCGCCGTCCTGCTCGGCGACGACCTCATCGACCCGCGCGACCCTCTGCTGTCCCGCATGATCGAGGTGCAGGAGCGGTTCGGCGGCAGCGTCATCGCCCTCATGGAGGTCGATCCGGCGCAGATCCACCTCTACGGCTGCGCCGCCATCGAGGCCACCGCCGACGAGGACGTCGTCCGCGTCACCGGCCTGGTCGAGAAGCCCGAGCCCGGCGAGGCCCCCTCCGCCTACGCGATCATCGGCCGGTACGTGCTCGACCCGGCAGTCTTCGAAGCCATCAAGAAGACCCCGCCCGGCCGCGGCGGCGAGATCCAGCTCACCGACGCCCTGCAGGAGCTGACCCACCGCGAAAACGACGGCGGCCCCGTCCACGGCGTGGTCTTCACCGGCCGCCGCTACGACACCGGCGACCGCGGCGACTACCTGCGCGCCATCGTCCGACTCGCCTGCGAACGCGACGACCTGGGCCCCGACTTCCGCGCCTGGCTACGCGACTTCACCACCGCCGAGCTCAACGGTTCACCGAGCGACATGTGAGGTTGCCCAGGTCGAGTCCCCCGGGACCACCGACGTCAGCCCCGCAGCGCCGGAATCACAGTGCCCCCATAGCCGTCGATGACCCGTTCGCGGGCGTCGTGCATCGCGTAAAGCGCGAACTGGTCGACGCCCAGCGCCTTCAGCCGTTTCAGTTTTTCGATGTGCTGGTCGGCAGTGCCGATGATGCAGAAGCGGTCGACGATGTCGTCGGGGACGAAGGCGGTGTCGGGGTTTCCGGAGCGGCCGTGGTGGGCGTAGTCGTAGCCCTCGCGGGACTTGATGTAGTCGGTCAGTTCAGCGGGGACCGCGCCGGAGGAGTCGCCGTACTTCCCCACCAGGTCGGCCACGTGGTTGCCGACCATGCCGCCGAACCAGCGGCACTGGTCACGTGCGTGGGCGATGGAGGCCGGTGAGTCGTCGTCGGTGAGGTAGGCGGGGGCGGCGACGCAGATCGTCACCTCCGCCGGGTCGCGGCCGGCTGCCGCGGCCGCGTCCCTGACCGCCTTGACCATCCACTCCGTCAGATACGGGTCCGCGAGTTGGAGGATGAAGCCGTCGGCCTCCTCCCCCGTCATCTTCAGGGCCTTGGGGCCGTACGCGGCCATCCAGACCGGGAGGTGCGCGTCGGGTTTGATCCACGGGAAGCGGACCTTCGTGCCACCGCCCAGGTCCGCCTCCTTTCCCGACGCCAGGTCCCGGATGACCTTCATCGCGCCGCTGATCCGGGCCAGCGTGTTGGGGTGGCGGCCCGCCACCCGCATCGCACTGTCGCCGCGCCCGATGCCGCAGACGGTCCGGTTGCCGTACATGTCGTTGAGGGTGGCGAAGGTGGAGGCGGTGACCTCCCAGGTGCGGGTGCTCGGATTGGTGACCATCGGGCCGACGATCAGCCGCTTGGTGTTCGCCAGGATCTGGCTGTAGATGACGAAGGGTTCCTGCCACAGCACGGCCGAGTCGAAGGTCCAGCCGTAGCGGAACCCGTTGCGCTCTGCGCGCTTCATGAGGCTGATGACCTGGGCGGCGGGCGGGTCGGTCTGCAGGACGAGTCCGAAGTCCATGGTGTGGTGCTCCTAGCCGAGGTACTGACTGGTGGCGCGCGGGACATAGCAGCCGTGTCCGGCCCGGCCGGTGAACTGGCGCTCGTGGACGACGAGTTCGCCCCGCGACAGCACCGTCTCCACCCGGCCGGTGACCCGCCTGCCCTCGTACGCCGAGTAGTCCACGTTCATGTGGTGCGTCTCGGCGGAGATGACCTGCTCGGCATGCGGGTCGTAGATGACGACGTCGGCGTCCGCGCCCGGGGCGATCGTGCCCTTCTTGCCGTACAGACCGAACATGCGGGCCGGGCTCGCGCAGGCGATCTCGATCCAGCGGCGGCGGGTGATGTGGCCGTCGATGACCGCCTGGTGGAGGAGGTCCATGCGGTTCTCGACCCCGGGAAGCCCGTTGGGGATCTTGGAGAAGTCGCCGCGGCCCAGCTCCTTCTGTCCGGTGAAGCAGAACGGGCAGTGGTCGGTGGACACCACCTGAAGGTCGTTCGTACGCAGCCCGCGCCAGAGCGCCGCCTGATGTTCCTTGGGGCGCAAGGGAGTTGAGCAGACGTACTTGGCGCCCTCGAAATCGGGCTCGGCGAGGTTGTCGGTGGACAGGAACAGGTACTGCGGGCAGGTCTCGCCGAAGACCGGGAGTCCCTTGTCCCGGGCGGACGCGAGTTCCGCCACGGCCTCCTCCGCCGATACGTGCACGACGTACAGCGGAGCCCCGGCGACCCGGGCCAGCTGGATCGCCCGGTGGGTGGCCTCGGCCTCAAGGAGGGCCTTGCGCACCTCGCCGTGATAGCGCGGGTCGGTCTCGCCGCGGGCCAGCGCCTGCTCGACCAGGACGTCGATGGCGATGCCGTTCTCGGCGTGCATCATGATCAGCCCGCCGTTGGCGGCGGAGCGCTGCATCGCGCGCAGGATCTGCCCGTCGTCGCTGTAGAACACGCCGGGGTACGCCATGAAGAGCTTGAAGGAGGTGATGCCCTCCTCGACCAGCAGGTCCATCTCCTTGAGGGAGGACTCGTTGACGTCGGAGAGGATCATGTGGAAGGCGTAGTCGATGGCGCACTGGCCGTCGGCCTTGGCGTACCAGGCGTCCAGCCCGGCCCGCAGGGACTGGCCCTGCGACTGGACGGCGAAGTCGACAATCGTGGTGGTGCCGCCCCAGGCGGCGGCCCGGGTGCCGGTTTCGAAGGTGTCGGAGGCGAACGTGCCGCCGAAGGGCAGTTCCATGTGGGTGTGGGCGTCGACGCCGCCCGGGATGACGTACTTGTCGGTGGCGTCGAGGGTGCGGTCCGCCGTCCAGCTCTCCGCGGCGGCCGAGCCGTGTGCCGCTATGGCAGCGATCCGGCCGTCCTCGATCAGTACATCGGCGTGCGTCTCGTCGGCGGCGGTGATGACCAGGCCGCCACGGATGAGGGTGCGGGTACTCATGGGTGGAGCTCCCTTTCGTACACGTACAAGTTCACGTACAAGTTCACGTACGAGCTCGCGTACAACGACTGCTTGAACTACACGGTGTGCAGGGCGCGTTCGAGGATGGACGCGCCTTCCTCCGCCTCCGCGACGGTGAGCGTGAGCGGTGGGGCGATGCGCAGCACGCTGGTGTCGTGGCCGCCGCCCTTGCCGATGAGGAGGCCGCCTTCGCGGGCCGCTTCGAGCACCGCGGCCGCGGCTTCGGGGTTGGCCTCGTCGGTGCCGGGCTTGACCAGTTCGATGCCGGCCATCAGGCCGCGGCCGCGCACCTCGCGGACGACGGGGAGCTGGGCGGCGATCGCGCGCAGCCGCTCGATGAGCAGTCCGCCGACGCGGCGGGCGTTGCCCTGGAGGTCGTGTTCGAGGAGGTAGGTGAGGTTGGCGAGGCCGGCGGCCATGGTGACCGGGGAACCGCCGAAGGTCGAAATGGAGTTGCTGTCCAGGCAGTTCATGACGTCGGCGCGGGCGACCACGCCGCCGATGGACATGCCGTTGCCGATGCCCTTGGCAAAGGTGAGGAGGTCCGGCGGTCCGCTCTGCGCGTGCGCCTGCCAGCCCCAGAAGTGGTCGCCGGTGCGGCCCCAGCCGGTCTGCACCTCGTCGGTGATCCACAGGATGCCGTGCCGGTCGAGGACCTCGCGGAACGCGGCGTACAGGCCGTCGGGCGGGGAGGTGAAACCGCCCACGCCCTGGATGGGTTCGGCGATCAGCGCGGCCACGCTGCGGGTGTGGCCGAGCAGGTCTTCGAGGTCGGCGACGCAGGCCTCGATGAACTGGCTGTCGCTGAGGTGGGCGTAGGGGCCGCGGGCGCGGACGCCGCCGTGCACGTACAGCGTCTGGAGCGGTGACAGGCTGGTCGGCGACCAGGCGTGGTTGCCGGTGATGCCCACCGTGCTGAAGGAGCGGCCGTGGTAGCTGTTGCGCATCGCGAGGACCTGGCTGGAGCCCCGGTACGCGGTGGCGAGCAGCAGGGCGGTGTCGTTGGCCTCGGTGCCGGAGGTGGTGAAGAAGACCCGGGCGTCGGGAATTCCCGACAACTGGGCGATGCGCTCGGCCAGTTCGACCATCTGCCGGTTGAGGTAGAGGGTCGAGGTGTGGATGATCCGGCCGGCCTGCTCGGCGACGGCCTTGGTGACCTCGGGCAGGGCGTGCGCGGTCATGGTGGTGAGGATGCCGCCGAAGAAGTCGAGGTACTTGTTGCCGTCGGCGTCCCAGACGTGGCGGCCCTCGCCGTGGGTGATCTCGATGGGCTGCCGGTAGTAGAGCGCGAGCCAGTCGGGCAGGACGGCCTGGTGGCGGTCGTGGAGGTGGCGGGTCACGGCTTCACCAGGCCTTCGTAGGCGTCGGGGCGGCGGTCGCGGTAGAACGCCCACTGCTGGCGCACTTCCTCGATGAGGCCGAAGTCGAGGTCCCTGACGAGGAGTTCCTCCTCCTTGTCGCTGGCGACCTCGCCGACGAACTGGCCGCGCGGGTCCACGAAGTAGCTGGTCCCGTAGAAGTCGTTGTCACCGTACTCCTCGCGGCCGACCCGGTTGATGGCGGCGATGAAGTACTCGTTGGCGACGGCGGAGGCGGGCTGCTCCAACTGCCAGAGGTAGCCGGAGAGTCCGCGCGAGGTGGCGGAGGGGTTGTAGACCAACTGGGCCCCGTTGAGGCCGAGTTGGCGCCAGCCCTCCGGGAAGTGGCGGTCGTAGCAGATGTATACGCCGACCTTGCCGACGGCGGTGTCGAAGACCGGCCAGCCGAGGTTGCCCGGTTTGAAGTAGAACTTCTCCCAGAAGCCCTTGACCTGGGGGATGTGGTGCTTGCGGTACTTGCCGAGGTAGGAGCCGTCGGCGTCGATGACGGCCGCGGTGTTGTAGTAGAAGCCCTCGCCCTCGATCTCGAAGACCGGGACCACGATGACCATGCCGGTCTCGCGGGCGAGTTCCTTCATCCGGGTGACGGTGGGGCCGTCCGGTACCGGTTCGGCCCACCGGTAGTGCTCGGCCTCCTGCACCTGGCAGAAGTAGGGGGCGTTGAAGACCTCCTGGAAACCGATGATCTTCGCACCCTGCCGGGCCGCCTCGCGGGCGTGTTCCTCGTGCTTGGCGATCATGGATTCGGTGTCGCCGGTCCAGGTCGCCTGAACCAGTGCGGCGCGCACGACATTGGCCATGAGCTGCTCCTTCGACGGGTCGTCAGCCAGCCAAATCCACACGCGTAGATCCGCGTGTGGATGAGACCGTAAGGCGCGTCACGCACCGTGGCAAGACCATCGCAGTTACGGCGAGGCTAATTACGGCGCCACAGGTCAGACCGGGACGTGGAGGTCGCGGCGCCGCGCCGTGGGCCCGGGCGGGGTGCGGGCCCAGCCTCCGCGTCAGTGGCGGCGCGGTTCGGGGGCCGGGAGGTGGGCCCAGTTGCCGCGGCGGGCGTGCCGGAGCAGGACCGGGTCGTCGCCGACCACCACCGGGTGTCCGACCTCGGCGAGCAGCGGCAGGTCCGCCGCCTCGTCCGCGTAGGCGTACGAGCGGGCGGCCGGGATGCCGTGCTCGCGCAGCAGGTCGCGGGCCGCATAGCCCTTGCCCTGGCCGCGCATGGGGGCCCGCGGCCGGGAGCAGAGCACGGCGTCGGGGCCGAGGTGCCGGACGACCGGTTCGAGCTCGGCGGCGCTCGCGCCGGAGACCAGCACGACGAGGTGCCCGCACGCAGCATGGCCGTGGAGCGCCGCGAGGACGGGCGGATGCCACAGCCGGCCGAGCGGCTCGGCGACGGCGGCGAGGTCGGACGCGGCGAGCAGCGTCCCCTCCACGTCGAAGAAGGCGGCGGCGGGCCGTCGCGCGCCGTTCTCGGGCCGGATGCGGGGGTTCATGTCCATTGATACGGACCATGCCCACCCGCCCACTCAGCTCAATCCAAAGTCTTCAACGTTCTGTTGAACGTCCGGAAACGCTCGGTCCGCGCGGGGGTTTCCGCCGAACCGTACGCGTCCGGCGGGGCTCAGGGGTTCTGCGCGTGGGTCAGCGTCTCCCAGGCGACGAAGAGGTTGTCGGTACCGGCCGGGCGCTGCTGCTCCGCGAGCTCCTCGGTCGCGGGCAGTTCCATGTGCAGCCGGTTGTGGAGGTGGTTGAGCGCGACCTCGACGTCCGGACCCACGGTCCGTACGATCTTGCCGGCGCGGGGCCGGCGCACCCATCTGGTGGTCCTCCACGAACACGGCGATGCCGATGGCCGCGTCCGTCATCGCCAGCTCCCAATTCCCGTTGCGGGGCTCGTGGGTTCAACCGGCGGTGTGCGGGCGGCTCACGCGGCGACTGCCGGCGGGGGCTCGCAGGCGGTCGCGATCTTGTCCATGGACAGGCCGAGGACCGCGGCCAGTGCCGCCACGGTGAAGAACGCCGGGGTCGGGGCGCGGCCCGTCTCGATTTTGCGGAGGGTCTCGGCGGACAGGCCCGCCGCCGCCGCGATCTGCGTCATGCTGCGGTCGCCCCGCGCCGAGCGGAGCAACCGGCCGAGTCGCTCGCCGCGTTCACGCTCTTCGGGGGTGAGAGGAGTGCGGACCATGTGGCGATTCTAGGGGGTGTCCGGTGCGTCAGGGTGGGACATGACCCACCGGGCACCCCCTTGGGGGTGCCGGGTGGCACGGCCTCGGCCATGAACGGTCGGGCACGCGGGTCCGGCCCGGCACCCGGCACCGCACCCCGCCCGCGCGGGGCCGCCCGGCGTCGCGTCACTCGGGTCCCTGCGCCGACCAGCCCGGCACCTGGAACCGTACGGTCGTGTCGGAGCGGTGCACCTCCTCGCCGCAGCAGCGGCACATCAGCGCCGGGTCGAGATCCGCCCCGCACTTGTGCCGCCACACCGTCGGCGGCACCTCGGCGAGGTGGCGGTCGCCCCAGTCCATCAGCATCAGCAGGACCGGGCGCAGCTCCTGTCCCGCGCGCGTCGCGCGGTACTCGTAGCGAGCCGGGCGTTCGCTGTAGAGGGTGCGCTCCAGGACGCCCGCGTCGACCAGGCCGCGCAGCCGAGTGGTCAGGATGTCGCGCGGGGCGCCGATGTTCCTGGCGATCGCGTCGAAGCGGTGGACGCCGAGGAAGACCTCGCGCAGGACGAGCAGGGAGTACTTCTCGCCGACCACCGCGAGGGTGTCGGCGATCGAGCACGGGCGCGGGTTCTTGCCCCGAGGGCCCCGTGAGGAACGGGAGGATCGGGAAGCCCCCGAGGGCTCCGAGGCCCCCGAGGTGCCGGACAGTTGCCCGGCGGCGCTTCGGGACGGCTTCGCCCCGGCACTCCGCGAGGAGGGGCGTTTCTGCGGCTGGTCGGACGCGGTCATGGCCCCACCGTAATCGAGCCGCACCCAGTCCGTTGGATTTTCCTACCCACAGGGTTACAGTGAGTCCAGTTTTCCAACCTACTCGCGGGTACAGCCGAGGGAGCACATCATGCGTGACGCCGTGATCGTGGCAGCCGTACGTACACCGATCGGCAGGGGGAAGCCGGGCGGGGCCCTCTCCGGGACCCATCCGGTCGAGCTGCTCGCCCACACCCTGCGCGCCCTCGTGGAGCGCAGCGGCATCGACCCGGCGCTCGTCGACGACGTCATCGGCGGCACCGTCGACCAGGTGGGCGAGCAGGCCATGAACACCACCCGGTACGCCTGGCTGTCGGCCGGGTTCCCGGACTCCGTGCCCGCGACGACGGTCGACCGGCAGTGCGGCTCCTCGCAGCAGGCCGTGCACTTCGCCGCGCAGGGCGTGATCTCTGGGGCGTACGACCTGGTCGTGGCGTGCGGCGTCGAGTCGATGAGCCGGGTGCCGATGTGGTCCAACGTGCCCGCCGGGAAGGACCCGTTCGGGCCGGGGGTCGCCGCGCGCTACCCGGAGGGTCTGGTCCCGCAGGGGATCAGTGCCGAACTCATCGCCGCCAAGTGGTCGATCGGGCGGGGCGCGATGGACGAGTTCGCCACGGCCTCGCACCAGAAGGCCGCCCGCGCCTGGGACAGTGGCCTCTTCGACGCCGAGACCGCACCGATCGCGGGCCTCACACGCGACGAGTCGGTACGCCCCGCCACCACCCCCGAGATCCTCGCCGGGCTCAAGCCGTCGTTCGTGGACCCCGGGTTCGGCGAACGCTTCCCGCAGATCGACTGGTCGGTGACGGCGGGCAACAGCAGCCCGACCAATGACGGCGCCTCCGCGGTCCTGATCACCTCCAGCGAGACGGCTGCCCGCCTGGGACTGCGCCCGCTCGCCCGGCTGCACAGCTTCGCGGTGACCGGCTCCGACCCGGTCCTGATGCTGACCGGGGTCATTCCGGCGACCGAGAAGGTGCTGCGCAAGGCGGGGCTCGGCCTCGGCGACATCGATCTCTTCGAGGTCAACGAGGCGTTCGCGAGCGTGGTCCTCGCCTGGCAGCAGGAGACCGGCGCCGACCCGGCGAAGGTGAACGTGCACGGCGGCGCGATCTCCCTCGGCCATCCGCTCGGCGCGAGCGGCACCCGGCTGATGACCACGCTGGTGCACGCCATGCGCGAACGCGGGGCGCGCTACGCACTCCAGACCATGTGCGAGGCGGGCGGCCTCGCCAACGCGACGATCCTGGAGGCCATCTGACGACTTATCAGCAATGATCCCTGCCCCGGGAGTACGAACCCCCCGGCACCGACCCCATTCAAATACCGGTATAGTAATGGGAATGGTAGAGATCAAGAGCGACGTACAGATGGATGCGATGCGCGAGGCCGGCCGTGTGGTCGCGAACGCCCTGGCCGCGGCGCGGGAGGCGGCGGACGTCGGCGTGTGCCTCACCGAACTCGACGCCGCCGCACGGGAGATCCTGGCGAAGGCGGGCGCCGCCTCGCCCTTCCTGGACTACCACCCCGAGTTCGCGCCCGTCCCCTTCCCGGCGACCGCCTGCGTATCCGTCAACGACGCGATCGTGCACGGCATCCCGGACGGCTACCGGCTGCGCGACGGCGACCTGGTCAGCGTCGACTTCGGCGCGGTGCTCGACGGCTGGGTCGGGGACTCGGCGATCAGCTTCACGGTCGGCCGGGCCGAGCCCGCGGACGTACGCCTCATCGAGACGGCGTTCCAGGCGCTGGACGCCGGGATCGCGGCGGCGGTCGTCGGCAACCGCATCGGCGACATCGCGCACGCGATCGGGCAGGTGTGCCGGGGCGCGGGTTACGGCATCCCGGACGGGTTCGGCGGGCACGGCGTGGGCCGGCACATGCACGAGGATCCGGCCGTGCCCAACGAGGGCCGGGCCGGGCGGGGCATGGTGCTGCGGCACGGGATGGTGCTGGCGATCGAGCCGATGCTGATCGCCGACGGGAGTGACGGCTACTACCCGGCATCCGACGGCTGGACCCTGCGCACGCTGAGCGGGGCACGGGCCGCGCATGCCGAGCACACGGTGGCCGTCACCGATGCCGGGCCCCGCATTCTCACCCTGCCCTAGGTCACGTGCCGGTGTTGTACGCGGTCAGCAGTTCCGGCAGGGGGATGCCGAGGCGTACGTGGAGGGTGTGGGCGGCGCGCAGGCAGGCCTCCGCGCGTTCGGTGTGGCCCGCCGCGGACAGCGTCGTGCCCAGGGCGAGCAGCGCACTCGCCCGCAGCGGGTCGTTGCCCAGTCGCCGTGCGCCGGCCAGGCTCCGCTCCAGATGCGCTGCCGCCGGTCCGTAGCGGCCGAGCGCGTGCATGGCCTCGCCCAGACCGTGCTCCACGATCAGCTCCATGTGCTCCGAGCCGATCTCCCGGCAACCATCCAGGGCCTCGGTATAGCTCACCACCGCCTCGGCGGCGCGGCCGAGCCGGACCAGGGTGCGGGCCTGGCCCGCCTGGATGTACACGCGAACCAGCGTCCAGCCGAGGGAGGAGGCGCGGGACAAGGCATCCGTGAGGCAGCCCAGAGCCTCCGGGATGCGGCCCAACTGGCGCAGCGGATGGGCCGCGTTGTAGCGCGCCTCCAGCTCGCCCCAGAGATTTCCGCGGCGGGCGTGGACGGCGGTGCTCTCGCGGAACAGGCCGAGACCGACCTCGTAACCCTCGGGGATCGACGGCCCTGTCGACTCCAATAGGCCGCTCACATTGAGGAGTTGGCCGAGCATCACCTCGTCGCCGGTGGCGCGGCTCAGCTCCAGCGCGCGGTCCACCTGCGCGCGCCCCTCGTCCGGGCGTCCGACCTGCCACAGTCCCCCGCCCAGCATGTAACGGGCGCGAATCTCGGCGTCCGGCTGACCGCGCACGCCAGCGGCGTCGGCGAGTGCGGCGGCGGGGCCGTTCAAGCGCGGCCACAGGAAGTCGAGTTCGCCGAACGGGTCGAGGGCCAGGAGCAGATCGGCCGCGGGTGCCAGCCGCACGCCCGGTCTGCGGGCGGCCTGCCGCAACACCCCGACCAGCGTGTCGAGTTCGTCGCGCACCCACGCCAGCCCGGCTGCGGAGTGGTCGAAGCGGACGGGGGTCGAGCGGGTGGCCGCCATGTCGTCGGCGGTGGTGCAGCCTGGGCGGGACAGGCGGTAGGCGCCGCGGACGGTGGCCAGGCAGAAGTCGACGAGACGATCGAGTGCGGCGTCGACTTCGGACCCCTTCGCCACTCCCGCCGCTCCCGTTTCGTCGGCGTCCGGACTCGCGTCGTCGGCCCGTGCCCGTGCGAACAGGCGCAGCAGGTCGTGGTAGCGGTAGCGTCCCCTGCCCGGTGACTCCAGCAGTCCTACGTCCACGAGCTGCTCAAGAAGGGAATCGGTCTCTCGCTCGTCCCGGTCCAGCAGGGCCGCGGCCATCGGAACCGAGACCACCGGGCCCTCGGCCTGCGAGACCAGGCGGAAGGCCCGGGCGAGCTCCGGTGGCAGCTGGTCGTAGCTGAGCCGGAACGTCGCGTCGACGGCCAGGTCGCCGATCTCCAGCTGGCCGAGCCTGCGCCGCTCGTCGGCGAGCCGGTCCACGAACCCGGCGATCGTCCAGGCGGGGCGGTGGGCCAGCCGGGCACCCACGATGCGTACGGCGAGCGGCAGTTGGCTGCAGGCGGCGACCAGCGCCGCGGCGGACTCCGGCTCGGCGGCGATACGCTCGGGACCGACGAGCCGGGACAGCAGCGCCATCGCGTCGTCGGTGGGCAGGACGTTCAGCTCGACGGCACTGGCCGACGGCAGATGGAGTCTGACCCGGCTCGTCACCAGGGCGGCGCAGCCGGGGGTGGCGGGCAGCAGCGGCGCGAGCTGCCGCACGTCCGCCGCGTTGTCGAGGAGGACCAGGACACGGCGCCCGGCGAGCGCGGAGCGGTAGAGCGCCACCCGTTCGTCGAGACCGTCCGGCACCGAGCAGATGCTCAGGGCGCGCAGGAACCCGGCCAGGACCTCGGCCGGTTCGACGGGGACGGCGGAGGCACCGCCGAGGTCGACGTGGAGCTGGCCGTCCGGGAAGCGGTCGCGCACGCGGTGGCCCGTATGGAGGGCGAGCGCGGTCTTGCCGACTCCGCCGAGACCGGACACCGCGCAGACCACGGTCTGCGGTGACTCGGCGTCGAGCGCGGCCACCAGGCGCTCGGCCACCGTCGTGCGCCCCGTGAAGTCGGCGGGAGCCGCCGGGAGCTGGGCGGGTATCGGATGCCGGTAGCCGGGCGAGGCGCCCGGAGCGGTGCCCGCCGGGAGCGGACCGCTCGCCGTGGCCGCCGGGGACGGGGTGGTGGCCAGAGACGGGTCGGCCCGCAGCACCCGCTGGTGCAGGTCGCGCAGCTCCGCCCCCGGGTCCACTCCGAGTTCGGTGGCGAGCAGGGAGCTGACGTCGGCGTACGAGGCGAGCGCCTCGGCCTGTCGCCCGCAGCGGTAGAGGGCCAGCATCAGCAGTGCCCGCAGGCCCTCGCGCAGCGGGTGCTCGGCAGCCAGCAGGGTCAGCTCCGGGACGCTCTCGGCGTGCGCGCCGAACTCCAGGTCCAGCCGGAGGCGGGCCTCCACGGCGGTGAGCCGCCGCTCGGCGAGCACGATCCGCAGGCTGTCGGCATGCGGCCCCGGAACGCCGGTGAGCGGTTCGCCGCGCCACAAGTCGAGTGCCGTGCCCAGGAGCCGGCGGGCATCCTCGCGGTGACCGTCCCGGGCGGCCCGGTCGGCCTCGGCGAGATACCTGTCGAACTGGTCCAGGTCGCAGGCGTCTTCGCCGGTCAGCAACTGGTAGCCGCCGGGCACGGAGAGCAGGACCGCGGCGGGCGTACGCGGCGGTCGGCCGGGCTCCAGCTTGCGGCGCAGCTGGGAGATCTGGGTCTGCAAGGTGGACTGGACCCGCGCGTGGACGGCGTGGCCCCACACGCCGTCCACGAGGTCGACGGCGGTGACGGCCCTGCCGCGCCGCGCGAGCAGCATCGCCAGGATCGCCTGCTGCTGCGGTGTGAGCGACATGGGTTCCCCCTCGTCGCTCACCACCCTGACCGGCCCAAGCAGCGCATAGCGAAGCTTGTCTCCCTGCATGTCCCCTGTGCTTTCCGTGTCCCCGGCCACGTGTCCCGCGATCCCGGGGCGGCTGAGTAGTCCCGGACATCATAGGGAGCACCGGCAACTCCTTAGTTGTCCGCCAGGAACCGCTGGGCCAGCCCGGCGCCGAGGCGCACCGCCGCGCTGTGGCTTTCGATCGGCTTGACCTGGGAGTTCTTGAACAGGATGTAGGTGACGCCGGAATCGGCGCCGCCCATCTTCGGGTCGGGGTCCATCCCGAGCGCCTTCGCGGTGGCGTACGACGCCTCGCCCACGGTCCCGCTCGGCCCGGTGTCGCCGACGACCGCGTACTCGACCTTGCCGTGGTAGATGACGGCGACCACACCGCCGCCCTTGATGCCGGCCGAGGCGTAGTTCCAGATGGAGCCGGCACTCGGCACCACCACGTACGGCAGCTTCTCCGCGATCAGCGGCTCGCCGTTCGACTGACGGAAGCGGGTGTCGGGCTGGAACCAGGGGTCCGTGTCCTTGTTGCAGGCCGCGGTGATCTGGCCGTCGCAGTCGACGCTGAGGTCGGCCTTCCAGAACACGGCCCCGTTCTTGCCGCACACCGGGACGGTCGCCGCGGTCTGGCTGGCCGTCGTGTACTTGCCCTTGGAAATCTGCGAACAACTCGTGACCTTGGCCAGGAGATCGGCCGCGCTGACCGAGCCCTCCGCGGCCAGGGATGACGCGCTGGAGATGTGCACGCCCCGCGCGGTGGCGGGGAGCGCCGCCATGGCGAGCAGGGCGGCACCGGAGGTGGCGGTGAGGGCGAGCGTTCTGGTACGCACATGGGCACCCTTCTGTCAGGAAAGTTTCCTTACCCGTTCCGCGACAATCTGGCGCCCCCTCATGACCGCGTCAACCAGCGTCAACCCCCGTGTACATCAAGAGGCCCATGGCTCCGGGCCGTTCAGGACGGGGCCATGGGCCTCACCGGCAACTTCAGCCGGGGCTACTGCTTTCCACTCGGATGGACCACCATCGCGGAGCCGCCGCCGCGCCGGACCTTCTCGGCCGCGGCCAGCCAGCGCCCGTCGGCCAGGCGCTGCACTCCGGTCGCCGCGCCGATCTCCGGGTTCGGCGTGAAGGAGTGCCCCAATGCCTCCAACTGGGCCCGCAGGGGGCTGTTGTAGAGGGCGGGTTCGAGCTCGGTCTTCGCCGCGTTGCGCTGGCTGGCGCGCGGCGCGGCGATCGCGTCGACCAGCGGCATACCCCGGTCCAGGTGGTTGATGAGCGTCTGGAGGACGGTGGTGATGATGGTCGCGCCGCCCGGCGAGCCGAGCGCGAGCACCGGCTTGCCGTGCTGGTCGAGGACGATCGTCGGCGAGATGGAAGAGCGCGGCCGCTTGCCCGGTCCCGGCAGGTTCGGGTCGGGGACGGCGGGGCTGGCCGGCGCGAAGGAGAAGTCGGTCAGCTCGTTGTTGAGCAGAAAGCCCCGGCCGGGCACGGTGATGCCGCTGCCGCCGGTCTGCTCGATGGTGAGCGTGTACGCGACGATGTTGCCCCACTTGTCGGCGACCGTCAGATGCGTGGTGTTCTCGCCCTCGTACGTGGTCGGGGCCGCGGCGCCGGACGTTCCGCACGCCGCCGGGTGGCGGGGGTCGCCGGGCGCGAGCGGGCTGGTCAGGACGGCGTTGTCCTTGATCAGGCAGGCCCGCGAGTCCGCGAACCGCTGGGAAAGCAGCCCCTTGGTGGGGACGTCCTCGAAGGCCGGGTCGCCGACCCAGCGGCCCCGGTCCGCGAACGCGATCCGGCTCGCCTCGATGTAGTGGTGGAGGTACTGCACGTCCGAGGCCTTGGAGAGGTCGGTGCGCTCCAGGATGTTGAGCGCCTCGCCGACCGAAGTGCCGCCGGAGGAGGACGGCGCCATGCCGTAGACGTCGAGGCCCCGGTAGTCGACCTCGGTGGGGGCCCGGAACTTCGCCGCGTAGCCGCGCAGGTCCTGCTCGGTCAGGTCGCCGCCGCGCACCTTGCGGGTCGACCTGGGGTCGACGGGCGGCTTGCGGACCGTCCGTACGATGTCCTCGCCGAGGTCGCCCCGGTATATCGCGCCGACGCCCTTGCGGCCCAACTCCTCGTAGGTGCGGGCCAGATCGGGGTTCTTGAGGGTGGAGCCGATCACTGGCAGCTGCCCGTTCGGCAGGAACAGCTTGGCGGTGTCGGGGAAGTCGGCGAACCGGGCCTGGTTGTCCGCGGTCTGCCGGCGGAAGGTGGCGTCGACGGTGAACCCGTCGCGTGCGATCCGCTCCGCGGGCTTCAGGAGCGTACGCAGCGACTTGCTGCCCCAGCTGTGCAGGGCCTTGTCCCAGGTGGCGGGGGTGCCCGGGGTACCGACGCTCAGCCCGCTGGTCACCGCGTCCGCGAAGGGCAGCGGCCGCCCGTTCTCCAGGAAGAGTGACGAGGTGGCCGAACCGGGGGCGGTCTCGCGGCCGTCGACGGTGTGCACGGAGCGGGTCGCCGCGTCGTAGTAGACGAAGTAGCCGCCACCGCCGATGCCCGAGGAGTACGGCTCGGTGACGCCGAGCGCCGCGGCGGTGGCGACAGCCGCGTCCACCGCGTTGCCGCCGTTCTTCAGCACCTCCAGACCGGCGGCCGACGCGTCCGCGTCGACGCTCGACACCACTCCCCCGTAGCCGACCGCCTCCGGCACCTTGACCGGGGTCCGCGCGGGCGGCGCCGCCGTCGTGGGCGGGGCCGCGGCGACCGAGGCCGCCACGGCGGCCGCGACGGCGAGGAGGGACAGACTCCGGGCAGCAGGACGACGCATGCATACCTCCCGTAGGCGAACGTCCGCGCAGCGTAACGCCGTCACAGGGGTCACGTCATGAGCACGTCGAACACGGGGGCGAACTCCCGCTAGCATGCCCGCCCATGAACGACGACGTACGCAACATCGTGCTGGGAGTGGTGGCCGCGGGCATCAGCGCCGCCCTCGGCTGGCTGACCCGGACCTACCTCTGGAAGCGGAAGCTCCACCGCAAACAGGCCTTCTTCGGGCTGCCCGACAACTCCGAGTGCCTGCTGGTCGTGAACCGCGACGCGGGGCACGATGGCGCCGTGCACCGCTTCGACGTGTTCGCGCTCCTGGAACTCTCCTCCCTCATCAAGGACTGCGGGGCGCACGCCCAGATCATTCAGAGCGACCTCGCGCAGCAGGGCTTCGGCGAGCGCACCGAGTTCTGCCTGGGCGGCCCCTATTCGAATCGCCGGACGGCAGCACACCTCGGCTCCCTGCTGCCCGGCGTGAAGATCAACGTGGATACCGACCCGAGCCCCGACCGCGGCTCGTTCCAGATAGGCCCCGAGCGCTACCGCATGGAGCGCGGCGTCGCCGAATACGTGATCCTGGCCCGGATCACGGCGGGTCAGGACGCCCGTCCGGTGTTCCTGTTCTGCGGCCAGCGCGCGATCAACAACCAGGCCGCCACCCGTTATCTCGCGCGCAACGCCGACAAGCTCTCCCGCAAGTACGGCAACCGGTCGTTCTGCCTGCTCCTGAAGGTCGTCAACTCGCAGGCGTACGGGCCCGACGTGGTGGAGCTCGTCGCCGATGTGACCCGGGCCGCCCAGGATCCGGCCCCGGTGATCCGCACCTCGCACCGGGCCACCAGTTAACTCACCTTCAGTGGCAGGGACTTGATGCCGTTGATGAAGTTGGAGACGAGGCGCCGGGGCGGCGCGGCGAGTTCGGTCCCGGGCAGCACGCGCAGCGCCTCCTCGTGCAGCACCCGCAGTTGCAGCCGGGCGAAGTGCGCGCCGAGGCAGACGTGCGGGCCGTCCCCGAAGGAGACGTGCGGGTTCGGGGTGCGGCCGAGGTCCAGGCGGTGCGGGTCGGCGAAGACCCGCTCGTCGCGGTTGGCCGAGGCGTGGAAGACGACGACCTTGTCCCCGGCGGCGATGGGCTGCCCGGCCAGGACGGTGTCCCGCACGGCGGTGCGCCGGAAGCTCAGCACGGGCGGGTGCCAGCGCAGGAGTTCCTCGACAGCGACGCCCGGCGCAACCTGACCGGTCAGCAACACGCGCTGCGCGTCGGGGTGTTCGGCCAGTGCGAGGAAGCCTCCGGGCGCCGCGCTGCGTACGGTGTCGTTGCCCGCCACCGTCAGCAGGAAGAAGAACATCTCCAGCTCGGCGTCGGCGAGCTCCGAGTGGGCGAGCGAGGTCATGATGTCGTCGGCGGGGCGCTCGCGCTTGTACGCCGCGAGTTGCCGGGCGTACCCGAACATCTCCGCCAGCATCGCGGGCGAGCGCGGGTTGACCGGCCGCCCGTCGGCGCCGAGCACCGGTGGCTCGTCCGGGTCCTGGTAGGCGATGACCCGCTCGGTCCACTCCAGGAGCAGTCCCCGGTCGCCCGGCGGCACCCCGAGCAGATCGGTGAGGTTGAGCAGCGCGTAGTCGTCGGTGACGTCGGCCACCAGGTCGAACACCCCGTCCTCGGCGCCGTCGCGGGCCCCGGTCAGCAGGGCGCGGGCCCGCTCCCGCACCACCGCCTCGAAGCGGTCGGTCCGGCCCGGGGTGAAGGCGCGGCTGACGAGGCGACGCAGCCTGCCGTGTTCCGGAGGATCCTGATTCAGCATCATGCGGCGGATGAACGGCAGGTCGGCCGGGTCGGGGTCGCGGATCTGGGTGGCACCGAGCGCCGAGGAGAAGGCGCCGCTCTCCTTCAGGACACGTACGACGTCCGCGTGCCGCGTGACCGCCCAGAAGCCGGGCCCGGCCGGCCAGCCCAGCACCTCGGGCTCGGCCTGCCAGGCGACCGGACGGTGGTCGCGCAGCTCGCGGTAGGCGGCATGCGGGGGCCCGGCCGCGTACAGCCGGGGGTCGAAGACGTCGGGCTCGGTGGGGGCGTCCTCAGACACTGTCCGCCCGCAGGAAGTCCTCGACGGTGCGGATCAGGTCGAGCGGGGCCTCGTCCATGGCGTTGTGCCCGACGAGGGGCAGTTCGGCCAGCTGTCCCGCCGGGTACCAGCGCAGCCAAGTGGCCGTCAGGAAACGGGCGTTGATCGCCGGGTCGAGCGCGCCGCACACCGCGAGCGCGGGCACCGGGGAGCCCTCGGTCTCCTCGTGGAAGTCCTCGCCGGACCAGGAGTCGAGCCAGGCACGGAACGCCTTGGGGTCGCTGCGCTCGACGGAGCGCCGGGTCATCCGGTCCAGCCAGGCGTCGGGCCGGTTGCCGCCGGTGGTGAGGTCGATGATGGCCCGGCGCTTGGCGGGGTCCTCGGCGGCCGCCGTGAACAGCTCGCGGGTCGCCTCGTCCATCGGCATGCCGCTCGCCGGGACCGGCGATATGCCGACCATGCGCCGCACCCGGTTCGGGGCGGCGGCCAGTACGCGCTGGACGACGGCGCCGCCCATCGAGTGCCCGATCAGCGAGAAGCGGTGCCAGTCGAGCCGGTCGGCGAGCGCGAGGAGGTCGGCCGCGCCCTCGCTCGTGGTGAACGCGCCGGGGGCGTCACGGGCCTCGCCGTAGCCGCGCAGGTCCACGAAGGCGTAGGTGAAGACGGCGGGGTCGAGGTCGGGCAGCACGGCCGCGTAGGCGCCGCGGTCGGCGAACCAGCCGTGCACGGCGACGACCCGGTGCGGGCCGTCGCCGTGGAGCGTGTGGGGCAGCGTGAATCCGGCCATGGGGCACTCCGATTCCGGGCAGCGGTCGTCGTACGGGCATACCGCCTCGCGAGGTGGTGCGGTCGGCGCGCGAGACGTACGCGTACACGGTGGCGGTCGCCCCGCCACGAGGCAAGAAGCCGGTCAGAACTCCCAGGGGCTGTCGGCCGGTTCGACCGTGCGATTCTCGACGGCGACGTTTTCAGGCGCGAACTGCCGTACCAGATCGAGCAGTTCGGCCGCGTCGAAGTCGAAGACCTGCTCCTCGAAGCACAGCCCGTGCGCGTCCTTCGCGCGGCCGAGCACCGGCGCGAGGCGGCGGTACATCGACCTCGGGCGGCTGATGTAGGGCAGCGACGGCGAGCGCAGGTCCACGACGAGGAAGCGGCGGACACTGCTGCCGGTGCGCACCGCGACCGCGGACACGGCGGTGACGTCGTCCCAGTCGATGCGTCCGGCGAGCCAGGTCGGCAGCCGCACGGTGAGCGCGTCGGTGTCCGCTTCGAGCCGCAGCGGACGTACCAGGTAGCCCGCGAAGGTGGCCGCGGCCACCAGGACGGCGGCCCCGGAGACGGCCATCACCGGGCCCGCGAAGCCGCCGTTCGGGCCGTCGAAGACGGCGGCGGCCGCGAGGCACCAGAGCACGGCCACCGCGACCGCGGCGAGCGGGATCCAGGTCAGGGTGCGCCGCAGCCGCAGCACGATCGGGGCGGCCACGGGCTCGGTTGCGCCGGCTGAATTCTCCACACGCAGAGCTTGGTCCGTCAGCGGGCCGGACGCCAGAGTGTTACCCCTGGGTTTACTGAATTGAAGTCAACGGGCAGCCTCGCCGAGTCCTCGGTCGGTTCACGCAGGCTCAGTCCGGGCAGGCGATGGGGCTGATCGAGCTCCGGGCGTCGGTGCCGATGATCGTCACCTGGACGCGCCCGCCCCGGGCCGTCGCCCGCAGAACGGTGCAGGCGATCTGCCGCTGGGCCAGCAGCGAGAGGCCGCCGACCTCCTGGCCGAGCACGACCGTCACCATGCCCTCAGCCACACTCATGCTCGCCGGGCCCCGCAACGGGGGCAGTTCGGTGCGCACCCCGGCCGCCGCCTCCGCCTTGCCGGGCCCCGCGAAGAGCAGCGGGAGGGCCGGCCCCACGCCCCGGCCGGACCGCACGACGGGCATCAGCCCGTCCGGGCCCGTGAAGTAGAGCACGGTCGATCCGCCCTCGCTCCCCTCCACGTGCGCGGTCGCGGGACCGCCCACCGCGATGACGTCGGTGGACTGGATGCCGCAGCCGGCCGCGAGGAGGGTCGCGGCCAGCAGTGCCGCCGCGGCCGGCGCACCCGCCGGTCCGGTCCTGGGCCTCACGGCGCCGCCTCCCCCGGCCGGACCGGACCGGCGGCGGCCACCAGGCCGGTCGGCAGCCCGACGGTGAACACGGCGCCGCCGTCCGGCCCGTTCGCCGCCCGCACGGTGCCGCCGTGCAGCCGTACGTTCTCCAGCGTGATCGCGAGACCGAGGCCGCTGCCCGCCGAGCGGGTGCGCGCCGCGTCCGCCTTGAAGAAGCGGTCGAAGATGTGCGGCAGCACGGCCGCCTCGATGCCGGGCCCGCTGTCGGCGACCTCCACGACCAGCGAACCGCCGCCGGACCCGGGGCGCAGCCGTACGGTCACCGGCTCCGAGCCGTGCCGCAGCGCGTTGCCGACGAGGTTCGCGACCACGATGTCGAAGCGCCGGGGATCGATCATCGCCCGTACGCCCTCGGGGAGTTCGGTGGCGACGCGGTCCTCCCAGTGCCGTCGCTGGAGGGTCTTGCGGATGGTCTCGGCGACGTCGACCTCGTCGGGGTTGAGCTCGGCGGCCTTGGCGTCGAAGCGGGAGATCTCCATCAGGTCCTCCACCAGCGTGGCGAGTTTGCCGGTCTCGGCGGAGATCAGACGGACGGCGCGCGCCGTGTCGGGGTCGAGGCCTGCGGCGTCCTCGTCGAGCACCTCGGTCACGGCGAGCATACCGGCCAGCGGGGTGCGCAGCTCGTGCGAGACGTCGGAGGCGAAGCGCCTGGCCCGCGCCTCGGCCTTCTGCAACTCCTCGACCGAGCGCTCCAGTTCCTCCGCCGACTCGTTGAACGTCCAGGCCAGATCGGCGAGTTCGTCGGAGCCCTTCACCTCGATGCGGGTGTCGAGCCGGCCCTTGCCCATGCTGCTGGCGGCCCGCCGCAGGTCGCGCACCGGGCGCAGCACGCTGCGCGCGGCGAGCAGGGCGGGCACCACGGCGACGGCGAGGGCGGGCAGCGCGCCGTTCTTGGCGGCCGACACCATGGCCTTGATGGTGACGCTCTCCGGGCTGAGGTCCATCACGGCGTACAGATAGACCCCGCTCGGCTGGCTGCCGCTGCTGCCGAACATCATCGGCATGCCCATGGTCAGATACGGCCTGCCGTCCTTGGCCACCCGCTGGAACGAGGCGTGCGTGCTGTCGTGGGTCTGCCGCCGCAGCTCGTCGCTGATCACCGTGGAGGTGGGCCGGTCGGTGGAGGAGGCGCGCAGGCTGCCGTACTCGGCGAACACGAACCAGGGGTGCGGCTTGCCCGCCCTGGCGAGCACGAGGCAGGTCTCCTGCAGCGCCTTGGTGGTGGTCGGCAGCACGAAGTACTGGTTGGCGATCTGGTCGCGGAACTGGTCGACGGCCTGGTCCTGGGCCTGTTTGAGGATGGCCGAGCGGGCCGACTGGTAGGTGAGGGCGGCGGTGGTGAGCGCGCTGATCGCGGCCACCAGGAGGAAGGCGGCGATCAGTCGGCTGCGCAGCCCCAGCCGCCGGGTGCGGCGCGCCGGGAACCTCACAGCGGCCCGAAGCGGTAGCCGAAGCCGCGCACGGTCTGGATGTAGCGGGGGCCGCCGTCGGGGCCGCCGGTGTCGCCGAGCTTCTGCCGCAGCCGCCGTACGCAGGCGTCGACCAGCCGGGCGTCACCGTGGTAGCTGTGCTCCCACACCGATTCGAGGAGCTGCTGGCGGCTGAAGACCTGCTCGGGCGAGGCGGCGAGGTGGAGCAGGAGCTTCAGTTCGGAGGGGGCCAGCGGCAGCCGCTCGCCGTTCCTGGCGGCGGTGAGCCCGGCGCGGTCCAGGGCGAGTTCGCCGTGGAACTCCGGTCCTGGGCGGGTGCCGGGGTCGGCGAGCCGGCGCAGTACGGCCCGGATCCGCGCCTCGATGACCTCGGTGCGGGCGGGCTTGACTATGTAGTCGTCGGCGCCCGCTTCGAGGCCGACCACCACGTCGAAGTCGTCGCCGCGCGCGGTGAGCATGATGATCGGCAGCTGGCTGGTCTCACGTATCCGGCGGCAGACCTGGACGCCGTTCATGCCGGGCAGCATCAGGTCGAGCAGCACCAGTTCGGGCTGGAAGGCCTTGAGCGAGGCGAGCCCGGCCTCGCCGGTCTCGGCCGCCCGCACCTCGTGACCGCGTCGGCGCAGCCCGAGCTCGACCCCTTCGCGTACGGAGGGGTCGTCTTCTATGAGGAGCACGCGTGGCATAGGTTTCAGTATCCCAAGGGTCTCAATTGTCCCGGTGCCGGCCTCGGCGCCGGGGGCCGCGCACCCTGTCGAGCACTGCGGTGATGTCGTGGAGTCCGAGCGGCCCGGCGAGCAGCGCGAGGGCGCCGACGAGGACGGCGGCGCCCGCTCCGGCGGCCGCGATGTTGCCGAGGCCGTCGGCCGCTCGGGCGGCGGCGTAGCCGAGCGCCGCCGCGGGCACGCAGCCGAGCAGCAGCCGCAGCTGCGTGAGCAGCGCCGGGGAGCGGAGCAGCGGGCCGCCGCCGAGCCTGCGGTTGAGGGTGTACGCGGTGGCCGCGAGCCCCGCGAACAGCGCCACCGAGTAGGCCCCGGCGATCCCGGTCACCGCCCAGCGCGCGGGCAGCACGAGGTAGGCGACGGCGGTGAGCGCGGCGTTCGCCCCGGCGATGACGAGGTTCAGCAGGAACGGGGTGCGGGTGTCGCCGAGCGCGTAGAAGCCGCGCGACAGGACGTACTGTCCGGACAGCGCGATCAGGCCGGGCGCGAACGCCATCAGCATGCCCGCCATCACCGTGATGTCGGCGGCGCCCGTCCTGCCGTACTCGAAGACCGAGCCGAGGATCCAGGGCGCGAGCGCGAAGAGCGCGCAGGCCGCGGGGACGATCACCGCGGCGCAGGTCCGCAAGGCGTACGAGAGGTCCCTGCGCACCCCCGCGCGGTCGCCGTCGGCCGAGGCCCGGCTCATCCGCGGCATCAGCGCGGTGACCAGGGACACCGTGACGATGCCGTGGGGAACCATCCAGAGCACGTACGCATTGGTGTACGCGGTGTATCCCGCGCCCCCGCCGACGCCCTCCCGCACGGCCTCGGCGCCCGCGGTGGTGGAGAGCCGGGTCACCACCCAGTACGCGAGCTGGTTGGAGACGACGAGCAGCACCGCCCAGCCCGCCGACTTCAGCGGCCGGCCGAGCCCGCTGCCGCGCCAGTCGAACCGGGGCCGCCAGCGGAACCCGGCCGAGCGCAGGGAGGGGATCAGGGCGAGGGCCTGGACGACGATGCCGGCGGTGGTGCCGTAGCCGAGCAGCCGGGTGTCGGCGGCGCCGAGCGTGCCGCCGCCGCCCGAGGCCAGCGCCAGGTAGAGCCCGAACACCCCGATGACGACGAGGTTGTTGAGCACCGGGGTCCACATCATGGCGCCGAACCTGCCGCGCGCGTTGAGGACTTGGCCGAAGAGGGTGAACAGCCCGTAGAAGAAGATCTGCGGCAGGCAGTAGCGCGCCAGCGCGATGGTCAAGTCGGCCTGCGCGCCGGTGTAGTCGGTGTATCCGGCGACGATCCAGGGCGCGGCGAGCACCGCGACGGCGGTGACCACGACCAGCGCGGTGGTGCAGGCGGTCATCAGCCGGTCGGTGTAGGCGGCGCCCCCGTCGGCGTGCTCCTTGGCGGCGCGCACCAGCTCGGGCACGAAGACCGCGTTGAGGGTGCCGCCGATGAGGAGCATGTAGAGGATGTTGGGGACGTTGTTGGCGACCGCGTAGCCGTCGCCGAGCAGCCCGACCCCCAGCGCGGCCGCGACCACCGCGGAGCGTATGAATCCGGTCGCGCGCGAGACGATCGAGCCCGCCGCCATCAGTGCGCTGCTGCGCAGCAGCCCGGCCCCCTTGCCGTCGCTGTGCTGCGCCTCGGCGGCGGTCGCCGTCGCCGTCATCGGCGGGCCAGGTACGCCTGGAAGGCGCGGTACAGCGCGTTGTTGGCGGTGCCGCCCATGGATGTCTCCCACTCCCCCAGCGTCTCGACGACCTGGCCGCCGGTGCCGAGCTTCCAGCGCAGCAGCCCGAAGGGCCGGTCCTGCGGATCAAGAGTGGAGGGTACCCCGCGCATGTCGTACACCTCGGCGCCCAGCGCGTGGGCGTCCTGGATCATCTGCCACTGCAGGGCGTTGCTGGGGCGGACCTCGCGGCGGTGGTCGGCGGAGGCGCCGGTCTGGTACCAGACCCGCTTCCCCACCGTGATCATGGTGTGCGCGGCGAGCAGCTCGCCCTGGTGGACGGCGAGGTAGAGGCGCATCCGGCCGGGTTGTTCGGCGTTGAGGGCCTCGTACTGGCGCTGGTAGTACGCCAGGGAGCGGCCGAGCCGGAAGCCGTCGCGCTCCTCGGTGATCCTGAGCAGCCGGTAGAACTCGGGGAGGTGCTCGGGTCCGCCGGCCAGCACCTGCACGCCGGCCTTGCGGGCGGTGCGCACATTGCGCCGCCACTCCTGGTTGAGCCCCCGCCACAGCTCGTCCGTGGTGCGGCCGGCCAGCGGCAGCCGGAAGACGTAGCGGGGCTGGGCGTCGGCGTCGCCGTCGTCCCCGCCGCAGCGCCGCCAGCCGCGGGCCCGCAGCCGTTCGGCGACCGCCGAGCCGAGCGGGTCCACCTCGGTGGCCAGCACGTCGCCGACCCTGCGGCCCGCTCCGGTGGCCGCTTTCAGGCGGGCGGCGTCCCAGCGCCGGTAGGCGGGCCCGGGGCCGATCCGTACCGCGAAGGCGCCCGCCCGCCGCAGATGGCGCAGCAACGGGCCGAGCCAGCGGTCGATTTCCGGATCCGCCCAGTCGGCCACCGGCCCTTCCGGCAGATAGGCGAAGTATCTCCGGGTGCCCGGGAATTGCCGGTAGAGCACCTGGGCCACACCGGTCAATTCCCCCCTGTCAAGGGACCATCCGACCCTTTCCGCGAACCATTGGTCCTTCACCTCGGCCCACGACGGACATTGCAGAAAGCTCGCGTCGCCGCGGCCCGCGAGAAAGGAGCGGTACTCGGCGGTGCCGAGGCCGCGGACCCCGGCTTCCTGGTCGCGGTCACCGGTCACCAGCAGTGCGGACACGTCTGTGGCCTCCCAACTGCGCCCCGTCGTCGGTTCTTCGGGGGATGCACAGGATGCTCACAGCGGTCCATGACGGGTCCGCTCGGCGCATGTGACGGGACGATGACCATTGCCCTGCGGTCCTCGTCACACAGGGAATTCCGAGTTTTCCGGCGTGTCCCGCAACCTAAAGTCCAGCTGGTGACTCTCACCTACGGAAAAGCATTTGCAACGGAGGTTTTCCAGTTGAGCCGCATACGCCGCACCACCTCGCCCCGCCGTCCGGTCCGCCTCGCCGCCATCGCGGGAACGGCGGTCCTCGCCGCCGCCCTTTCCGCCTGCGGGGGCGGCGGTTCTTCCTCCGGTGACTCGACGGCCGATCTCAAGGCCGCGAAGAAGACCGAGATATCGGTGAACCTGACGGGCAAGCAGGCGAAGGCCGGTGAGCCGGTGAAGGTGACGCTCGCCGACGGCAGGCTCCAGACGGTCACGGTCGCCGACGCCAAGGGCGGCAGGCTCGACGGGAAGATATCCGCCGACGGCAGGACCTGGACCTCGGACCGCACCGCCGCGCCCGGCACCTCGTACACGGTGGAGGCCAAGGACGACAAGGGCGGCAGCGCCAAGGCCGACTTCGCGACGGCGCCGCCCGAGAAGGTCAACAAGGTGAGCATGGTGCCAGGCAAGGACACGACGGTCGGCATCGGGCAGCCGGTCTCGATCGTGTTCGACCATCCGGTGAAGAACAGGGCCGAGGTCGAGAAGCACCTGAAGGTGACGACCTCCGACAACACCGAGGGCTCCTGGGGCTGGATGGAGGACTACTCGGGCAAGGACCGGGTGGACTGGCGGCCCAAGGACTACTGGAAGTCCGGGACCAAGGTGACCCTGGAGGCCGACCTCAACGGCGTGGACTCGGGCACCGCCGGCGGCTGGTTCGTGAAGGACTACAAGACCAACTTCTCCATCGGGAAGAGCCAGCTCGTCAAGGTCGATCTGGACAGCCACCGCCTCAAGCTGTACCGCGACGGCCAGTTGGTGAAGGACACCCCGGTGTCGGCCGGCACCCCCGGCGGCGACAAGGCGTCCTGGCGCGGCAAGACCGTCCTGATGGCGAAGGAGGGGACGATCAACATGAACTCGGAGACGGTCGGCCTCGGCAAGGCGTACGACAAGATGGTCGACTACTCGATGCGGCTCACCTGGTCGGGCATGTACGCGCACGCGGCGCCCTGGAACGACGGGTACTTCGGCTCCGCCAACAAGAGCTCCGGCTGCATCGGCATGAGCGACGCCGACGCCAAGTCCCTCTACGACTCGGTGCAGGTCGGCGACCCGTTCGAGATCACCGGGGCCGACGCCAAGGGCACCCAGGCGCTCAACAACGGCTACGGCGAATGGAACCTCAGCTACGACGCCTGGAAGGCCAAGAGCGCGCTGGCGGGCAACAGCGGCACCACGGGCAACTGACACCCCGTCCAACAATCGTTACCCTCGCGTAACTTACCGACCAGTTACCCCAGGTAAGCCGCCGCGGTTACCGTCGGGTCACTTTGCACCGGCGCACGCGAGGAGCGATTCATGGCCCCCCACCACCTGTCCGGCCGACCGCGCTGGGCCACGGCCGCGGCGGTCACCGCCGCGGCCCTGTTCGCGGGCGCCGCCCTCGGCCTCGCCCCCGCGGCCGCGGCGGCCCCGGCGAGCACGGCGGCCGCCACCGCGAGCGGCCTGACCTTCCACGACATCCCCGGCTCCGGCGGCATCACCCTCAAGGGCAATGTGTTCACGCCCGCCGGAGCCACGGCGGGCGACAGGTACCCCCTGATCGTCTTCCCGACGAGCTGGGGCATGCCGCAGATCGAGTACCTCGCGCAGGCCCAGAAGCTCGCCGACGCGGGCTACGCCGTGGTCAGTTACACCTCGCGGGGCTTCTGGCTCTCGGGCGGCAGCATCGAGGTCGCGGGACCGCCGGACGTCGCGGACGTCTCCTCGGTCATCGACTGGGCGCTGGCCAACACCCCGTCCGACCCGTCGAGGATCGGCATGGGCGGCGTCTCCTATGGCGCGGGCATCAGCCTGCTCGCGGCCGGACACGACAAGCGGATCAAGGCAGTTGTGGCGATGAGCGGCTGGGCGGACCTCATCCAGTCCATCTACAGCGGCCGCACCCAGCACCTCCAGGCCGCGGCGATGCTCGGCGCCGCGGGACAGCTCACCGGCCGCCCCAGCGCCGAACTGAACCAGATCCTCAAGGAGTTCCTCGGCTCCGACCTGGCCAGGGAACAGGACATGATCGACTGGGGCAGGAAGCGCTCTCCCGCGACCTATGTCGACCAGATCAACAAGAACGGCGCTGCCCTCATGCTCGGCAACGCCTGGGGCGACAGCCTCTTCCCGCCCAACCAGTACGCCGATTTCTTCACGAAGCTGACCGGCCCCAAGCGCCTCGAATTCCGCCCCGGCGACCACGCCACCGCCGAGGCGACCGGTCTGCTCGGGCTGCCCAACGACGTGTGGACCGACGCCCACCGCTGGTTCGACCACTACCTCAAGGGCGCCGCCAACGGCATCGACAAGGAGCAGCCGGTCCAGCTCAAGTCCCGTCCCCAAGCTCTCGGCTCCGCTCAAGCGGGGGAGACCCCATCGGACGGCGCCTACGAGGGCTACCCCAGCTGGCAGGCGGTCGGCCCGGCCAAGGAGAGCCTGGCGCTGTCCGGTACGCAGAAGATCTGGGCGAACGTCGACTCTGGCGCCGACGGCGGGATCATCTTCCTGTCCAGCATCCTGGACCAGTTCGCGCAGCTGCCCCCGATGGCGTCGATCCCGCTGCTTCCGCGCTCGTTCGCGGCGGTGTGGCAGTCCGGGACGTACGGCAAGGACCGCAGGATCCGGGGGACTTCGAAGCTGCACACCACGCTCACCTCCACCAAGGAGAGCGGCACCCTCGTCGCATACCTCTACGACGTGGGCCCGCTCGGCCTCGGCAAGCTGGTCAGCAACGCCCCCTTCACCTTCCACGGCAAGACGCCCGGCAAGCCGTTCCCCGTCGACCTGGAGCTGTTCTCCACGTCGTACGACGTTCCGGCCGGCCACCATCTGGCACTGGTGGTGGACACCGTCGACCCGCTCTACATCGAGCACAACCCGCTCGGCGCGCAGCTGACCTTCTCCTCGCCCGCGTCGGACCCGTCGTCTCTGACGGTCCCGCTCCGCGAGAAGTGATCACCGGCTGCTGCCGGGCGGGCCATTGCCCCTGAGCTACTGCACTCCACCAGGGCCTCAAGGGCCTTGGCGGGGCCCTCTCGGCAGCAGCGTCCCTGGTTCGGCCGGTGCGACGTCCACGGCCTCCGTCTTGGGATTGCGCTTCTGTCTCCTGGCCATCCAGGTGGCGAACCAGGAGAGCAGCATGCACATCCCGATGTAGATCGGCGAGATCACCATCACCACGGGGATGAACGGCAAATCGTAGTCGAGATTCGACGCGATGAGCTTCCCCGCATGCAGGAACTCCTCATAGGTGATCAGGTAGCCGAGCGAGGTGTCCTTCAGGGCGACCACCAGCTGACTGATGATGGTCGGCAGCATTGCCCGGATCCCCTGCGGGACCAGCACGTACGTCATGACCTGCGTCTTGCGCATGCCGAGTGAGAATGCCGCCTCCTTCTGGCCGCGTTCCACGGAGTTGACGCCGGTTCTGAAGACCTCGGCGAGCACCGAGCCGTTGTAGAGGGTCAGCCCGGCCACCAGCGCGGGCAGCGGCTGCACCTTCAGCGCCACGAAGATGAAGAAGATCATCACGAGGACGGGCATCGCGCGGAAGAACTCGACGAGCAGGGTCGCGGTCCAGCGCACCGGTCGGTGCTCGGAGAGCCGCCCGGTGGCGAGCACCGCGCCGAGCGCCAGCGAGAACACCGACGCGAACGCGAAGGCCCGCAGGGTGTTGCCGAGCCCGGTGAGCAGCAGGTCCTGGATGCCCTTGTACTCGAACGGAGTCCACTTGGTGGCGGTGAACTGGTTGGTGTCGAAGAGGAGGTAGACGATCCAGCCGAACAGGGCGAGGATCAGGGCGGTCGAGATGATCCCGTAGACGAGGTGGCGCTGCTGGGTCCTGGGCCCGGGGACGTCGTAGAGGGCGGTGGCTTCCGTGGCCAGTTGCTCGGTCATCGGGCGACTCCCCAGCGCAGCTCGAGGATGTTGAAGACGGCGCTGATGAAGAGGGTGATGATCAGGTAGCCGATGGCGATCCAGATGAAGGTCCAGATGATGCTGTAGCCGAGCTCGCTCAACGTCTTGTACGTGCCGAGGAGTTCGGTGACGCTGAACGCCCCGGCGATCGCGGAGTTCTTGGCGAGCGCGATCAGTGTGGAGCCGACCGGCGGGATCACCGACCGGAACGCCTGCGGCAGCACCACCGCGGAGAGGGTCTGGCCGAACGTCATCCCGAGGCTGCGGGCCGCCTCGCCCTGGCCCCTGGGCACGGTGTTGATGCCGGAGCGCAGCGCCTCGCAGATGAACGACGAGGTGTAGCAGCCCAGTGCGATCACCGCGAAGAGCTGGAAGGGCAGCACCAGGCCGAAGCGCGGCAGGCCGAGCAGCACGGCGAAGAACAGCAGGGTCAGCGGGGTGTTGCGCAGCACGGTCACCCACACCGTGCCGAGCACCCGGAACGAGCCGACCGGCGACACCCGGCAGGATGCCATGACGAAGCCGAGCACCAGCGCGAGGGCCGAGGCGTAGACGGTCAGTTCGACGGTGCCGAGGAAGCCCTTGCCGTACAGCGAGAAGTTCTTGGTCAGTACGTCCATGGTGCGGCCTCAGCTCGCCGGGTAGCGGTCGATGGGCGGGGCGGGCGCGGCGGGGCGCCCGGACAGACCGAGCGTCGCGGCGTACGCCTTCTGCCAGTCGCCGTTCTTCTCGTGGACCTCGATGGCGTCGTCGAGCGCGAACCGCAGCGTGTTGTCGCCCTTGGGTACGCCGACGCCGTACGGCTCCTTCGAGAACGGCTTGCCGACGACCTTGAGTTGGTCGGGCACCTTGGCCGCGTAGCCGCTCAGGATGGTGTCGTCGGTGGTGACGGCGGCGACCTGGAAGGTGAGCAGGTTGTCCACGCACACCGAGTAGGTGTCGTAGGCGACCATCTGGACCTTCGGGTAGTCCTTCTGCATCCGCTGGTACGGGGTCGACCCGGCGGCCGAGCAGACCCGCTTGCCGTTGAAGTCCTGGGGCGCGCTGACCTTCTTCTCGTCGGTGCGCACCAGCAGGCCCTGGCCGGCCTGGTAGTACGGGCCCGCGAAGCCGACCAGCTTCTTGCGGTTGGCGTTGATGGTGTAGGTGCCGACGTAGTAGTCGATCTGCCCGTTCTGCAGGGCGGTTTCGCGGTTCGCCGAGGCGATGGTCTTGAACTCGATGGTCGTGGGGTCGAAGCCGAGCGAGGCGGACATCATCTTGGCGATCTCGATGTCGAAGCCGGTGTAGACGCCGGTGGCCGGGTCCTTCTCGCCCAGGTAGGGCTGGTCCTCCTTGGCGCCGACGACCAGGTGGCCGCGGTTCTTCGCCCGCTGCCACACCGAGGAGCCGGGGAGGCCGAAGCCCTGGGCGACCGTGTAGTGCGGCAGCAGCTCGGCCTTCGGGCCCTTCACCAGCGGGCTGCCCGACTTGCCGCAGCCGGCCGCGGCCAGCGCGAGCAGCAGTGCGGCGAGCGCACGTCGTTTGGCCATCATCGTTGCGTACACCCCCCGTTCAGTGCTTGAGGATCTTGGAGAGGAAGTCCTTGGCCCGGTCGCTGTGCGGGTTGGTGAAGAAGTCGTCGGGGGTGCGGTCCTCGATGATCCGTCCGTCTGCCATGAACACGACGCGGTTGGCGGCGGAGCGGGCGAAGCCCATCTCGTGGGTGACGACCACCATGGTCATGCCGTCCCGGGCGAGCTGCTGCATGACTTCGAGCACCTCGTTGATCATTTCCGGGTCGAGCGCCGAGGTGGGCTCGTCGAAGAGCATGACCTTGGGGTCCATGGCCAGGGCGCGGGCGATCGCCACGCGCTGCTGCTGGCCGCCGGAGAGCTGGGCGGGGAGCTTCTCCGCCTGGGAGGCGAGGCCGACCCGGTCGAGGAGTTCGCGGGAGCGCCGGTCGGCGTCCTCCTTCTTGCGGCCCCGGACCTTGATCTGGGCCAGCGACACGTTCGCGAGGACGGTCCGGTGCGCGAAGAGGTTGAACGACTGGAAGACCATGCCCACTTCGGCCCGGAGCGCCGCGAGGCCCTTGCCCTCCTCCGGGAGGGGGCTGCCGTCGATGGCGATCGAGCCCGACTCGATCGTCTCAAGACGGTTCATCGTCCGGCAGAGCGTCGACTTGCCCGAGCCGGACGGGCCGATGACCACCACCACCTCCCCGCGGTCGACGGTGAGGTTGATGCCCTGGAGGACGTGCAACTTCCCGTAGTACTTGTTGACGTCACGCAGCTCGATCAACGGATCGACGGCCATACGCTGTCCTGCCCACTCATCGCTGTGTCGAGGTCAGCGCAAACTATCCAGCCCGGTAGGGCACTTCACTTCGACACGCACGAATAGGGCATAAACCGTATTTTGACCTCAGCGGTCTACGGAGGGATGTTCGAGTGCGGGGGCTCAGGCCTCCGAGGCCTCGGCGTACACCTGGAACAGTTCGGGCGCGCCGGTCGCCGCCCAGGTGAGGCCCGCGTCCACCACGTCGACCTCGCGGCCGGAGGCGAGCCGCACCACGGGCTGACCGCTGGGCCAGACGTCCCAGCTCGCCCCCGGGACGGTGCGCACGATGACGGTGCCCAGATACAGCCCGGCGTCGTTGCCGAGCCAGGGCAGCTCCTCCGGGTCCTCGCGCCAGCGCGGGGTCAGCTGGTCGAGGGCGCCCAACGAGGCCGGGGAGTCGTCGAGTTCGAGCTGGTTCTGCGCGGCCCTGGCGCGCAGCAGCTCGCACTCGGAGAGCAGCTCCGCGACGCCCTCCGGATCTTCCCTGACAGCCCCGTAGACCGCCACTCCGCGGGCCGATGTGTGCCGCTTGCGCCAGTTCTGGAGGAAGTTCATACGCTCCAGGCTGCCATTCGAACGCGAGGTTGCACCACAGCCACGCGGGATCCGGTGCCGCCCGGGACGGCCGGGCCCCGGGTCAGACCTCCAGGTCGACGACAACCGGAGCGTGGTCGGAGGCGCCCTTGCCCTTGCGCTCCTCGCGGTCGACGTAGCTGTCCTTAACGGCCTTGGCGAACGGCTCGTTGCCGTAGACCAGGTCGATGCGCATGCCCCGGTTCTTGGGGAACGCCAGCTGGCGGTAGTCCCAGTAGGTGTACGGACGGTCGTACTTGAGCGGGCGGGGCACCACGTCGGACAGGCCCGCCGCGCGCAGCGCGGCGAGCGCGGCGCGCTCCGCGGGGGTGACGTGCGTCAGCCCCTCGAAGACCTTCGGGTCGTAGACGTCCTCGTCGGTCGGGGCCACGTTGAAGTCGCCGAGCACCGCGAACGGGCGCTGCCCCGCCGCGTCGTCGGCGACGGCTGCCTTCAGGGCCTCGAACCAGCTCAGCTTGTACGCGTAGTGGTCGTGCTCGACCTCGCGCCCGTTCGGCACGTAGACCGACCAGAGGCGGACCCCGCCGCAGGTCGCCGAGATGGCGCGCGGCTCCTCGACGCCCTCGTAGTCCGGGCCGCCGGGCAGTCCGGGCACGACGTCGTCGAGGCCGACCCGGGAGACCAGGGCCACCCCGTTCCACCGGCCGGTGGCGTTGACCGCGGACTCGTAGCCGAGCTCGCGCAGCTCGGCGGCGGGGAAGCCCTCGGCGGTGGTCTTGGTCTCCTGGACGCACAGCACGTCCGTGCCGGTGGCCTCCAGCCAGGCCAGGAGGCGGGGCAGCCGGGCGGTGATCGAGTTGACGTTCCAGGTGGCGATGCGCATGGATCCCAACCTACCGCCCGGCTGTGACAGTCACAGTTCGGTCGAGTCCCCGGGCGCGAGACGTGCGTGGTCGGCGCCGCCGAGGCCGCCGATCTGCGCGTCGTAGATGGGCCGGGCGAGGTCGGTGAGCAGGGCGTCGTGGATGTCGATGGCCCGGCGCGGCTTGACCTCGCGCACGTAGTCGATCACCTCGGAGATCTTGCTCCAGGGTGCCTGCACCGGAAGCATCAGGGTGTCCACCGCGTGGTCCGGGACGGTGAGCGCGTCGCCGGGGTGGAAGACCGAACCGTCCACGAGATAGCCGACGTTGGTGATGCGCGGGATGTCCGGGTGGATCACGGCGTGCAGCTCGCCGTGCACCTGGATGTCGAACCCGGCCGCGCTGAAGGCGTCACCGTGGCCGACCGTGTGGACGCGGCCGGGAAAGGCCGCCGAGATCTTCTCCGCGACGCTGCGCAGGGTCCAGATCTCGGCGGCCGGGTTGGCCTCGAGGCCGGTCCGCAGCCGCTCCTCGTTGAAGTGGTCGAGGTGCTCGTGGGTGACCAGGATCGCGTCGGCGCCCAGCGCGGCGTCCGCCTCGCTGAAGGTGCCGGGGTCGATGACGAGGGTGCGCCCGTCCTTCTCCAGCTGGATGCAGGCATGGGTCTTCTTGGTCAGTTTCAGGCTCATGACCCCCATCCTGCTCCCGGCGGCGCGGACAGGCACAAGATCAGGTCAACCCCGGGGCGTCGTTTCCTCCCGGACGACCGCGCCCGCGACCCGGAACGCGGCGCTGGCCTGCGGGACGCCGCAGTACACGCCGGTCTGGATCAGCACTTCCTTGATCTCGTCCGGGGTGAGCCCGGCGCGCAGCGCGGCCCGGGTGTGGGCCGCGAGGTCGTCCAGGTGACCGCCCGAAGTCAGCGCGGCCAGGGCCACCGCGGCCCGGGTCCGCCGGTCGAGCCCGGCCCGGGACCACACCTCGCCCCAGGCGTAGCGGGTGGTGAGGTCCTGGAAGTCGGTGCCGAACGCGTCGGCACCGGCTGTCTCGGCGTCCACATGGGCATCGCCGAGCACTTCGCGGCGGATCTTCATGCCGAGCTCGTACGGATCCGGGCTCTCGGCGGCGGGTTCGACCGCGGCCGGGGGCGCCTCGGCCGGGACCGGAGGCGAGAGGGGTACCAGGGGCGCCGGTACGGCGGGGAGCGCGGGCATCGCGACGTGCCCCGTACTCGAATCGAGCACCGCCTGCCAGGCCGTCGAGAAGTGACGTACGAGAAGGTCGGTGACGGCGGCCGGCTGCTCGACCGGGGCGAGGTGGGAGGCGCCCGGCACCACGGCGAGGCCGGCGCCGGGAATGCCCGCGACCAGGGTGCGGGCATCACCGGGCCCGGTCACCCGGTCCTCGGCGCCGACCAGGGCGAGCGTGGGGGCGCCGATCCGGCCCAGCTCGGCGCGGATGTCGAAGGCGGCGAGCGCCTCGCAGGCCGCTATGTAGCAGCCGGGGTCGGTGGTGCGGACCATCTGCACGGCCCACTCCACGATCGCGGGCTGGGCGGCGGCGTAGCTGGCGGTGAACCAGTGCTCGGGCGCGGAGCGCGCCATCGGGTCCATGCCGTTGGTACGGACGATCACGCCGCGCTGGCGGAACTCGTCGGCGGTGCCGAACCGGGGCGAGGCGGCCACCAGGGCCAGCGAGGCGACCCGGTGCGGGTGGCGCAGAGCCAGGTCGGCGCCGATGGCCCCGCCGATGGAGCAGCCGGCGTAGCCGAAGCGCTGGACGCCGAGTCCGTCGAGGGTGGCGATCAGGCGGTCCCCGAGTTCGGCGACGGAGTCGGCCGGCTGCGCGGGGGCGCCGCCGTGGCCCGGGAGGTCATAGCGGAAGACCCTCCAGGTGCCGGCCAGCTCGGGTATCTGGCGGTCCCACATGTGCCATGTTGTCCCGAGGGAGGGGCCCAGAATCAGGACTGGGGCGTCTTCCGGCCCGTCAAAGCGGTACTGCAGGGTCTTCGTCGTCGTCTCACTCACCCGACCCACGCTCCCACGTCTCACATTTCTCTCACCACAGGGGTCGGGAGACCGGTCAGACCGCTCCAGGTATCGGCCGCCGAGCGGAGGTCTTCCACGTCCGGCTTCACGTACCAGCGCTTCGTCGTCCTGACGTCGGCGTGCCCCGCCCATCGGGCGAGGAGATGATCAGGGACCCCATGGTTCGCCAGGTAGGTGAAGCAACTCGCGCGGGCATCGTACAAACGCACCCGCCGCAGCGCATTACCGGCCATGACCTTGTACGCCTGCTCGCGCAACTGCCGCACGTCGAGCGGCGCCCCGAACTCGTCCACCAGCACATACCCGCTGGTCTCATATACCCGACCCGCCGCCAGCTTCTCCGCCGCCTGAGCGGCCTTGAAGCCCCTCAGGGCTTCTCTGACGGGATCAGGCAGCGGAAGGCTCCGCTCGCCGGCGAGCGACTTCGCATCCTTCTCCACCACGATCTTGTTCCCCATCAATGTGCGGGTGTTGGCAACGACCAGGGTGGCTTGGTCCAGATCCAGATCGGCCCAACGCATGCCGCACACCTCTGCCGGGCGCAGACCCATCAACGACAGGAGGAAAGGGGCGTACAGCCGGTGGCCCTTCACGGCGAGCACGAAGGCATGGACCTCCGCGACACCCCAGGGTGGCACCTCGGCCTTGGCCTGGCGCTCGGCCTTACGCACCTTCCGGGGGATCGTAATTTCCTGGGCGACATTCACCGCGACCAGGCGCCGTGTCACGGCCCGGTTGAGTGCCTCCTTCAGCCGCGTGAGGGACATCTCCACCGAGGTGACCCCCAGCCCAGGCCCCGCCTTCGTAGCGCGTACGCGGCCCTCCCGAAGCGCCCACAGCATCCACGCCTCGACATCGTCCTCGGTGAGCTCTTGAAGCCGAATGTGTCCAAGCCTGCCCCGGACACGGTCCAGGGTCACCCTGTAGGTGGAGATCGTCGACTCTTCCAGATCCTCCGCTTTCTTCGCGAACCACTGATCGAGCCACTCGTTCACAGTCAGCTTGTGGCGTGGCACCAGCGCCCCTTCGTGACGCCGCACCGTGATACGCGCGTACTCGGCCTCCGCCTCCCTGAGCGTGCCGAAGGTACGGGTCAACTGCTTGCGCTTCCCAGTGGCCGGATGGGTCCCGACGTCGACCACAAATCGGTACCGGACCTGCCCCTTCGCGTTCGGCGGCAACTTCTTGATCGGATTAGACAGGATTACTCACTCTCCTTGGGGGGCGTGGAAACTCCACATCAGCGAAGGCATCGCTGCATTTCAGCGAGCACCGCGGTCATCAGGGGAGCAGGCATCGGTGCTCTCCCCGTCCGGGGCTTGCGGTGCTGTCTGCTTCATCCGCCACGGCTCCGCTGCCAAGCACAGCCGAGTGCGAACACCCTCAATACTCGGTACGATCCCCGGTTTCGGTAACCGGGGATCGTCTGCTATGTATCGCCTCGCAAGGCGAGAGCTCGTCCGTCACGGCTACACAGACCCCCCTCGGGGGCCACCCTGTCGAACCCAGGTCAGGGGCACTCGACGATCGACAACGATCACCGGCGAGCTGGTCGGAAGCGCAGGTCCTCGACACATTCCAGAACACCAACAATGCGGGCGACAGTCCGCGTTGCCGCTCCGCAATACAACGCTCAACCTCACTCACGCGTGTACTTCAGCGCGGTTGCACTGCTACGCGCTCAGCGATCCGACCGTGATCGTCTCGCGACTGGCGACACTTTCGTGAAGCACGGCTATCTCCCTGCTGCGCACCGATGGGGCTGGGCTCCCAACAACAGCAACTTGACGGGGCTGATCGGTGGACTCCTCGCCCATCATGGATGGGTTGGGCCGCCAAACGACGTCGCACGCCAGTAGCGCTCGTACGGCTGGGGTACGGCTGGCGCTCGCGGGGTTGGTGCAGGGTGATCGGCAAATGCGTGCCGGGGTTCGGTGTCAGGTCGCTACGGTCGCCTTGTGGGGTGTCAGTGTTCAGCCTTCGGATGCCATGGCTGCCGTGGCCGCGGCCAGGATGCGGTGCAGGACCGGGACTGGGATGGCCGGGTTGGTGACTGCAGTGCCTGCCGTGCCGCGGTTGTGCAGCAGCCCGGCCAGGACGCGGGCCGGCAGCCGCGGATTGCGTATCGCGGTCCCGCGGACGTGGGCCGCCGGGTCGTTCAGCAGGCGCACTGCGTCGGCCGGTGACAGCCGGGGGTCCTCGGCCGCGCGGCAACGCACCTCGGCTTCAGGGTCGCGGGCCAGGCGCGCGACGTCGGCCGGGGTGGACTCCGGATCGTCCAGGGCCAGGCGGCGCATCCGCCCGCTGGGGTCGTCGGCGTAGCGCAGCAGGCCCGTGCAGGGGAAGTTGGGGTGGCTGCGGGGGCGGTCGGGGTGGCTGAGGCTGCCGTCCCACCAGCGCCAGACCTCCAGCAGCAGGTCGGCCGGCGCGTCGTCGCATGATTCGGCGAGGAACAGGCGGACCACCCGGTCCTCGTCCCGCGCCAGACACTCCACGACGTCCGGTGGGAGATGTTGGGCGCGGGCCACGCTGCGGCGGATGAGCGGATGGGACGACGCGGCCAGGCGGCGCATCGCGTCAGGGTCGCCGTGCAGGTCCGCGACCCAGGACAGGGTGTGCGACGCCAACGTCGGGTCGAAGTCGTAGCGCACTGCGGCTCGTTGCTCCTCGGTGAGGTCGGGGCGGAGCGCCACCGTGGAGCGGATGTCGTCCAGTGGGTCCTGTGCCAGGACGGCGACGGTGTGCGCGCCCAGGCCCGGGTTGGCGGCCAGCGCCCGGCGCACCTCCGCATCGCTGTCCCGGACCAACTCCGCCTCCAACTCGGGCTCGAAGCGGCACCGTTCGAGTGCATGCCGCTGGGCGAGCAGCGCGGCGAAGACCTCGCGGGGCATGGGGGTGCCGGTGTGGTGGGCGAGCAGCGCCGCCGCTCGCACCGCGTTGTCGGTGTCGGCCAGCAGCCGCCCCTGCAGCGGCGCGGTGAGGTCCTCCCACCAGGTGCAGGCTGCCGTCCGTACCCGGGCATCGGCGTCGACCGCGAGGCTGGGGAGGTGGAGTGCGGGGAGCCTCGGGAGTTCGGCGGCCAGGGCGCGGGACGGCCCGGCGAGGAGGTCGTCGTACAGATCCGCGGGAAGGTCGGCGCCCCAGGCGCAGGCATGCTCCGCCCACAGCACACGCCGCCTCGGCGACGGTTCGGCGCGGACCAGGCGTACCCACTGCTCGGACGTGAGCTTGGGCCGAAAGGTATCGGCGGGCCTGGAACGTACCCGCGGATCGGGATGCGCCACGGCGGCGTCGAGGACGGCGGGCCGATCGCAACCGTGCAGGAACCCCTCGTACACATCCAACAGCCGGATCAGCAATTCGTCCGGTGCGGCCGGATTGGACCCGATCCCCTCCGCCCAGTGCAGAGGCCACGCAGGCTGGCTGGGCACCGCCGCCCATACCGCGGCGCGCTCGACCTCCGTCTCGCGCCCGGCCGCGACGGCGGCCGCCTCCAGCCGCTCCGACAGGCGGTCAAGGGCCGTCACCCGAGTCCCGTCCGCACATGGCACCTCCGCCAGCAACACCTGCCCGTCGAGGGAGAGCGCCACGAACCCGGGGTCACCGGTCAGCCCCGGCACACCACCGACGACATGGCGAACCCGGGTCCACCAGGAGTCGTTACCGCCGATCCGATGACCCAGGATGGCCACCAGGAACTCGCCGTCAGCATCGCAAAGGCGGCGCCACCACGCGGCGTCGAGCCCTTCTCGGGTTGCGCTGTCCGGCGCCGCAATCCCCCGTGCGATTCGCCAGGCGGCCTCCGGCGGGAACAGGCTGCCCGGGTGCACATCCTCGACGACCATGAGTCCGGCGCGGACGAGTAGTTCCTGGAGTCCCTTTCGGTGCTGCACCCGTTCATGATCCCCGCCGGCTCGCGGCGGGACAAGGCCCTCAGCCCGCATCGACGCCCATGCCGGGGTCAGCTCGGTCTCGAACACACGCGCCTAATAGGCCAGGCATGACAACATCCGTTGCCGACCTGCCAGTGGAGTCCGGGCAGCGCACGTCTTCACCCTCAACGCCTCGGCCCTCACCACCAACCGCCTGCTGTTGGCCATCCTCGAGCAGCGCCAGCAGACCGACGGCACGGTCGCCCGTCACGGAGGCGCTGCGGTGCCAGGATGCGGCCGCGGGACTCATCGCCTGAGGCCCGAGGTCACCTCCCGCTCCTGGATCTACCGCTCCTAGTTGTCGACAACGTAGACCTTCTCTCCGACCATCAGCGGCGCATCGGCCGGCCCCTTGATGTACGGACCGCGCCAGATCACACGGTGCTCCTGAGCGCTGGGATACCACTGCCGCACCTTGTGCATCCGCACCGGCCAGCGGTGGTGGTACACCCGTGCTCGGGCAGCCTCTGTCTGCTCTCCAGTGCGTGGAGCCGGAACTTGTCGGGCCAGGCGGATCACCCGCACTTCCGGGTCGTAGGGCTCACCGACCTGGCCGATCCCAGCCGAAGACTCGGTGGGGTGAGTGACCATCACCCCCTGCGCGGCCAACCGCCAGAACGCGAACATGTACCGGCAGGCGAAGTCGTCGTAGGTGTCTACGATCTGCTCTCCACCGCCCCACTCACCCACCTCGGGAACCGGTTCAGCCCGCCACTGCGCCACCTCATTCAATGCGCTCTGGAGTCGGCGGTGCTCCGCGGTCAACTCTGCCAACCGCTCCGCGCTCTCATCCGCGAAACATCCATCGCCCCGCATCCCGTACATCCCGTCCGGCACCAATCTCGGCAACGGCGAGCCACTCGCCCGCGCCTGCGCGAGAGCCAGCTGCCACTCGACCGGCTGCACCGGTCCGTCCCGGTCCATGAACGTCGTGACCCGCACCCCGGGATAGGTCGCCGTCGGTTGCACCTGGTGCTGCACGATGAACTGCCAGCCGAACGCCGCAGTATCCGACAACGAGCCCGCCCGGTTCACCGTCACCACCGGCTCCGGCAACACCAGCAACCCCACAGGCATCACGACGTCCTGTTCGCGGCGGAGAGTGCTCACATCAGCCGGCTCCAGCGTCGCCGCCGCAGCCATCACCGCAGCATGTGCCGCCGGCGACACCACCAGGACCTCCGCCTCCCGGAACAGGTCTGCTGCCTGACGCGTCTGCCAATCCGCCGCAGCCTGCGGGCCCGACGGCCACGGCGGCCGCACGCCCTGCTTCCCCAGCAACATCGCACACGCCAGATCCCACGCCGACTCATCACCCCCCGGCAGAACACTGAACAACTCCCCCATCACGTTGTTCAGATTCGCCGCCAGACTCGCCCGCACCCACGGATTCCCCGGCAACGCCAGCAACCCGTCATCCTTCATCCGCTTCGCAGCGCGCGCCGCCCCAGCCGCAGTCCACTGCCCGGCCTTCTCCCGACTCCGCTCCCGCTTGCTTCGGCTCGCCTTCCCCATCGCGTGCCACCTCCCCTTGACGGCACCACCCCTACCCGCAGCCCGAACCAAGGACACGCCGCAATCCAGACAGCGTTCCTGCGGACGGCACCAGCTGGGACCGTGCAGACACCGCCACGATCTCCGTCGCCCTGCGAGGAGCGGAAGAGTGCGGTGCTGCCAGCGGCGACCATCCGGAGCTTCAACTCGCCGGTGAGCAGTCCAGGCTTCGACGCTCCGCCCAAGCCCAGCGGTAGACCTCCCGCGCCACATACCGTTTCAAGCAGCGGGTGATCTTGCGCCGGGTCTTGCCTTCCGTCAACCGTGGCTCGTAGTACGCCTGCGTACACGCATCCCAGCGCAGCCGGGTCAGCGCGAGGCGGTGCAACGCAGCATTCGTCTGTCGCCTTCACCGACTTGCCCGGCAGAGACAGCTCTGCCTGATCGACAAGACAGTGTTCGGATCACCGCCCGACCGAGCACTCCAGGACTCGACCGTCGACGGTCCCCGCGAGCACATGGCCTCGGGCCACCGCGGCCAGGGACAGTGCAACCGTCGGCGTTCCGTCGACCTCAAGGTCCATGCGCCATCGCAGCGAGCCGTCGTCGGCATCCAGTGCCACCAGGGCTCCGGAGTTATCGGCCACGTAGACCGTGTCCTCATCGGTGTCCAGGGCGGTGGCGGGGTGATCGGTGCGGTACTCCCATTGCACAGCGCCGCTCAGGGATCGCCGTATGACATAGGCGCCACCCGGTTGAAGCCCGTAGCTGTCGTGGACTGTGCCGGCGCAGACCAGGGACTGCCCCAACTCGACTGCCGGACCGCCGAAATGATGTTCCTCCGGCACCCAAGAGTGTGGAAAGAGCCGGCGCAGCGTCCCGTCAGCCCCCAGAGCGGTGACCCACTTGTCCCGGTGAGACTTGGCTGGGTCAGTGCCTACCAAGGCGTGGGGGCGGCTCGCGCGCCGGACCGTGAACAGGTGGTTGAACACGTCGAAGGGGCCGACCTCCGCTCCGGGCACCGGGCCGTCGAGATCGAACAGCAGCAGGCGTGCGGGACGCTTCCGGCGATCACCCAGCGGCCTCAGGACCATGCTGTCTGCGCCCGCGACGAGAACCGCGAACACGTCCGGGCTCAGGGTCTACCAGCACCTGCCCGGTATCGATCGCGATCCGCGCGATGCGCGGTGCGGGAGTCTCCCAGCGTCTTCCCGACCAGCTACTGCGGCGTTCGCCATTGACCCACACCGATGCGCCGTCGGGAGACAGGACCAACTGCCGGCCGTCTTCCTCCTCCTCGACCGCCCACTGCCGCCCTGAGGCGGTGCACGACCGACCGCCGTCCCGGGGCGAGGGACGGCCGCAGCCCATGATCCCCCCAAGCGACGGCGCACCCCATGGATTTCCTGCCCGTTGCGTCGTCCCCCCTCAGCCGGACCCGCCTCGCAGGCAAGCCAGTTCAGGTGTGACCCGATCGTGCGGCAGACCCATCCGGCTCCCGACGCCTACGCCCTGCCCGGCCGCCCCGGAACCCCTGGGTCGGTGGTGGTCACCCGTGGCATGCTCCGCGCGCTGCCCGCCGACGAACGGCAGGTACTGCTCGCCCACGAACGCGCCCACCTGACCCACCGCCACCACCACTACACCAGCGCCCTCCAACTGGCCGCCGCCTGCAACCCGCTCCTCGCCCGGCTGCGCGACGAGGCGGCCTTCCAGATGGAACGCTGGGCCGACGAAAGCGTCGCCCACGCGGTCAACAACCGCCCGCTGCCCGCCCGTTCCCTGGCCCGCGCCGCCCTCGCCGCCGCCCACGCCGCCCGCGCTCAAGGATCAAGCGCCGCCCTCGCCTACCTGCGGCACAAGGTCACCGCCCGACGTCGATGACATCGCCATACTCACCGCGGACCATCCCCGGATCACAGCCGAGAAGGTATGACCGGTAGCGCCCTTTACGGCGCGGCGGCCGTCCGCGTCTTCCCTTCGGGACGGCTGTAGCGTGCCCGTGTGCCTGCGTGGACGGCGACCACGGCACCGGACTCTATGGCTCGGACTGCGAGGACGACGGGGCGCCGCACCGATGCCGTCCGTGCTCCCGACGCGCTGAAGGCCGAGCAGTCGGCGCGCCTGCCGGGGCCATCATCTGGCGTCTGGAGGCGCCGGGAACAGACGGAGCCGACCGGGGCCGGCCGGGGGCCAAGAGCAGCCGCGTCTTACTCGGCTTCCTGGCGCGCAGGTGTCAGGCCGGCCGTCCACTTCTCCTCGATGCGGCCCAGCTTCCACACCATCATGGCGACGAGCCACGTCGCGAAGAAGAGGCCGACGATGACGAACCCGATGACGTTGAGGTCGAGCCCGCCGATCCAGTCCCAGAACGCGCCGTGCAGGTCGAGCTTGTCGGCGAGGAGGCCGAGGAGTTCGACGGTGCCGATGATGAGGGCGACGGCCACCGACAGGCCGGTGATGGTGAGGTTGTAGTAGACCTTGCGGACCGGCTTGGAGAAGGCCCAGCCATACGTGAAGTTCATGAACGAGCCGTCGATGGTGTCGAGCAGCGACATCCCGGCGGCGAACAGGACCGGCAGGCACAGGATCGCGTACCAGGGAAGCCCGGACGCAGCGCCCGAGCCCGCGAGCACCAGCAGCGCGATCTCCGTGGCGGTGTCGAAGCCGAGGCCGAAGAGCAGCCCCATCGGATACATCTTCCAGGGCTTGTCGACCGACTTCATCAGTCGGCCGAGCAGCCGGTTCATGAAACCGCGGTTGTTCAGCTGCTCCTCCAGCGCCGCCTCGTCGAAGTCCCCGGCGCGCATCTTGCGGAAGACCTTCCAAATACCCACCAGGATCAGAAGGTTGATGCCCGCGATGAGGTAGAGGAAGACCCCAGACACGGTGGTGCCGATCAGGCCCGTGACGTTGTGCAGCTGCGAGTTGTCGTCGCGGACCGGGTCGGCGAGGGCTTTGACACCGAGGGACAGCAGGAAGGCCAGGCCGAAGACGACCGAGGAGTGGCCGAGCGAGAACCAGAAGCCCACCGACAGCGGACGTCGTCCCTCGTTCATGAGTTTACGGGTGGTGTTGTCGATGGCCGCGATGTGGTCGGCGTCGAAGGCGTGGCGCATGCCGAGCGTGTAGGCGGTGACCCCGATGCCGACACCGAACGACTTCGTCCCGATGCTGTAGTGCTCCGGCGCGACGATCGCCACCAGCGTGAACCAGCCGATGACGTGCAACGCCAGAATGAACGCGCCCATCCCGCCGAGCCGGGCCCATTCCTGGCGCGTCATGGACGCCCGCAGACGGCGCAGCCGGGGTCGGGACACAGGCGGTGCGGACGTGGGAGTGACGGTCATGCTGGTGCTGCTCTCTGCTGTGCGGACGGACGGACTGGATCCAGCCAATTGCACACAGGCCGCAACTGCAACCAGTGGGCAGTAAAGCCGGGTCAAGGGTCGGCCTTGCCGCCAGGCGTCTCACCTGCCCCGGGACCACTGCGGGTGACCACGCACAGTCCACTTACTTATACAGTGTTATTGCGAAGTATGTGCAACAAGAAGGCGTGGTCCGCGTGGACGGTTCACTAATGGTGCTGGGCATCGAGTCCTCGTGCGACGAGACGTGCGCCGGGCTCGTCCGTGGCGGGCGGCGGCACGTGGCCGCTGACCCCCTGGAGCACAGCCCGCTGCCCGACCCGTGCAGGGTCCTGATCGTGTCCGGCGGGCACACCTCGCTGCTTCTCGTACGCGACCTGGCGCGCGACCCGATCGTCCACCTCGGCGATACTTTGGACGACGCGGCCGACGCGTGCCTCGACAACGTCGCCCGTGTCTACAGGCTGCCCCACCCGTACTTCAGGGGCGCCGAGGGGTCGATGGACGCCGCCCAGGGCGTAATGGCACTGCTCGTCCGCCCGGTACCGGGTGAGCTGCTGCTGTCCTTCGCCGCCGGGATACGCCGGGTATACGCGGAGGCGTTCGCGGCACACCCCTGGCAGGAGGACGAGGCGGGGGCCGATCGCTGCCTGGCGCGGCTGGCCCGCGACGTCGTACGCCCCGGGTTCGCCGTGGCGCTCGCTCTCGACCGGGAGACCGTGCTGGGTTTCGCCACCGCCTGGACGACTCCCGACACCTTCCCGTCCGACCGCTGCTATCCGCAGGTCTCGGCGGCTCTCGGCCCGGACCGCACCGCCGACTGGCTGTGCGGCAGCCGCGAAGTCGACGAACTCGCCGTCGCCGGACAGGCACGCGGCATCGGTCTGGGAGCGCAGCGCGGCTGCTCGACACCGTCACCATCGACAGGCCCGACGGCCGGTGCTGGCTGCTGAACTTCCGTCCGCGCCGAGGCCACCATGCGCTTCTACCGCGGCCTCGGATGGACCCAGGCCACCCACCCCGCGCCCGGCGGAGCCGGGATCGCCGCCTTCCTCGGCCCCCGCCATCCGGCCCGTACCGCCGCCACCCCCGCACTCTGAACGCCTGACCGACAAGGACGGCGGCCCGGCCTCAGCCGGGCCGCCGCGCCTCGTCGCTCCGTCAGGCCGCGACACCCGCCAAGGCGGGCCGCTCGGCGTCGCGCAGTCGCTCGATCAGTGCCGCGCGGGCCCGGTTCACCCGGGAACGGACCGTTCCCACCGGGCAGTTGCTCATCTGCGCCGCGTCGGCGTAGGGCAGGCCGAGCAGTTGGGTGAGGACGAAGGCTTCGCGGCGCTCGTCGGGCAGGGCCGCCAGGAGGTCGGCGAGGGCGATGCCGTCGTCGAAGCCGGGCAGGCCCCTGGGTTGGGCGCGTTCGACGGCCGACTGCCAGTCGTCCGTGTCGGAGAGCCGGGGCCGCGCGGCGGCGTACCGGAGGCTGTCGACCACCGTACGGCGGGCGATGGACAGCAACCAGGTGCGGGCCGAGGAGCGGCCCTCGAAACGGTGCAGGCTGCCGAGCGCCCGCAGGAACGTGTCCTGCGTCAGGTCGTCGGCGGCCTGCGGATCGGCGCCGAGGTAGGTGACGTACCGGCGTACGTCACGCTGGAGCGCGCGGATGAAGTGCTCGACGGCTTCGGGGTCGCCGCCACGGGCGGCGAGCGCCCAGGCCGTTATCGACTCGTCGCGCGAGCAAGGCGAGGCAGGAGTGGTCACCTGGGTGTCCTTCTCGGGATTCCGGGATCCGGACCGGCCATTGCGTCGGCGGGTCCGGTGAGGGGGTACGGCCACGCGGAGGAATGCGCGGACGATGCCCGAGGGCGCGCCGGAAGGACTGACTTGTCCGTCACGCGGCCTCGGGAAACCGGCTGTCGTCAGTTGACAGCGGTCCCCAGGGGCGGACCCCGAGAAGTGACGGCGTGTGCGAGGAAGAGCTGGCGCAGGACGTCCGCGGTGCGGCGACGGCGGGAGGGCATGCGCGGCCGGTGGGGCGGCGCTGGGACGACGAGTACGAGCCGGAGCGGAGCGACGAACCAGCCGGCCAGCGCCCGCAGGATGCGGAAGGCGGCGCGCTCACCGTAGGCGAGCCACAGCCCGCTGAGCAGCGCGGCCAGCAAGTGGGCGGCCAGCATGCCCATCGACGACATGCCCGCCATGTCGTGGCCCATGGCGCCCATCGACCCCATGTGGCCCAGGCCCATGTGAGACATGTGGTCCATGGGCGTCGTGGAATTCATGGCTTCCATGCCGCGGGCCATCGAGCCCGCCGACATGTGCGTGGGCGACGTAGACGGCATGGATGACATGGACGACATCGACATGTGGCCCATGCCCGGCGGAGCCGAATGGAGTCGGCTGCCAAGCCCGGCGTCGGTGACCATCCGCACCGCCTCGGCCTCGGGCAGTGGATCGGCGCTCGACGAGCCGCAGAGCAGGTACTGCGCCCACTGCTGGGCGAAGGACGCTCCGCCCGGCAGCGCGGGGCGCACCACGGCCTGGGCCAAGGAGAAGGAGGAGTGCAGGACGACCTGCGCGGCCACGGTCGCCGACACGACCAGGGCAAACCCGCGTTCCCTCCCAGCCAGGCACCACCCTGTGCCTCCGGTGGCAAGGGCTCCAGCGGTCAGGGCCCACCAGGGCACCGAAGTGCCCGACATCAGCGCGTGCCCCATGACCGCGAGCAGCACGCAGACGGCCGCGAACATCGCGGCCCGAATCGCTCGGCAATACCCTCCGGCAGTCATGGCGGGCTCATCTTTGCACCCGCGTCTTGGGCTTCACCCTCGGGTACGCAAATTGAGCGAGGCCCTCCGCCGATCCGCCCGCTGTGATCCAGCGCACATCAACGGGCCGGAACCCGCGGGGCGTTCGGGCCGACTTCTGAGGGAGCTTCGACGGCGGATGCAGTACGACGGGGACGGGACGAGGGGTCAGTGATGGTGGCTGTTGGTGGGGACCCGGGAGGGAGCGAGGACATTGCGGGCCGGGGAGCAGCGACCGGCGCCATGACCGCGTTGCTGACGTCGGCCATGGCGTTCTCCATGCTCCAGCTGTTCCTGCTCGGCGCACTCGGCCCCCGCCTCTCGGACGAACTGCATGTCTCACCCACCGTGCTCGGCCTGACGACGACGGTCGGCTTCGGTGCCGCCGCCGTCCTGTCCCCGCTCGGCGGACGCGTGGTGGACCGGGTGGGCCCGCGCCGCTGCCTCGTCGCCCTCCTGCTCGCGTCCGCCGCGGCACTGGCGCTGATCGGATCGGCTCCGAGTACAGGGTTCCTGCTCGCGGCGGTCGCACTCGGCGGGCTGCCGCAGGCCCTGGCCAACCCCGCCACCAACAAGGCGATCCTCGCCGCCGTCCCACCCGCTCGCCGGGGTTCGGTGACCGGCATGAAGCAGTCGGGGGTGCAGCTGGGCGCCTTCGCGGCGGGCCTGCCGCTCACCGCGCTCGCCGGGGTGGCCGGATGGCGGGGCGCGGTGTGGACGGCAGCCGGGGCCGCGCTCGTCGCGGCGGCCTGGGCGGCCCGCACGCTGCCCGCCGACCCGCCTCCGAAGTCCACGCCCGCCGTGTGGGCACCGAGGGGCACCATCGCCTGGCTGTCGGCGTTTTCACTGCTCCTCGGGTGCGGGATCGCCTCGGTGAACACCTACCTGGCGCTGTACGGTGCGCGGCGGCTCGGGCTCGGGCCGACTGCGGCCGGTGCGCTGGTGGCGGTCCTCGGCATCGCCGGGATCGCGGGCCGGATCGGCTGGTCGAAGACGGCGGGACGGCCCGGCCGCGCCGTGTGGCTGCCGGGCGGACTGGCGGCCGGGGCGGTCGCGGCGGCCCTGTTGCTCTCCGCTTCGCGGTACGCGCACCCGCTGGCCTGGGCCGGGGCGGTGGCCGTGGGCGTGTTCGCGGTGGCCGCCAACGCGGTGTCGATGGTCCTCGTCCTGCAGCGCGCCGAGCCGGGCCGGGCCGGACAGGACTCGGCGCTCGTCTCGGCCGGGTTCTTCACCGGGTTCGCGGTCGGGCCGACGGCCTTCGGGCTGCTGGCGGAGGCCGGACGGTACGGATCGGGCTGGCTCCTGGTGGCCGCCGAGTTCGCCGGGGCCGCTGCCGTCGCCCTGGTGTGGGCGGTCCGCGAGTACCGGCTGGTGCAGGAACGAGACCGGTCGGAGGTACGACGTTGACGGCACTGCCACTCTCGCTCGATCCGCCCGGCGTGCGACCGTGACCCCGCTCCCCCTCGATCCGCCATGCGCCCCGACCTGGGCCGGGCCCGCGCTGGACGCGCTCCTCGATCGGGTCGCCGTCACCCGTACCGAAGTCGGCGACCGCTTCCCGCTGTTCGCCGACCCGGACAGCGGCGCGTGGACGACGACCGGGCGCGGCTCGTGGACCGGCGGGTTCTGGGCCGGGCTGCTGTGGCTGCGCGCCAGGCGCTCGGGAGAGATCGCCGACCTGACGGCCGCGCGAACCTGTACGGACCGGCTCACGCACTGGTCGCAGGCCGACACCGCCGCCCGCGGGCTGATCCTCTGGTACGGCACGGTCTTCGCGGAGCGGGAACAGCGGGACGCGATCCGTGCCGAGGCGGCCCGCGCCTGTCTCGGCTCCTTCGAGCGGGAGTTGGGGATCGTGCCGTGGGGCTCCGCCTTCGGCGGGCCGCGCCTGGTGGCCCGGGTGGACGGGGTACCCGGCATGGTGCCCCTGCTCGCGACCGTGGACCCGGACGCGGCGCGCTCCCACCTCCGTACCCACCTCCGGCTCTGCCTCGGCGACGGGCCGCCGCACTGGTCCTGGCAGCCCACCCCGGGGACCGGCTGGACCGCCCTCGCCGATCCGCCCTCCGGCTGGAGCCGGGGCCCGGCCTGGCTGCTGCTGGCAGCGACCGAGGGCGTACGACATGCCAATGAGCCCGAACTCGCTTGTTTGGTAGGGCAGTTGACGGACCCGCGCCTGATCCCGTTGGCGGACGCGACACGTGTCGACGGACCCGTCGACACCTCCGCGGCGGCGATCACGGCGCTCGCCCTGCTCACCCTCAGCCGGACCGAACGCGCCCTGCCCATCCTTGAACGGCTGGTCAAGGAGCACCTCACGGACACCGGCCGCCTGCTCGACGGCTGTTACGACCTCCACGGCGGAACGGCCGTCCGGCACGAGCTGGTCTGGGGCACCTTCTTCCTGGCGTACGCACTCGCGCTGCTCACCGGCCTGGCCGGGCCCGAGGACATCTAGCCCCGACACTCCGGTCCTGTGCGCAGTACCCGCCGGGCGACGGACGTGATGTGCAGTTCGTCGGGGCCGTCGAGGATGCGGGCCGCGCGGCCGGTGCGAAACAGTGCGGGCAGTGGGGTGTCCGGGCCGAGCCCCTCGGCCCCGTACACCTGGATCGCCGAATCGGCGACCCGCTGGAGCATGCGGGCCGCGGCCACCTTGGCCAGGCCCACCTCCACATGGGCGTCGAGACCCGCATCGAGGCGGGCCACGGCCTCGTGGACGAGCGGGCGGGTGGTGCGCAGGGCCAGCAGCGCCTCGAAGACGTGGAGCTGGACGAGTTGGTGATCGCCGAGCGGGCCTCGGGAGGTGGTGCGGGTGCGGGCCCGCTGCCGCAGGAGCTCGAACGCGCGCTGCGCCTGGCCGAGCCAGCGCAGACAGCGCAGGGTGCGGCCCAGTTGAAGGCGTTCGCCAGCGACCGCGAGGGCGGTGCCGGGCGCGCCGATCATGTGGTCGGCGTCGACCACCACGTCATCGAGCTCGATCTCCCACTGGCCCGCCGCGCCGAGGACGGGCAGTTCCCGTACGAGACGGAAGCCGGGCGAGCTGGTGGGGACGAGGAGGAGGGACAGCCCGGCACGGTCGCCCGGCGCGCCGTCCGTGCGAGCCAAGACGGTGATGAGGTCCGCGTCGGCGGCGCCGCTGGTGAACCACTTGCGGCCGCTCACCCGCCAGGTTCCGTCGTCGCCGGGGCTGGCCCGGGTGGCGGTGAGGAAGGGGTCGCTTCCGGGGACGCCGGGTTCCGTCATGGCATAGCAGGCCCGGAGTTCACCGGCGACCAGTCGCTTGGGGTACTGCTCGCGGACCCTCGGGCTGCCGTGGCGCCACAGCATCCCCACGTCGAGGAGCGGTGCGGACCCCAGGGCCGACGGGCCGTGGTCGCTGGCCCCCTCGGCCTCGGCGATGTGGGCGTAGTGGCGCAGCGGGAGCCCTTGGCCGCCGAGTTCCACGGGCAGCGGCAGCGCCCACAGGCCCGCCTCCTTGGCCGCCTGCTGGAGGGCACGCAGGGCCGCGACGGCATCCGGCCCGCCGCCGTCGAGCACCGCCTCGTGCGGGACCACCCGATCCCGTACGAACGCGGCCACGCGATCCTTCAACTCCCTTATCTCAATGGGCACTTCGGGCTGTCCACACAGTTCCGTCGTCCTACTCTCCGCCATTTTTCTCCACGCTCCCGGGAACCCGTACGAACGGCCGTCCGACTGCCTCTTCCGTGGAACAGGTCGGGGGCGATCGCCTCCGGGTTCCCGCGCGTGAGGAAACGCGTCTGGAAAGGAGAGGCATGGCGACACCAGCCATCCAACGGACGACCGGGCCGCTCGACGGGCTGCGCCTGGAGGCTTCCGGGCCGCCGGGGCCCGCCGATCAGCTCATCGCGGACCATCTGCGGCTTCTCGGCGCCGAGGGTCCGGACCGTGCTGGCAGCGGTCTCGCCCTGACCGGCGCCGGCTTCGCGGCCGTCACCGCGCACACGGCGTGGGGTACCGCGCCCGGTGTCACCGACGAGGCCACCGTGCAGGCCGCCACCGGCGTCATGGCGGTGCACGGCCGTCGCGACGGGGCCCCGCACGGGCTCGCCGTCGACTACGCGGCCACCGCGACCGGCCTGCTCGCCGTCCAGGGGCTGCTCGCCGGGCTGCTCGCGCAGGCCCGGGGCGGGTCGTTCACCACGGTGGACGTCACGGCCGAGCGGGCCGGGCTGCTCGCCGTCTCCCAGTACCTGGCCGCCGACGGAGCGGAGGAAGGCGAAGCAGTCGAACTCGGCCCCGGCGGGCCTCCCTTCACCGCCGCCGACGGCACGCTCTTCGAGCTGGAAACCCTCGACCCCGGCGCGTGGGCGGCGTACTGGCGGGCGCTCGGCGCGCCCGAGGAAGCGATACGCCGGGGCTGGCGGCCGTTCCAGTTCCGGTATGCCACGGCCTGCGCACCCTTTCCGCCCGTACTGCACGACGTGACGCGTGCCAGTTCCTGGGAGCACATCTCGTACGCCGCAGATGTCTCCGGCGCCGAGGTCTGCCCGCTGCGGTCCCTGGCCGAGCGAGCCCGCGAGTACGACGGGGCGGCGCCGTGGAAGCTCACGCCGTACGAGGCCGCGCACTCCTCCAGCGGGCAGGCGCGAAAGGCGCCGCTCGCCGGGCTGACAGTCCTGGAGGCCGGGCGCCGCATCCAGGCCCCGCTCGCCGCGCACCTGCTCGGCCTGCTCGGAGCGGACGTCATCCGCGTCGAGCCGCCGGGCGGCGACCCGCTGCGGGGCATGCCGCCCGCGTGCTCCGGGGTCTCGGCCCGGTGGCTGGCCCTCAACCGGGGGAAAGCGGCCGTTGAGCTGGACATCAAGTCCGCGGGCGACCGGGACCGGCTGCGCGCCATGGCGGCCGAGGCCGATGTGTTCCTGCACAACTGGGCGCCCGGCAAGGCCGACCAACTCGGGCTTGAGCGCAGTCAGTTGGCCGCCATCAATCCCTCGCTCGTCTACGCGTACACGAGCGGCTGGGCCGACCGGCTTCCGGGGGCGCCGATGGGCACCGACTTCATGGTCCAGGCCCGCACGGGTGTCGGCGAGGCGGCGCGGCCCGCCGGAGAACCGCCCGCGCCGTCCCTGATGACCCTTCTCGACGTGCTGGGCGGGCTGCTCGGCGCCGAGGCGGTGCTGGCGGGCCTGTTGCTGCGCGAACGCACCGGACACGGCATGCGGGTGGATTCCTCACTGCTCGGCGCCGCCGATGTCCTCACGGCGCCCGCCCGCGAGCGGATCGCCCGAGGTCTTGATCCGCGCCGCCCGGCCGGGTTCCGCCGCCCTCTGGCGACCCGCGACGGCTGGGTCGCGCCCGCCGACGCCTGCGCCACCGAGGCAAGCACGTACGACCTGCGCGAACTGCCCACGGCGGACGCCTTGGAGCTGCTGCGCGGGCACGGCCTGGCCGCGACCTCCGTCACCACCGATCTCTCCGGCCTGCACCACGACCCGCGCTTCGCCGGCTCGATCAGCCGGGACACCCACGGCGCCCCGGCCGTTCCCGACCCCTGGAGATTCGCATGACCGTCCTCCTGCACGACCTGCTGCCCGCCGAGCTGCGCCGCTCCTGGGCGGTCGACGGCACCTGCCCCGACCTCGACCTCTACAGCCTGTACCGGTCCCACCAGATCGCCGACCCGCACCGCACGTCCGTCATCGACGCCAAGGGCGCACTCTGTTACACCGCCCTTGACCGCAAGGTGCGATGTCTGGCCGCCGGGCTGTCCGGGCTCGGCATACGCCCCGGCGATGTGGTCGGCGTACAGCTTCCCAACGGGCGGCACACGGTGATCGCCGAGCTCGCGTTGGCCGCGCTCGGCGCGATCGCGCTGCCCTTCCCGGTCGGGCGCGGGGATCGCGAGGCCGTCTCGCTGCTCGGCCGGTCCGAGGCCGTCGCGGTCATCGCGGCGGCCGATCACCGCGGCAACCGTCATGCGGCCGACCTGCTCGCCCGTGCCGGGGAACTCCCCCATCTGCGTACGGTGGTCGCCGTCGGGCCCGGGACCGTACCCGAAGGGGCCGTACCCTGGGCCGAGTTGTTGCGGACCGACCCCACGGCGTACGTCCCGGCCCGCCCCGACCCCGATGCCGCCGCGCGGATCCTGGTCTCGTCCGGGTCCGAGGCCGAGCCCAAGATGGTGGCGTACTCGCACAACGCCCTGGCCGGCGGGCGCGGCAACTTCCTCGCGTCGCTGATGAAGGACGGAGAGCCGCCGCGCTGTCTGTTCCTGGTGCCGCTGGGCTCCGCGTTCGGCAGCAACGGCACGGCGGTCGCGCTCGCCCGGCACGGCGGCACGCTCGTGCTGCTCGACCACTTCACGCCCGAGGCCGCCCTGGACGCGATCGTCGCGCACCGGCCGACGCACGTCCTGGGCGTACCGACCATGATCCGGATGATGCTCGACCGGCTCGCCGAGCGCGGACGGTGGGAGTTCACCGCCCCCACGGCGCTGGTCGTCGGCGGCTCGCCGCTGGACGAGGCCACCGCCGAGGAGGCCCGCCGCACGTTCGGCTGCCCCGTGGTGAACCTCTACGGCTCGGCCGACGGCGTCAACTGCCATACGGGTCTGGTGGACGAGCCGGTACGAGGCGAGGGGCCCGGCGTGCTCGCGGGCCGTCCGGACCTGCGGGTCGCGGACATCCGCATCGCCGTTCCCGGCGAGGCCGAGGACAGGATGGAGGAGGCGCCGCGGGGCTCGGTCGGCGAGATCGTCGCCCGTGGCCCGATGACCCCGCTGTGCTACGTCGCCGCGCCCGAGCTCGACGCCCGCTATCGCACGGCCGACGGCTGGGTGCGCACCGGGGACCTCGGGCGGATGGAGGAGGACGGCACCCTGCGGATCGTCGGACGGCTCAAGGACGTGGTGATCCGGGGCGGCGCCAACATCAGCCCCGCCGAGGTGGAGCTCGAACTCGCCACGCATCCGGACGTCCGGGACGTGGTGTGCGTCGGCGTGCCCGATCCGCTGATGGGCGAGCGGTTCGCCGCCTGCGTGGTGCCGCGCGGCGGGAAGCGGCCCGCTCTCGGCGAGCTGTCCGCGCACCTCGACGCACGCGGCTTGGAGCGCCGCAAGCACCCCGAACTCCTACTACTCGTCGAAGAGTTGCCGCTCACTCCGGCAGGAAAGCCCGACCGGAATGCGTTGCGGCAGCGATGCGCGGCGACCAAGCCCTTGGCGGTGTGAGAGATGTGGCGGTGACCGTCTGACGGAGATCGGACGGCCACCGCCACGGTTCACTCCCGGGTCAGGAGCCGGACATCCCCTTCTTCACGACGGCCGCAGCGGCCTTGTAGACGGCCAGCAGGTCGAGATCCTTGTCCGGGTAGTTGACGACCTCGATCTGCTTGGCGCCGGAGTCCGGGAGCACGGTGCCCGTCGTCATGTGGACGTTGTCCAGGACCAGGGCGGGCTTCTTCTTCGACAGCTCGGCCAGCTGCTGCGCCGTCACCGCCTCGGGTCCATACGTTCCGACGACTTCCGCGCCCGCCATCTTCGCCGACCAGGTGGAGAACACCTGGGCTACGACGGCGGGCGCCTTGCCGCCGGGCCACGCGGCCTTCAAGTCCTGCTGAAGCGTGCCGTATTCGGCGTCGAAGGAGGTCTTCCACCGGGCGGCGGCGTCCTGCGTGCCGAAGAGCTTGCCGAGGCTCGCGACCTCCGCCGTCGCCTTGTCGGCGTCGTTGTCGAGGTTCACCTCGACCAGCTTCGCCTTCGATCCGGCCGCCTGCTTGATCTTCGCGGCGTACGGTTCGAACGGCGCGTACAGCACGAAGTCGGCGCCTGCGACGGCCGCGAGGTCGGACGGCTTCGGGTCGTAGTCGGGGGCGTGGTGCACCGACGGCGGGACGATGACCTTGACGTCCCGCGCGCCGGCAGCCTTGGCGAACGCGCCTTCCCAGGTGGTGGTGGCGACCACGACCGGCGCGCTCTTCTGCTTGCCGTCGGACGACGGGGAGGCGCTCTTGGCAGATGTGTCGCTTGAGCCGCAACCGGCCGTGGCCAGTACGAGGGCCGCGCCGAGGGTCAGTGCGAGGAGGGAAGGGATACGGACGCGGGGGTGCGCCATGAGCTGATTCTCCGTTCGGGGACGAGGTGGACGGCGAGGACCAGTGCCCCCGCCGTCAGGACGAGCACGGGGCCGGGCGGCAGGTCGAGCCGGAGCGCGACGAGGAAGCCGGTCGCGTTCACGACGAGGCCGATGCCGACCGCCCAGGCGGTGATGGACGTGAGGGAGGCGCCCAGGCGGCGAGCGGCGAGCGCGGGCAGCAGGGTCAGCGCATCAACGAGCAGGGCGCCGGTGAGCTTGATGGCTCCGGCGACCGCCACGGCGACCAGGACCAGGAGCAGCAGGGTCAGCCGGTCGACCCGTACGCCGGAACTGATGGCGAGTTCCCGGTCGTACAGGAGCAGTCCGAGATCCCGGCGCCGCCACCAGAACAACGCCGGTACGGCGGCAGCCAGGCTGCCGAGCACCCACAGGTCGGGGTTGCCCACGGACAGGATCGAGCCCCACAGCAGGGCGAACGCGCCCGAGGCGTTGACCCCGGAGACCGCCAGGACGAGGAGCGCGGCCGCGATGGCCAGACTCATCAGCAGACCCATCGCGCCCGACAGGCCGTCCGGGGTACGGGCCAGCGGGGCCACCGCGCCGCCCGCGAGCGCGCAGGCGACCAGGGCGCAGAGCATGGGGTCAAGGCCGGTCAGCAGGCCGACGGCGATGCCGAGCAGCGCGACGTGCATCATGGCGAACCGCACCGGCATGATGTCGAGCCCGACGATCACGACACCGACGATGGGCAGGCCGACAGCCGCCAACAGCAGGGCGGCACCGGCCCGTTGGACGGGCAGGAGCTGAAGGAGCTGGCCGAGGTCGGCGGCGGCGAGGTTCACTGGTCCTCACCTGCGCCGCGCCTCTGGCCGGTGGCTACCGGAGCCTGCCACAGCCGGGGTGCCGCCATCTCGGGCACGGCCCGGATCACCGGGAACCACCCGCCCCGGTCCTGGGCCCGGTGGCCGCCGGCGCCTCTCGCAGGCGGCCCGCGGCCATCTCAAGGACGCGGTCGCAGCGGTCGGCGAGCGCCCGGTCGTGCGTCACGACCACGACCGTCACCGGCAAGGAGAGCAACACGTCGGCCGCCTCCTCCTGGCCGGAGAAGTCGAGGGCGGCCGTGGGTTCGTCGGCGAGGACCACCCCCGCCCCGGCGGCGACGCAGCCGACCGCGCGGGCCAGGTACATGCGCTGGAGCTGGCCGCCGGACAACGTGTGGAGCGGCCGGTCCGCGAGCGGGCCGACACCCAGCTTGTGTGCCGCCTCGTCGGCCTCGGCCGCGGATCCGCTGCTCGCGAGCAACTCGCGGGCCAGGAGCGGGAACCTGCCGACGGCGGGCTTCTGCGGCACCCAGGCGCAGGCCCGCCGCCGCCAGGCCCACTCCGCCGCGGTGCGCGTGTCCCGGCCGCCGACCAGGATCCGGCCGCCCGCCTGGCGGTGCAGGCCGAGCACGGCCCGTATCAGCGTGGTCTTGCCCGACCCGTTGGTGCCGGTGATCGCGACCCGTTCGCCCGCCGCGATGTCGAGGTCCACGTCGCACACGGCGTCCACCCGGCCATGACGGCACGCGACCTCGCGCAGCCGTACGTCCAACCCGTCCATCCCACCTCCTTGTTCTCGACAGGAGTCGGACGGAAGGTGCGGGTAGTTCCCACGGGTTCGGGGTGAGGGCTCAGCGGGCGGCGTCGGCGAGCAGTTTCAGAGCCAGCTTCTGGAGTTCCTCCCCGGCCTTCTCCGGGCTGCCGGTGTCGTACGGCGGGTCGGGGTCGTACTCGACGGCGAGCTGCATCGCCTGCACCACCTCTTCGCCGGACAGGCGGGCCGCGAGATGCAGGCCCATGTCGAGTCCCGCGGAGACACCAGCCGCTGTAATGATCTTCCCGGCCTCGACGAAACGGCCCGGCGCATACGTCGCACCGGCGTCCTTGAGGAACGGGCGCGATGCCCAGTACGTGGTGGCCGGCAGGCCCCGCAGCAGCCCGGCGGCGCCCAGGATTAGCGAGCCCGTGCACACGGATGTGGTCCACGCGGCGTGCTGGTGAATGCGCCGAATCCAGTCGTGGACCCCGGTGTCCTTCATCATCGCCACGGTCCCCCGGTTGCCCCCACCGGGAACCAACAGCACGTCGGTGCGCCGCACTTCATGCAAGGCGTGTTCAGCGACGAGGGTCAGCTGCCCGGTGTCGGTGCGGACCGGACCGGACTGTTTGGCCACCATCGTCACGCGCGTTCTCGGCAGCCTGCACAACACCTCATACGGTCCCACCGCATCCAGCGCGGTGAACCCGTCGTAGAGCAGCACGGCGACACTCAACACTCCAGGTTCCGCCGCCCGGGCCTGACCGCCTGCTCCGATAGTGGCCGCAAGCCCGAGCCCTCCCGCCACCGCGGTCCGCAACACCCCTCGACGACTCTGCCCCTGCTTCTTGCCCATCGCTCAACACCCCTCGCTGTCAAGGACATTACGGTCGGCGTCGCTCCTCAGCAGTCGGACTGCGCGGCGCGATGCCTCCCGGCGTGGAAGGGGGTCAGCCGGTGCCGGGGCGGATCACCACGGCCTCGACGGCGACACTTACGCCGCGTTCGAAGTGCAGGACGAACGGCACCCGGTCGCCCGCGCGCCACCGCGCATCCCCTTGCACCATGACGTCCGTACCACCGGGTGCCATGTCCAGGGCCGCACCGGCCGGGAGGGTGACCGAGTCCAGCACGGCCATGGACCCCGCCCGGCCGTCCGCCGTGCGGAGCTCGCGCGCGAGCATGCCGGCGCCCGTCACCGGGGAGGTGACGTTGGTCAACCGGTCTGCGGAACCTCCCGTGTTGGAGATCCGGAAGAAGACGGCCGTCTCACGCGCCTGGCCGGACGGCAGGAAAACGCGCCCGTCCGACACCTCGATGCGGGCCTGGGTTCGGGCAAGACCCGCGCCGGTCCAGGCGGTGAGGCCGCCCAGAGCGACCGCACAGGCCGCCACAGGTACGAGGGCGGCGGCGACACCGTCGGCGAACCGACGGCGCGCGAGCCGCCACGGGCGGGCGGTCATCGCCTGCCGCCCCTCGGGGCCCGCCACGGCTGCCAGGTGCGCAGCCGGAGGCTGTTGCCGACCACGAGGAGCGAGCTGGCCGACATCGCGACGGCAGCCACCATGGGATCGAGCAGGCCAACGGCCGCGAGCGGCAGAGTGACCGCGTTGTAGCCGAAGGCCCAGACGAGATTGACGCGGATGATGGCCAGCGTCCGCCGGGCCAGCAAAACGGCGTCCGCGACGGCTTCGATGCTGCCGCGCACCAGCGTCACATCGGCGGCCCCGATGGCCACGTCCGTACCGCCGCCCATGGCGATGCCGAGGTCGGCGCCGGCCAGCGCGGCGGCATCGTTCACACCATCGCCGATGACCGCCACCCGATGCCCGCGCTCTCTCAACTCCCGTACCAGATCAGCCTTCTGCTCCGGGGAGCATCGGGCCCGTACGTCGGTGATACCGAGGTCGTCCGCGACGGCGCGGGCGGTCGCCTCCCGGTCGCCAGTGGCCAGGACCGGGCGCACCCCGAGCCGCCGGAGCCGGTCGACGGCCCGGTAACTACCGGGCCGCACCAGGTCGCCGGCCTCGATGACAGCCTCGGGTACGCCGTCCACCCGGACCAGGACGGCGGTGTGCGCGGCGGCCTCGGCCTCGGCGAGCGCGACACCCAGCGGTCCGCTCAACTCGGCTGGAGGCGCGCCGACTTCGACCAGTCGGCCGTCCACCCGCCCGGTGACACCCCGCCCGGCCGTGGCTCGGAATTCGGCCACCTCGGGCAAGGGCCGCTCCGGCAGCGCTCGTTGAGCATGCGCGGTGATCGCCCTGCCCAGGGGGTGTTCCGAGCCCTGCTCGACGGCTCCGGCGAGCCGCAGTGCGGCCCCCTTGCCGATGCCGTCCGGCGCCGCGGTGACCCGGGCCACCATCATGTGGCCGGAGGTGAGCGTGCCGGTCTTGTCCAGGACGACGGTGTCGATGTGCCGCAGCGCCTCCAGTGCCCGCGGCCCACTGACCAGGACGCCGAGCTGGGCGCCGCGCCCGGTGGCCGCCATCAAAGCGGTGGGGGTGGCAAGTCCCAGGGCGCAGGGGCAGGCAACGACCAGGACCGCCACGCTCGCGGTGATCGCCGCCTGGGGGTCCGCTCCCGCGCCGAGCCAGAAGCCGAGCACGGTCACGGCGAGCGCGAGGACCGTCGGCACGAAGACCCCGGCGACCGTGTCGGCGAGGCGCTGGGCGCGGGCCTTGCCCGCCTGGGCCTCGGTGACGAGGCGGGTGATCCGCGCGAGCTGGGTATCGGCGCCGACGGCGGTGGCCCGGACGAGCAGCAGCCCACCTGCGTTGACGGCGCCGCCGACCACGGTCGAGCCCGGTCCGACCTCGACCGGCTCGCTCTCGCCGGTCACCAGCGACAGGTCCACGGCGGAGCTACCCTCCACGACCACCCCATCGGTCGCGACCCGCTCCCCCGGCCGCACCACGAAGTCCTGACCAACCGTCAACTGCCTGATGGGGATGAGGCGTTCACGGCCGCCCTCCCGCACTGAGACGTCCTTGGCGGCGCGGTTCGCGAGGGAGCGCAGCGCGGCTCCGGTGCCGTGCCGGGCGCGCGCCTCCAGGAACCGTCCGGTCAGCACGAACAGCGGAACGCCGACGGCGGCCTCCAAGTACAGGTGCGCCGTGCCGTCGTCGGCGGAGGGCACCAGGCTGAACGGCATGCGCATGCCGGGCGTGCCCGCGCCGCCCAGGAAGAGGGCGTACGCCGACCAGCCGAAGGACGCGGCCACGCCGAGGGAGACGAGGGTATCCATGGTCGCGGCGGAATGCCGCAGCCCGCGCAGCGCGCGGACGTGGAAGGGCCATGCTCCCCACACCGCGACCGGCGCGGCGAGCATGAAGCAGAGCCACTGCCAGTTGCGGAACTGTCCTGCGGGCACCATCGACAGCACGAGGACGGGCAGCGCGAGCACCGCGACCACCACGAGCCGGTCCCGCTCCACGTGCGCCCGCACGGCCTCGGGCCGCTCCTCTTCCTGTGCGGGCGGGGCCGGGAGCTCGGCCGTGTATCCCGCCCGTTCGACGGCCGCGACCAGTTCGTCGGCGGCGAGGCCCGGCGGGTGGCTGACCCGCGCCCGCCCGGTGGCCAAGTTCACGGTCGCGCTCACGCCGTCGATCCGACCGAGCCGCTTCTCGACACGCTTCACACAGGCCGCGCAGGTCATGCCGCCGATGATCAGGTCAGTGGCCACGGATTCGCCGGAGGCTTCGGGGGCGCCGAAGGCACCGGATCCGCCGGAGGTTTCGGGGGTCATCGTCCGCCGCCTCCGTGCATGCCGCCCATGTCCCCCATGCCGCCGCCCTCGCGCTGAGGTGCCGGGCCGCCCCCAGAGCCGGTCCCCGTGTGGTGCATGCCGGGTGCGACCGGGCCGACCGCGCCGCCGACTTCGTACGAGACCCAGAGGATCAGCGCGAGGAGGAGCAGGAATCCGCAGAGTGCGGGCGGCGGCGCGAAGCGACGCGACACCGGCATGGCGCCGGGACGAGGCTGTTGTGGTTCTGCCATCACCGTTCTCCCGAAGTGGTGCGGTGGCGGCGGTGCTCCGGCACCGCGCGCCGTTCGAGGAGTCGGCCCGTCGAGGGCGCGGGTTCCGGGCCGCCCAGGTGGCGTGGGTCACACGGGAGCGGTGGTCCGCCCCGTCACCGGTTCTCCGGGACGGGTCGGACCACCGTCGGGTCAGACCTGTGGCGACCGGTGTCCGCGACGGATCGCGATCACGGCGGCGGCCAGGCCCAGCACGCCGACGACGAGTCCCGCGATGCCCAGGCCACGGGCTGTGCCGTCACTGGACGACGCGGCGCCGGCCTTGGGGGCTGCGGGCGAGACGCTCGGGGACGCGGGGGCCGCCCCGCTGTCCCCGGTCGCCGCCTTGGTGAGGCTCAGGACCGGCGCCGGATTCGCCGGTTCGGGCTGGCCCTGCTTGGCCTCGTCGATCCAGCGGACCGTCTTGCCGTCGGAGTAGGTCTGCAGGGTCTTGAACGACAGCTGGTCGGTGTCGGCGGGCAGTTGGCCGAAGGCGACGTTGAAGTCCTGGTACTGGCCGGGATCGATCTTGCCGCCGGTCCAGGTGATCTCCGAGGCGGCCTCGGTGATGGTGCCGTCGTCGGTCTTGACCGGGGTCTTGAGCTTGGCGGTCGTCACCTGGGCCGTCCAGCCCGGCGTCTGAGTGACCAGGACGCCCAGCAGGGGGTGGTCGGTGGGCACAAAGACCTGGATCTTCGTGGTGCTCGCGTTGTCCTCCTCGTTAGGGACGCGGAAGGTCAGGACGCCGTCCGTGGCGCCCTTCGCGTAACTGCCGGGGTGGACGGTGACATGGGCGAAGGCCACGCCGGCGGCGGCCAGGACTCCGGCCGACGCGAGCGCGGCCGCGAGTCCGGTCCGGCGCAGGGCACGCCGAAGAGAGGTGCGTATGGGGATCATGAGCGGAACTCCGAAGGGGAGACGGCGGGTTGGGGTCAGCGCGTGTACGACAGCGCCGACGGCGGCCCCCGACGGGACACGGCGTACCGGAGCAGCACCTGCCTCAGCACCTGCGGGGCCGCCCCCGAGCGTCGTACGGGTCCACGGCGTGCGGGGGCCGGAAGCACATCCGTCCCGGCCCGCCACCAGGCCGCGAGGCCGGGAACGAACGCCACGGCTCTGCGCAGCAGGGACCAGACGGCCGCCTCCCCGCGCCGCAGCCACCAGGACGCGACCAGCGCGGCCGCGGTGTGGGCCGCGACGGCATGGGGCGTCACCGCGTGGGCATGCGTCATCCGCATGCCGTGCATGGCCATCGCGGTGCGGGGCCGGGCGGCCTCGTAGGCGCAGTGCAGGCCCGCCTGCCCGGCGAGGGTCGCGCTCCCGATCCCTGCCAGTGAACGCTCGCGGCCCCCGAGCAGGAAGCCGAGGACGAAGATCCCGAGGAATCCGGCACCGTCCGCCCACAGCGGCGGCAGCTCGCCCATCGCCAGGCCATGCCCCCCGACGGCGAGCAGCACGCACATCGCGGCGAACACCGCCGCGCGCACGCCCCGTACCATCATGGAGACACTCATAGTGGCCGCATCCTCCCATGCGCCACCGGCGGCCGGACCCGTCAGTCGGCGTCCGTCTCCACGACGCCGTTGATCAGACCCTGCCACCACTCGCGTCAGCGATCCCGTGCGGATTCGGCATGGCGGGGAACCGACCACGCGGCTAGCAGCGCGGCCGTGGCCGCCCCTATGCTCAAGCCTGTGGCCGAGGAAGGTGCGGCGCCGGTGCATGTCACCTACCACCCAGGGGATCCCCGCAGTACGGAACTGTCGGTACGGGTCGGGGACGAGATCGTTCTCGCTCTGCACGGGACGGTGGGCTATGCCTGGGCGCCGGTCACCGGGGCCGAGGGGCCGCTGGTCCTCGTCTCCGCCGAGTCCCGCGAGGGCGTGATCCGTGCGACGGTCCGTGCCCGCGGGGAGGGCGAGGCGGAGTTGCGGTCGACGTCGTCGTTCCGGGGTGACCGTTTCGGTCCGCAGACGCTGCTGTGGCGGCTGTCGGTGCGGGTCACGGCTGACGCCCCCTGAGCCCCGTATCAGCGCCCCGTTTCAGTACGCCCGCGCAAGAGGCTGACGTACACGCTCAGTTGCCAGCCGTCGGACGGCGGGCCGTGCGGATCGGGCGTGAAGGTGTCGGCCGAGGTCAGGTCGGCCGTACCGGGGAGGAGCGCGCGGAGTGTCGTCGTCGTGGTGCGGTCGGGGCCGGTATGGCTGTGCACGACGGCGACGACGGCGGGGGCTGAAGTGGCCACGGGTGCCCATTGGTAGGAAGCCCTCGCGGTGAGGGTGACCACGATCTCGGCCCCGGGGCGGACGCAGGCGCTGCGCAGCGGGTTGTCGGCGCCCGGATGGAGCACCTGCAGGGTGCCGCTCAGGCAGCCGTCCCGAGGTGCCGTCGGGGCGGTGGTCCTGCTCGTCGGCGGTGAGGGGCTCGGCGGCGGCGCGGCGGACGTGGCGGTGGGCGGTCCGGGTACCGGGGGCCTGGTTGTGGCCGTCGGGCCACCGGCCGGTGGGGCGGTCGTGACGGTGCCGGACCCGCAGGCGGTCAGGGCCGCCGCGGCAACCGCCAGCGCAAGAGCGACAGTTGGCAGGCCGGGTGATCTCATCACGCCTCCCTCCGCAGCCGGAGGTGAAGGGCACCCCGGGCGGGCGGGGCACCCGGCACGCGGTTGCCGTTACCCCCGACCGTCCCTCCGGCAGCTTCCGACGTCAAGGCAGCGCGTACCGGCGAACCTCCCGGCGCGCGGCCGCGAACCACCTGGCGCGCACCCCCGAGCGTTCGGCTGAGCACCGCCCGCCCCGGCGGTCTCCGTAAATTCTCGGTTTCCCGCCGACGTGTTTCTGCCACCACTCTTGCGTGGTGGCATGTCCAGGACGAAACTCCCGGACTGCGAACACGCGTGCACCTTTGCGTGAACGTCCTTCCCCCACCGTTCCCGGTCCAATTCCGGGTGCCAGAAAGGATGTTCAGTGCCACGCTCCCTATCCGGCAGACGAAGATTCGTCGCCCTCGCCGCCTCGCTGGCCCTGGTCCCGGCCGCCTGGTTCGCCGTACCCGCCGCCCACGCGTCCCCCGCCCCCACCCCTGCTCCGGCGGCCCAGCACTCGGCCGACTCCGGACCGGCCGTCCACCACGACACCTCTCCCCCACTGCGCTCCCTGCACGCCGCCGCGGCCGGCCCGCGCGCCCCGCACAACCAACCCGACCACGAGCAGCGCCTCCCTCACCCGCCCGCCTCCAAGGTCCCGGACCCGGTGGTGCAGCACTCCCCCGGCGGGCAGTCCGCGCCGTCCACCACCAGCAACTTCGAGGGGATCGGCGCCGCCAACTATTCGGTCACCGGGGTGCCGCCGGACCCGAACGCCGCGGTCGGCTCCACCCAGATCCTCGAGGTCGTCAACACCGCCTACGCCGTGTATTCCAAGACCGGCGCGACGATCCTGGGCCCGACGAACACCAACGCACTGTGGTCCGGCTTCGGCGGCTCCTGCCAGTCGGCCAACGACGGGGACGCCACCGTCCGCTGGGACACCCTGGCCAACCAGTGGGTGATCACGCAGTTCGCGAACGTCACCTCGTCCGCCGGACCGTACTACGAGTGCGTGGCCGTCTCCACCAGCGCGGATGCCACCGGCTCGTACAACCGGTACTCCTACCAGTACGCCAACTTCCCGGACTACCCCAAGATCTCGGTGTGGCCGGACGCGTACTACGTCACGTACAACATGTTCACCCCGTCCGGGACCTTCCTGAACGCGGAAGTCTGCGCGATGGACCGGGCGAACATGCTCACCGGGGCGGCCGCCACCCAGCAGTGCTACACCACCTCGTCCTCGTACGGCGGACTGCTCGGCTCCGACCTCGACGGCTCCACCGCACCGCCGTCCGGCGAGCCGGAACTCCTGGTCGGGCTGGGGACGACGAGCACGACACTGGCGTACTTCAAGTTCCACGTCGACTGGAGCACACCCGCCAACTCCAGCTTCACCGGCCCCAATTCGCTGACCGTCGCGGCCTACACGACGGCCTGCGGCGCCTCGGGAACCTGCATCCCGCAGGGCGGCACCAGTCAGCAGCTGGACTCGCTGTCCGACCGGACGATGTACCGCCTGGCCTACCGCAACTTCGGCGACCACGAGTCCCTGGTGGTCAACCACGCCGTGACGGCCGGGAGTTCGGTGGGGGTGCGCTGGTACGAGCTGCGCCTGTCCGGCGGCAACCCGACCGTCTACCAGCAGGGCACCTACGCCCCGGACGCCACCTACCGCTGGATGGGCTCCATCGCCCAGGACAAAGCCGGCAACACCGCACTCGGCTACTCGCAGTCCTCGTCCTCCACACACCCGTCGATCCGGTTCACCGGACGGCTGGCCGCCGACGCACCGGGCACGATGACACAGGCCGAATCCACGATCACCACCGGCGGCGGCTCGCAGACCTCCTATAGCCGCTGGGGCGACTACACCTCGATGGCCGTCGACCCGAGCGACGACTGCACCTTCTGGTACACGGACGAGTACGAACCGGCGAACGGCAGCTTCAACTGGCACACCCGCATCGCCTCCTTCACCCTCCCCAACTGCGGTGTGCCGAGCAATGACTTCGCGCTCTCGCTGAGCCCGACGTCAGCAACTGTGACAGCCGGATCATCGACCACGGCCATGGTCACCACCAGCGTGGCCTCAGGCACCGCCGAGACCATCAACCTCTCCGCGACCGGCCTGCCGTCCGGGGCGACCGCGTCGTTCAGCCCGGCCTCGGTGACCGCCGGCGGCAGCTCAACCATGACGATCACCACCTCGGCCAGCACGCCGTCCGGCAACGCAACGATCACCGTCGCCGGCACCAGCCCGTCCACCACCCACACCGCCCCGTTCGCACTGACGGTCACCGGCGGCACAGGCGGCGGGATCACCAACGGCGGCTTCGAGACCGGCACCCTGTCCGGCTGGACCACCACCGGAACCACCACGCTCGTCAACTCCGGCGTCCACAGCGGAACCTACGCCGCCCGCGTCGGCGGCACATCACCCACCAACGGCAACTCCTCAATCGCGCAGACCTTCACCGCACCGTCCGGCAGCAGCACGGTGTCGTTCTGGTACGACGTGTTCTGCCCGGACACCGTCACCTATGACTGGGCGACCGCCACACTGAAGGACAACACCACCGGCACCACGGCCACCGTTCTGGCCAAGGCCTGCACCAACGGCGCGGGCTGGAAGCAGGCGTCATCGGCGATCACCGCCGGGCACTCCTACACGCTGACGCTGATCAGCAAGGACGACAACTACCCGGGCGACCCCACCTACACCCTCTACGACGACGCCACCACGGCCTGATCCCCAGGGCCCCTCAACGAGCGGGCCGCCGCCGGGTTGTCGACGGCCCGCTCCCCCTCTTCCACTCCGTCCAAGGGATATCTCTATGCCACGAGCATCGTTACGCCGCGGCCTGATCGCCGCGACAAGTGTCACCGCCATCGCCTTCGCGGGTGTCCTGTTCGCCCAGCCCGCCTCCGCCGACGTCACCAACGGCGGCTTCGAGACCGACACCCTGTCCGGCTGGACCACCGCCGGAACGACCGCGGTCGTCAACTCCGGTGCCCACAGCGGCAGTTACGCGGCGCAAGTCGGCGGCACCTCACCGACCAACGGGAACTCCTCGATCGCGCAGACCTTCACCGCACCGGGCGGCTCCCCCTCGCTCAGCTTCTGGTACGACGTGTTCTGCCCGGACACCGTGACGTACGACTGGGCGACCGCGACCCTCAAGGACAACACCACCGGCACCACGACCACGCCACTGGCCAAGACCTGCACCAACAACCAGGGCTGGAAGCAGAAGACCACCGCGCTCACCGCCGGGCACTCCTACACCCTCACCCTGATCAGCAAGGACGACAACTACGCAGGCGACCCCACCTACACCCTCTACGACGACATAGCGGTCTCCGGCACCGTCGCCAATGACTTCTCGATCGCCGACAGCCCGAACTCCGCCACCGTGAACGCGGGCAGCGCCGCCACCTCCACGATCTCCACGGCCGTCGTCTCCGGCACCGCCGAGACCGTGAACCTGTCGGCGAGCGGCCTGCCGTCCGGGGCGAGTGCCGCGTTCAGCCCGGCCTCCGTCACGGCGGGCGGCTCATCCACGCTGACGGTCAGCACCTCCACGAGCACTCCGTCCGGCACGTATCCGATCACCGTCACCGGCACCAGCCCGTCTGCCACCCACTCCGCCACCTTCACCCTGACCGTGAACGGCACCGGACCGACCCTGACCCGGGTCAGCACCGACCCGTTCACCAACAGCACCAGCCAGCACGCCACCGAGCTGGAGCCGGACACCTTCGCCTACGACAACACGATCGTCGCCTCCTCGCAGGTCGGGCGGTTCACTGACGGCGGGGCCTCGGACATCGGCTGGAACACCTCCACCGACGGCGGCACCACCTGGCAGCACGGCATGCTGCCGGGCATCACCACCTATCAAGGCGGGGGCAGTTGGGCCCGGGTCTCCGACCCGGCCGTCGCCTACGACGCCAGGCACGGCACCTGGATGGTCACCGGCCTGGTCATCGACGCCAACGTGAACGGAGCGGGTGTCACCGTCAGCCGCTCCTCCGACGGCCTGACCTGGCAGAACCCGGTCATGGCGGTCGGCAATGACGGCCAGGGTTACGACAAGGAATGGATCGTCTGCGACAACACGTCCACCAGCGCCCACTACGGCAACTGCTACATCGAAGTCGACCTCACCTCCTCCGGCAACCGCGTGATCATGAGTACGTCGACCGACGGCGGCGCCACCTGGTCCACCCCCACCAGCCCGGCCAGCGGCGACTCCGGCCTCGGCGGCCAGCCCCTGGTGCAGCCCAGCGGCAACGTCGTCGTCCCCTTCTCCACCAACGGCAGCTCGGTACGCGCCTTCACGTCCACCGACGGCGGCGCCTCCTGGGGCTCCTCGTCGCTGGTCGCGAACGTCTCCTCGGCCACCGTCTCCGGCGGGCTGCGCAGCGGTGACGGCCTGCCGTCCGCCGAGATCGACGCCTCCGGCAAGATCTACGTCGCCTGGCAGGACTGCCGCTTCCGCTCCGGCTGCCCCTCCAACGACATCGTCTACTCGACCTCCACCAACGGCACCAGTTGGTCGGCCGTGACCCGCGTGCCCATCGACCCGGTCACCTCCGGCGCCGACCACTTCATCCCCGGCATCGGCGTCGACCACGCCACCTCCGGCGCCACCGCCAAGATCGGCGTCTACTACTACTTCTACCCGAGCTCCAACTGCACCGCCTCCACCTGCCAGTTGGAGGTCGGCTTCATCTCCTCGACCGACGGCGGATCGACCTGGAGCACCGCGCAGACCGTCGCCGGACCCATGTCCCTGTCCCAGATCGCCAGCTCCACCCAGGGCAGCATGGTCGGCGACTACATCTCCGCCTCCGTCGTCAACGGCAAGTCCGTTGCCGTCTTCGCCGTCGGCAAGGCCCCCACCAACGGCCAAGCCTTCGACGAGGGCCTCTACACAGTCGGCGGACTCGCCCTGAAGGGCGGACACATCAAGGCCGAGCGAGGCCCGGTGTACGCGCCGGGCACATCGGCGGCCACGCCGGGGCATCGCCCCCTGCCCACCGCACGCTGACAGCACACCCCCTGAAGCACCCGCGGGTACAGCCGGACCATCCGGCTGTACCCGCCCTCTTCGGGGCGATCGCCTGGACCCCCAAGTAGCCGATGCTGACCATGAATTGCCGCCGCAGAGGGCTGGAACGGCAAACTCCACACCATATTTTCCCCGGCCCCTTTCCGGACTGTCACGAACACGCCAAGATCTTCCCCGCGTCGGGTCATACCCCGTGCCCGCCGCAGGGAGGAAAGCGCATGATGCTCCAACGGCATCGGCGGCGGTTCATAACCTGCACCGTCGTGGCCGCCGCGTTCGCACTGGTGAGCACCCAGGCGTTCGCGGCATCAGCAGACATCAGACCCAGGCCCTGGAACGCGCGCCACCAGGCAGACATCGGCCGCCAGCACATCAAGGCCCTGCATTCCGGCAAGTCCGCCTTCGCCGCGTCCGAGAACGGCGGTGGCGGCTCGGACGAGGCGGAGAACTCCGCCGAAGGCACCGCCCAGTACACCGAGGCCCGCACCGCCCCCGGCGTGGTCGCGCCCGGCGCGTACGGGGCGGCCTGGGCCCAGCTCCAGTCGATGAAGCACACCAATGGCGACTGGGACCACGTCACCAAGAAGGCATACAACTCCGACGACCCGCGCTACCGCGACATCAACTCCAACTCCAGCGGCGGCTCCGGGAATGTGACCGGCCGCATCACCGGCATCGCCGCCGACGACCAGGGCTACGTCTACGCGGGCGGCGCCAACGGAGGCGTCTTCCGATCGAAGACCGGCGGCGGCAACTGGCAGCCCATCGCCGACAAGCTGCCCTCCCTGTCAACGGGCGCCCTGACGCTCGACGCCTCGAAGCGCCTCTGGTACGCGACCGGCGAGTCCAACACCGGAGCAACTTCGTACGTGGGAACGGGTGTTTACGTCCTGCCCGACCCGCAGCACGGCCAGTTCCAGCCCGGCGGGCGGGTCGGCGGCGCCGAACTGGAGAGCACCACGATCCACGCCCTCCGGTTCGCCGGAACCACCGTGTGGGCGGCCACCAGCCGGGGCGTGTGGTCGCACTCCACGACCACCCTGTCGGGCCCGTGGAAGCTGGAGTTCGCCCCCAACCCGGACTACCTGCCGGGCGGTTCGAAGGCCGCCGACGAGTCGGCCCCGTACAAGAACATCGCCAACGACATCGCGGTCGACCCCAAGGAGCCGAACAAGGTGCTCCTTGCAGTCGGCTGGCGCGGCGGCGACACCTACAACGGGCTCTACACCAAGCAGGCGGACGGCAGCTGGAAGCCAGCGTCCGGACTCGGCGATCTGCCGACCGACAGCGCGAACGTCGGCAATGTGACGTTCGGCGCGGCGGCCGATGGCTCGCGGCTGTACGCCATCGACCAGTCGCCGGCGCAGATGGCGTCCAACCCGGACAGCGGCCTCAAGGGCGTCTACGTCTCCAAGTCCGGTTCCCCGTTCGGTCCGTGGACGCTGATCGCCGACTACACCAAGCTCAAGGCGTCGGGCTCGGCGCTGCAGGGCGCCGGTTACATGCCGGGCATCCAGTCCTGGTACAACCAGTTCCTCCAGGTCGACCCGAACAATGCCGACCACGTCTACCTGGGCTTGGAAGAGGTCTTCGAGACGAAGAACGGCGGCACGAGCTGGATCACCCCCGGCCCGTACTGGAACTTCCCGTTCCCGTGCTGGAGCGTCGACCCCACCAAGCAGACCGGTGACTGCTCCCCCACCACCCACTCCGACCAGCACGCCGTCGCCATCGGCAGCCTCAAGGGCAAGACGTACGCCTACGTGGGCAACGACGGCGGCATCTACCGCCGCCCGCTGAACGGAGCGGTCGACTCCGGCGGCCACGCCAAGGACTGGCAGTCGCTGAACGACGGCACCATCGACACCCTCCAGTACTACTCGGTGGGCGTCGGCAAGGACCTCACCTACGGCGGCGTCTCGGTCACCGGCGGCCTCCAGGACAACGGGCAGTCCATCCTGCGCGGCCGCGACAAGGTCATGGGATCCAACTTCGGCGGCGACGGCGCCGACACCATCACCGACCCGAACAACGGCTGCAACATCGCCCAGGAATACGTCTACCTGGACATGTGGGTCACCCAGAACTGCGGTGTGAACAACGGCAGTTGGAGCACCGACCCCACCAAGGCCACCGAGTACGAGGTCGCCCCGCCGGACAAGGACCTCGGCGGCGCCGGAGCACGCTTCATCGCACCCATCACCTCCGACACCAAGGACACCAACACCTGGGTCGCAGGCGGCCGGCACGTGTGGGTGCAGCACAAGGGCTTCGCGATCCGCTCGGGCGCGGAGTGGAAGAACGCGTACGACCTCGGTGACGGCCACGTCGCCACCGCCGTCGCCTCCTCCGGCGGCACGGTCTACGTCGGCTGGTGCGGGCCCTGCAACAACCAGGGCTTCACCCGGGGCATCGCGGTCGGCAACGCCGACGGCACCGGCTGGCACCAGCTGAACCTCCCGGTCGACGGCACCATCCCCAACCGCTACATCTCCGCCTTCGACGTCGACCCGGCCAACGCCCAGCACGTCTACGTCGCCGTCAACGGCTTCTCCCGCAAGTGGACCGAAGGTCCAGGTGCCGGGTACGGCCACGTCTTCGAGTCCAAGAACGGCGGGACCGACTGGACGGACATCTCGGCCAACCTGCCCGACGTCCCCGCCAACTCGGTGAAGCTGCTGCCCAATGGCGGCCTCGCCCTCGGCACCGACCTGGCCACCTTCTACCGCCCGGCCGGGACCACCGACTGGCAGGTCCTCGGCACCAACCTGCCCACCACAGCGGTCATGCAGCTCAGGCTCGGCCCGGACAGCAACCTGTACGCCGCCACCCATGGGCGCGGCATCTGGTCCTTCGACGTGCGGCGCCTCAAGGGACGCACGAACGACTGACCGTACGAGCATGACGGATCCCCGTCACGCGACGGCCGGTGCGCGCCCTCCAACCGGGCGTGCACCGGCCGTTCCCTCTTCGAGACGCCTGTACATCAGGGAATTTGATATGCCGCTACATCCAGATGGAGCGTCAGGGCTGCCGCGCCGCGCGTCCCCCAGGTCACGGTGGCCGCCCCCGGCCGGGCTGCCCGGATCGTGACCCGGCCGGTGCCGTCCGGATCCGCCGACTTCGCGGCGATCGTGGCCAGCATCGGACTGCTGGTCCAGGGCCCCGGCCAGGCACCGCCCGGACCGGGCGGCACCACAGCCGTGACGGTGGCGCCCACCCGTACGCACAGCCGCTGAACAGCGGAATCCGGGGAACGCAGGGTGACCGTCACGGCTCCCGCGACGCATTCGGGGTGCGCTGCCGGAGCCGTCGCAGGGGGCGGCGGTGTGGAGTCGGGAGAGGGCTCAGGGGCGGTGGAGGACGGCTTCGCCGGGGCGGACGGCATCGCACCGGACGGCGAGGCCGAGCCGGTGGACGAGCCGGCGCCGGCGGTGCCTGTTGGGGTGACGGCGGCCGCAGAGGGGCTCTGCGGCGGGGCGCCCGCGAGTGGGACGTCGCCGTGCGCGCAGGCGGTTCCCGCCCAGGCCAGGACCACCAGTACGGACAACAGCCCGCCCCGGGCCGGTCGGCGAACCCCTCTCATTCCCTTGAGCATCACAGCCTCCTTTCCACCGGTCTCGGTGCTTCGACGTCCTCGGGCAGCGGATCGGTTCCGGTGACCGCCCCATGCGGCCGGAGCGGTGACGCCACCCACGCCCCTCTGAAGGCCGCCGCCTCCGGATCTCACAGCGGCTCGGCTCTGGCTTCGACGTCTTTGATGTCGCTGGGGCGTCCCGCGCAGGCCCACCGGACGTACAGGGCCCCGACGATGAGCAGGGCGGCGGCCAGGGAGAGCATCGGCCAGCCGCGCAGCAGGTTCACGGCGAGGGTGAAGGCGACCGCAGCCGCGGCGAGGGCGTTGCCCAGGCCAGGGCCGGTTTCTTCTCCGTGCGGGCGAAGCGGCCATGGCCACGAGGCTGACGAAGACGGTGACCGCGTAGAAGAGGACCAGTTCCTGCTCCTGGCCTGCCGAGGCCACGATGATGACGCCTGCGGCGATCAGGTAGGTGGCGACGGACCAGTAGGGGGTGTGGTGTCTGTTCGTACGGCCGAGGCCCGCGGGCAGAACCCCGGACCGCACCGGTCGTGCCGGACAGTGACTTGAGCAGGCCGGGGCCTGCCTTGAAGGAGGAGCTCGCAGGGGCCAACAACAGCAGTGAATTGGCGAGTTGGAAGGCTGTGTGCAGCCAGCCGGGTCCGGCCGCGGCGTATGCGATGTCGGCGATCTGTGTGGAGTCGGCGGCCGGGCTGCCGATGTGCGTCAGCCGGGAAGCGGGCTACGCACAGATGGTCTGGCACCGCTCCGGCGAGACCGAGGACTCCTTCATCGCCGACCTCGCCGTCGGAACGGGCTGCGGCCAGCTCAAGTCCGGCGCCCAGGCCAGGTACGAGCGCGTTGCGAAGTACAACCGGCTGCTTGCCATCGCAGCCGCCCAACCCCCGCTGCCGTACGGACTGCGCCCCTGAACCCGGGTTACGACGCGGCCGTCAGCAGCGGCCCCAGCGCGCCACCGCACAGACGGTCCACCAGCGGGGCGCCGAAGCGCCGAGCCGCGAGCACGGCGGTCGACGCGACAAAGGTGCCGACCACGGCGGCACGGCATCGTGCGGGTAATGGGCCCCCGTACACGCGCGAGGCACCCATCAGCACCGCCGCCAGCGCGACGGCCGCGCCCAGCCGACGGTTGACCAGGACGCAGGACCGTTGGCGGCACCCGCGCCGCGGTTCGGGTGCGGCGGGCCCCACGGCCGCGCGGCAGCCCCAGAGATCACCAACGTCGCCAGCCTACCGTCCGATGCCCAGCTGCTTTCGGGCGTTCTTCATGTACGAGCCTGCCCGCTACCGGGACAAGGGCGAGGTCCATCAGTGGCGCGCCCGGAACCCGATCCCTGTGCCGGCCGAACAGATGCGCGTGCCCACTCCGGTCGAAGGGCTACGACCTGGCGGAGGACCGGGAGCACCGCGAAACCTATGCCTGGCAGGGCGGCGAGGGTGAGGTAGGTGGTGCGCCAGCTCAGGTGCTCGGCGAGGGCTGCGGTGATGGGTGCGGAGACGGTGGAGGCGAGGCCAGCGGCGAGGGTGACAACGGTGCGGACGCGGTCGGGGCCCCACCAGCGGGTCACGGCGGCGAAGGCGGGCGGGTAGAAGGTGGCGGCACCGGCGAGCAGCCAACCCGCCAAGAGAGGAAGGAAGTTGGGTGCGGTCGCGAGGGCGAGGATGGCAATGACCGCGAGCAGGGAGCCGCTGGCCATCACGGCGCGCGGGTCCGGCGGTCGAGGATGCTGCCGACGAGGGCGGAGCTCAGGGCCACCGAAGAGGCGGCGGTTGTGCCGTTGGTGGACCAGCCGGTGTCCTGCGTGATTCGGGAGTTGAGGACGGGAAGGCGTAATAGACCACGGCCCAGCCGGTGGTATGGGTGGCACACAGCGCGGGCAGGACGGCGTGAGGCCGCGACCGGTCCCCTGTTCCGGTCGCGTCCTCGCTCGTGTCGAGGTCTGTCACCTCGGTCAGCAGCCGCCGGAGGACGCCGGCGCGCCGACGCCGATCTGGAGCGCGTTGGGGGCGGCGCAGCAACCGCCGACCGACGCCTCGGCTTCGGGCTCGTCGAAGAGGCCGGCGCCGCCGCACACCCCGGTCTCGGGCAGGGTGAGTTCGACGCGCTCGGCGGCTTCCCGGTCACCGGCGAGGGAGGCGGCGATGGAGCGGACCTGCTCGTAGCCGGTCATGGCGAGGAAGGTGGGGGCGCGGCCGTAGGACTTCATGCCGACCAGGTAGACGCCCTCCTCTGGGTGGGAGAGCTCCTTGACGCCGTGGGGGTAGACGGTGCCGCAGGAGTGGACGTTGGGGTCGATCAGCGGGGCGAGGTCGACGGGGGCCTGAAGGCGCTCGTCCAGTGCGAGGCGGAGTTCGTCGACGAAGGTCAGGTCGGGGCGGAAGCCGGTCAGGCCGATGATCTCGTCCACCGGGTCGAGACGGCGGCTGTCTTCACCGACCAGGACCAGGCCCTTGCTGGTCTGCTCAACTGCACTGGTGCGGAAGCCCGTTACCGCGTCCGCGTGTCCGTTGTCGACGGCGGCCTTGGCGGCCAGGCCGAGCGCACCGCGTGCAGGGAGCTGGTCGGCGGTGCCGCCGCCGAAGGTGGAGCCGCTGATGCCGCGGCGCAGGATCCACACGGCGTGCGTGCCGGGGGCTTCCTTGGCGACGTCGGCCAGAGTGGCGAGGGCGGTGAAGGCGGAGGCGCCGGAGCCGATCACTGCGGTGCGCTTGCCCGCGTAACGGGCGCGTACGGCAGGGTCCTTGAGATCGGGGACGCGGTAGGAGATCCGGTCGGCGGCGGCCTTCTCACCGAGTGCCGGGAGGCCGTCGCCGCCCAGCGGGCTGGGGGTGGACCAGGTGCCGGAGGCGTCGATCACGGCGCGGGCCAGGATGCGCTCCTCGCGGCCGGCCGTCCCGGTGACGTGGACGGTGAAGGGCTGCTCACCGCGATCGGCGTCGACCACGCGGTCGCGACCGGTGCGCGAGACGCCAGTGACGGTGGCTCCGTACCGGACCCGCTCGCCCAGAACGTCGGCAAGCGGCTGGAGGTACTTTTCGGCCCAGTCGCCGCCCGCCGGGTACGCGGATCCGTCGGGCTTGCTCCAGCCGGTGAGCGCCAGGAGCTTCTCGGCGGCGGGGTCGACGACCTCGGCCCAGGTGGAGAAGAGGCGCACGTGCGACCACTCACGCACGGCTGCACCGGCGTGGCGCCCGGCTTCCAGGACCAGGGGCTCAATGCCGCGCCCGACCAGCTGGGCAGCGGCGGCCAGGCCGACCGGGCCCGCGCCGATGATCACGGTCGGCAGGCCGTCGAGGAACGGGTCGGCAGGAAGGTTCTCACTCATCGCATGCTCCAGGTCAGGACGCCGTCGATCTTCTGATTCGACGTTTGTCTATGTTACTGACGAAGGCGAGCTTGCCTGATAGCTTCGATGGATGTCAATATTGACGCATGTCGAATCTGCGTACGGTGGAGCTTCCCGTCCTGAACGAGCCCGTCGCGCCGTGCTGCCCGCCTCTGAACGAGCGCCCGCTGACCGCCGAGGAGGCCGAGCGGACGGCGAAGATGTTCAAGGCCCTCGGCGACCCGATCCGGCTGCGGCTGTTCAGCGCGGTCGCCTCACACGAGGGCGGCGAAGCCTGCGTGTGCGACATCTCCGACGTCGGCGTCTCCCAGCCGACTGTCAGCCACCACCTCAAGAAGCTAAAGGAGGCAGGACTACTCTCCTGCGAACGACGCGGGACATGGGTGTACTACCGGGTCGAGCCGTCCGTGCTCGCCGCGATGGGGCAGCTCCTGACCGCCGCCGCCCGCTGACCCTCTCCGCAGTCAAGGAGCCACCGTGTCCCCGCACGCCACCCCGGCAGCAGCCGTCATCGTGCCCCTCGCACCCGCCCACGCCGACGCCGTCCTGGCGATCTACCAGGCCGGCATCGACGAGGGCAACGCGACGTTCGAGACCGCCGCCCCGACCTGGGAGGCGTTCGACGCGGCGAAGCTGCCCGAGCACCGCTTTGCCGCGCTCGACGCCGACGGGACGGTCCTCGGCTGGGTCGCCGTGAGCCGGGTCTCCGACCGGTGCGCGTACGCCGGGGTCGTCGAGCACTCGGTGTACGTCCACCCCGCCGCCCGAGGCCGCCGCATCGCCTCCGCGCTGCTGAAAGCGCTCATCAACTCCACCGAGGCCGATGGGATCTGGACCATCCAGTCCGGGATCTTCCCCGAGAACACCGCGAGCCTGGCGCTGCACGAGCGGGCCGGGTTCCGGGTGATCGGCACCCGTGAGCGCTTCGGCCGCCACCACGGCCAGTGGCGCGACGTCCTGCTCATCGAACGCCGCAGCTTCTTGATCGACTGATCCAATACGTGCTCTCTTCGGCACGCTGAAGAGCCCTGCCCGCGTCCCGCCCGGCAAGCGCTACTTCAACTGGAGCGTGTCCGACCCCGAGGGACTGCCGCTCGATCACGTCCGGGGGGGTACGGGATGATCTCGCCGTGCACGTACGGGCGTTGCTCGCCGAAGTCGCCTGACCAGAGCGCCCCGCTGTGTTCTCCAGTCGGACGGACCTCGGAGGTAGGAATGAACCTGCCGGACAGGGCTTCCCGGCCTGCGGGCCGCTCCCTCACACTCCGGTGATGACCAACAGCGACGCCCCCGAGACGGCCCCCGCCTCCCCGACGCCGGCCGACGACCAGGAACGGTGGCTGACGCCCGGCGTGGCCGGAATCGGATCTGCCAGCTTCCTCGCCGACGTAGGCCACGAGATCCCCACCGCGCTGCTGCCCTGCCTCCTCACTTCCGCCCTGGGCGCCCCGGCCGCGGCGCTGGGCGCAATCGAGGGATTCTCCCACGCGCTGGCCGGGGCCGCCCGGTTCGGCGGCGGGGTACTGGCGGACGATCCGGCCCGGCGCCGCAAGGTCGCCGTCGGCGGATATGCGACGACCGCGGTCCTGGGTGCCGCGACTGCCGGGGCCACGGCGGTGTGGCAGGTCGGCGTGCTGCGGGCGGCTGCCTGGACGGCGCGCGGTCTGCGGGTACCCGCCCGTAACGCGCTGCTCGCGGACATCGTCCCGGCGAAGGCGTACGGGCGGGCGTACGGCTTCGAGCGGATGATGGACAACCTCGGCGCGATCTTCGGCCCGCTGCTCGCGCTCGGACTGGTCGCCTGGCTGGGCGTCTCCTGGGCGATTGGCCTCTCAGTCATTCCCGGCCTGCTGGCCGCCGCCGCGATCGTCTACGCGATCCGCAAGACACCGAAGCCGAACAGGCGCGACAAGGTGCCCCTGAAGATCCGCATCAGGCCGGTCCTCAAGGGTGATCTCGGCAAACTCATGGGCGCGGTGGCCGCGTTCGAGGCCGGCAACGTCGCCGCGACCCTGCTCATCCTGCGCGCCACCGACCTGCTGGCTCCCGGGCACGGCACGAAGACCGCGACGACGATCGCGCTGGGCCTGTATACCGCCTACAACGTGGCGGCCACGATCGCCTCGGTCCCGGCCGGTCGGCTCTCGGACCGGCTCGGCCCGCGTGGCCCCGTGCTGGTCCTGACGGGCGGGGTCGCCGCGTTCGCCCTCGCCTACGGCCTGTTCACGATCGACTCGGCCGCGATCGTGCTACTGGCTGTCCCGTTCGTGCTGGCCGGGATCGGTATCGGCGCGGTGGAAACCGCCCAGCACTCCGCCGTCGCCGCCCTGGCGCCCAAGGATCTGCGCGGTTCGGCGTTCGGGATGCTCGCCACCGTCCAGTCCCTGGGCAACCTCGCCGCCAGCGGCATCGCCGGCATCCTGTGGAGCACGATCTCACCCCAGGCCGCGTTCTGGTACCTGACGACCTGGATGCTGCTCGCCCTGGCCGGGCTTCTCATCGCTGCCCGGCGCCCTCGCCCGGCAAGGTGAATCCCTTGCCAACTACCGTACGGTGCTAAGGAGTTGGACGATCTCGCGCGAGGCGTACCGGGCCGGGTGCCACACGCCGATGGGGGTGGCGGAGCCATCCCCACCCTGCGGACGCACTGCCAGCCCATCACTAGCCGTAAGTCCCGGAGGCGTCTGCCGACGGCAGATCCCTGCCAGTTCGATGCGGCCTCTACGTCGGCATTCTGGCCGGGTTCCGGCTCAACTACGATGCTGCTTAGGTTTTCATTGATGGAGGGTTGCCCGGTGCGGGGATTCGGTGAGCTGGAGCAGGCAATCATGGACGTGGTCTGGTCCACGGACGCCCCTGCCACCGCTCGCGAGGTGCTGGACCGGCTGAATGAGGAGCGGCCGCAGCCGCTGGCGTACAACACTGTGCAGACGGTGCTGGAGATCCTGCACAAGAAGGAGTGGCTGCGCCGGGCCAAGGACGGGCGGGCATTTAGGTACGCGGCGACCAAGAGTCGTGAGGAGTACGCGGCTTCGCTGATCGACCAGGTGTGGGCGAGTGGCGCGGACCGCACGGCGACGCTGGTTCGGTTGTTCGACGAGCTGGACGCGGACGAGGTGGCCGAGTTGCGGGCCGCGCTCGCCGCGCGTACCGGCAAGGGCGGTGGCCGCTCGTGAGGATCGCGGTTCTGCTGCTGTCGTACGCCGTGGCGGTTGGCACGCTCGCCTCGGTGCTGCTGCCGCGGGCGGGGTGGGTGCCGCGGGCGCCGCGTCTGGGGATCTGGGTCTGGCAGGCGGCGTGCGGCACGGTGGTGGTCTCGGTTGCGCTGGCCGGGCTCGCGGTGGCGGTGCCGACCGTGCCGGTCAGCGGGGGCCTCGCGGACATGCTGCACGCCTGCGTGCTGGCATTGCGGGCGCAGTACGCGGCTCCGGGCGGGGCGGCGCTCGCCGCGTCCGGGGCGGTGCTGGCCGTGAGCCTGCTCGGGCGGCTCGGGTGGAGCCTGGCCGCCGCCCTCACCACGGCCCGCCGCGCGCGCTCGCGGCACGCCGCCGCCCTCCTACTTGTCGGTCGGCACCGCGCTGACCTCGGCGTGACCGTCCTGGACGACGTGCGTCCGGCGGCGTACTGCCTGCCCGGCCACGGTCACCGGATCGTGCTGACGTCGGCCGCCCTGGCCGCCCTGGAACCGGACGCGCTGAAGGCCGTCATCGCCCACGAGCGGGCCCACATCCGCCAGCGCCACCACCTGGTCCTGGGCCTGGCCGAGGCGCTGCACCACGCGTTTCCCCGCTTGCCGCTGTTCGTCACCGCCGAGTTGGAGATGCGGCGCCTGGTGGAGCTGGCCGCCGACGACGAGGCGACCGCCCGCACCGGGGCGCTGACCTTGGCCGGGGCGCTGGTGGAGCTGGCGGGCGCCGGGGCTCCGGCCGCCGCGCTGGCCGCGTCCGGCGGGCAGGTGGCCGGGCGGGTACGCCGTCTGCTCGGCCCGCAGCGGCCGTTGGGCCAGGCCGCTTCCTGGGAGCTCGGGCTGGTGGCGGGCGCCCTGCTCGCGCTGCCGCTGGTGGTGGCCGCCGAGCCCGCCGTAGCGGCGGTCGGCATGAACGCCTGCCCGCTCATGGACGCCCCGCTGCAGGCGGCCGACGCTTCGGCCTGACCGGCCTCGGTGCGGCTCTGGTAAGTTCCCGGCCACAGTCTCCTATACGTCTTAGGTGTCTTCCGTGTCCGGTGTGTGGGTCCGTCGCGCTGCGATGCCGCATGCCCGCCGCCGGTCCGCCCGTCTGCTGGTCGCGGCCCTGGTGGTGCTGGCGACCCTCGTCCTGGCCTGCCCGCGCCCGACCGGCGGCACATCGCCGGTGTCCCGCGTCTCAGCCGCCGCCATGGCGATGCCGATGGACGCCTCAGGCGCCGCCATGGCGCAGCACGGGAACGAGCGCCCCTGCAAGCAGTGTGTCCAGGACACCGACGGCCAGGGCGGCGATCACTGCCACGCCCCGGATCATCACGGCGTCCTCGGCCACACGCCGGCCCCTGGCCAGGACCACGCCGTCACAGCCGGGCGGCCGCGCACCTCACCGGTCCGCTCTCCGCTGCGGCCCTCCCGGGTACCGGGCGGCGCCCGCCCGCCCGACCTCCATCAACTCCAGCTCCTTCGGGTCTAGGCCGTACGCCGGACTCCGCTCCGCCATGCCCCTGCGCCTGGCGGTCGCGGTCCCCCGTGCTCGTACAGCCCTATCCACAGACCACAGCACCGCCGTATGTCCCCGAGTGACGCGGCGGGGAGAAGGACGTCCCATGGGTTCCGCCAACTCGAAGGGCAGCGCGAAGGCCAAGGCCGAGGCGCGCCGGGCCCGCATAGAGGAGCAGCGCCGCGCCGAACGCGCCCGCGAGCGCCGCAACCGCATCCTCACGATCACCGCCGCCACGGCCGTACTCGCCGCGACCGGCATCGGCGGCTGGTACCTGTACGACAAGGCCGAGCAGAAGCAACAGGCCACGGCCGCGCCCGTACCGGGCGAGCAGAGCTGGACCAACCTCGCCCGGAGCCACGTGAACACCCCGGTCAGTTATCCGATGAGCCCGCCCCCCGGCGGGAACCACAATCCGGTGTGGGTCAGCTGCGACGCCAAGGTCTACACGAAAGAAGTCCCGGACGAGAATGCCGTGCACGCGCTGGAGCACGGCGCGGTCTGGGTCACCTACAACGACAAGGCCGCGCAGGGCGATGTGCAGGCGCTGGGCGCGAAGGTGTCGGCCACCCCGTACTCCTTCATGAGCCCCTACAAGGACGAGGATTCGCCGATCACGCTGACCGCCTGGGGGCACCAGGTGAAGGTGGACAAGGCGTCCGATCCGCGGGTCGGGGAGTTCCTGGAGAAGTACGTCCAGGGCAAGCAGACCCCCGAGCCGGGCGCCTCCTGCAGCGGCGGGATGACCCCGTGAGCCGCCCGGGACAGGTGAGCTGGTCGCGGTGGCTGGCCGGGGCGACCACCTTCCTCGCGCTGGTGCTGGGCGCGCTCGCCCTGGTCGCGGTCACCGGCCCGTCCTCGGGCGCGGCCGCACGGCCGGACAAGGCGTCCGCCGACGCCGGGTTCGCGCGCGACATGGCGGTGCACCACCAGCAGGCGGTGGAGCTGTCGTTCATCGTGCGCGACCGCACCAGTGACGAGGACATCCGGCGGCTCGCGTACGACATCATCAACACTCAGGCCAACCAGCGCGGCATACTGCTGGGCCGACTCGCGGCCTGGGACCTGCCGGCGAACTCGCAGGATCCGCCGATGGCCTGGATGGGGCACACCGTCACCCCGCACGACGGCGCCCTGATGCCCGGCATGGCAACCAACACCCAGATGGACGAGCTGCGCCGGGCCCAGGGCAAGGCCGCCGAAGTCCTCTTCCTGGAGCTGCTCACCCAGCACCACCGGGCGGGTATCGGCATGGCGCAGAGCGCCGCCGAGCAGGTCAAGGACCCGGTGATCAAGAACCTCGCCGAAGGCATGGTGCGGGGCCAGGAGGCCGAGGTGCAGCTGATGGCCGACCTGCTCAAGCAGCGCGAGCCCGCGTAGCGGGAGGCGGCTGCGGGACGGCCCGCGGCGGGGCGTAGGCTCCACCTCGTACACCTAAAACACTTAGGTGTACGAGGTGGGCGACCCGTCCGCCCACTGCCCCGCATTTCACACCGCCCGGGACGGCCCTCATGACGCGCGTGCGCAAGACCACCCTGATCGCCGCGGCCCTCACCGCGACCGCGGCCCTGACCCTGACGGCCTGCGGCGGAGGCAGCACCCCCTCGGCCTCGGCGAGCAAGAGCGGCGGCGCCTTCGTCGTCTCGGGCGGCGACGCGAGCAACGGCAAGAGCTGGACGGCGCTGGACACCCCGTTCACCAAGCCGGACCTCACCCTGACCGACACCCACGGCAAGCCGTTCGACCTGCGCAAGCAGACCGCGGGCAGGCCGACGCTGATCTACTTCGGCTACACCCACTGCCCCGACGTGTGCCCGCTGGTCATGAGCAACATCGGCATCGCCTACAAGAAGCTCCCCAAGGCACAGCAGGAGCAGCTGCGGGTCGTGTTCATCACCTCCGACCCCGAGCGCGACACTCCCGAGGCGCTCGGCAAGTGGCTGCCGGGCGCCGGGAACCCGGACTTCATCGGCTTGTCCGGCGACTTCAAGGCCATCCAGGCAGCCGCCCGTAGCGTCGGTATCAGCATCGAGGCACCGGCGAAGGACAAGGAGGGCAAGGTCGTCTCCACCCACGGCAAGACGGTGCTCGGCTTCTCACCGAAGGACGACAAGGCGCATGTCGTCTTCCACGAGGAGACCACCTTCGACGAGTACGGCAAGGAACTCCCCAAGCTGATCAACGGACATAACCCATAAGCCGGTTCGGGAGGAGCAGCCTGGCGTCAGAGCATCGATGCGCGGGCCCTGATGTGCGTCAGGCGGGCAGGATCTGGGTCACGCGCCACAGGCGGCGGGGCAGTTCGCCCTCTTCGAAGGGGTGGATGTCCACGAGGTCCCAGCCGTCGGCGAGCTCCTCAACGAGGCCGCGGGGGAAGAAGTGGACGGCGAAGCCGCCGTGTTCGTGGATGTCGTCGCCGTGGGCGATGCCGGTGCCGTAGTGGGCGTCGCCGGTGTGCGGACGGTGTAGACGAAGCCCCCGTCGGGCCTCAGGACCCGGCGCATCTTGGCGACGGGCGGCACGGTCGTCGGGGATGCGGCACAGCGCCAGGACGCACACCGCGGTGTCGAACGAGGCGTCGGGGAAGGGCAGTTGGGTGGCGGAAGCCTCGATGAGCGTGATCTCCACGCCCAAGTCGTCGGCCCGTCGGCGGGCCCGTTCCAGCATCGCCGGGGACAGGTCGATGCCGGTGAGGTCGGTGCAGTGGGGATAGTGAGGCAGGTTGAGGCCGGTGCCGACGGCGACCTCCAGGACCCCGCCGTCGGCCTGCGCACCGATCCACTGGCGCCCGTCGCGCAGATGAGCCGGTCGAAGTGGCGCATCCAGCCGTCGTAGTGCGGCGCATCGCGTCCCCAGATCCGGCGCGTCCGCGCGTTCTGGCCCCGACTGGACTCCGTGGCCGCCTCCCTTCACGTGCTTGGGTCGTACGGCCAGCATGCCGCGCGGCGGCCCGGCAGGCGAGGGATTCCCTCCCCCCTCCACCAGCACGAACTTCAGCAGCACGAACAGCCGGCCGCACAGCCGTGCAGGTCCGAGTCAGTGCCGTCCGGAGCCGGGACGGACACGGCGCAGCAACTGTCCCCGCGCCACGCCTCGCGCCCCTCCTTCACCGCGACGGCCGCGATGACCAGGGCGGCGATCGGGTCGGCCCAGGACCAGCCGAGCAGCCAGTTGGCCAGCAGGCCCACGAGCAGGACCGCGGACAGGTAGGTGCACAGCAGGGTCTGCTGGGAGTCGGCGACGGCGGAAACGGAACCCAGTTCGCGGCCTGCGTGGCGCTGGACAGCAGACAGGAACGGCATGATCGCGAGGGAGAGGGCAGCGAGCACGATGCCAGGCAGGGAGTGGTCGGCATCGCCGGTGCCGGCCAGTGCGCGAAGGGCATCGACGATGACGTAGGCGGCGAGCGCAAAGAAGGATGCGGCGATGATCCGCAGGGTGGTCTTTTCCCGCGCCTCGCGCAGGGCGTGGTCGCGGGCGGAGAACTGCCAGGCGACCGCCGCGGCGGAGGAGACTTCGATGACGGAGTCCAGGCCGAAGCCGATCAACGCGGTGGAGGAGGCCATCGTCCCGGCGGTGATGGCGACGACGGCCTCGATGACGTTGTAGGTGATGGTCACGGCGACCAGGAAGCGTATGCGCCGGGCGAGCGCCTCGCGCCGGGCCGGGGACGGCCCGCGGGATATCGCGGCCATCAGCAGCATCCCGCCTCGTCGGCCTCGATGCATGTGCGATCACTCTCGACGGCCACCACGGCGGCGCGCAGGTCGTCCAGCGCGTGGCCGAGACGGGCGTCGGCGAGTTCGTAGCGGGTACGGCGCCCGACCGGCACGGCCACCACGAGGCCGCAGTCGCGCAGGCAGGCCAAGTGGTTCGACAGGCGGGTACGGGAGATCCCCAACTGGTCGGCCAGATCGGCCGGATGGGCGGACGCGACGCGCAGCGCGAGCAGGATCCGGCAGCGGATCGGGTCGGCCAGCGCCCGCCCGAAACGGGCCAGGGCGTCAATGTCGGAGCCAAGGGTCAGCACATCGATGACAGTACAGAACTTCCTGAATTCATGATGCCGTGAACTACCAGGGGGTGGTCGGCGCGGTCAGCTCTGCCGGTCGTCGGGGGCGGCCGTGGCTCGCTGCCCGTGTCGCAGGCGCCGGATCTCCGTACGGATCTGTTCCGCCTCCGCGTCCAGCGCCGGGGAGGCGCCGGCGGGTGGGCAGCAGCCCCTACCCCGGTCGGTGGGTCCGCCTCGGCGCATCGGGCGGATGCAGCAGACGTAGGTGAGTGCAGCCGCCGGCGCGGTGAGCAGCAGCGGGAGAACGTAGGCGGTCAGGCCGATGGTCAGCGCCGCCGGGAAGGAGCCGGTCGCCCCGGACAGCACCGCGACCCCGGCAAGCACCGGCGCACAGCAGGCGCTGGCGATCCCGGAGAACGCGCCGAGTCCGTACGCGGCTGGCAGGCCCGAGCCCTGTGGTGAACACCCGGACGGCATGGGCAGATTGGGCTTCCAGCCGTACAGGACGGCAAGCCCGCCGAGCAGCATGAGCGCGCCGCCCGCGAGGTAGACGGCCAGGTGGTAGCGCAGCAGCGCGGCGGAGGCGGCGGCCGCGCCGAGCCCGATCGGCACGATCACCGTGGCCACCCCGGCGCCGAAGGCAAGGGTGGCCGCCACGACACGGCCCCGGGAGCGGAACCCGGTGGCGAAGTAGGCGGGCAGCATCACCGAGATGCAGCACGGCGCGAGCAGCGCCACCACCCCGCCGAGAAACGACGCCAACAAGGTTGTCCCGAAGAGCAGTTCGCTCATGCGCAGGCCCTTTCCGGTGGATCACTGGCGCCGCACCCGGCCAACGGACACGACTCGGCCCGGCTGCCGCGCAACACTCCGCGATCACCTATGCAACTTAGGACCTAAGTTACATAGGAGTTAAAGTGCCTGTCGACCCACCCCCGGAAACGGCCCGCCACGGGCCGTGCACCCACGCCGTCGAAAGGCGCCGCCCTTGTCCGCCGACATCAGCCAAGTGATCGGTTCGGGATCCCTGCTCCTTGCCACCCCGATCGCCCTGGCCGCCGGGGCGATCACCATCGCCTCGCCCTGCTGCCTTCCCCTGGTCCCCGGCTACCTCTCGTACGCCACCGGCATGACCGCCGCCGACGCCCACGCCGCCCACAGCGGCGGACCCACCAGGCGCAGGGCGCTGCTCGGGACGGCCTTGTTCGTGTGCGGTTTCGCCGCGCTGTTCGCCGCGTACGGGGCCTTGTTCGGTTCGCTCAGCAACCTGCTCCTCGCCCGGCAGGAAACACTGACGCGCGCGCTTGGGGTGCTGACCGTCGTGCTGGGCCTGATGTTCATGGGGGTGCTGGACCGGATCCCGGGGCTGTCGCGCACCCTGCGGCCGCGCTTCACCCCGCGCGCCGGGCTGGCGAGTGCCCCGCTGCTGGGGGTGATGTTCGGACTGGGCTGGACCCCCTGCATCGGACCCACCCTGGCCACGGTTCTGTCCCTGTCGATGACCACCGGCTCGGCGGGGCGGGGCGCGTTTCTCTCCTTCGTCTACGCGATGGGCATCGGCATACCGTTCCTGCTCTTCACTCTCGCCCTCGGCAAGTCGCTGCGCGTCTTCGACTTCGCCCGCCGCCACACCCGCGCCGTGATGGCAGTGGGCGGCGGACTGCTGGTCCTCGTCGGCGTGCTGCAGGTCAGCGGCGCCTGGACCTGGCTGATCGGCGAACTGCGCTACTGGATCGGAAGCTATCAACTCCCTTTGTGACGACGGGTGTTCATGGCTTGGCTGGCGGATCGCCGGTCCGCAGTACGTTCAGCCGCCGGTGATACTCGTCCTCGTCGATCTCGCCCCGGGCGTACCGTTCGGCGAGGATCTGCTCCGCCGGGAGCCGTGGCGGTCCGCCGGAAGGCCCCGGCTTGTGGGGATGGTCCGAGCCCCGGCTCAGCGCACGGAAGAGCAGGACCGCGGCGCCGACGAGCAGCGCCCAGAACACCGGCATGCTCAGCGACATGGCGAACCAGCCCCAGCCGCTCATCCCGTGGCCGTACCAGATCATGACGGTCACTTCCTCCGGCCCGCGAGCCCCGGCCCGCCGTGACCGCGTATTGCTTCGGCTCCTCTCTCCACCGTCGCCCCGCCCCGGGACGGGTGCAAGAGACCAGAGACACCCCCTTCCCCTTCCTGCACGACCACGGATTGCTCGACCGCTTCGACCACGGCGAAGCCCTGGCCCGGCGCCGGAACCAGGCTCAGCTCACGCCCGTACAACCGGCGCAGCAAGGACGGCGGACGGTGGTAGCAGAACACCGACGACGTGGCCCCGATGATGGCCGGACTGTCGACGAACAGCGGCAGCTCGGCCAGCAAGTACCGCACAGCACACTCCACCTGGTGCTCATCCGGCACCCGGCCCGGCGCCAGCCTGCCCTCAAGGACCCAGCCGCTCGCTTCCCGGCAGGCGTCGCGGAACCCCGCGTCCTCGCCGTACAGCTCGACACCCCGCTGGTGCAGCCGGCCGAAGGCGGCGTCGCCCTCCAGTCCCCCCACCCGATCACCCGGCTCCGCCCCTCCGGCACACCCCGCGTGTCCAGCGCGGTGCGGATCTTGTTGCGGACGTACTGCCCCTGTCGTCGCGCTTTCCACGCCGCCCGCTCCGGCGCATAGCCCAGTGCCTGAAGGGTGTACGCACTCGGCGCGTCCGGCACGAAGAAGTCGACCTGTTCGAAGTGGCTGTGTGCCCACGCCGCCAGCTCCCCGATGCGTTCCACCGAGAAATGGCTGTTGAACGGGCTGACCCCGACCACCGCATGCTCAGCGCGCTTCAGCGCCTGCGCACAGGACCGGCTCAGCGGCGTCGCCGCGATCCGCGTACTCATGATCAGACGCTAAAACCCTGCCCCCCCGGGGCAAGGTCAAACCCACCACACCCCACCCAGCTGTCCCGTAAGGAATCGCGCCATGCTCACCATCGGCCGCATCGCCGCCCTGACCGGGCTCACCCCCAAGGCCGTACGCCTCTACGAGTCCGGCGGCCTCATCGACCGCCCCCAACGCACCCGGGCTGGCTACCGCATCTACACCGAACAGGCCCTGCCCGTACTGCACTTCATCCGCCAGGCCCAGGCCCTCGGCCTCACTCTGAAGGAGATCAAGCAGATCCTCGACCTCCAGCGCACCGGCACCCAGCCATGCGGCCTGGTCACCACACTCCTGGACGACCACCTGGCGGAACTCGACCGGCGCATCGCCGATCTGGAGTCCCTTCGGCACGCCTTGCGCGCGGCCCGCGACCGGGCGGGTGAGAGCCACGGAGACCTCGACCCCGAGGGCGCGGCTGCCCCGATCTGCCCGATCATCCAAGGACTGCCCAATTCCCTGCCGGATGGCACGAGTCGACCCCGCAGCGGTGCGTCACACCCTGCCCGGCGCCGCTGACAGGATCCGACCGGTTCCGGGGACGGAGTCGGCCCGGGAACCCTGGAGATTATGGTCGGCGAAGGGGGCCTTACTGACGCCCTACGCAACGGCAGAGAGGAAGGCGACCGTGGATGGCAGGCGGAAACGCGGGCCCGGAATGTGCCTCGTCTGACGGGCCCGTTCGCAGGCGGGGCGCCAGGTGCGGAGCTGTTCGGTCGAAGCTCTGGAGGGGCATCATCGGAGAACACAGCCGCCTTTCAGACAGCTGGAGATCGAAAGGACGGTGAGCCCCGTGATGCGTGCACTGCCGGTGGACCGCCAGGCCATCCACGCCGAGCTGGAACGGGTCCGCGCCGATTTCCATCAGCTCCTTGATGCCGCCGGACCGACGGACCTGCGCATGCCCACGCAGGGCACTCACTGGACCAACTAGCAGCTGCCATTCCACATGCTCTTCGGCTACATCCTCATCCGGCCGTTGCTAGTCGTGATGCGGGGCTTCGGTCGGCTTCCCCAGGGCGCCGATCGAGTCTTCGCCCGGCTGCTGGACAGCGCGGCAGGACCGTTCGACGCCGTCAACTACCTGGGGCCGGTCGCCGGCGTCCGGGTCTACGGCCGACGCCGGATGGGGGCGAAGTTCGACCGTGTCATCGCCGGTCTGCACCACCGTCTGGATGCCACGCCAGAGGCGGCATTCGGGCGGGGCATGCACTACCCCGCCCGCTGGGACCCCTTCTTCCGCGACTTCATGACCGTGGCGGACCTCTACCGTTACCCGGCCCAGCACTTGGACCTCCACCGCGGACAGCTCACCCTGCCCGACCGCTGACCTGCGCCCTCTCGCCCCAGGCCGCGTTCTGGTACCTCACCGCCTGGATGATGCTCGCACTGGCCGGGCTGCTCGTCGCCGCACGGCGTCCTCGCCCGGCGGAATGAAGCACTTGCCAACTACCGTACGACGCCCAGCAGTTGGGCGATCTCGCGCGAAGCGTCCCGGGCCGGCCGTCCGACGCCGATGAGGGTGGCGGAGGCGGGGCCGGTCCAGTCTCCGTAGCCGAGGAGGTGCAGGCGGGGTTCCTCGGCCGCTCGTGTGCCGTGGGTGGGGATGTGGCCGCGTGGCCCGCGCAGTCCTAGCGGAGCGAGGTGCGAGAGGGCGGGGCGAAAGCCAGTGCACCAGATGATGGCGTCGGCCTCGGCACGCGTGCCGTCGGCCCACTCGACCCCGTCCGGGGTGAGGCGGGCGAACATGGGCGAGGCTTTCAGCAGCCCGGCATCCCGCGCCGCGCGGACCGGGGGTACGGCGACGATGTCGCCGAGCGAGGCGACACCACCGGTGTCACCGGTACCCGCGTCGAGGGCGCGGCGGCGGGCCGTGGCCGCATCGAACAGGGCCCGTCCGTCGATGTCGTCGGCCAGGAAGCGCGGTTCGCGCTGGGTGACCCAGGTCAGGTCGGTGTGGTGGGCGAGGTCGGCGGCGATCTGCGCGCCGGAGTTACCGCCACCCACCACGACGACCTGTTGTCCCGCGAAGTCGTACGGGCTGCGGTACTCCACGGTGTGCAACTGCCGGCCACGGAAGACCTCCCGGCCTGGCACTGCGGGCAGGAAGGGCCGCCACCAAGTACCGGTCGCGCTGATCGCCGCGCGGGCCCGCCACGCACCCGAGTCGGTTGCCACTCGCAGGAGTTGGCCGTCGCGGTGCACGCCCTGCACGCGGACAGGCCGCCGCACGTCGAGCTCGTACCGCTGCTCGTAGTCGGAGAGGTACGCGACGACGTGCCCGGCGTCCGGGTAGGTCTCCCCCGGCTGTGGTGGCATCAGGCGGCCCGGCAGCGAGGAATAGGCGGCCGGGGAGAACAGGTGGAGCGAGTCCCAGGTGTGCTGCCAGGCCCCGCCCGGCGCTGCCTGGGCGTCGAGGATGACGCACTCGATGCCCAGGTGGCGCAGGTGGTAGCCGGCGGCAAGCCCAGCTTGGCCGCCGCCGACCACCACCACATCGGCGTACGAGGTCATGAACTCAGCTGCGGAGCCGCGAACTTCTTGCGCCAGGCCAGCGACACGTACACCAGCGCCACGAGCACCGGCACCTCGATGAGCGGACCGACCACACCAGAGAGCGCCTGTCCGCTGGTGACGCCGAAGGTGGCGATGGCGACCGCGATGGCCAGCTCGAAGTTGTTGCCCGCCGCGGTGAAGGCGAGGGTGGCGGTGCGGTCGTAGGGCAGACCGATGACCTTGCCGAGCGCGAACGTGCCGAACCACATGATCGCGAAGTACACGAGCAGCGGCAGCGCGATCCGCACCACGTCCAGCGGCTGCGAGGTGATCGTCTTGCCCTGGAGAGCGAAGAGGATGACGATCGTGAACAGCAGCCCGTACAGCGCCCAAGGGCCGATCTTCGGAAGGAAGCCCGTCTCGTACGTCTCGCGGCCGAGCTTCTTCTCGCCGATGCGGCGGGTCAGGAACCCGGCCAGGAGCGGGATGCCGAGGAAGATGACGACGTTGAGGGCGATCTTCCACATGGAGATGTCGAGGTGCTGTCCGTTGCCGAGGCCGAGCCAGTTCGGCAGCAGGTCGAGGTAGAACCAGCCGAGCAGACCGAACGCGAGTACCTGGAAGACCGAGTTGAGGGCGACGAGCACCGCCGCCGCTTCGCGGTCCCCGCAGGCGAGGTCGTTCCAGATGATGACCATGGCGATGCAGCGGGCCAGGCCGACGATGATCAACCCGGTGCGGTACTCGGGGAGATCGGACAGGAAGATCCACGCGAGCGCGAACATGACCGCGGGCCCGATCAGCCAGTTGATGACGAGCGAGGACACCATCAGCTTGCGGTCGCCGGTGACGGCGTCGAGCTTGTCGTAGCGGACCTTGGCCAGGACCGGGTACATCATGATCAGCAGGCCGACGGCGATCGGCAGCGAGATGCCGCCGATCTCCACCTTCGCGAGGGCGTCGTTCAGGCCAGGGATGAGGCGCCCGAGGCCCAAGCCGAGGCCTATCGCGAGGAGGATCCACACGGCGAGGAAGCGGTCCAGGGTCGACAGCTTCGCGACGATCGAGGCATCCGCACTCAGGGGTGCGGTGCCGGGTTCGGTCGCGGTCATCAGCAGGCTCGCTTTCGGTTCGTCTCGACGGTAGTTCGTGCGGTGACGGCCAGGTCACCGAAGGACTCGGCGAGGGCCTCGATGACCTCGGGCTTCAGCTTGTAGTAGGTGAAGCGTCCGCATGGCTCCGTCTCCACGACCCCGGCTTCGCGCAGCACTCTGAGGTGGTTGGAGAGGTTCGTCTGCCTCGCTCCCGTCTCCTCCACGAGGTGGCTGGTGCACAGGGTCTCGTGGGCGAGCAGGGTCACGATCTGGAGCCTGAGCGGGTCGGCGATAACCCGGATCAGGTCAGCGTTGGCTGACGTCATCATGGACTGATACTCTCACATCAGTGGCTGATGATGCCACCGGGTACTGATATCAATCGGCCTGATCCCGCCGTTTGGCGCCCACGAGACAAGAGAGACCTCTGATGTCCGACAAGCCCTCTGTGCTGTTCGTCTGTGTCCACAACGCCGGCCGTTCCCAGATGGCCGCCGCGTGGCTGACCCACCTGGCCGGGGACCGCGTCGAGGTCCGCTCGGCGGGCTCCAACCCGGGCGCTTCGGTGAACCCGGCCGCCGTCGAAGCCATGGCCGAGGTCGGCATCGACATCTCCGCCGAGACCCCCAAGATCCTCACGGTCGACGCCGTGAAGGAGTCGGACGTCTGCATCACCATGGGCTGCGGCGACACCTGCCCGGTCTTCCCCGGCAAGCGATACCTGGACTGGAAGCTGGAAGACCCCGCGGGCCAGGGCGTCGAAGCCGTCCGCCCGATCCGCGACGAGATCAAGGTGCTCGTCGAGGGCCTGATCGCCGAGATCGCCCCGGAGCCCGCGGCATGACCGGGATATCCGGTGTGCGCGACGTCGTCATCATCGGCTCGGGCCCGGCCGGTTACACCGCAGCCCTCTATTCGGCCCGCGCCAACCTCAAGCCCCTGACCGGGCGCTCCCACGCGCCGTCGTCACCTCCGACCTGTTCACGACGGGCAACGACCGCGACAACCGCGCGGCCGTACGCGCCGTGCCCGCAGGGGAGTTGGACCTGGTGGGGCTCGCGGTGTACGGGCCGCGCAACGCGGTGGACAAGGTACTGAAGGGCGCGCGGATGCATCCGTGCATGACTCTGCACCTGAATCTGCACAGCGCATGCGCAACTGCGCCATGGGTGCGTTCTGTTGGTGCGGAGTTGTCCTGTCCGGAGCCGCCATGGCAATAGCTGTCCGCCTTCTGTGCCGCCCTACATGTAGAGAAGCTGCCCTCAATTCGTGTGCATGCACGTACAGATGGGTGGCCGACCGTTTCAACTGCCCTGGCGGGCGAACCGGCCGACTGGATGCCGGGCACGCTCCGTGATTTGATCCTCCGCGCCGCCGGGATCGCGCCAGGCGTCCGGAAACAGATGGCACGCGCCTTCGGTCGCGCCCCCCACCGTCTGTCCCCAGCCTGGCCGGTCCCCCTTGGAACATCCATACGAAGGGCAGTTTCATCATGAACTCCGCTCCCCAGGTTCAGACCCTTGAGATCTCCGACGCCGAGCTCGACACCGTCTCCGGCGGCCTGAGCCCGCAGGCCGGCATCGCCGCCGGTCCCACGGCGATCAGCAGTTCGGACCTGGTGGCTCAGTTTGGCGCAGTCAAGGACGAGGTCCTGGACACTGTCGGCCAGTACCACCAGGTCAGCGTCAACGCCTCCTTCTGATCGCCGGATCGCCTGACCGGCAGCCGGACCGCCGATCGACAACCACAGCAACAAACCCCCTACCTGCGGGTCTCCACCGGTAGGGGGCTTGGGCGTCCAGGGTTGCTTCCTCCTGCCCTGGGTCTTTGTCTCTGATCTCGGTGACCTCCTCTCTTCGGAGGAATCGTCAAGACCTGTGGATCAAGTCAGTTGGGCTGGCCCATGGCCCGCAGTTGATGTGACTCTGCCCGACAGCTGGCCATGAGCACCGCCCGGAGTACTGGTCAGCGCGTCGCAACGATTTGTAGTTGGCCTCTGACGCCGCTAGCTGCGCGGTCTTGGGGGGCCTCCAACGCGCCATGATTTGTCCTCAGCGGGCTCGCCGCCCTGGCCGAGGTTGCTCAGCCCTGGCGACCGACCCGCAGGGTCTTCTCAAGGAGCGTGAACGACTTGGGTGCACCGCCCGGCTGTGGCTTGCCCGCCTTGTGGCCGACGAGCCGGTAGCCGTCGTCCAAGTAGTAGGCGTTCAGGCGCGCGTTGCCGGCCAGGCAGTCCAGACGTATGAACGCCCGCCCCGCCACGGCCACGCGGTGCTCCGCAGCTCGCAGCAGCAGTCGCCCCGTCCCCGGCCGGGCGCTGCTGCGGTCCACCATCAGCCGGTGCACATAGCCGGCCACCGGCGGCTGCGGTCCCCAGGCGTCCTCGTCCGCCCACCACAGTTCCCAGGCCCCGGCCGCGCGGCCGTCGGCCTCGGCGAGCCAGACCTCGCCACTCGCCATGATCCGGCGGAAGTGGTCCTCGTCCAGCTCGCCGGGCTGCCACTGGCCGGCGATGCCCTGGGCGAGCATCCAGCGGGCAGCGTCGTCGCGCAGGCGAACGAGAGTGGCGAGGTCGGAGTCGTCGGCGCGGCGGAAGTGCAGATCGTTCACGTCGCGATCCTCGCACGGGCCCGCACGGGCGCTCGACGCTGTGCCTACCGACCGAACGGGGACACCGACCGCCCACGCTCCTCCCTCCAGCCACAGTCGGGTGATCGTTTGCCAGCTGGGGTGGGCGGCGGAGATGTAGCGCATGGCGCAGTGTCGCTGATGCCGAACAGCCGCATGAGGCAGAGGATCAGGTCGCTGATCCCGGGTCGGAGATGCGGGCTTCGAGGTCGGCGACACGCCGGTCTTGAAAGCGAAGGTTGGAGCGAGCGGCCTTGAGCCGTTCATCGAGGGCTCGGTTGTCGGTGGTCAGCTGCCGGACCCGCTGCTTGAGCATGGTGTTCTCGGTGGTGATCCGCTGGATGGCCTCCTCAATCCACTCGGCCTGCAAGTCCCTGATCTGGCCGAGGAGTTCACCGATGCGGGTCCGCTGGGCGAGGATCTCGGCGCGGGCGCCTTGAGGGCGTCCTCGGCATTGAGCGCGCGCTCGCGCCAGGTCGCCTCGCGCTCGTCGTCCTGGTCGGCGAGCGTCCGGGACCGGAGGTCTCCGGCCTCGGCCATAAAGGAGGCGACGGCGGCTCTAGCTTCGGGATTGTCAGGCGTCCCGGTCCCGGTCGGTAAACGAGCCCGTGACGCCCATGTCACAGGCCCAGACGGACATCACGGGTGGCACTACGCGCGGTCGGCAAACTTGACGATCAACGGCGACCCATTCTCGTCCAGCCCGAGCGAGTCGATCCGGCCCCCGTGAACCGGTCCTGTGCCGTACTCACTCACCAGGAACCGCACCCCGAGCGGCGTCTCCATGTGCACTTCGACGAGGCCCTGCACATCTGCCTCGGCCTCAGCAAGACGCGGCATGACCTCCCTCAGGCCACCTCCAGTGTTGAACAGCTGTCGGCGTACAAGTGAAAGTGCACCGTTGCTGATGCGGTGAGGTTGGTGTCGCGCGAGACCAGGAAAGCGCAGCCGAGTAGTTCATGTGGTCGACAATGAGCGCATGGACGTCCCCGAACTGCTCGAATCAGCTCGCCGAGGCGGCTGAACAGCTCCGGCTTGAGCGGAGCTCGGCCTGGTGCCATTGGCGGTGCTCCGAGATCCGCAACGGCGTGATCCGGGCAGATCTGACACTCCGCCCTGCCGCCGAGGCGCGACGCAAGACGCCAATCTCCGGCGCCGGTGTTCTGCGACCCATGTGGGACATCGGACACCTCTCGCCCACCGGTGGACGTGCGGTCAGCATTGCCTCGCTCTGGGTTGAGAGCATGCCGATTCTGGAGCCCGGTGGGCGAGCCGCGGTTCGCCTCGTTCCCCTCACTCCCTCCCACTGGACGCACCTCCAGCCGGCTGGCAGATCACCATGCATGAGGACCGAACCGTGGCCGGCACCGCAGTCATCCTGGAGGTTCATCGCCCTGTCACCGCCATGCCCGCGGGATGAAGAGACTGGCTCACAGCCGTCCTGCTGGTGCACGTCTCTCCGTACTCGTGCGGAAGCCCCTTGACGTAAGCAGCCGTTGGGGATTCTGGGGGCCGTACGCCGGGTCCGAGGTCGAGCTCGGCTTCCGGGGCACCGGTCCTCTGCCGGTGCCCGGCCCGCGGCTCGGCGCGACGGCAGTCCGTGACAACATTGGTGGGGCCGGGGTCGCGTGGCAGGCCGTTAGCCTGTCGGTATGTCAGAGCGTGTCATCCCCGGTCGCGCGGACGGCCTGATCATCCTGGGTGCCGCGGACGCTCTGTGGGTCGAGTTGACGGCCGACAGTGCGGTGCCGACGGCTTCTGGGGCCTTCACCTGCTCTCCTGCCCATGCCCGGGCGGGATACGTCCTGCTCGGCGGCCATGCGGTGGCGACGGTGCGGGCGAGCGGCGATCAGTGGAGTGTTCCGGAGGCTGAGGTGCGCCGGGCGGCCGCGGAACTGAACGCGGTGAGGATGGACCGGCAGGACGTGGTCCGCATCGGCCCGTTCCGTGGGGCGCCGAAGCAGGAGTACAACGAGGAAACGCCGCTGCGTTGGCGCCAGCGCATCACGCGGGAACTGCAGAAGCCGGGCGGCCCCGAGCGCACAGCACGACGTGAAGACGGCCGGCCGTACCACCTGGCGGGGATCGACTGGCGACAGATACTCGTGGAGCGGACCCGCGAGGGGGCGCAGCGGACGTGGTGGCTGCCGCGCGCTGTGGTCAGGCTGCTGGATTTGGCCGAGCACACCGAAACGCAGTGGGTGCACGCCGCGCGGACCCGCCAGACGGGCGCCGCCGTCACCGAGCCGCCCTCCCACCCCCGGCAGTCCCCAGAAGCCGGCGGGCGGCAGACGACGAGCCCCGAGGGCCCCACCGCCGCACTGCGCCCGTACCACAAAGAGCTGGAAGGCCAGCTGTACTCGGTGCTCAGCAGGAAGCCCGGTACCTCCCGCAGGCTGGCCGGGTGGGCGTGCGCCGTCTGCCGCACCGCGCCCGCTACCGTCCTCGACCACTGCCACGAACACGGCTACGTCCGCGCCCCCGTCTGCCAGTCCTGCAACACACTGGAACGCCCCGACCACCTGTACAGCAACGACATCCGCGTACCGCTACACACGCCTCTTCCACACCGACACCAACAACTGGCTCCGCCACTGGCACCGCTGCCCCGGCTGCCGCGCCCGCACCACCCTGCCCCTGCCCCCACCTCGCCGCATGGACCGCCCACGTAGCCTGCCGACCGCTGCGCCCGACCCACCGCGCCCCGCGCGGGCGCAAGCCCTGCGGTGTCCTGCGTGTGTCCTGGACGGGCAGTCAACAGGCGCCCCGTTCCTGCCTGCTCACGGTCGCCGTCGACTTCTGCCCCTCCGGCGAGCACCGCATCCTGGCACAAGTCCCCTACCGCGATGCCGCCGAGCAGCTTCGTGTCTGGTTGGCCGAGACGGCCCCCGCCGTGGCCGCCGCAGCTGGCCCCGACCGCCTGGACGGCCTCCCCGACCAGCCCCGGCCCGTCATCGCAGACACCAACGGCGAGGGCCTGGCACTGTTCTGAGCGCGCACTGGCAGACCTGCCACCCCAACGTCACCTCGCGGCTGCTGGACCCGACATGGTCACCCCGCACGCCCAGCAAAATGAGCAGCAGAGTTGCCCCGGATCCTGCTGCGCAATGGCAGGACATGGCCGGTGACGCAACAGGAGACGCCCCTTGACGCCCAGGCGCCCGGTCGTGCGAGCCGGATGCCTGTACCCACTCTGATCGGCTAAGGAATGGCGCAGCAGAGTCGTCCGGGCGGCCGTCAAATTCCGGCGACCCGACGCCGGGCCATCAGCGGGTCGCGTCGGCGCTCACCGGCAAAGGCTGTTCCGCCTCGTCCGCAGTCCGTACCCATCCGCCAGCACGACCCTGCATCCGGTATAATCTCAACCAGGCAGGAGCCGAACCCGTATCCTGAGCCGCCCGGGACTACCGGTAACACCCTTGAGCTCCCGCCAAGTATCCTTCAGCGAGCCTGAATCTCCACTTTCGCCGTTTTCACAGACTTCCGATGAGGTCGCAGGCCGGGCCGTGGAGGGCCAAATCGGCTGCACATGTTGGCGAGTTGGGAGGCTTCAGCGACTCGATGGTAGGGCCCTACGATCGAGCGCATGACAATCCAACGGATGGACCACGTGGGCATCGTCGTCGACGACCTCGCTGCCGCAACGGCGTTCTTCGTCGAACTCGGGCTGGTAGTACAACGTGAGGGGGCCGTCGAGGGCCGCTGGGTGGACCGCGTCGTGGGCCTCGAAGGTGTCAGGGCAGACTTCGCCATCGTGCAGACCCCGGACGGCCACGGACGACTTGAGCTGACGAAGTACCACACGCCGACAGGCTCGGGAGGCAACCGGAACCCGTCGGCGAACACACCGGGCATGCGTCATGTCGCATTCGCCGTCGAAGACATTGACACCGTCGTGGCCGGCCTGCGAGGCCGCGGCGGAGAGCTCGTCGGCGAGCTGGAGCGCTACAAGGACAACTACCGGCTCTGCTACGTCCGCGGCCCGGAAGGGATCATCGTCGAGCTGTCGCAGCGGATTGGCTGACATCCGGCCCGCTGCCGACGAAACTTCAATGGGTGCGGCTCTCCTTCAGGGACTGCCGGTGGGCAGTGGCGGAGCGGCGTTGGTGGTGCTTGCATGTGGGGCGTCACTGGTGATCCTTTGCCGGGAGGGCGATCTGGGCGCGGAAGCCTTCGCAGTGTTCGAGTGCATCGTCGTGAGGGCATGAGAGCAGGTCGCGCAGGTAGCTGCGGGCGGTGTCCAGTTGGGTCATCTGGGTTTCGATGGCGGCGATTCGAGTGGTGACGGTGTCGCGCCAGCCGGAAGTGTCCGCGCGCTCGGCAAGGACCGCGACGATCTCGTTGAGGGACATCTGCCCGGTGGTTCGCCACAGCCGGATCAGCGCGATCCGGTAGATCTGATCGGCGTTGTAGTAGCGATGGCCGAAGCGTCGGTGGGGCGTGATGAGTCCGCGGCGCTCCCAGTAGTGCAGCGTCGAGATGGGCAGATCGAAATGGTCGGCAACTCGCCGGATCGAAGCCAGATCGTCCATCGGACCAGTTGAACTCAATCCGGGTTGAGCGGGCAAGGTCGGCCTCACCGAACGTCGCAGGCCGTTGCACTCCCGTAGTGCTGGACCGTGCGGCGGCCCCCACGGGAAGGATCGATATGCCGGTGAATCTTGGTGTCTGTCTTCCGACCTTCGGCGAGTGTGGCGATGAGGGCATGGGGGAGATCCCCGCGTTGGCCCAGCACATCGAGCAGGTCGGCCTTGACATGGTGTGGGCAGGCGACCACCTGTGCGCGCGCACCCCGTTCCTGGAGAGCGTGGTCGCGCTGAGCGCGGCCGCCGCGGTCACCGAGCGCGTGCGGATCGGCTTCGGGGTCATGCTGCTGGCGCTGCGGCAGCAGGCGTGGGCGGCCAAGCAGTTGTCGTCGTTGCAGTACCTGTCCGGCAACCGCGTGGTCCTGGGGGTCGGCGCGGGCGTACACACGGGGGACTGGCCGGTCGGCGGGGTTCCGTTCGCCGGGCGGGGCCGCCGGACGGAGGTGATGCTGCGGGCGTTGCCTGATCTGTTCGCGGGCCGGCCGACGCCATTGCTGACCGTGCCGGGTGAGCCGGTGATCACGCTCGAACCCGCTGTTCCCGCGCCACCGGTGTGGGTGGGCGGCATGTCTGACCGCGCGTTGCGACGCGCCGTGGACCACGGCGTCGGATGGCTTGCCTCGCTGCTCGAACCCGCACAACTGCGCGAGGGGGCTGCCAAACTGGCGGCGATGGCAGCCCAAGCAGGCACGCGGACCCCCGAGGTCGGCACCACGGTGTTCGCCGCACTGAGCAGCGACCCGGAGGAGAGCTGCCGGGGTCACCGGCGCCTGGTTCGCTTCCTGCGCTCGCTGACCGGAGAGCAGGGCCTGTCCGAGCAGCAGGCAAATCGTCTGGTGGTCAGCGGACCTCCTGAGAAGCTGGCCGAGCGACTTGATCAATACCTTCGAGCGGGTGCCCGCACATTCGTCATCAACCTGTCGGGCAGCGACCTGCGCCGCCAGTACGACCTGCTCGCTCGTGCCCGCGAGCTACTGATCGGCTGAGTCCCTGCAGAAGAGCTAGCTACACCCAACTTCAATCGGGTACGGCTCTTTCTGAGTGAGGGGGCGTCGGCAGTCCTTGAGCGGGTGGCGCTGCGCCTCGCATGGCGTTGGCGGCGATGAGGGCGCAGGCACGGTGGCGTCCGGTGAGCCAGTGGTCAGAGTGTCAGGGTGCGCCAGCCCTGGGTGATCTGGTCCCGGACGGCGTTCGCGTCCGGGAGCGGACCTTGGTGTGTGCCCAACAGTTCCACCAGGGCCGCGCCGTCCGCCGGGCGCCCTGCGGGATCGGCGGTCAGTGCCCGCCCGACGGCGGCCGCGAGGGCGGGGTCGAGTGCCTGTACCGCCGCAAGGGCGGCGGCCTCGGGTCCGGTGTCGACGATCCGGCGGATCACCGCGCCCGTACTGGTCGCCTGGAACGGGCTGGTGCCGTGCGCCGCGCACACCACGCAGCACGCCCACGCCCAGATGTCGGCGGCGGGACCGGCTGGCTCGTCGCCGAACTGTTCGGGCGCCATGTACGTCAGCGTCCCCGGGCCGCCGCCGGTGCGGGTGAGCCGGGTGCCGTCCACGATCGCCGCGATGCCGAAGTCGAGCAGCCGGGGCCCGGCGCTGGTCAGCATGATGTTGGCGGGCTTGAGGTCCCGGTGGACCAGACCGAGCCGGTGCACCCCGGACAAAGCAAGTGCCAGCGCGAGCGCCAGGGCCCGCAGCGCCTCGGGCGAGCGGATCGGCCCCTGCTCCCGCAGATGCATGTCGAGCGGCCGTCCGTCCAGCAACTCCATGACCAGATACGGCCGTCCGGCCGCCACCCCTGCGTCGAGCACCCGGGAGGTGTAGGCGCCGGACACCATCGCGAGGACCTCTGCCTCGCGCTCGAAGCGGCGCAACAGCTGGGCGTGGTCGAGGAGTTCGGGATGGATGGTCTTCAGCGCCACCTGCGTCGCCGCCCCCTCGCGCCGGGCGAGGTACACCGTCCCCATCCCGCCGGACCCGATCCGGCCGAGCAGCTGATACCCGGCGATGCTCCGCGGCTCACCCGGATGCAGCTCCTGGCATGAGATCTGCGGCGCGGCTGCGGTGGCCCGGTCGTCCTGCGTCGGTGCGTGGGCAGTGGGTTGTACGGGTGAAAACGACGGCATCGGCGGAACGGGCGGCGCTTGGACAGGTTGCGCGGCGGGTGCCGTCTGCGCGTACGGGGTGGGCGGGCCGTACGCGGGGTGCGGCGCAGGCGTTGTCGGGGCGGTTGCGGACCGGATCCGCCGGCTGGTCACGAGCGCGACAAGCTGGAACAGCAGCGCGGCCTCGACCAGCCCGATGGGTACGAGCAGGCCGAGCACCACGCGCAGCGCGAGCGCGCCGCTCAGCCGGCCGCGGTCCGAAGGCGCTGCCCCCGCCTCACCGGGCGCGCCGGCCCCGACCAGATTGCGCCGGGTCAGGAACCAGAGCAGCAGCCAGACCAGCAGCGTCGGGATCGCGACGACGAGGAACCGGAAGTACGCGGTCCCAGGGTGAAGGCCCATCGTGTCGGCCAGAACGTACGTGTTCCCCAGGCCGATGGACTGGTCCAGCACGTCGAAACCGGAGACGTAATAGCTGTCCAGCGCGACCACCAGGCCGACGCTGCCGACGACGCCGACCACCAGCTCCCCGCCGACGGCCGCCGGGAACCCCTCGGCCGACGCAGTCCCGGCCCTGACCTCCAACGCCCTCTGACGCACGCCCCGTTGGGCCCGGAATAGCACGGGCAGCGATAACAGTCGTGCCACCAGCGCCAGTACGGCCACGACCATGATGCCGGGCGCCAGCACCGTCACTATGTACTCCGCCATGCTTCCCCCGCGCTTCCCCGTTGCAGTCTCGTCGGCCGAGCAAAGGGGAGTATAGGACGGCCCGGATCAAGCGGGGAAACCGGCGGTGCGAGGTCAAGAGATGCTCCTTTGGCACCACGCGTCCCAGCGACCTCAGGGGCATGCATGACTCTTGGCGATCCGTACGCCCTCGACCGCCTTACTCGATGTCCACCACTCGGAAAGAGCCGCACCCACTTCAATCCGCGCGGTGAACCCTGGGTAACCGAGCGCTCCAAGGCCCGGACCAGGTGCGGACCGTGAGACGGCAGCGAGCCCCTCGTGGAGCACAAACGAGCAGGTCAGATGATGCAGGCCCTAGACCCAGAACACTGCTCCGCAGACCCCTGTTGAGGGCGTGAGCCAGGTCGCGGTTGGTCAAGTCGGCTGTGGCAGTGGGGAGATGGGAGAGGCATCGACGGTGCTGTAGCCCGCCTTTGGGAGGGGTCCGCCGATGCTTCCCGCTTCGAACGTCCCGGCTTCGCTGCTCGCCGTGCCGGGCAAGTTAAGGGGCTGCTTCACCACACCGACGTTTGCCACGTTCACTGCGCTGGTCACCGGCCTGATCGCCCAGACCGGCCGCCGGACGGTCACCGGCATGCTCACCGGGGCCGGGCTGGAGCGGCTATGGCCGCACGATCGCGCGCACTCGTTCTTCTCCCGCGCTGCCTGGGATCCGGAGATCCTCGGCATCGTCTGCTCCCACGTGATCGCGCGCCTGCTGCTGCCGCAGGAGACACCGCTGGTCGCAGCCGGGCCGTCTGCAACGGTGACGCGGGCGGCCCCGCCGCCCTCAACGGCCAAATCGTCGGCATCATTTCCGGCCGCGACTGCGGCAAGCCCGGCTCGCCCTCCCTCTTCAGCAGCGTCCCGACCTTCAATTCATGGCTCGAATCTCAGTAATCCAGGTGCTGCCCGGGCTCCCCCGCCGGTCCGACAACTCCTCGCCCACAGGAACCCACGACACGGCGGACTTGGACAGGCCGCCGCCCCGATGCCCGGTGCCGGAGCCACCACCGGGCGGGTACCGGGACGAGCGGTACGCGGTGACGAGCGAACAGGTGGACTGTGAGCTGGAGACAGCCGTGGGCTTGGGGGCGGTCCGCTGAGCTGGACAAATGTGACGCGGGTCCGGAGGGGCTCAGATCGGATGAGGGCGTGGAGCGGGGGTGAGGGTGGGTGCGACGTGGGTGGGTGTCACCCGCTGACGCTCTCGCTGCCGTTCTCCAGGTGGCCCATGAGCCGTCGCTGGAACGTGCCGTCCTCCCCGAGGACGAGCTTCAGGTCGTACCAGCCTTCGGCGACCTCGGTGTTCCAGTCGATCACGGTCTCGGTGCCGGGCTTGAGGTGGTATGGGTCCGCGGTGCCCTGGCCGCCGGTGACGTAGTGGTCGGCGGTCACGTACATCGTGAGTTCCACGTCACCGTTGTTCCGGGCCCTGATGAGGAGTCGGCGTGCCTTCTCGTCGGTCTCCGATGTCACGTCGACGGGTGCGCCTGCTCCCTCCAGCGATCCGGAGAACTCCCGGCGGAAGCCGTTCGGCCCGGTGAGCGTGAATCGGTAGTTCCCCTCCGCATCGTGTACCTGAACGTCGGTGACGCTGTGTCCCTGGACGTCGAAGTGCCGCGGAGTTTCGCGTTCGCGCTTGTACGGATAGAGCGTCAGATGGGCGCTGGCGCTTCCGCTGTTGCTCAGGGAGAGCAGCAGCAAGCGGCGTGATGTGTCGAGCGTGGCATACGCGTCGGGCTGGTAGGGCAGTGCGCGGGCTCGGCGCCGCTCTCCTGGGGCGGGAGGGAGCGGCTGGGTGCGTTCGAAGTCGAAGGCCGAGGTGAGGTCCCCTGCGACCGTGCGCCGCCAGCGGCTGATGCTGGGTTGTGGTACTCCCAACCACTTTTCCAGAAAGCGTACTTGAGAGGTGTGATCGAAGACCTGGGAGCAGACGTAGCCGCCTGCCGTCCAAGGTGACACCACGATCATCGGTACTCGGATGCCGAGTCCCAGTGGTTCGCTTCCCACATATTCATCGGTTTCGGAGGGCGGCGGAACGGGCGGGGGTACGTGGTCGAAGAGGCCGTCGTTCTCGTCGTAGCTGAGGAACAGGACGGTGGAGTCCCATACCTCGGGATCCGCGGCGAGGGCGTCCAGGACCTGGTAGACGATCTTCTGGCCCCGCTTGGGGTACGAGTTTCCGGGGTGTTCCGAGTCGTCGGTGGGCGGCACGAGGTAGGAGACCTGTGGGAGTTGCCGCTGACGGATGTCCGATCGTAACTCCGCAACGAGGCCCGTGGTGGTCGCTGGCCGCGGAGCACAGCGGTACAGCCCGCGGTCGTACAGCCTCCGTTCCCCAGGGGAGAGCTTCTCCACCCCCACCTGGAGCCGGCGGAGCATGGCGTCGCGGTCACTGGAGGACTGCTGCGTCTGCAGGCCCTGGTAGAAGCCGTACAGGCTCTTGTACGTGCTCCAGAGCCCGTCGGACTTCTGGAGAGCGGTACGGAAGATGTTCTTGAAGGCGGCGAAGAACTCCAGATTGTTGTCGTAGAAGTTGTCCCACTCCTGGTACACCTTCCATGTCTTGCCGTTGGCCTCCAGCCACTGCGGGTAGCTCGGCCACTGATATGCCCCGGGTGAGTCTTCGCGATCGTGCGCTGCTGCCCCTGTCACCCGGCTGCCGTCGGGCTCGTAGCCGCCGTAGCCGCTGAACAGGTAATTACGGTTCGATGTCGTCTCGCTCAGGACCGAGCAGTGGTAGGCGTCGCAGATGGTGAAGGCGTCCGCCAGCGCGTGATAGAAGGGCACCCCGTCACGCTCGTAGTAACTCATGGTGTAGGGGCCTTGCTTGGCGTCGATCCACGCGTCGTGCCACCCCTCGTGCCACGCCTGGTGCCCGGTAGCCCAGTCGTGCAGCGTACTCGTGTCCTCACTTCCGTCCGCCGGCAGCGGATGCGGCGACACCCGGTCCCCTTTCGACCGGGGCTGATCGAACACGCTGTATCCGTCGCGCAGGGTGATGGCGTTGCGGTCGTGGAATCCGCGGACGCCCGGGAAGGTTCCGAAGTAGTGGTCGAAGGAGCGGTTCTCCTGCATGAGGAACACCACGTGCTTTACGGCCTGGAGACCGCCCTTCCGCGGAGGGCGCTTCAGCGCTTCGTGCACCGACGGCGGAAGTTGTGTATCACGCGCAGGCTGCATACCTGTCCCCTTTCCTTTCCGTGGGCCCTACCGGGTGCGGTAGATGAGGTGGACGAAGTTGCCCTTCGCGCCCTTGTTGAGATCGGGCTCGACCTTGCGGTATCCGGGAGGCGGGACCATGTCCGCCTCCTTGCCGGATATGACATCGAGAGCAGTGATCGGCCTGCCCCTGTCCGGATCACGCGTGATGGCCGCGAAGAGTCGCTCTCCGACCGTCCCGGAACTGACGTTGACCGGGATCTTCAGGTAGCCGGAAGGTGCTGCTTCGTCTTCTCCCACGAACACGACATCGGTGAGCGGTGGTTCGCCCGCGCGCTTCTCGTAGACGAAGTGGACGTAGTCGCCGCCCGCACCATCGTTCACATCCACATCGATTCTCTTCCAGCCACTCGGCGTGGGAGGAATGACGGTCCCTTTGGGGCGAGATCCCGCGACGACCGTGACGTTGAAGTCGGTGACGTAATCACTCATGTCGCTCCCTGCTGATCAGGTGTGCCACGAACAGTGGTCATCCCTGCCTATAGGTGAGGTACACGTACGCGCCGTGCGCTCCCTGGTTCAGGTCCTGGTCGACCCGCCACCACCCCGGCCCGGGCTGGTCCCAGGAGGCGTCGCCGATCAGGACATCGAGATCGGTGATCGGGGAGGCGAGGGACGGGTCGCGTCCGAAGGCGGTGTAGATGTACGCGCCGCCGGCCCCCTTATTGAGGTCCACCGGTATCCGGGTGTAAGGCGTCGCGATCGCCGCGTCCTTGCCGATCAGGAAGATGATGTCCGTGAGGGCGTCCGTCTTTTCCCCTCGCTTGAGGGCGAAGTAGAGGGCGACGCCACTGGTGCCCTCGTTGAGATTCCTGTCAATCTTGTGCCAGCCAGGGGGAGGAGCTGAGTCCTCACCCTCGAGGACGGTCAGGTCGGTCACGTACGAGGCCATGAGAACCCTCCAGGTCCCGGAATGGGCCGTGCCCGCGGGTTGCCGCCGCGGGCACGGCCCGGCCGTTGCTCACCCGCTCCTGATCAGACGACCAGGTAGATCAGGTACACGTACTTTCCGCCCGCCCCGGCGTTGAGGTCCTTGTCGATCCGCTGCCACGGCTTGGGGGGCTCGTCGCTCTTGACCGTGGTGAGGAGTACGTCGAGCGCCTGGATCGGGGCTCCTTCCGACGGGTCAGAGGTGTACGCGGTGTAGATGTACTCGCCGCCGGCTCCCTTGTTGAGGTCCACGGGAATCGCTTCGTAGTTCCCCGGCACCTCGGAGAGGTTGCCGACGAACTTGATGTTCGTGATCGGCGAGTAGACGGCGTCGGTCTCGTACGCGAAGTACAGGTAATCGCCACCGGCGCCGGCGTTCAGATCCTTGTTGATCTTGGTCCACCCGCGTGGGGGAACCGCATCCTTGCCGTCGAGGACCATGAGCCCAGTGATGGCCACGCAGACCACTTCCTTTCCGGTCGACCCGAGGAACGGGAGGGTCATGACCGTAGGTCTGCGGCATCGAACTGCGTAACCTTCCCATTCGGCCAGCGGACCGCATTGCGTCGTCCTGGCGCAGTGGTGGTGACGTGGTGCTTTCCAGTGGGGATGGCGGGCGGAGGGCGGGTGGCCCGGAGCGTGCCTGGTGCGGGGTACCGGCTGGATCACCGCCACTGGGGGCTTGTGGGGCGGGCGGGGCCGACGGTTGGCCCGAAAGTCCCTAATTGATGGATCTGCATAGCTCTGGCTGAATGGCACACTGACAAGAACCTTTATGGGGATTCTGGGTGATGGGGTCCGTCGCACCGTTCACCCCACCTCACCGCACCACTGACATGTCGACTTGCCGAGAATGCCAACGGTGCATGAGCTCGCCCTCGGACTGCCTCGCCTGCGGGAAGTGCCCAGACCACCCTGCCTGGATCTTGCGCTGTTCGCTGTTCGGCCGAATGCCCTACGCGCTCGCGCGCAGCCTGAGCCACGGGCGACAGCCTGGTCAACGCGATGGCCGCGGTTGAGATGTACCGGCACCAGGACACCTGGCGCTACACATCTGCGTCGCCACCAAACCGTGGACCCGACGACTGCCTCACAGATCCGGAAAGCGTGGAGAGCACGGTGGGCTTGGCTCGTGCTGCGGCAGTACCTGGACGAGATCCGCACACTGGCTCTGCGGCGACCACCTCGTCTCCGAACGCTGTGACGTACTCCCGGACAGTCCACTTGGCCCCTGCACTGCCCTCGGTAATCCGCCCCCGCCCCACCCCACGGCCTCGACATCACCTGCGACAGCTACGAGGTATCCCACCTCATCCTCACCCGCGGCTAGACCAAACACACCCAGGAACTGCCCTGGCGGATCCCGCGAGGCCCGGTTCAACATCCCCGTCGGCCCTCCCTTCACCGCGACCATCGCCCCCGCGAAACCCGGCACCACCGGCCTGATCGCCTGGCGCCTCAACACCCTCGCGCCACAAGAAGTCGAAGGGTGCCCAGACACGTTCGCCTCCTGTCCCAGCCAGCCCGCACAACGCCCCGCTAGCGCACCGTTTGTGACAGCCCGGTCCCCGAATCGTGTGGCGCACAATGCAGGTGTGGGAGCACGGGGCATACGGCATGTAGTCGGAGCGGGTCTGGGCACAATGCTGCTGCTCTCCTGCACCACGACCGGCGGGGAAGCACACAACCCCGACAGCGGCGGCAGCAGCGGATTCACCACCCACTACGAGGAAGCATCGGCTGCCGACCGCGCTCAAGCCTCCTTCCTACGCAGCCGCAAACCGGTGGAGACGGCTGCGTCAGCGCTGAACGCGCCCTAGACCGGCAAGTAAACAATGGTCAGTCGCTCCTGCAACGGCGAGGGATCCGCCTACGACCCGCAGACTCGTCATATCGAGCTCCGCTACGACGACTCGGCCGAAGACCACGATCTCTTCCAGAACGCGGGGCGCCACCCGGCCGGCAACGAAGTTGCCGCCGTCGCCACCGAAACGCTCTACCACGAATCCCGCCACGCCCTCATCGACCTGCTGGACCTGTCCCTCACCAACCGACAGGAAGAGGACGCCGCCGACCAGTTCGCCGCCCTCATGCTGCTGCGCACCGGCCCCACCGGCGAACAACAACTCCGCACCGCCGCCGAAGCGTACGAACTCTCCGCAGCCGCGAACAGCAACTCCGACACCTCAGGCAGAGACGAGCACTCCCCCAACCTGGCCCGCGCAGCCAACCACCTCTGCTACCTCCACTGCTCCGTCCCCACCCGGAACCCCGATCTCGCCACCACAAGCCGCCTCCCCTCTCAACGGGCCACAAGGTGCGCACAGGAATGGACCCAGGTCCGCACCGTCTGGATCGCGCGCCTTCAACCCCTCCTGCGAAAGCAGTGAAACACGCTCAGGTCCCCACATGTGGCAGCGAGGACGCGCGGAGATGTCGGTGGGAACCCGGCGGGCTGGAATGGCGCGCATCTCTTGCAGGCGAGTGGGACAGCCATCAGGGAGGGCAGCTGGAGGGTTGGCATAGTCAGCCTTCGTCTGCACCGAGCGATGTCACCGCGGCTCATCCTGGCTCCAGGGCCAAAATAGCCCTTCCCGATCAACCCGGATTCCGACGCTGGTTTCGGACGAGACGGTAAACCTCCCGGGCCACATACCGCTTCAGGCAGCGAATGACCTCGCGCCGGGTCTTCCCTTCCGCCACACGCCGCTCGTAGTACGCCTGAGTGCGCGGATCCCAGCGCAGCCGGGTCAGCACGATGCGATACAGAGCAGCGTTGGCCTGCCGGTCGCCACCGCGGTTGAGCCGACGATGACATCTGCTTCCCGAGGAATACTCCACAGGACTTGCCCCGCACAATGCGGCAAAGGACGCTTCACTGCGCAAACGGTCAGCATTGTCCCCCATGGTGATCAGCATAACGGCGGCGCTGTGCGGCCCGACCCCCGCCATGGCGAGCAACTCGGGGTAATGCCGCTCGATCAACTCCGCAAGGCGCCGCTCCAGTTCCCGGGCCGACGTGCTGGCCGCCAAATTCGGACGACAGCCCACCGCAGTACGCTCCCGTCTCGGCCGGCTCGGCCTGGAACAGCTATGAGCGACGCGGGACCAGAAGCCGCGATCCGCACTGCGGCAGAACTCGCCCACCACGTCCATTGGATCCACGCGTGGCCCGAGAAACCGACATGGCGCGACCGACTCCGTCGATGGGCATATCCCGAGATCTATCGCTTCGACCCAACCGCCACCCCACCGCAGCCCTGGCTGGACCGGCCTGCCGGAGAGTACGAACGGACAGGCTGGCGTATCCGAGTCGCCTACGTGGGGACGAAGTCGCGTTCGAGGTCGAATACGTGGTGTGACAGCCCTGCGCGATCGGCTGGGTGGAATCACCCGTCTCCTACCCTGGCTACAAGCGGCTCCGACTCGCCTCAGCCGCGCTTCAATCTCTACGCCACCAATACCCCGGACTGGAGTGGCACACGGGCGGCGGGCACTTCCGCGAGTCCGAACCCTTCTGGACCTCCGTCGGCGCGGACGTCCCCGGCGGTTACATCCAGCAGGAAGGTGTCACCACGTGGAGCCAAGGCGAGTGAAACGCACCTAGGAATGCTGGGAGAGCTACCTCCATCGCCCGGGAGGCGCGTACCGATGGTTCGTGCAGGGCGGAGGGTGCCTGTGGTCATCACCCGCGGGCGGCCCGATGCCCGGTCGGGAAGCACGAGGCGGCGAGCAGCGCACGCGCGAGATCTCATCACACCCAACTGGCCGCCTGGCCAGCCCGAATTACGCAGCAAGGTCTCAACCTTGACCAGGGCCATGGGGGCACCTCGGTTCGGTGCGCCGCCGTCAAAGCTACGAGGCAATATCCAACTGGGCGACGTCCGGCGTGCCGAACAGGTCGTCGAAGTGACGGGCTCCCTGGGTGGAGATCAGAAAGTACGGGGCGCCTGATCCCGCAATGCTGTGCGGCCCTTTCCGCCCCGCGACGAGCACATCGTACGGCGACCGCACATCAAGGCCATCAAAGACGTAGTAGACCGGGAGCTGTGTCCAGGCAACCAGCTGCAGATGCGCAACCACCGCAGCCCGTTCGACAGCGTGGCGCCCCGTTTGCCTGCTGGTCATCCCACCCTTGCAGTCGATCAGTACGAGGGCCTTGGCCTTCGCCGCAATGAGATCCGGGAACCACCTAATGGAGCTGCTGGTCTTCCTAAGCGCGCATTGAAGCGCCCGGCTCAGCTGCCCTTGTCCCCAGAAGTCGACTTCCCACCCTCGCCCGGCGAGTTGCTCGGCGACGTACCGCTCATGCGCGTCACCTATTGCTTTCCGCTGCTGAAAGCTCGTCATGGATGCAGTGTGGCCCGCCGAGCAAAGCAGGTAACCCATCGTGGATTGAACCTAGACAGTCCCATTCAGTCTCAGAAGTTCTCACTGTGTACGCGTCAGTCCGTGGACGTCCGGCTACGTCCGCAGACGTTCACCGCAACTTGGCCGAAATTCGGCAGAACAGCCGGACTATCTACCGCTGGTCCCGCCTCAAGGCGTCTCCACCCCTCAGTAGCCGTGACACCCCTGCATGGCTCCAAGGGGACCGTTCCGGACTGCGGCAGCTGCCAACCGCCGCGCGTAGAGCCCTCGCCGGCACCTGCCTTAGATTCTAGTGGTCGTTGCAACACCCCAGCTCAGGGGGTGCGATGGACTTCGAGATCCGTGCGATTCGCAAGGAACAGGGGCCCCGGAAGCTGTACCGGGAACGGGAGGAATACTTCCGGCTCGTGCAGCTGGGATTCGGCAACGTAGAAGCGAGCCGACGCGTCGGTGTCAACCCCCGGACCGGTCGTGAGTGGCGTAACGGCCGGCCTGAGGGCGGCAAGAAGCGGCCCAGGCCGCCCGCGCGTCCCGTGCGGGCGGCTTCTTCGCCGTCCCGGTACCTATCGGAGGCCGACCGCATCCACATCGCCGACCGGGTGCGGGAGAAGGCCACGATTCGGGCGATCGCCGCCGAGTTGGGCCGCAGCCCGTCCACGATCAGCCGGGAGATCCGCCGCAATCGCACTCCCGGTCGCGGCAGCCAGTGGCACTACCGGCCACACGCGGCCCAGGCCAGGGCCGACGCCCGCCGGCCCCGCCCCAAGGCAGGCAAGATCGGCCAGAACACCGAACTGCGGGACTTCATCCAGGAGCACTTGGAGGTGAAGTGGAGTCCGGAACAGATCTGCCAGGCTCTGCGTGCACACTTTCCCGAGCGGCCGGAGATGCACGTGGTCCACGAGACGGTCTACCAGGCCCTCTACGTCCAAGGCCGCGGAGAACTCCGCCGCGAGCTGGCCCGTGCTCTGCGATCGGGACGCACCCGCCGCAAGCCGCACCGTCAGGCCGCCTGCCGCCAGCCACGCTTCTCACACCCCATGGTCATGATCAGCGAACGGCCCGCCGAAGCGGACGACCGGGCCGTGCCCGGCCACTGGGAGGGTGACCTGATCATCGGCAAGGACGGCGCCTCGGCAATCGGCACTCTGGTCGAACGCGCCACCCGCTACGTGATGCTGGTCCACTTGCCCGACGGGCGCAGCGCGGAACACCTGCGCGACGCCCTGGTGGACACCGTGCAGACCCTGCCATCGGACCTCACCCGCTCGTTGACCTGGGACCAGGGCTCCGAGATGGCCGCCCACCACGACTTCAGCGTCGCCACCGACATCCCGGTCTATTTCTGTGACCCGGCCAGTCCCTGGCAACGCGGCTCGAACGAGAACACGAACGGCCTGCTGCGGCAGTATTTCCCCAAGGGCACCGACCTTGCCGCCCACAACCCCGAACACCTGGCAGCCGTCGCCGCCGAACTCAACGGCCGCCCACGCAAAACGCTCGACTGGGAAACCCCAGCCGAGCGCCGGCATAAACTGCTCGCCGCCTGATCAAACCAACCACGTGTTGCAACGATCCCTAGAAACCGCCTGCCCGGCGGGGGGCCTCAGTGACCATCACGTGTCACGACAGCCTCTATGAGCGGGGGTCCTGGCTGTAGCCATCTGCAGCTCGGGTGGCGGCGGTGACGGGGCTGCTGAATCTGCGGCTGCCCCGGGTGGTCGGCTGAGACGCGGGTGATCGGCCGAGAGCTGAGCGGGACCGGCCGCGCCCGGTAGGGCAGCAGGGCTCGGACCGCGCGTCGCGGTCCGAGCCCTGCCCCGTGCGGTGCCGCCCTGCGGCGGCGGTGCGTCAGCTCTGTGCGGTGTCGTCGCCCGTCTGCCCGACGCCCTCAGCTGCGCCTGCCTTCTCACGCATCTTGCGCACCAGCTCCGCCTTCTGGTCGGCGGCACTCTGGCGGTCGAGGTTGCGGTGCGGACCGTTGTTCTGCCGTTCGGCGCGGGACAGCCTCTTGCGCTGGCCGCCGCCCATGCCCACGGGGTTGTTGATGTTCTTGCTCACGGTCACGGGTTCTCCCGGTAATGATGTGAAGTGATCTACGGATTCATCGGTGGGGGACTGGCGCGGCGACGTCGAAGGACGTCAGCAGGGGCCCATCACGCGCTCACTCGTAAATCGGCGTCTGGAAGAACATGACAAAGACTTTACCCGGTTCCGTCGGCCCCGCACACCAACCCTTTCGCCGCCCCAGCGTCGGCCGGGCCTTCGACGAGCGCCCGGGGGCAGCCGTTTCCTTCCAGTCAGCCAACGGACCATGCCCCCTCACATCACGGAGCCCCGCCAGATGGAGGCGAGCCAGCGGGGGTTCTGCATCGCCTGTTCTGTCACAGACGCCCCTATACCGGGGGTCGGTAGAGACCGTCCTGACCAGGTTGAAGACCTCGCGGGCGGCATATCGCTCAAGGCATCGGATGATCTCACGCCGGGTCTTGCCCTCCTGGTTGCGGCGTTCGTAGTACGCCTGGGTGCGCGGGTCGTGGCGCAGTCGGGTGAACACGATGCGGTGCAGAGCGGCATTCGCCTGCCGGTCGCCACCATGGTTGAGCCGCCGCGAGCTCCGACCGCCCGAGTGCTGTGCGGCGGGCCGAGCGGTGCGGCTCCAGAGGTATGCCGTCGACAAGGCGCTCTACACGAAGTCGAGCGCACGATCCAATGCCCTCAAGGATTTCCGGGCCGTGGCCACCCGTTTTGACAAGCGGGCGTACGTTTTCCACGGCACCGTCACCGTTGTTGCGGCGCGCCTGTGGATCCGCTCGTGACCGCTGGTCGGTCGTCGGTGGATGTCGATGCCGACGGAGTTGTGGGCGGTGACGGGTGCGTACTGGTCGTTGCCGTCGAGGGTGGCGTCGTAGCCGCCGGTGAGCAGCTTCACTGCGGGGGCCGGGCGCGGGGGCAGCGGGGAGTTCTTGCACTCGGCGTAGCCGTTGGTGTCCGTGGTGGCGTCACACAGGAACGCCTTCTCGCCTGCCACGGTGAACTTGACGAACAGGCCCGCGACCGGCGTGCCGTCGACCTCGGTGAACTTCGCCTTCAGCCCGTTGGTCTGGCGTGCCAGTCCGTCAAAGGATCCGTAGTAGGCGGTCGCGTTGAGACGCTCGGGAGCACCGTGGTGCCCGTGGTGGTCCAGCGCGGACGCGCCGGTGGCGGTGACGGCACTGCTGAGGGCGAGCACCGCAGCGGTGACCGAAGCGCCACGAGCGAGGGGACGAAGCGCGTCATACCTCTTTCGGTAAGTCCTGCATCCGACGTACCGATCAACGTGTGCACGCGAAGCGGAGGTACGGGCTCCAAGCTCGTTGAGCCGAAAGAATGAGGCGTGGCTGAGACGACCGGGCCGCCGCGCGACCCTGTCGCACCACCGTCATGCGACCCACCGGACAGGCTCTAGGACACGCCACCATCAACGCTCCCTTCGGACTCGTTTTCCGAGGAGGTTCACACGCGCCTGGAGCTCGACGTCGTCATCCACCTCTTGGTCGTACTTGTCCGTGATCCACTTCGGGAGCCGACCGCGCCTACCCACATCCAGGCCCTGAGCCTTGGGCCAGGCGCGCACACGTGCGTTCTTGTGGAGCGGCCACATCGCGAGAACATCCTGCTGCTGTCGATGCCGCCGCTCGACCGCCCGCCACACCGTTGCGGCCTCCAACGCCGCAGCCACCCCCGCCTGATGACGCAGGTGCCCTTCATGGGCGCAGAACTCTGGGAGGGTGACAGGCGACGTGTCACCCTCCCGATAGAGCCCATTCGAGATCGTGCATACCCGCACCGCCGCAGGGTCCGGCTCGGTGAACGGCAGGTGCTGCATACGGGCGGGTCGGCCGGCAGGGCTGTTGCAAAGTCGGCGACGCGGTCGCCTCGGTCCCTTGGGAGCGCATGGTTCGAACGTGGCGTCTGTGCTGGTCATGGTCGCGACGCTCATCATGCACCGATGGACCGTCATATGCACTCGCCTGAGGCCAGAGGCTCAACGCCCTGACCAGCTGCGATGCGCCAGCCACCGGACTTTGCAATAACCCTGGCTTAATCCAGGGCGCTGTTGTTGCAGCCCATGCTCGAACCCAGGTGGGTGCTCTGAGCACCCGGGTTGCCCTCGCCGTTGAGCGCGTTGCCCAGCACGCCGTTGAGGATGCCGACCTGGCCGAGGACGTCGACGTTCAGGTCGTGCGACTTGCAGTTGCTGCTCTGACCGATGCCGAAGCGGTCGCCGCCCTTGTCCCCGTCGTGCGCCTGGGCCGTGCCGGCGGCCAGCATTCCGAGGCTGCCGAGGGCAGCGACCAGGACGGCCGCCTTGCGAAGCGTGTTCATGTGATCTCCAATGGAGTGAAGTGGATGCGATCCGTGGCAGATCGATTCCTTACAGTCACAAAAATTAATATCAAATACTCCCAAACCGCCCGATGACGCGCCGAGAGCCGTGATCTTGTTGTGGAAGCACCCTGAAGTCGTAACGCGTACGAGCGGGCCCTTCGGCGTCACCCAGCGCCCGCACCTGCGGTCGCACCCCGGCAACTGCCCGGCGGGCCAGCCGCTCCTGCACCGCAATGACCGGCCAGGTCGAGGAGTCACGAACTGCTGCAACCTTCAATGATCCGCACCCAGCCGCCAGGCCATCGGCTGCATCGACTTCCGCCGCCAGCAGCAGGCCCCGCAGATACAAGACGCCCTTGGCCCGCTGATCCGAACGCGCCATCGGCGCGAACACCTCTACCGACGCTGTCCCAAAAAAGGGGAGCCTTGCGTCGTTGTGGGTGAGGGGGGTGCGGGAACGGTGGGGCTTCATTCCCTGTGTGCGGGGTGGTCAGGGCCATAGCCGACCTTTTTTTCGTCGTACCAGGCGGGCCGCCTTCCCGTGGGTGGCTCCTCGTCGGGCGCCGTGAGGGTGGCTGCGTACTGGCTCGTGGACTTGTGGAGGACGGGATTCTCCGGCGGGGCCGGCCAGAGTTGGATGAGGTAGGTCTCTGTGGGGTCGTTGTCGTCGCGTACGTCACCGTCGTCGCGGCCTCGGCCGTGGACGAGGAGTCGGTAGGTGCCGGGGCCGGGGAGGTCCAGGACCAGGTGGGCGTCGTCGTCGCCGATGTGCAGGCTGGTCGTGGGCCAGGCGATGCTGATTTCGGCGGCGTCCTGCCAGTCGTCCAGGTGGAGGGGCGGGGGTGCGTCCCACAGTTCGGCGGTGACGTGGATGTCACCTGATTCCTGTTCGGTGGCGATGCCGACGAAGCCGCTGTCAGTGTGGGCGGCGACAAGGCCGTTGCCCGTGAACTCGACGTATTCGTAGCCCATGACCTGCGGGTCGAGGATGTCGAGGGTGTTGGAGTCGAGGGCGACGGCGGTGTTTTCGACGCGGTTGATGAGGGTGGCCATGGGGGCTCCTACGTCGGGAGGGGGACAGCATGTTCGCTGCCCCCCTGGAGTTTTGCGCGGGTGATGCTACGGGCACTGGACGTTGGGCTGCATCGCCTGGGCGGGGGTGCCGGCCGGGATGTTCGTGACGTTGACCCAGAACGGGTCGTTCTCCAGGATGCGGTTGGCGTTGTACCAGCCCTTGCGGGCGCGGCCTTCACCGGTGTTCTGCGTGGCCGGGACCATGTGGCAGGAGAAGTCCTTCGGGTTCACCGAGGCGCCCTGGTGGGTGGACGCGAAGGGATACTCGTCGCAGGACTTACCCGCCGGCCGGGGAATGGAGCTGGGGCAGGCGGTACTCCGGTTCTTGTTGATGAGGGCCTTGTCGAAGGTCCGGGTCAGCGCCGGACCGTGCCCCTTCCAGCCCCAGTGGTTCTTCAGGTTGTGCTGGGCCCAGTCGATGTGCCAGGCGACCTGGTTATACGGTCCGGTGACGGACACGTCGTAGGTGGGGGTGACCTGGGGGTAGACGCAGCCGCCGTCGGCTACGGGGGACATGCGGGGGGTGTTGTCGCAGCGGACGCCCAGTTTCGGTCCGAGGTCGACGCTGACCGGCGTGTAAGGGGCGGCTTCGTAGTTCAGGTGCGGGGCTTGTGCGTCGGTGACGGTGGCCGTGCCGGGTGAGTCGAGGACGAGGTGCCAGGTGCGGGTGATGCGGGGGAAGGTGATCTGAGTGGTGCTGCCGGCGGTGGTGCAGGCGCCGCAGGTTTCGGTCACGGTGGCTTCGCCCAGGAAGGCGGCGAGCACGCTGGAGGAGGCGAGGCGCAGGGTGACGTCGTCGGTGTAGCGGTGGCGGTTGCGGGGGTCGAGCTGGACGTGGGAGGTCCAGCCGAATTCGGCGCTGCCCTGGTATTGGTGTTCGGGCTCGAGGTAAAAGTTGACGATGAGTGTGCCGGACGCGCAGGAGCTGGTGCGGTCCATGGTGATGTGGCCGGTGGTGCAGGTGACGGCCTGGCTGGTGGTGACCTGAGTGGTGGTCAGGGGCGCGATCTGGGCGGTGGCCTGGTGGTGGGGTCTGGGTGTTGCTGACGCAGCCCCGGCGAACGCCGTACTGACCGCGAGGAGTGCGGCCAGGAGGATTCCCCCGCGTTTGAAGTTTTTCACCGAGCATGATCCTTTCGTCGTTTTTGGCATGACCATGCTTCGGGCGTGCGGACCGGAGCGTCAACGACGCATTTGTGTGCGGTGTGTGCGGAAACGCTTGTCAGTCAGGGCAGTTGGTCGTGCCGGTGCCTGTGCGCGGGATGTGGGGCGTTGCGGCTGATGGTGGTCGTGGGATCGTTGCCCGAAACGCTGCTTCCGCGGGGCCTCCGCCTGGCGGCTACATGACTGTCATGCGCCGGGCATGCGGTCACGAAGATGTGAATTGATCGTCCAGTACGGCACCCCATGGTCCGCCCAGGCGCGTGCGCCTTTCGCGGATGGCGACCACGCTGCGACCATCACGCCCCGGAAACATGGAAGGCCGTCCTCTCATTTCTGCGAGAACGGCCTCCGACCTGCGCGAAACGCTGGTCGGGACGACAGGATTTGAACCTGCGACCCCTTGACCCCCAGTCAAGTGCGCTACCAAGCTGCGCCACGTCCCGGTGCCCCTCTGAACTGGGGTTTCCCCGGCCATTCATGCATGAAAGCCATACCGGGGTGAAACCGACGCTTCGTTGAGGCTCTGGGCGGGCCCGGGGACACACTCGGGAACGGCCCGAAGGTCATCGACCGGCTGCACCAGGTAGCCGAACTCCCCGAAATCCAGGGCGCCTTGGCCGGGGCAGTGAGCAGCCGATGTCCCAGAGACGCCCCATGGACCCGGATCCGGCCGATCCCAGCGGACAGCCGAGGCGTTGATGCGCGTGGTGGAGGCGTCGCCGGAACTCGTCGGCGGCAACGTGTCAGTGGTACCGAACAAGCGCGGGTCCGGTGCCCGCGTCTTCATAGAGGTACTACGCCTGGAGGCACGCGGCACGATCCCGACACCGAGGACCAGGAAGTGGCGGTCGAGCGCGCCAATTCCTGGGCTCGCTGCCTGCCGCGCAGCGGTAGCACGCTGCGGTCATGCCTCGTTCGCGCTGCTCGTGGCGGCGTCACAGGCAGCCCCGCCGCAGCCACGCCCATATACCTTGGCTCAGCGGGCCGGGAGCGGGCCCAGCCAGGTTTCCACCCGCTCCCGCAGCAACTGGTACTCCTCCCAGCGCCGCGGCAATCGGCCCGCAGGCCGCTCCACGATCCGCCCCACCCCGATGACCTGTCCGTCGTGGAACTGCTCGCGCGTGAGATCCAGTTCAGCACCCCCGGCCAGGTGGTTCCACCAGTGGAACCCGTGCTGTTCGCCATCCGGACCGCGCACGTCGCCGACCATGAGATCACCACCGAAGATGTCATTGACGACCAGGGCGGTGATGTCGCAATGCCCCCAGGCCGGGTTGCAGGCCGCCAGTCGGCCCGCTCCAAGTCGTCGGGGGAACAGGTGTCTGCGGCGGCCTTCCGGCGCTACCGCCTCCCGCAGTACGCCGACATACCGCGTACCGAGGTCCACTTCATGGAGACGACCGACGCGATCGGTCCGCTCGGAGCCAAGTCGATGAGCGAAAGCCCCTTCAACCCGGTGGGCCCGCCTTCGTGGCCAACTATCGCTGAAGAAGCGACGGTTACCAGCAGCTCGTGAAGTTGATCGAGCGGTTGTTGTTCTTGGCCGAGGTCAGGTTCGCCCCGCTGCCGTGGAAGATCGTCTCGCTGGCGCCCTTGTAACCGGCGGAGTAGTAGACGGTGCCGCAGTATGCCTGGTACCAGTTGAATACGGAGGCCGCGTTGTTGGCTATCGGCTGGAGCGCTCCGTCGCCGGTACCGGGGCAGAACTTGAGCGGCTGCAGCGGCGGCGCACCCATGTCGATGTACTTCAGGTCGTACACCGGGTGACCGACGTTGACCCATGCACCCTGGTTGCCGGAGTGGTAGTAGAACCGGAACCGGAACTGGTCGGTGTGCTCAGCGCACTTCTCTGGTGCCTGCATCGTGTCGCCGCCGTTGGAATCGACGGCGAGGGTCGGGTCTCCCTCCGCGTGGGCGGGGGTGGCGAACGACAGAGCGGCTACGGCTGTGAAGGCGGCCGCGGCCGCGGCGCCCAGACGGCTACGACGCACGGGTGTGGTGGTGAACATGGGTAGCTCTCCTCGGGAAAACGATCTCGCAGGCAACTGCTGGGCGAGGGGGCGACGACGGGGCCCCAGACCCGCAAAACAGTCGCCGCGACCTCCTGATCACTCCGGTTTCGCGGCGACACGATGGACAGTAGGCGCCCAGGGGGACACGGAGGGACGGCGAACGTCCCAGAGTCGTCCTGAGATCCTCCGGGACACCCGACGGGATCAGCAGTGGGCGTCCCACCCGGTCCCCGGCGAAGTCGCCCATCGGCGCGGCCAGTTCCGTACAGAAGAGTTGAGGGCCGGATACTCCCCGCCGGGCTGCCATGCCCGGCGAGGGGCGGCGCCCGGATTCCGTCACCGGGCGACGCGTTCGCGGTCTACGGCTGAACGTTGTCGCTCGGCGAGCACTCCATTTGCTTCTGGCTCGGTATCGCCCCGCAGATCGTCACGGAGTCGGCCGGCGCGTCGACGGTGACGGCGAGCATACGGGTATAGGTGTCCCGGTCCGTCCGGATGGTGGCCTCCTGTTCCAGGCCGGTGCGGTCCCTGATCTTGACGACGTCCCCGACGGCACCGTTCTCGATCCGCCCCCACACCGCATGGCAGGCGGGGCTGTAACGCAGTTCGATGTGCATGCCGCGCAGCCAGGTGTCGTGTGCGGTGCTCGCATCCCACTGGCAGTCCATGGCCTGCGGATCGCGCCGCAGACAGGTGTCTCCGGAACAGCGCGCATCGACCTTCCCAGCCACGGACACCGGCATCCCCTGGCCGGTTCCGGCACCGGACGCCTGGGCGCCGGGAGTGCTGCCGGATTCACCGTGCGAGCCGGCCCCGGTGCCCATGACCAGGACGGTGGCGACCGCACCCATGACCGCACCGGACGCGATGCAGCCCACGGCTGCCAGCCTGCGCCGCCAGGACGGGCGGCCGGCGAGCCGACGCCGGGCGAGCATCGGATGGGCCCGCTCCCGTACGCGGCGCGCGGCCACGTGGGGCTCCGCGGCCGGGGGCACCGGTTCCAGTGCCATCGACGTCTCGGCGGCGGGCTCCGGCGTCCCGGGTTCTGGTGCATACCCCACTTCGGCGCCCGGTTCCTGGGCCGGCAGTTGCGTCTGTCCCACCGGTGCCAGCAGGGCAAGAAGCGGGTGCGGGTCCGCTCCGGCGGCGGCCGCGAACTGCTCGACGGCGACCTTGGAAGGAAGTTGCTTCCCGTTCAGGAACCGCTCCCAGGAGGAGCGGCTGTAGTGGGTCCTGTCGGCCAACTGTCCGTAGCTGAACCCGGACGCCTGCTTGATGCGGCGCATTTCCACGAAGAGCTGTTCCTGCGTGCCCGCAGGTGCATCGGTCTGGTCAGACACGTGCTTCCCCCGTCATCATTCGCGGCGGACGGCAACTCCCCTTGGGCCGTCGCGCGGACCACAGAGTAACCGGACCTTTGAACCGTTTCCGGGCGCCGGCAGCGCCTGGTCAGCAGTGGTCCGGACAGAGGCACTTCGAGCGCACCGGCGAAGTCCCGTTCCACCGCTGTCCGCATCGGAATTCAGCACGACGTCCGGTTGGGGCGGATATGTCACGCACCGTTTCTCGCGAGCCACTTCAGCGATTTCCGTCTGCCGTGCAGTCTTGTTCCACCAGTGAAAGCGATAGGTGGCCACCGCACCGTTCGTACGGAGTTCCTCTCGGCGGTATGTCCCAAATGGCTGGCGTCAGACGGCTGTTCCGGCCGGAGATATTCGCCAGGTCTACCTTTTGCGGGGCGCGGCGGGGGCGCGGCGCCGACGCTCGCGAGGGGGCTGAAGGGGGGTGCGTCGCCGGCAACACTGACGTGGGACGGGAGCCGACAGCGGGCGGCGTCGACTCGGGAGGCGTTCGTTCCGGCACTTCACGACCTTGGGAAGCATCCCAGGGACGTCCCGGGCAGTCCCGCGCGGCGCCCCCGGTACCGGGCAACCCCACCGTGTCGCCGCGAGGGGCAGATCCGCCCCGAATACCCGGAATTGCTGCCGGCCGCCATGGAAGTTCGCCTTCCCGGTAACTCCCGGAGTTCTCTCTCACGAAGGCAGATGAGGCGACCCGCTTCGTCGGTTGCGCACAGGGAAATGAGCGTCCATCTCCCGTCTGGAAAGCCCGATGTCCGGCTGCCCGCCGTAGCGGACTTCCGGCCCTTCGGCCGCCTGGCGTCAGATGCGAATGGCCCACTATTCCTTGTGTCCGACGCAGCAGTTGGTCCAAGGAATACGCGTCCGAGAGTGCTCAGGCGCGCCTTCGCACCGGCGGCAACGCGACGCGGTGTGTGGATCACCACACTCCCGCGCCGCGCGCGTGTCCGTCGTCAGGTGCCGGCCAGCGCCTGGTCGGCCTTCCTGATCACGGTGTCGAGGGCCTCGCGGTCGGCGGCGAGGGGACCGGCGTTGGCCGCGATCTCCCGCTCCTGGATCCGGGCTTCGGCGTCGTGCCACACCTCGGCGACCCGGTGAGTGGTGCGGCACTCGATGTCGGAGAGAGCGGTCTCGATCTCCTGCTTGCCCACGCCCTGCGGCCCGGGCCGGAACCGCGGGTCGTCGTTCGCGTCCATCGGGGCGGCGTAGTCGAAGCCCTTCGCCTTCATACAGCTCGACCACTGCGCGAAGACCGCCTTGACCTTCGGGTCCTGCATCGAGCTCGGGTAGGAGTCGTGGCTGAGGCGCTCGACCAGCGGGGAGACGCCGTGGGTGGTGCTGCCCAGGGTGCGGCGCGCTTGGCCCAGGCAGCCGCCGTCCGGCACCTTCCTGCCCGCGACCATCCCCTGCTTGGCCTCGGGGCCGGCCTTGGCGAGGACCTCGGGCGGCAGCTCGGTGCCGGCCAGCACGACATCGCTGTTCACCGGCCGGGCCGGGCGGCCCTGCTGGGCCCGCATGGCCTTGTCGTACCGGGCCTGCTGAGCGGCGTCGGTCTGGTAGCCGCGCTTGCCGGAAAGCACCGGATCGTGGATTCCGTACCGCCAGTCCATGACGTTCTTCGGGCCGACCGGGGGCAGTTCGGGGTCGGGTTGCCAGTCGACGCCGAATCCCGCCGCGCATCGCTGCACCAGCAGGTTCTCGGCCCGCACCATGGCGTGCTCTTGGTCCGGGGTGGGCTGGTAGCGCAGCAGGGGCAGGGTCCAGGTCGACGGGTCGCTGTCTGTTCGCACGGCGGCGGGCGAGGCCATCGCCGACGGGCCGGCGGTGGGGCGGGCCCGGTCGTGGGCGCAGCCCGCTGTGGTGAGTACGGCCAGGATCAGTACCGCTGCCGCACGGCGGGGCCCGCGGTGGCTCTGTCGCATGAGTGTGTCCTCGACGTCCCGGTCTACCAGCAGGTGGAGAAGTTGACGGAACGGTTGTTGTTCTTGGTGGCGGAGAGGTCGGCCCCGGAGTTGTGCCAGATCGTCTCCTTGGCACCCTTGTACCCGGCGCTGTAGTAGACCGAGCCGCAGTAGCCGTCGTACCAGTTGTGCACCGAGGCCGAGTTGTTCGCGACTGCCTGGCCCGCGCCGTCTCCCTGGTCGCAGAAGGACAGGGGGTGGTTGCCGCCGCCGCTGCCGCCCATGGCGATGGACTTGAGGTCGTAGATGGGGTGGCCGACGTTGACCCACGCACCGGCTTCGCCCGAGTGGTAGAAGAACCGGAACCGGAAGTTGTCCGTGTGGTCGGCACACTTGTCCATCGACATGAGGGTGTCTTCGCCGTTGGAGTCGTACACCGTGGTCGGGTTCCCCTCGGCCGAGGCGGTACCGGCCGGCGCGAGGGACACCGCGGCGAGGGCGCCGGCGAGGGCCGCCGCACGGACCAGGGCCCGGCTCCGGGACACGGAGTGAGTGGTCATGTCTGAGAACTCCTTGAAAGAACTTGAAAGAACTTGGAAGGGCTTGGAAGGGCTTGGGAAAAAGAGAGCTCCGTCGCCCGGGCTGTCCTGCGAAAGGGCTGCGCCGGACCGGAGCGCGGTGTCCACCCACCGCGCTCCGGTCCTGGGCCGACTACCAGCAGCCGTAGAAGTTGATCGAGCGGTTGTTGTTCTTGGTGGAGGTCAGATTGATGCCGGAGTGGCTTGAGACGACCTCTTTGGCGCCCTTGTACCCGGCGCTGTAGAACACCTGGGCGCAGTAGCCGTCGTACCAGTTGTGCGCCGATGCCGCGTTGTTGGCGACTACCTGGCCCGCGCCGTCACCGTTGTCGCAGTAGTGCAGGGTCTGGTTGCCGCCGACGCCGATGTAGATGGACTTGAGGTCGTAGATGGGGTGGCCGACGTTGATCCACGCACCGGCTTCGCCGGCGTGGTAGTAGAACCGGAAGCGGAACTGGTCTGAGTGGTCGGCGCACGCCTCCATCGACTCCGTGGTGTCCGCACCGTTGGAGTTGAGTTCGTAGGTGGGGTTGCCCTCGGCCGCCGCGGTACCGGCCACCGGGAGCGACATCGCGACGAGGGTTCCGGCGAGCGCCGCCGCGTGGACGAGAGCACGGCGCTTGGACACAGTGGCAGTCATGACAGGCATCTCCTTGTGAACATGGGGAACGCGGCTCGCATCGGACCGGGCCCGAAGCGCACCGTGTCGGGCCCGGCAGAAGCGGGCGCCGGCCGCGCCGACCATCATCCGGGAGAAGCGTGCGGCCCGGCCGTCCCAACTGTCCCGGAAAGGTCCCGAGCAGTCCCGGTGGAGCGCCGGGACGGCAGTGATCCGCTGGTCGGCGGACGCCCGATGGGTGCGCCTGAGTGGGTCAGCTGCCCCTTCGCGGGGCGAACAGCGTCAGGGAGCAGATCAGGAAGGCGAGGGCCAGGCACGTCCAGCCGGCCAGATGCGCCAGGATGCCGGCCGCTCCTGCGGCGGAGAAGCCCAGTCCGAAGGCCGCGACCAGGCACAGCGGAAGGGAAACGGTCACCGCTCCGCGTTTTCTGTCCTTCGCGAGGGACCAGGTGCCCCAGAGGCTGAGCAGACCGAGGAGGCCGAAGACGGGGACCAGGACGATCGCGAAGACGAATCCGTAGTAGAGGGAGCCCACGATCAGACAGCCGAACAGGGATGTCGAGACGCACCCGGTGAGCGCCGCATGACGCAGGCGGTTGTGCCGGGACAGGATCCGGCTCCCCAGCCAGCCGGAGAGTACGGCCGGAAAGAGGCCGGTTGTCGAGGCGAGGACCACCTGGCCGGCGGGCAGGCCGGACGGCAGCGTCACAGCAAGGGGAAACAGCAGGGGCACAAGCGCCGGCAGCAGTTCCGCCTGGGTGAATCGTCGCGTCATGGCCTGCATTGTCCTTCGTGGGGGTGGGCGAAAGCCCCGGCAGGGCCCGCGACCGCGGGCCCTGCCGGGGCCGGGTATCAGCCGGCGTGGCTCCCGTCGTCGCAGAACATGGGGATGCCGGGGGTACCACCGGGAAGGCCGGAAGGCATCGCCTTGAGGCTCCAGGGGTTTCCGCCGTTGCCCTTGATCTCGGTGCCGCAGGATCCGTAACCGGTGTGGTGGTCGTCGCCGAGCGGCACGTTGGAGAACGACGCGAAGTCGCCGCGTTGCACGGGCCCACTGGTCGGCTGCCCCGTCTGGTCGACCATGTGGCCGTCCAGGTAGAGATACAGGTTGGGCATGTAGCTCTGGTACACGAGCCCCGTCGCCGGGTTGTCGTCGATGTTCGCCGCGGCCGTGGACTTGACGGTTCCACCCGCGCAGAAGGCCATGCTGACGTTCTGCCAGATCGGGGGCGCCATGTTGAACAGTGAGCCCTCCGGGTTGCCACCGCCGTCGAGCGACGGCTTGCGGAAGAACAGGCTGTAGATGTCGCCGGCCGTGTCCGCGACCTCGGCCGGGATCGACCGCTGGTCGGCCAGGCTCTTCAGCTTGTTCACCCAGGCGCTGATGTTGGCGTCGGTGCTGGGCGCTTCGTCCAGCGGGCGGTAACCGATGCTGCCGCCACTGACGTACTTGGTCGTCACGCACGTGCCGCTGGAGTCGATGCCCGTCGGCTGCTGTCCCGAACGGTAGGCCTGTCCGGGCGTGATGCCGGTCACCAGCGGGTTCGCCACATGAGTCGTCTGACCGGTGACGTTGCCGTCCTTGGCGTCGAACGACAGGTCGGGCAAGGTGACGCCGAGCGAGCCGTAGTCCTTGACCGTCGCCTGGATGAAGTTGCGGGCGAACGGGGCGATCTCGGTGTTGCCGGTGCGGCCCGAGTCCACCATTTCCTCCGTGCCAGGAATGATCTTGCCGTCCGGGCCGACGACGTACGACGTGTCGATGTGCGTCTTGATCTTGTAGGAGCGGTCGTCGTCGAAGGTGTGCTCGTTGATCATGTTCGGCGGCGCGGGAATGGCGAATCCGAGCCAGTCGGCCTCGGAGGGGTGACTGTTCGGGTCGGTCCCGGCCGTGTCGACATCGGCCTGCCAGGACTTCACCGCGGCGGAGACGTTGTCGCCGAGGCAGAGGTCGTTCTGCTCACCGCTCTTGCAGACCTGGAAGTTGGACAGGCCGACCAGCCTTCCGTGGTTGTCGAAGTCCGGACCGCCGGCCGTGCGCGAGTGCGCCCAGTCGTAGATGGTCTGACGCGTCCGCATGGGCGTCTTCATCAGCCAGGGGGTGTTGGTGTCCAGGTTCTGGTTGCTCTCGAAGATGGCCGCCGCGTCGAAGGTGTGGTGCTCGTACGTCCCGTTCACCGGCACGAACGCGAGCGCGTCGTACGCCACGTCCAGGTCGCCGGAGGTGGCGTCGCCGGTGACGTTGCTGAGGGAGACCTTGGCGTTGGAACCCAGCTGGAAGTAACCGACGGTCACCCAGTCGCTGTTGGCCCTGGACTGGTCGACGACCCGCTCGTGGACCTTGCCGTCCTTGGTCGTGACCTCGTAGTGGGCGCTCTTCGTGGTGTGCGAGGGATACGGGACGAACGCCTGGACCTTGTAGACGTGATCGCCGAGGTTGGGCGTCCAAGTTCCGCTGGTCGTCAGGTAGTTGTCCCAGTTGTTGGGCTGACGCGCGTGGGAGAACCAGTAGTGGCCGCCGAAGCCCCCGCCGATCTGGTGGAGGTCCTCCTTGGCCTCGTACCGGCCCTCGTCGTCCTTGCGGAACTCCCAGGCGAAGGAGCCGTTGCTGGACCAGCCGCGGGACCCGCAACGGTTCTGTGGCGCGCCGTCGGGTTCGTCGTCGACGATGACGGTGCCGCTGGGCAGTGCACCCGAGTCGCAGGGGCCGAGCTTCGGATGGGCGTCACCGGGCTCGCCGCGTACCGTCTTGTAGGTGAGGTACTCGTTGCCGCACTCCCCGACCGGCCCGTTGGGGGTCGTCGGCTTGCTGCCGCAGTTCTTCCACGTGGCGTCGTGGTTGAACCAGTGCTGGTTGTAGCAGGCGACGGTGTGGCAGACCGGCGGGTTGAGCGGGTCGCACCCGTTGGTGGTGTCACAGAACGTCGTGATCGGCGGCTTGATCGCGTACGTGCGCTCCGAGACGTTGGTCCACCAGGCCGCGGAGAACCCGTGCGTGTTGCCCTTGTTCATGTTGCCGTTGTCGTCGTACGAGTGCCCGGTGTCGATGGGGAAGGCGCCCCAGCCCATCACCTTCTCCTCGTAGGACCAGTTCTGCGGGTGCGCGGCGTCCGCGTAGTGGTTGTTGTCGAGGAACGCCCCGCGGTCCATCGGGTACTTGGGGTTGGAGGGGTTGTTGGCCCAGCCGAGCCCCCAGGCCGACGGGTTGTCCGGGTTGCTGCCCCGCACGTTGAGGCCCGCGTTGTAGTCCCAGACGGCGGCGAACCAGTTCTCCGGACGGGTCGGGTCGTCGTCGTTCAGCTTGATCTGCGTCCCGGCGGTGTGCAGTTCGTTCCACTTGTCCTGGAGGATCCGCGCCGAGTACGCGATGCCGGTGGCGTAGTCCAGGGCCACGGCGCGCTGCTGGTCCGGGGGCAGGAGCACCTCGTGCTCCTTGGGGTGCCCGGCGATGCGCATGCCGTCGGTGGCCTGGCCGATGCCGTAGCCGCAGTCGGCCTTGTCCCAGTTGATCTTCCAGATGCGCTTCGGGTCGTACCCCGTCGTGCCGGCGTAGATGTTGGTGCCGTAGAAGTTGCCGATCAGCGGGTTGCCGTACTCGCCGGGCTCGGCGTGCGAGCTCGCCTGCCAGAGGTTGGACTCCTGGGTCAGGATGCCCAGCATGACCTGCGCCGGGATCCGGCCGCCGTTGACCAGGGGGTGCGGTGGGAACATGCCCTGCGGCGACCAGGCGGGCAGGCCCGAGTTGTGCCAGTTCGCGGGCCGGTTGATGTGGTCGGGGGTCAGCAGGCCCCGGATGGCCATGTCGGCCGCCCATTCCACCTGGGCGGGAGTGGGCTGGTAGACCTGCGTGTTCACGTCATTGCGCGGCACCGAGCAGTAGCGGTCGTCGTCCACCGGGTTGCTGGAGGGGTCACCCGAGGCCGCAGCTTTGGCCCCGGTCGCCGCGAGCGCCTTCTTGACGGTGCTCCGGCCGCCCGCGATGAACGGGAGCAACGGCGAGGGCTTCGCACCGGTGTCGGCCTGGTCCGGGGTCTGCTGGGTGGCGACCGTGAAGGCCAGCTGCTTCTTGGTGCCGGTGGCCGTCGCCTTGATCTCGACGGACTCGGCCACCTGGGTCCTGGCCCGCTGCAACGGCGAGGCCACCTCGTCCGCGAGGTGCTGGGGGACGGCCTGGACGACGGCCAGCTTGCCGTCCGTCGACAGCTCCGCCGCGGCGGGCGCCTCGGTGACGCGGCGCATCGTCGGGGGCAGGTCGTGCTCGGCCGTGGACCGGCCGGTCACGAAGACCTTGCCCGCGGCGCCCTGGGCCAGACCGACCTGCCCGAGGCTGCCGACGGCCAGCGTCTTGACCGTACGGCCCTGAAGGTGCTGGACGTCGACCTTGCCGTCCTTGGCGGGCTCCAGGAAGGCGACGTTGCCGTCGGCGTCCGGGTGCAGTCGCGTCGCGGTGCCGTGCGTGGTGGCCACCACGTCCGCCTTGCCTGCCGGGCCGACCTTTATCAGGTGCGGGCCGGCGGCGGCTATGACGTCCTTGCCGACCGGGACCGCGGATGTCGCCTGGCCGTCGACCGTCCCCGTGGAGACGATCTTTCCGGTCGCGGCGTCGACAGTCTGGAGCTGGGTCTGCTCGCTCGTGCCGTCGGTGCTCGCCTGCGTGACCACGGCCGTCTCACCCGCACCGCAGCCGGGGTCGAAATAGGCCAGGCTCGCGTTCAGCGGCAGCTTGGTCACCTTCCCCGACTGCAGGTCCACGACCGCCGTGAAGGCACCGCGGTCGAAGAGGTCGTTGCGGTTGGTGAACGCCCGCGGCGCGTAGACCACCACGGCCCGCTTGCCCGAACCGGTCACACAGGCATTGCCGATCCACTGATCGGTTTCGAGACCTGGCTCGGACAGCGTCGCCACGGTCCGCCAGGTGTAGCCCGCATTGGCGTCCGCGACCAGCAGATGGAATCCGGTGGCGTCACCGGCCGTCGTCCATGCACGGTCGGCCGACTTCTTCCAGTCCTTGCCGAGGGCATCGCCCCGCTGCTCGGGCACCACCGTATTGGGCGCGGTCGCACCGGGCGCCGGGGGCTGGGTCCCGGCGGCATCCGCCTGCCCGGCCCAGGCCACGCTGCCCTGCAACAGCCCGGCGACCATGGCCAGGGCTGCCGATGCGAGCACGGGCACCCGCGCTCTGCGGGTGGCTCTGCGAGGTCTCAAGGAGATCTCCGATTTCATAGGTTCACGCGCCGATGCGGCGTGAAGGTGAGTCACGAGGTCGTGAGGGGGACGCAAGGGCGCGCTGCCGTGACGGTCCGTCCGAGGTTGGCGCCGGGCACGGGGCTGACCGTGCACCTCGGGTGCACGACGTCGTCAGGACCCCAGCGGCCGGCCGCCAAGGCGCCGCGTTTCCCAAGAGGTACTTGCGCTGGGGACCTTGACGCCGGCGTTGTGGCGCATCGGCGTGGTTCCTCTCGGGATCGACGGTCACCGCACGCTAACCCTGTGATCAGCGCGATCGGGCGTTCCGAGCGTCCCTTCAGCATCCCTGGGACCGCCGGGACGGCCGAGGACAACCGGTATGCGTCCGCACGGAGTTGGCGACGTAAGTCGAGGGGACGGGTTCGACGCCGGCGACCGGGGGCGCGCAACGGCTCGTGCCCACCGAGGTGGGCAAGGAGGTGTGGTTCCGGTGCCCGTGTGCTAGGTCGGCAGGGCGAGCGCGGCGTGGACTGCGGCGTCGCCGGCAAGTGCGCTGTGTCCGGGACAGGAGCGCACTGGCGGCACGGCCAACTCCACGTCGTTCGGGCGCCGGTGCTCGCGTACGGCGTGCACGTCATAGCGGGTGAAGTCGCCGGCGCCGTCGTGACCCGTCACGCGCAGAAGCCCCACCGGAGCAACCGGCGGGGCTTCGTCATCTCACTTCAGCCGGGTCGCCGGCTGCCTGTCAGCGATCCATGCTTGGATCAGATGCTCCTCGCCGGCACTGGTCACCCGTCGGGACACGCGCAGCCGCCACCAGGTGTCCACCCCGCCGGGGCACTCCAGCTCGTCGAAGGTCGCGCAGTCATCGCCCTCCCCCCGCGAGGAGATCAACATGTGGTCCGGGTTCGCCGGAATCGGATCCGTGCGGGGGCTGGCCAGCAGCGACACCTCCCAAGCGTCATCCCAGCCCTCCAGATCGACCAGAGGAGCGCCGGCGAGCCGCTGCAACACCAAGTGCACCGTGCTCCACTGAGTGTGCGTCCGTATCTCCACTACCCGCGCATCCGGCACCAGGTAGGGGGCCCAGTCATCCGCCGCCCCCAACACGTCCTCGTCGTACGGGCTTCCCCACACGATGTACGCAGGAGCCTCCACCGTCAGGTCGTAGCTCTCCTCGGACACCACAGGTACTCCTACTCCCTCCCTGACAGGGGCACGAGCGTCTCGGTGGGTTCGTGCCTGCTAGGGCCTGTCCGGCGGATCTGGTCGCCCGCGAGGCGCCTCGGCCTTTCGGCGCTGGTGAGCGGGGGCCTGGTGCGTCCAGCTGCAAGGCGGAGGAGGGCGGCGAGGCGATGGGGGTCCCCCCTGTTCGAGCGCAGTCGAGAACTTGGGGGAGTCGGCAACCGACGACAACGCCGCAGATGGGCGTGCCAGGCCCCCGCGTCCCAGACAAGATCCGCCGGACAGGCCCTAGGCCAGGACGTTCACATAGAACGGGTCGCCGGGCAGGATGCGGCTCTGACTGTAGAAGGCCCGCAAGAAACCGCCCTGCTGCCTCTGCTCCTGGACGGACACCCAGGCGATCCCCCGGTTGGGCGGTGCGAAGAACGTGCCGCCCTCCGCGGTGGACGCGAACGGGTACTCGTCGCACGACAGGCCCGGGCTCGGCGGCTTCAGCCCGGCGCACACCGCCTTGTAGTTGTTGGCCCGCTGGGCATCCGTGGTGCGGTGCAGCGGCTTGCCGGAGAACGGCCTGCCGATGTGCACCCCGTTCTTCTGCACTGTTTGGATGTTCTGCCTGATCCCCTTCAGGCCGTACATGCCGGAGGGGACGAACACGGGGCTGGCGTCGTACGCCGCCTGGAACGGCAGGACGCAGCCGGGCACTTTAGTGTGTTGTTTCTGGGTCTTCTTGTCCCAGAACACGTCGTCGCACCGCCACTCCGGCCCGCTGGACGACGCGATGGTCAGCGGGAAGCCGACGGCGTCGGCAAAGTACACGTACTTCGTCGAGTCCCAGACCTCCTGCATCTTGTGGACCTGCGAGGAGTAGTCGATGGCCCCGGTCTCCTGCGAGGTCCCGGACAGCGTGAACGCACCGGCGAGCTGGCCGGTCCTGTGCAAGGTGGTGTTCGGCTTGGCGAAGGCCAGCAGGGACATCGTGATCGGTGTCTTCCGCGCCTCGCCGGACAGATCGGCCTTGGAGACGGTGACCTGTTCGCTCCACGTCAGCGACGTGGTGCTCATCATCGTGAGGTGGGAAATGGTGACCTTCGCCGTACCGACGATCTCCGGGACGCGGTTCACCCACCTGATCAGGTTGATCGTGTCCTGCTCGTCCTGACAGTGCGAGGTGCGGAGCGTCTCGTTGGTCCATTCGAGCCACCACCACGGGTCGCCGCAGCCGGTGGGGTCCGTGTCGGCCGAGAGCGCGTTGGCCTTCGTCGCCCCCTTCGGCATGGCGCCGTGCCATTTCGGCGTGATCTTGCGTACGTGGACGGACAGTTCGGACTTCCCCGGCTGCGCGGCGTGCGCGGAAGCGCCCCCCGCACTGCCCCATATCAACGCGAGCGCCGCAACACCTGCGGCAGCGGCGCGCGCAAACGTGTGTCGTAACACGGTATGCGTTCCCCCTTCTGGCGCGATTCCCCCGAGCACCCCCTGTGTCCGGGTGCCGCGCCAGCACCTCAACTCTAGCTGTGTACACGTCAGTTGGCATGGCTTACCCCAATGTCATTGGCGTGAACGGGTTTCCGATCTTGCGGGCGGTCCGGCCTTTGCAGCTCACGAGCTTGATCAGCCGAAAGAATTGACGGCATCGCCCTCATGGACGTCCTGATCGAATTTCGATGCCTTGCGAAACCGGACGATCCGGGAGCGCAGACGTCGTCGCAGACGTTGGCAGTGACGGCCGCAAGCGCGTTCGACTGAGGGAGGTCCCGGGGAATGGATTGACGGCTTCTCCGGCACACTCGCGGCACGTTCAGTACATGAGCGGTTTCGAGGACCAAGTGCCCGGCGGTCGCACGTGGGTGTAGCTCCTGGAGCTACACCCCGCACGAGGAATGGCTGCAGACACGCGACGCCCTCCCCGCCGATGCCCGGCCGGATCACTGCGGTACGGAGGTGACCGTGCCCCCGACACCCGAGAACTTCGACGTCGACGTCATCGCACCGCGTCACCTGGCCGGCGGCGACGAGGAAGCGGTCGACGAGGAGCGGCTACTGCTCGCGACCGCGACCGCGTACCCCAACGGCATCGAGCAGATGCGGTGGCTGACCCCCGGCGACTTCACGCACCCGCTCTACGCCGGGCTGTGGCGGTGCCTGAACACCCTGCCCCGGCGCGGCACGCCCCTCGACCCCGTGACCGTCCCCGCGGCCTCCTGGACACCGGGGCTGATCCACGAGAGCTGCTGGACCTCCTCGCCGGACCGGTCGGCTCCCCGGAGCACTGGGACGAGCGCGTCCCGCAGCGCTCCTTCCTCACCCACGCCCGCCAACCGGCCCGGTCGCACCAAGTCCGCGAGGACCGCGGGCGTGCCCCGGGCCGCGCCGCCGCGGACCACGGCTCCGCCCACCGCGCGCAGTTCCCGCTGATCCCACCCGCTGGCGGCTGGCCCCCTGCGACTCGACGGCGGCAGAAGAGAGCCACCCTTCGTGCCAACACCCTCCATCACTGCGCACGTCCGCCTCGACATCCACCCCACCCGCTCCAGTGCCGTGACCGCCATCCTGGCCGGTGCCCAGGCCCACGTCGCACACGTGGCTCTGGAGGCCGATGGCTGGACCGCAGTAGCCGAGAACACCCTCGTGCTAGTCGATCAGGAAAATCCCATTTCCCGTGACGGTCATGCCGTCCTTGCCATTGCGGCCGTCGTTGACGCAGGTGAACGCGGTGGCGGTGTTGTTCAGCAGGTCTGTCCGGTTGCTGACCTTGGTCAGGCATGTGCCCAGCGCCAGCTGGCCGAAGGAGTTCGGGTGGACGGCTTCCTGGATGTCTCCCTGGGGCGACCCGTTGAGGGCCGGGTGGTCGGGGAGGTAGGGGACCCAGCGGACCCACTCCGCGGCCTGGGAGGTGAGGGGATTCCTCGAAGAGTTGGCCCGGGTGGCCTGAGCGGAGGCTTTGTTGCACAGTTCATGACCGGCGAACGCGTCGCTGATGTCGAGGAATTTGGCCCGCACCGAATTCGCGGCCGCCTTGATCTCGCGGCTCATACCGCCCACGAGGGTCTGCCGGGCCCAGTCCGTGTCCACGTCGTAGAACGGGCAGCCGCCGTTGCTGTACCTCGTGAAGCGTGACTCGTTGTACCGGTAGGCGGTGCTCGGGGGCAGCGGAGCCGGGTAGGACTGCGCCACCAGGCGGTAGTCGTCGGCCCGGTAGCCGGCTTGTGCCATCGTGGTCTGGATGGCCGCCAGGGCCCGGGCCACCTTGTTTCCGACGTCGTCGAGTCTGCTGTTGATGTCAGCCCAGGCGTCGGCGTTCTTGCAGTAGGCGTAGAACGGCCACTTCATGAACCGTTCTGCGCAGTCCGTGATGATGTCCTTGAACCCCAGGTCGTTGCCGCCGATCGACACGACGATCATCTTGACCTGGTACCTCTTCGCGAGGTCCGCGAGCTGGTCGGTCTGTGCGTCCTCGCCTTTGGCGGTGTAGGGGCGGGTGATCTCGTTCGTGGTGGCACCGGAACAGGCGATGTTGAAGCGCCGCCATGAGGGGACGCCGGGATAGGCGGCGGTGGTGATCGGGGCGACGTCGGAGCGGTCGCACGTGTTGCCGCCGGGGGCGTAGGAGGTGGGGCCGTAGACCATGTCGAGGTCGTGGTCGCAGATCTCCTCGTCCCTGGAGCAGTTGGCAGCCGCGCGGTCTGTTCCCCATACCGAGCCCTGCACCAGGGTCTTGGCGTTGCCCGCCCACCGCCCGGCTTCGCCGGAGACATAGCTGTCGCCCATCGCCACGATGGCGGGATTTCGCGAGGGCACGCACGTTTCCTCCTTGCCCGCCCGCAGGATGCCGTCGATGGGGTCGCAGCGGAACTCGTGCCCGTCCGGGGCGGCGCTGGACCAGAAGCCGACGGGGTAGTGGTCGGAGGCATCGACGTACGTCAGACGGAATCCGGTGTACTGGCCGTCGGTCAGCCCTTTGGCAATCATGTAGTCGAGCTCGCTCCTGGGGGTTGTCACCGAATGGGTGAACTGCCCCGAGCGGACGATCTTGGCTTCCGGCTCGTCGGAGAGAAGCTGTCCGAGCGAGTCGGGCGTGCGGTTGAAGTCGCCCATGGCGGCCCAGTGATCCCCCGCATCCGCTGAAATCTTGCGTACCAGATTGGGGGCGTCGTTCCGCTGGTTGCTACCTGTTCTGACCTGCGCGTGGAGGGAGTAGAACCAGGTCCCGTCCATGAGCCTGATGCCGAGGGCGGGCTTTGCGGCAACGTCCACCCGGCCGCCGGGCACAAGCGGCTGAGGCGGGATGACCTGGACGGCTCGCACGGAATCGTCCGGCTGATTGACGACGATGGCGAGGGCGCGGTTGTTGCGTGTGGGCGTCCTGACCTTGTAGATGACGCAGGGGCGCCAGCTCTGCTGGCCCGGCACGGGCGGTCGGCAGTTCACCCAGCGATAGCGCCGGACGGTGAGGTCGTCCTGCTCCGGCTTGGAGATCTCACGTCCCGGGTTGTTCGGATCGGGGATCTTCGGGTTCTTCACCCGAACCCCGTCCTCCAGCACCGCGTCAGGAGGAATGCCGTCCGGGACCTCCTGGAGGGCGAGGATCTCCACCTGCTTGGCGGCGATATAGACGCCCTGCTGCCAGCGGTCCGAGGCGCCTTGCATATTGAACGTACCGGCCCGGTGGAGCTCCACCTGGGCCCGGGCCACGTTTGGGAACCACACAGCCTGGGCCAGGCTTGCCACCATGGTGAGGACGAGCACGGCGACGGGCACCCTACGGAAGACGGCCACTGCCATGCGTTCCTCTGCCCTCTCCGGGGACCCCTGCGCTCCGACCATGATCGAACCTAATGCGGCTCTGGAGCGGCGGCATCATTTGCGGCGTCAAATGGGGGCAGGGGGACGGAGCGGGGCTGTGCCGGGGGCCCTCAGCCGAGTCCGGGGTTGATCAGTCGGCGGAGGTTGAGGGCGGCGGCCCGGGTGTGCAGCCAGGCGTCGTTCTTCAGGACGCCCTGGTAGCGGAGTCTGCGGCTGTGGAGGGTGAGCCAGGCGATGCCGCGCTCGACCGGCGGGAGCCAGCGGCGGCATTCATCCTGCCAGGCCGGGTCGGCAGCGGCCTGATGGCGGGCAGTTGCCTGGGCATCGTGATGCGGGCGACGAGCCGCAGCCGACGCACTCCTCCAGGTTGTCGGGCTGCCTGCTGGAGCGAAGCCGAGGGCATGGGGGGCGCGTGCTGGGCGGGGCGACGGGGCGACGGGCCAGTGTTGCCTGCCGGGGCACTAGCGTGTGGCGAGCCGCTCCAGCAGGGCGGCGCTGCGTGCCAGCAACGCCCGCTCCTCATCCGTGAGTTCGGCCTCGATGGCCTGCGCGAGCCAGCCGACCCTGCGGCCGCGCTCCGCTTCGAGCGCGGCCCGGCCCGCGTCCGACAGCTCGACCAGCGACTTTCGGCCGTCCGTGGGGTGCGCCCGGCGCGTGATCAGGTTCTGTTCCATGAGCAGCCCCACCGCCCGGGCCATCGACTGGGGGCGTACGCGCTGATCGGCGGCGAGGTCGCTGGTGGTCATGGCGCCGTCGCGGTCGAGCGCACCGAGCACGGCGACCTGGCCCAGCGGGATGCGGTCCTCGTGTTTGACGCGCCGGGTGAGCTTGCCCATCGCGGTGCGCAGTTCGGCGGCGATGGCGGCGGCTTCCGAGGTGGGCATAGGGCACTTTACCCCGTTGGTCAGCAAAGCTGTGCACCTGAGCTGCACAGCAGTGCTGTACAGCAAAACTGAGCAGCATTGCTGTATGGTTTGCCTTGTCGGGCCCAGCGCCAGCGTTGTCGCAGCCGGGGCCACGGCATACGACAACGGGAAGGAACTCCCATGTCCGCAAAGGCAGTTGGAACCGTCGAGGTCCCTGTCGAGACCGTCACCGCCCGCCGGATCATCGACAGCCGGGGCAACCCCACGGTCGAGGTCGACGTCGTCCTGGCGGACGGGTCCCTGGGGCGCGCGGCTGTCCCCTCCGGCGCCTCCACCGGCGCCCGGGAGGCCGTGGAACTACGCGACGGAGACTCCAGGCGCTGGCACGGCAAGGGCGTCGACCGCGCGGTGGCCCACGTCAACGGGGAGATCGCGGCGTCCGTGCGCGGCCGGGACGCGGCGGACCAGGCGGGTCTCGACGCCGCGCTGGTCGCCCTCGACGGCACCGCCACGAAGTCTCGGCTCGGCGCCAACGCGATCCTCGGCGTCTCCCTCGCCGCCGCCAAGGCCGCCGCTGCGGCCCACCGCCAGCCCCTCTACCGCTACCTCGGCGGCGCCGACGCCCGCCTCCTGCCGCTGCCGATGATGAACATCGTCAACGGCGGCGCCCACGCCGACAATCCGCTGGATTTCCAGGAGTTCATGATCGCGCCCGTGGGCGCGGACACCTTCGCCGAAGCCGTCCGCATGGGCAGCGAGGTCTTCCACACCCTGCGCCGCGATCTGCTGGCCGCCGGGCACTCCACGGGCGTCGGCGACGAGGGCGGCTTCGCGCCCGCACTGCGTACCGCCGAGGAGGCGCTCGACTTCGTGATGACCGCCATCGAGCGCACCGGCTACCGCCCAGGCACGGACATCGGCCTGGTCATGGACCCGGCGTCGTCGGAGTTCTTCCGCGACGGGGTGTACGACTACGCGGGCGAGGGGGTGCGCCGCACCCCCTCCGAGCACGCCGACTACCTGGCCAAGCTCATCGACGCCTACCCGGTCGTCTCCATCGAGGACCCGATGGCGGAGAACGACCTGGACGGCTGGCGCGAGCTGACCGCCCGCGTCGGCGACCGCTGTCAGCTCACCGGCGACGACGTGTTCTGCACCAACGAGACGCTGCTGCGCGAGGGCATCCGCACCGGCGTCGGCAACTCGGTCCTGGTCAAGGTCAATCAGATCGGGACCCTGACCGAGGCGCTGGCCGCGGTGGCCACGGCCCACCAGGCGGGCTGGACGGCTGTCATGTCGCACCGCTCGGGCGAGACGGAGGACACCACCATCGCGGATCTGGCGGTGGCGACCGGCTGCGGTCAGATCAAGACCGGCTCGCTCTCCCGCTCCGACCGCACGGCGAAGTACAACCAACTGATCCGGATCGAAGAGGAGTTGGGCGACTCGGCGCGCTTCGCGGGCCGCTCCGCACTGCGTCGGGCGTGAACAGCAGGCAGAGGTAGAGACCACGCGGGCCCCCGATCGTGATTCGGGGGCCCGCTCGCATGCCTGGACGATCCTGATGCCCCGGAGTACTCGGCCATTCGGCGGAAATCCCTGAAAGCGGACCCTTTCAGTCCCGTAACCCGCATGACGACACCCGCCGTGGGCCAGATCCCCACGCGAGGGTGGGGGCCCGCGTCAACCGGCGAACCCCGGGACCACCAGACCGGACTCGTATGCGATCACCACCGCGTGGGTCCGGTTCTGCGCGCCGAGCTTGGTCAGCACGTTCCCGACGTGGGTCTTCACCGTCTCCAGGCTCACCGTGAGCGACCGAGCGATCTCCGGGTTGGACAGGCCGGTGGCCATCGACCGCAGCACCTCCTCCTCCCGCCCCGTCAGCGCGGCCTTCGGCAGTGCCTCGGCGGAGCCCAGCGGGCGGGCGGCGACCATCCGGCGCAGTGCCGCCGGGAAGAGGATCGCCTCTCCCGCCGCCACCACCCGCACCGCCTCCGCGATCTGCCGGACCGGCAGCCGCTTGAGCACGAACCCGCTGGCCCCGGCGCTGAGCGCGGCGGTGACGTAGTCGTCGTTCTCGAAGGTGGTGATCACCACGACCTTCGGCGGTTCGGCCGGCCCGGCCAGGAGTTGCCGGGTGGCCTCGATCCCGTTGCGACGCGGCATCCGCACATCCATCAGCACCACGTCCGGCCGCAGCCGCCGCGCCTGCTCGACCGCCTCGACACCGTCGGCCTCCCCGACCACCTCGATCCCCGGCCGTGCCGCGAGCAACGTGCGCAGACCGCTGCGGGTCACCTCGTCGTCGTCCGCGATGAGGAGCGAGACGGAGGCGCCGGTCGTGACGGCTTCGCTCGTGGCAGGGCTTGTCGTGGCGGAGGCGCTCGCACGAGGACCTGTGGTGACGGAGGCGCTCGCGTCAGAGCCGATCATGTCGCCAACCGTACCGGCAGCCTGACCTGCAGTTTCCAGTGCTGCGGCCCGTGCGGGCCGGACTCGATCTCACCGTGCAGCAGGCGTACGCGCTCGGCAAGGCCGGGCAGTCCGTGCCCGGACGTCGGGAACGCACCCGGGCCCGGGCCCGTACTCGCCCCCGCCCCGGTCCGGTTGACCACACGGAGCTCCAGCCCGTCGGGGGCGGCCGCCACCCGGACCTCGATCGGACCGCCCGCCCCGTGCCGCAACGCGTTCGTCAACCCCTCCTGGAGGATCCGGTACGCCGCCCGGGACAGCGTCCCCTGCACCTGCGCCAAGTCGCCCGACAGTTCCGGCTCCACCACCGCGCCCGCATGCCGCAGCCGGTCGAGGAGCTCAGGCAGGTCGGCCAAGGTCCGGGTCGGTGCTGTCCCCGCCTTCTCCTCGCGCAGCACGCCAAGCACGTAGTCCAGGTCCTCCAGCGCGGCCCGGGCCGACTCCTCGATGCTGCGCAGGGCGGCCCGCGCCGCCACCGGGTCGGCGCAGAGCACCTCGCCCGCCACCGCCGCCTGGATCGTGGTCGCCGTCAGCGTGTGCCCGATCGAGTCGTGCAACTCGTGGGCCAGCCGGTTGCGTTCGGCCAGCCGCAGCTCCCGCTCGGCTGCCAGCGCGAGCCGCTCGGCCGACGACGGCCCCAACAGCCTTGGCGCCAGCCACCGCAGAGCGCTCGTCACCACCGCGCACACAGCCGCCGCGAGCAGCACGCAGCCGAGCGCCACCGCCCAGCTGCCCCAGCCGCCCGCCACCCGCACCGACCAGCCGAACAGACTCAGCCCCGCCTCGGAGCGGAGCCAACCCGCCGGGAGGGTCAGGCCCGCGATGAACAGCACGCCGCTCACCAGCGCCCCCGTCCACCCCAACGCCACGTGCAGCAGCAGCCAGATCGGAGCCCGCCAGCGGCCGGCGCCGGATGGCGCGGCGGGCGTCGGCACATCGGGAGTCGACCCGGTGGCGGGTGAGTTCGCTCGCCGACGAGCGGCCATCGGGTCCGGCAACGGCACCCGCAGCAGTCGGCGGGCGGACACGATCAGCAGCAGCCGCGTACTGCGGGCAAGACCGACCGCGCCGATCAGTGCGGCCCAGACCAGCAGACCCAGAACGACCAGCACTCCGTACGGAGCGGATCGCCACACCAGCGTCGGGAGCATCGCGACCGGCAGCAGCGGAAGGCTCGCCAGCGCGCCGCAATAGGCGAACAGCACACCCGAATACGTGGAGCCGCGCAGCAGCGGCCGGAGTCCCCTGATCATGATCGTCCCAGTATGAACGGGCAGTTCACCGGCGGCCTCCCCCGATCGGGGGAGCAACTTCTCCCGCCTTCACGCGATGCGCACCCGAGACCCCGTTGACCATGATCGTGTCCTGCCCGGTTGACGAGAGGACGGCAGATGAACACGCAAGGGACAGCGCCGAGTCGGACGGAATCGGCTTGGGCCACGGAAGCGGACCCGTATCCCCCGTCACGCCAGGGCCCCGGCCACGGCATGCGGCCTCGGGCCGGCACGAACGGCCCGGCCGTCGCCGCCATGGTGCTGGGGGTCACCGGCTTGATCACCTCGGTCGTCTTCGTCGGCGGCCTGCTCGGCGTCATCGGCCTGGTCCTGGGCATCGTGGCGCTGGTGAAGGCCAGGCGGACCGGCGTCGGCCGGGGCATGTCGATCGCCGGGGCGGTGACGTCGTGCATCGCGATCGCGGTGTCCGTCCTGGTCGCCGCGTTCATGGTCTGGTACGCGAACAACACGCAGAAGTGCTACCAGCCCGACAGCTTCCACCAGTACACGCAGTGCGTCCACCAGCAGCTCACCGGCAACAACTGACCGGCGGTCGGCGACCTCTCCACAGCAAGGACGAGCACCATCGTGCACAACAGACGAACGGCATCTCTAGTGGCCGCAGGCGCCGCGGCGACTCTCATTGCGGCGCTGACGCCCGCAACGGGCTTCGCCTCATCTCAGACCACCGCGACCAATGACCCTCTGCGGACGTACGCGCGGCAGAAGCCCGCTTGGCAGCGCTGCGACGCGAACCACCCCGCCACCTATCAGTGTGCGACTCTCAAGGTGCCGCTGGACTACGGCGATCCCGGCGGCAGGGCGATCGACCTGGCGATATCCCGGCTCAGGGCGAGCAGTACGAAGGAACGGCGCGGCGTTCTGCTGCTCAACCCCGGTGGGCCCGGCGGGCCGGGCCTGGACATGCCCGTCGATCCCGTAGTGACATTCCCCGGGGGCGTGAAGAGGCAGTACGACCTCATCGGCTTCGACCCGAGGGGCGTCGGGCAGAGCTCTCCGGTCGGCTGCGGACTGACCGACGGGGAGCAGGACTTGGAGCGCCCGTACCAGGCCGGGACGTTCGCGAAGGATGTGGACTGGGCACGTACGGTGGCCGACAAGTGCCGGGCCACGGCGGGTGACACCCTGCGGTACCTCACCACCCGCGACACCGCCCACGACATGGACGTCATCCGTGCCGTGCTGGGCGAGAAGAAGATCTCCTACCTGGGGTACTCGTACGGCACCTACCTCGGGGCCGTCTATGCGCAGATGTTCCCCCGGCGAACCGACCGGTTCGTGTTGGACTCCGCGGTCGACCCCGCGCGGTACGGGCGGGGCATGTTCCAGGCGGTGGCGCAGAGGACCGAGCCCGCCTTCACACGATGGAGCCGCTGGACCGCCGAGCGGCACACGGCGTACCAACTGGGTGACACCCCGGCCGAGGTCCGCACGACCTTCTGGGATCTCATCGCCCGGGCCGACCGCGAGCCCATCGGCTTCGGCGGGAAGGCCCTCACCGGTGACGGCATCCGCGCCGGGCGTGCCACGTTCTTCCACGTGCGGGCCGCCGCCGAATGGGTCGCCGGGCTGAAGAGGGCGGCCGAGGGCAAGAAGCCGGCCTCGTCCGGGACGGCCGGGCAGGACCCGGGCCCCGTCCCGCCGGCGTCCGCCCGTGACGTTCCCCCGGACAACAACGCCGCGAGCGCCTGGGCTGTTCTCTGCGCCGACACCCGCGCGTCGTGGCCGCGCGACCCCGGGCAGTACCGCCGCGACGCGGTCCGCGACAAGGCGCGGTATCCGCTGTACGGCGATTTCGCGTCCAACATCACGCCGTGTGCCTTCTGGAAGCAGGGCAGCGAGCCCGCGATCACGGTGGACAACAGGGTCAGCGCGCTGATCCTGCAGAACGAGTGGGACCCCGAAACGCCCCTGGCCGGCGGCCGGGCCATGCACCGGGCCTTGCGCGGCTCCCGGATGATCACTGTCGCCGGAGGGGAGGGCCACGGCGTCTACGGGCTCGGCAACGCCTGTGCGGACACGAGCGCCACGGCCTATCTGACGACGGGCGGGCTCCCGGCCAAGGACCTGACCTGCCGGGCACCGCAGGCTTCCTAGCCCGGCCCCCGGCAAGGAGGTCAGGGTGTTGCCGTGGATACGACGAAAACGACTGGCTTGTCCGGGTCGGTCTCGTCGACGGTGATGTTCTGGGTCGGCAGCGGGTCCTTCTGGGCGTGGGTGGTGCCCGCCCAGTCGTGGCCCGCGGGGAAGGTCCAGCCGACCTTCTGGGCGTCCTCGGCGGCGATCGTCGCGTTGCCCGGCTTGAGTGCCGCCGTGCTGGTGCCGCTGTCCTTCATGAACTCGGCGAGGCCCGCCGCGCTCGTCTTGAACTGGACGTACAGCTTGCTGACCTTCCAGCTGTTCGTCTCGTAATAGGCGACGTAGATCGCGTCCGTCGGGACCGGCACACCGTAGATGCGCCGCTGGGTCTTGGATGGCCAGTCGTGCTGGAGGCCGTGCGCCGAGGCCTGCCCCTCTGCGTCGCGGCCGCTGGTGCGGCTCTGCTCGGCGGAGATCGCCAGATAGCCCGCGGGCACGCCGATGAGCAGCACGATGATCACCGCGGTGATCCAGCGCCGCCGGATCATCTGCTGCCGGGTCTCCGGGGGCTTCTCGTCCGGCGGCGGGGACTGGCGCGGCACTGCGGGGCGGTCGGATGGGGTCATCAGTCGGATTCCTGGGTGGTGCGGGTGGTGCCCGTCCTGCGGACGGCTTCGGCGGCCTTGGCGTACCGCTCGACGCGGCGGCGGTTGGCGCGGCGGAAGCGGCGGGCCACCAGCCGCGCGAGGTCGGCGGCGCCGACCATACCCGCCTCGGGGCCGAGCTGCGCCTTGGCGATCCTCGCCTCGGGGCGGTACCCGCGGCCGGTGAGGTGGCGGCGGAAGGCGTCCCGCGCGGGCCCGATCAGCAGGTCGTCGGCGGCGCTGACGCCCCCGCCGATGACGAAGCAGGACGGGTCGAGCGCGGCGGCCAGGTTGGCGATGCCGACGCCCAGCCACTGCCCGATGTCCTGGAGCAGCTCGACGCACATGGCGTCGCCCTCGCGGGCCAGTTCGGTGATGAGCGGCCCGGTGATCTCGGGGATGTTCCCACCGACGCGCTCGATGATGTTGTACGCCACCGGGGAGTCGGCGGTGGCCAGTTCCCGGGCCTCGCGGACCAGGGCGTTGCCGGAGCTGTACTGCTCCCAGCAGCCCCGGTTGCCGCAGGCGCAGCGGTGTCCGCCGGGCACGACCTGCATGTGGCCGAACTCACCGGCGACCCCGTACTTGCCGCGCTTGACCTGCCCGTCCTCCAGGATCGCGCCGCCGATGCCGGTACCGAGCGTGATCATCACCAGGTGGTCCTCGCCGCGTCCGGCGCCGAAGCGCCATTCCGCCCAGGCGGCCGTGTTGGCGTCGTTGTCGACCATCACGGGGACCGCGAGGCGGGCCTGGAGGGCGTCGCGCAGCGGCTCGTTGCGCCAGGCGAGGTGCGGGGCGAACAGGATGGTGCTGCGGTCGGCGTCGACCCAGCCGGCCGCGCCGATGCCGACGGCGTGCACGTCGTGCCGGTCGGAGAGGTCGAGGACGAGCTCGGTGATGGTGTCCTCGACGACCTTGGGGCTTTTGGACTTGTCCGGGGTCTCCGTGCGGAGCTTCTCCAGGATGTTGCCGTCCGCGTCCACGACACCGGCCATCACCTTCGTCCCGCCGATGTCGATGCCGACGGTGGGGACCCGGGGGGCCGTGAGGTGTGAGCGGCGTTCCCGGGTGCCTACGGTGCGCAGCACGGTGGCCCGGGCGGAACCCCGGTGGGCTAGGGCGAAGTCGCGGTACGTGGTCATCAAGCCCGATTCTGCCACCCCGCCGGAACGCGGACCTCGCGCGGAGGGGCCGCCCCGGTGCCCCGGGGCGGCCGGCTCACTCGCTGTCGGACGGGCCGCCGGGCTCGCCGGGCCCGGTGGCGCGCTGGAGTTCGTGGCTGAGTTCGTCGAGTTCGCTGCCGCCCGCCATCTGGCGGGTGAGTTCGTCCAGGGTGATGCCGGTGCGCAGATGGCTGCCGGTCATCGTGCCGCGCTTGAGGAGTACGAAGCGGTCCCCGACGAGGTAGGCGTGGTGGGGGTTGTGCGTGATCAGGACCACGCCGAGACCGGCGTTCCGGGCGGCCGCCACATATTTGAGGACCACCCCGGACTGCTTCACGCCGAGCGCGGCGGTCGGCTCGTCCAGCACCAGCACCTTCGCGCCGAAGTAGACGGCGCGGGCGATGGCCACGCACTGGCGCTCGCCACCGGACAGCGTGCCGATCGGCTGGTCCACATCCCGCAGGTCGATGCCCATCCGCAGGAGTTCGGCGCGGGTGGTGGCACGCATCTTCTCGACGTCGAGCCGCTTGAAGGGGCCCTTGCCCCTGGTCGGCTCGGAGCCGAGGAAGAAGTTCCGCCACACCGGCATCAGCGGAACCACCGCCAAGTCCTGGTAGACCGTCGCGATACCGCGGTCCAACGCCTCGCGGGGATTGCTCAGCGCGACGTCCTCGCCCTCGATACGGAACGCCCCCGCGTCATGCTGGTGCAGCCCCGCGATGATCTTGATAAGGGTGGACTTCCCGGCCCCGTTGTCCCCAAGTACGCAGGTGATCTCCCCGGCATGGACCTCCAGGGACACCCCTTCCAGGGCGCGGATGTTGCCGTAGTACTTACTGACGTCGTCCAGCTCCACCAGAGCGGTCTTCACGTCGTCGGTCATGTCGTCACTCACGTCGCCGGTCATGCCGTCGCCTCCGCCCGCTTGCGCACCCACGCGTTCAGCAGCGTCGCCAGCAGGAGCATCGCCCCGAGGAAGAACTTGAACCAGTCCGGGTTCCACTCCGCATACACGATGCCCTTGCTCGTCATCCCGAAGATGAACGCCCCCACGGCGGACCCGATCGCCGAACCGTAGCCACCCGTGATCAGACACCCCCCGATCACCGCCGCGATGATGTAGATCAGCTCATTGCCGACCCCCTCACCGGACTGCACCACATCGAACGAGAACAACAGATGCTGCCCCGACACCCACGCAGCGAACGCGACCCCCATATACAGGCCGATCTTCGTCCTGAACACCGGGACACCCACCGCGCGGGCCGCGTCCGCCTCACCGCCCACCGCGAAGATCCAGTTCCCGAACCGGGTCCGCAGCAGCACCCATGTCGCCACCGCCACCAGAGCCAGCCACCACAAGATGGTCACCTTCAGATCCACCGAACCGACCGTCAGCTGGGAGGCGAACAGCTTCTTCGCCGAGTCGAACCCGTCCATGTCCGCGATCGACTTCGTGGACACCGTCCCGCTGACCAGCTTCGTGAAGCCCAGGTTCAGGCCCGTCAGCATCAGGAACGTACCCAGCGTGATGATGAAGCTCGGCAGCTTCGTACGCGTCAGCATGAACCCGTTGAACGCGCCGACGGCCAGGGTGACCAGAAGAGAAACCCCCACTCCCACCCACACGTTCGCCGTCATCTGATAGCTGACCATCGATGAGACGAGAGCAGATGTCGTCACCAGGACACCCGCCGACAGATCGAACTCACCACCGATCATCAGCAGCGCCACCGGCACCGCCATGATCCCGATCGTCGACGCCGCGTACAGCACGGTCGACAGACTGGAGGGCTGAAGGAAGCTGCCGGCCACGACCGAGAAGAACAGGAAGACGGCCCCCGCACCGACCACCGAACCCAGCTCCGGACGGCCCATCACCTTCCGCCACACCGAACGGCGCAACAACCGCTCGTCCTCAGCGATATCCGTCGTATCTGCCGCGGTCATCGCGTCCCCCGCTCCGTGTAGGCCTTCAGCTGGGTGGCCTGGTCCTTCGTGATGATCTGCGGCCCGGTCAGCACCGGAAGCCCGCCGCCGAGCACGTCGCCGTTGTACTTGTACAGCCACAGCAGGTCCACGGCCTCGTACCCCTGGAGGTAGGGCTGCTGATCGACGGCGAAGCCGAGTGTCCCGGCCTCCAGGGCCGTGGCGACCTTGGCGTTCAGGTCGAAGGTGTCGATCTCGGCCGAGCTGCCGGCCGACTGCCTGGCCTTGTACGCCGTGTCCGCGAAGGGCGCGCCCAGCGTGACCACGGAGTCGATGGCCGGGTCGGCCTGGAGCTTGGCCTCGACGGAGGACTGCACGTCCGGCATGTTGGTGCCGGTGACGTAGAGGTTCTGGAGCTCGCCCTTGAACGTCTTCTTGGTCCCCGCGCAGCGCTGCTCGTGTCCGACATTGCCCTGCTCGTGCAGGACGCAGAGCGCCTTCTTCTTGCCGCGTTTGTTGAGCTCCTCGCCGACGGCCTCGCCCGCGATGGTCTCGTCCTGGCCGATGTGCGTGAGCGCGCCGAACTCCTTGGACTTCTCCGAGCCCGAGTTCACGGTGATCACCGGGATGCCGGCCTTCTCGGCCTTGGTGACGACGTCCTTCAGGGCGTCCGGCTTCGCGAGCGTGACGATGATGCCGTCGACCTTCTGGTCGATGGCGGCCTGCACGAACTGCGCCTGCTGCTGCCCCTGGTCGCTGTGCGAGTACAGGAAGTCGATGTTGTCCTTGACGGCGGCCTGCTTGGCGCCGTTCTGGACGATGTCCCAGAAGGTGTCGCCGTCGCCCGAGTGGGTGATCATGGCGATCTTCCAGCGGGGCGTGTTCACCGCGGCCTTCCCTTGGGCCTGCGCGGACTTCCGCGCGTCCTCGGCACGCTTGCCGCCCGTGCTGCTGCACCCCGCCAAGGAGGCTCCGAGCACCGCTGCCAGCACCGCGCCCATGACGCGTACCCCTGTCCCAACCCTTGCCACGACGCCGTGCCCTTCCTGCTGTACCACCGGGTGCCTCCGAGGCTGGTTCAGACCTGCCCCGGCCGCCCAAGTATGGGTCACGCGAGGTCGGCGGGGGATCATCGGGTGCCGCGGGCGGTGTACTTCTCCAGCGCCGGCACGTCCTTCTCGGTGACGATCGCGGGCCCCGTCAGGACCGGCTTCCCGCCCCCGATCACATCGCCGTTGGTCCTGTTCAGCCACAGCTCGTCCACCGCCAAGTACCCCTGGAGATAGGGCTGTTGATCCACCGCGAAGCCGATCTGCTTCGCCTTGAACTGGCTGACCACAGCCGCGTTGAGATCGAACGTGTCGATCTCCGCCGAGCTGCCCGCATCCCCCTTCGCCTTCACCGCGGCCGCCGCCACCGGCGCGCCGAGCGTCACCACCGCGTCGATGTCCTTCGCCGACTGGAGCTTCGCCTCGATCGACGACGTCGACGCCGGCGTGTTCGTACCGTCCACATTCAGGTTCTCGACACTGCCCCCGAAGGTCTTCCGCACCCCCGCACAGCGCTGCTCAAGCGACACATTGCCCTGCTCATGGATGACACAGAGCACCTTCTTCTTCGCCCGGTGGGTCAGCTCCTCACCCACCGCCTCCCCCGCCACACCCTCGTCCTGACCGATATGACCCAACGCGCCCAGCGCCTTCGAGGCATCGGCACCAGAATTGATCGTCACCACCGGTATGCCCGCGCCGACGGCCTTCTTCACGACATCCTTCAGCGCCTCCGGCTTGGCCAGCGTGACCACCAGCCCGTCGACCTTCTGATCGATGGCCGCCTGCACCAACTGCGCCTGCTGCTGCCCCTGATCACTGTGCGAGTACAGGAAGTCCACGTTGTCCTTCGCCGCCGCCTGCTTCGCACCGCTCTGCACGATGTCCCAGAACGTGTCGCCCTCACCGGAATGCGTCACCATCGCGATCTTCAGACGCGGCGTGCTCACCGCCCTGCCACCGCTCGCCGACCCGGAACCCTTGTCCTCCGAGCCCTTACCACCCGAGCTACTGCAACCGCCGACCATGAGTGCCAGTGCGGCGACGGCCACGGCCGCCGTGGTCGCCGTGCGGGGTGTGCGCATGCGTTCCGCCTTCTGTCCCGGCCGCCCGGTTGCGGCACGTGAGTTCTAGCGGCGGTTCGGCCACACGGTCAATACTTTGTCCGAACATTCTTACTCAATGCGTCCTCACCGCCCGGCAGCGGGCGGCGCACCCCTCAAGGGCGTACGAGCAGCTGGAACTCGAAGGAGTACCGCGAGGCCCGGTAGATGTGCGAGCCGAACTCGACCACCCGGCCCGTGTCGTCGAAGGTGGTGCGCTGCATGGTCAGCAGCGGCGCGCCCACGGCCTCGGTGAGCAGCTCGGCCTCCAGTGCGGTGGCCGCCCGCGCGCCCACGGTCTGCCGGGCGCTGTGCAGCGTGATGCCCGCGCCGCGCATCAGCCGGTAGAGCCCCGTGCCCTCCAGGTACTCGGTGTCCAGCGGGAGCAGCCCGGCCGGCAGGTGGTTGCGCAGCCGCGCCATGGGCTCGCCGTGCGCGTACCGCAGCCGCTCCAGCAGGTGTACGTCGCTGCCCTGGGGTACGCCGAGGGCGGCGGCGACCTCGGCGGTGGCCGGCTCGAAGGTGTTGCGCAGCACCGTGGTGGCGGGCTTCTGGCCGGCCGCCTCCAGGTCGTCGTACAGGCTGCTCAGTTCGAGCGGGCGCTTGACCTGGCTGTGCACGACCTGGGTCCCGACGCCACGGCGGCGGACCAGGAGGCCCTTGTCGACCAGCGCCTGGATGGCCTGGCGGACGGTGGGGCGGGACAGGCCGAGCCGGTTGGCCAGGTCGATCTCGTTGCCGAGGAGGCTGCCGGGCGTGAGGGTGCCCTTCTCGATGGCCGCCTCCAACTGCTGCGAGAGCTGGAAGTAGAGCGGGACCGGGCTGGTGCGGTCCACGCTGAGCTGGAGCGGCTTCGGGAAGTCCACCACTGGTCTGGGCTGCTTGGGCACGGAGCGAGCGTAGTGCGCCGGGGATGTTGACGGGAAGTCGTGAAGTTCGATTGTCAGGACAAACGCTTGACATGACGACGGTCCCCGGCCACGGTGTGCCCATGCGAATCGGACTGATCGGGACGGGACGGATCGGCGCCTTCCACGCGGGAGTGCTCGCCCGCCATCCACAGGTCGAGCAGCTGGTGGTCGCGGACGCCGATGCCGCGCGGGCGGCCGAGGTCGCCGCGCTGACCGGCGCGACGGCCGCGGCCACGGTGGCGGAGGCCCTCTCCGGGGTCGACGCGGTGGTGATCGCCTCGGCGACCGCCGCGCACGCCGAGCACATCGCGGCCGCCGCCCGCGCCGGACTGCCCGCCTTCTGCGAGAAACCGGTGGCCCTGGACGTGCCGGGCACCCTCGGAGCGCTGCGCGCGGTCGAGGCGGCGGGCACCGAGCTCCAGCTCGGCTTCATGCGCCGCTTCGACGCGGGCTATGCGCGCGCCCGCGAACTCGTACGCTCGGGACGGCTCGGCCGGCTGCACACCCTGCGGGCCGTCACCTCCGACCCCGCGCCGCCGCCCGCCGCGTATCTGCCGCTCTCCGGCGGGCTCTACCGCGACTGCCTGGTCCACGACTTCGACATCGTGCGCTGGGTCACCGGCCGCGAGGTGACCGAGGTGTACGCGACGGGCTCCGACGCCGGGCCCGCGATGTTCCGCGCGGCCGGCGACATCGACACCGCGGCCGCGATCCTCACCCTGGACGACGGCACCCTGGCGACGGCCACGGCCACCCGCTGCAACGGCGCGGGCTACGACGTACGCCTCGAACTGGCCGGGGAGAGCGACCAGTTCGCGGTCGGCCTGGACGACCGCACCCCGCTCACCTCGACCGAGCCCCAGGGCCCGCCCCGCCCCGACAAGCCGTGGACCGGCTTCCTGGAACGCTTCGCCCCCGCGTACGAGGCCGAACTCGACGCCTTCGTCCGGCTCGTACGAGGTGAGGTGCCGAACCCCTGCGACGGCCGGGACGCCCTGCAGGCACTGCGCATCGCCGAGGCGTGCGAGGTGTCGCGCCGGGAGCGGCGGGTGGTGAGGCTGGCAGAGGTCCCGGCGGGCTGAGAGCCTGTGTCCCAACCCGGGCGGGTTGAGACACAGGCTCTGAGCTACCAGCGCACGGGCAGCGTCTCCGGACCGCGTACCAGCATGCCGCTGCGCCACTGGATGGCCGCCGGGTGGATGTCGAGCGCCAGGTCCGGGCAGCGGTCGAGCAGGGTGCGGACCGCGATCCGGGCTTCGAGGCGGGCCAGCGGGGCGCCCAGGCAGTAGTGGATGCCGTGGCCGAAGGCGACGTGGCCCCGGGCGTCGCGCCGGATGTCGAAGCGGTGCGGGGCCTCGAAGCGCGCCGGGTCGCGGTTGGCGTCGGCCATCGCGACGAGGACCAGCTGGCCGCCGCCGGGGATGACGGTGCCGCCGATCTCGACGGGCTCCTTGGTGAAGCGGTACGTGGGGGTCTCGACCGGGCCGTCGTAGCGCAGCATCTCCTCGACCGCGTTGTCGATGAGCCCGTCGAAGTCCGCGCGCAGGGCGGCCAGTTGCTCGGGGTGGCTGAGGAGCGCGAGCATGCCGTTGGAGATGAGGTTGACCGTGGTCTCGTGGCCCGCGACCAGGAGCAGCCAGGCCATGCCGAGGAGTTCGGCCCCCGAGAGGCGGTCCCCGCCCTCCTCGTCGGCGGCCTGGATCAGCGCGCTGATCAGGTCGTCGCCGGGGTTGCGGCGCTTCTCGGCGAGCAGGTTCGTCAGATACTCGTTGATCGCCTTCGCGGCGGCCAGCCGGTCTTCGAGGACGGGCGCCGAGACGGAGATGTTGGACCACTGGCGGAAGCTGTCCTGGTCCAGGGCGGGCACGCCGATGAGTTCGCAGATCACGGTGATCGGCAGCGGGAACGAGAGCGCCTCGACCAGATCGGCCCTGCGGTCCGGCGCCGCCAGCATGGCGTCGAGGAAGCCGCCCGTCATCTCCTGGATGCGCGGGGCGAGTTGCTCGATCCGGCGGGGTGTGAACTCCCGGGTGACCAGCTTGCGCAGCCGGGTGTGGGCGGGTCCGTCGGAGCTGAGCATGGTGGCGCCGGAGGCGACCTGCTTCACGCCGAGGTCGGGAGAGGCGTTGCGCCACTCCTTGGACAGCCGGTCGTCGGCGAGGGTGGCCCGACCGGCCTCGTACCCGACGACGAGCCAGGCGTCGGAGCCCTCGGGCATCCGGATGCGGTGCACGGGGCCCTGGGCCCGCAGCCCGGCGTAGACCGGGTAGGGGTCACGCGTGAAGTCCTCGCCCAGTGCGACGAGATCGACTATGGCATCGCTGGTCAACTCGGGTCCTTTCAGGACGGTTCGGCGGATACGGCGGACAGTACGGCGACCCGGGCGACCGCGCGCGGCTTTTCCACGCCGTCCACAGCCCCGTACGCGCCCACGGCGATCAGCTCCCCCATGCCGTCCACCCCCCTCCCGTGATCGGGCTCACCCTAACTCTCCAGTAGCTTGAGAGGCTTCTACCCTGGTCGCAGCGAGGGGAGGCAGGGTGCTGAAGCGTTGGTGGTTCATGGCGGCGCTGCGCCCCGCCGTGCCCGCGCAGCGGTCGCGGGAGATGTCGAAGGAGGCGCAGCAGCGGATCCTGGACGAGTGGGCGACGGCCCGCGAGCGGCTCGACCGGCTGGTGTCGGCCCGGGTGACGACGGTCGGCGACGTACTGCGGACGGCCGAACTGCCGCTGGGTGAACCCCTCGTGGCGCCGTCCGGCGCCGACCCCCTCGCCCAGGGTGACTGCACCTGGGCGTTCGATGCCTTCCAGGCGGCGGGCAAGCTGCTCGACGAGGCGGCGGATCTGCCGGATCTCGCGGCCGCGGCGGTCCTCGCCGACCGCGCGCTCGAACGGTTCGCGGCGGTGCACGCGCGGGCGGCCGGACAGCCCGTGCCCAGGCCCGCCCAGCGGTGTTTCTACAACCCGCTGCACACGGCGGCCGAGGACGCCCACTCCCCCGTGCGCAAACAGCACCGCCGGCAAGCCAGGCGGCGTACCGGACCGCGGGAGGCGGCGGCCGACCGGCGGCCGGCCTGCCCGTCCTGCCGCAAGGCGATCCTGGCCGGCCAGACGCCGGACGTGCTGCCCGCGTTGGTGCCGGTGAAGCTGTCCCGGTTGCGGACGGCCCGGGTGCTCGTGCCGTACTACTCGGTGCCCCAGCAGTGGTCGCTGTGGTCGGTCTGCGCGTGCGGGGCGTACGGGGACGAGTGGCCCTCGCTGGTGCTGCGCGGCGAGCACCGCAAGCGGGCGGCGGCCGCGCGCAAGGCGTGAGTCAGGGGCCCCTGGGTCACCAGCGCACCGGCAGATGGCGGACGCCCCGGATGAGCATGCCGGGCAGCCATTCCAACTGGTCTGCCTTCGTTGCCAGTTGGAGGTCGGGGGCGCGTTCGAGGAGGGTGCGGATCGCGATCCGGCCCTCCATGCGGGCGAGCGGGGCGCCGAGGCAGAAGTGGATGCCGTGGCCGAAGGCGAGATGGCCCTGCCCGGCGCGCCGGATGTCGAAGCGGTCCGGGTCGGGGTAGCGGTCCGGGTCGCGGCCGGCCGCGGCGAGGGCGACCAGGACGGGGGCGCCCGCCGGGATGAGGGCGTCGCCGACGAGGACGGGTTCGCGGGCGAAGCGGAAGGTGGCGGTCTCGACGGGGCCTTCGTAACGGAGCATTTCCTCGACGGCTCCGTCGAGGAGGCCGTCGAAGTCGGCGCGCAGGGCGGCCAGTTGCCCGGGGTGGCCGAGCAGGGTCCGTACGCCGTTGGAGATCAGGTTGACGGTCGTCTCGTGGCCCGCGACGAGCAGCAGGAAGGCCATGCCGATGAGCTCGTCCTGCGACAGCTGGTCGCCGTCCTCGTGCCGGGCCCGGATCAGGGCGCTCAGCAGGTCGTCGGCGGGGCGGGTGCAGCGTTTGTCCTCGATGAGCTCGACCAGGTACTCGCCGATCTCGCGCACCGCGGTGTTGTCGTGCACGGTGGGCGCGACCGCTTCGTTGGACAGGACCCGGAAGGCCTCCTGGTCCAGGTCGGGTACGCCGAGGAGTTCGCAGATCACCGTCATCGGCAGCGGGAAGGCGAGCGAGTCGACCAGGTCGGCGGTACGGCCGGGGGCGGCCAGCATGGTGACGACGAGCTGGTCGGTGATCTCCTGCACGCGGGGGCGCAGTGCCTCGATGCGGCGCGGCGTGAACTCCCGCGCCACCAGTTTGCGCAGCCGGGTGTGCTGCGGCGGGTCGGTCTCCAGCATGTTGGCGCTGACGGGCAGTTCGACGTAGTCCGCTTCGGCGATGGCCCGCCAGTCCTTGGAGAGGCGGGGGTCGGCGAGCGCGGCCCGCGCCTCCTCGTGGCCGACGATCAGCCAGACGTCGGCTCCGGCCGGGGTGCGGACCAGATGCGCGGGTCCCGCGGCACGCAGTTTCGCGTAGACCGGGTGCGGATCGGCGTTGAACTCCTCGGCGTGCTCGCTCAGATCGATGACAGGCATGGCCTCGCCCTCTGCTCGGTTCGCTTCAGCCTACGTCGCCGGCGGGCCGGTCGAGCAGAGACCGTGGACGCGGGGGCGGTGTCCCGAAGGCCGACGCGGCGACCGGGCCGCCCTGCGCGGGCTCGGCCCGCGTGGTGGTCAGGCCCCGCTCGCCCGGCGCCCCAGGGCCGTGCCCGACAGGACTAGGACGGCGCCCAACAGGCCCAGTACGCCCAGGCGTTCGCCGCCCAGCGCGATGCCGACCGCCGCCGCCCAGAGCGGTTCGGTGCCGAGGAGGAGGCTGACGCGGGACGGTGAGGTGCGGCGGACCGCCCACATCTGTACGAAGAACGCGAACAGGGTGCAGAAGACCGACAGGAACAGAAGGCCGGTCCACTCCCGGACACCGAAGCCGGCGGCCACCGTCCAGGGCGCGGGCCCCGTGCCGGGGACGGCGGCGAGCACCGCGAACACCGCGACGGCGCCGCCCAGTTGGACGGTAGTCAGGGGCAGCGAGTCGGCGTTCTGGACCGCCTCGACGCGAGCCATGAGCAGGACGTGCGCGGTACGGGCGAGTGCGGCGAGCAGCATCAGGAGGTCGCCCGCCGAGGGTGCGGTGAAGCCGCCGCCCTGGGTCAGCAGGACCACGCCCGCCATCGAGAGCGCCGCCGCGCCGAGGAAGGCGCGCGGCGGCCGGACCCGGGTGACGGCCGCCTCGGCGAGCGGGGTGAAGATCATGGTGAGGCTGATGATGAGCCCGGCGTTGGTCGCCGAGGTGTGCACGACGCCGTACGTCTCCAGGAGGAAGATCCCGCTGAGGACGAGGCCGAGCAGCCCGGCGCCGCGCCACTGGGCGGCGGTCAGCGCCCGCAGCCCGCGCCGTCCGGCCACCGCGAGGACCGGCAGGACGAGCGCGAAGCGCAGCACCAGGACGCCGGTCACGGTCTGGGCGGTGGTGATGTCCTTCGCGGCGAGGTAGCTGGCGCCCCAGAAGACGGCCACCAGGAGGACCGGCAGATCGGTGAGCCAGGCGCGGCGCGGGGCGAGTCCTGCGGAGGGTACGGCGATCGACGACACGGGCCCGGTCTCCAAGTGGCGTGGCAGTGTGGAGACTTCAGCGGCTCGCACGGGGAACGATCACCGTACCCGGAGGGGACCGGGCCGGGAAAGGCCGTTTCACCGCTCGGGCGCGGAGGGGTCACTGGTCCAGTTCGAAGCTCCCGTGCCGGGGCCGGCCTGCCGGGCGGTAGCTGTTGACGGCGACGCCGGTGCTGGTCGTGCGGGAGTCGGCCAGCTCGAAGGAGGTGGGCAGACCGCCTTCGGCGAACAGCCGCCGCCCCTGGCCGAGGACGACGGGGAAGGTCCACAGCCGGTACTCGTCGATGAGCTCGTGCCGCATCAGGAACTGGGCGAGGACGGCGCTGCCGTGCACCTGGAGCTCGCCGCCCGGCCGGTCCTTGAGCGCCCGGATCTCCTTGACCACGCCGTCCTCGTCGCCGCCGATGACGGTGGTGTGCTGCCACTCGGGGTTCTTCAGGGTGTTGGAGACGACGTACTTGGGGAGCCCGTTCAGCCGGCTCGTGACCGGGTCGTCCGGGTCGGTGATGCGCGGCCAGTGCCCGGAGAAGATGTCGTACGTGCGCCGGCCGAGCAGGAACGCGTCCGCGAGGGAGATCCACTCGGCGACGTACTGCCCCAGGTTCTCGTCCGCGAACGGGACCAGCCAGCCGCCGTGCTCGAAGACCCCGCTGCGGTCCTCGGAGGGGCCGCCGGGTGCCTGGACGACACCGTCGAGGGTGAGGAACGAGGTGATGGTGAGCTTCATGGCCTGATCCTTTCGCCGGGTCCGGATCCGGCGTGCTCACGCCACGCCGGTCACCTACTGAGACCCGGCGCTCCCCGCGAACTCATCGCCGCCCTGCGCCTTCTTCCGCCACCCGGGCCTCGGTGTCCGATCCCCGCCAGCGCGAGGGTTCGGTGACGGCTTTGCTTGAACCCGCAACCACTAATGGCCCACGGGGAAGGACCCATCATGAACACGCTCAACGGCAAGAAGGCCCTGGTCACGGGCGGCAGCCGGGGTATCGGGGCGGCGATCGCGCTGCGGCTCGCCCAGGAAGGCGCCGATGTCGCCGTCACGTACGTCCAGGGCGAGGAGGCGGCCCGGGAGGTCGTCGCGAAGATCGAGTCGATGGGGCGGCGCGGGGTCGCGCTGCGCGCGGACCTGGCACGGGCGGACGATGCGGTGTCGTCTGTCGAGCGTGCGGCACAGGCCCTCGGCGGCCTCGACGTCCTCGTCAACAACGCGGGCGTCGGGGTGCTCGGCCCGCTCGGCGACATCTCCGTCACCGATGTCGACCGGGTGCTCGCGGTGAACGTACGCGCCGCCTTCCTCGCCTCCCAGGCCGCGGCGGCCCGTATGCCGCACGGCGGCCGGATCGTCACGATCGGCAGCTGCATGGCCCAGCGGGTGCCCGGGCCCGGCGGCACGCTGTACGCGCTGAGCAAGGCGGCGCTCATCGGGCTCACGAAGGCGCTGGCGCGGGAGCTGGGGGATCGCGGCATCAACGCCACCCTGGTGCACCCGGGCCCCATCGACACCGACATGAACCCGGCGGACGGGCCGTCCGCGGCGGCCCAGAGCGCGATGACGTCGGTCGGGCGGTACGGGGCGGTGGAGGAGGTCGCGTCGATGGTGGCGTTCCTCGCCGGGGCGGAGGCGTCGTATGTGACGGGGACGGAGCTGGCGGTGGACGGGGGGTACGCGGCGTAGCGCCTCCGACGGGGTGGGGAAACAACAACGCGAGGCACCCCGATGCTGTCGGGTCGGGGTGCCTCGCGTCGGCGGGCGGGTGTCGTGCCGCCCTGTCTTGAAGGGAGTCGGGAGGCTCAGCCGCCCAGTTCCTGGTGGCGGGCGGTCAGCCGCGCCGCACCCTCGGCCGTGAGCGAGCCGAAGAGCCGCAGGCGCGAGATGCCGCCGTCGGGGAAGATGTCGATGCGGACGCGCTCGGCAACCGCGGGCGCGTCCAGCACGAAGCGGTGGTTCGTGTCGGGCTGGAGGCGCGTACGGGGCAGCACCTCGGCCCAGTCGCCCGACGCGTCGGAGACCGAAAGCGCCGCCCAGCCCGCCGAGTTGCCCTTGAGGTACGCCGTGTCGATCTCGATCGCGCGGATCTCCGACTGGGCCACCAGCTGATACCGGATCCAGTCGTTGCCCTTGTCGCGGCGGCGCCGGGTCTCCCAGCCGTCGTCCATCTTGCGGGAGCGGCCCGGCTGGATGGTGTTGGTGGCGGGCGAGTAGAAGCGGTCGGAGGCGTCCTCGACCTGGCCGCCGTTCTCCAGGGCCACGAGGTCGAAGGTGCCGAGGACGGCCAGCCACTGCGGGTCGGGGGCCACCTCGCCGTACACCCGCAGGCGCGCCACACCGCCGTCCGGGTGCTGGTTGAGCCGCAGGTGCGTGAAGCGCTGCTCCACGTCCACCGCGAAGCCGTTGGCCGCGTGCCCGCCAACTGCCGTACGGGGTACGAGAGTTACCCACTTCACATCGCCTGCGAGGAGGTCCTCGGGGGACGGGGAGCCCGGCACCGAGGCCGCCTCGACCGACACCGCCTGCGGGTAGTTGCCGCGGAAGTGCGCGGTGTCCACGACGATGCCGCGGATGACACCCGGCGCACCGAGGCGGATGAGGGCCCAGTCGTGGTCCTCGTCGGTGGGGTGCGGCCGGTCGGCGGAGACACCGCGGCGGCGCCGGGTCTCCCAGCCGTCCATGATCTTGCCCTTGTGCCCGAAGTGCTCGGGGTCGAACTCGGCGGCCTCGGGCTTGAGCAGGTTCTCGCGCTCGGCGAAGAACTCGTCGTTCGCGGCGATCACGCCCGCGCCGAGGCGCCGGTCGGCGAGGTCGGCGTACTGGGTGAAGCCGAAGTCCGCGGTGCGGTAGTCGGCGTACGGGTCGCCGCCGCCGTACGGGCTGGCGTCACCGGTGAAGGAAGGCGGGGTGCTCACGGTGTCAGTTGTTCCTTTCGAGCAGGCGGCCGGTGGGCTCGGCGATGACGCCGTCGTGCTGGATGCGCTCGCCGCGCAGCCAGGTCGACTTGACGACACCGTGCAGCGTCTTGCCGGCGTAGGCGGTCACGCGGTTGCGGTGCTGGAGTTCGGCCGGGTCCACGGTGAAGGTCTCGTCGGGGGCGAGCACCGCGAAGTCGGCGTCGCGGCCCGCCTCGATGGCGCCCTTCTGGGTCAGTCCGACGAGGTTCGCGGTCGCCGTCGACATCCAGCGGACCACGTCCTCCAGGGTGTGGCCGCGCTTCTTGGCCTCGGTCCAGATCGCGGGCAGGCTGAGCTGGAGTCCGGAGATGCCGCCCCAGGCCGTCGCGAAGTCGGCGGTCTTCAGGTCGGCGGTGGACGGCGAGTGGTCGGTGACGACGCAGTCGATGGTGCCGTCGGCCAGCGCCGCCCACAGCAGGTCCTGGTTGGCGGCCTCGCGGATGGGCGGGCAGCACTTGAACTCGCTTGCGCCGTCCGGGACTTCCTCGGCCGTCAGCGTGAGGTAGTGCGGGCAGGTCTCGACGGTGAGCTTGACGCCCTCGCGCTTGGCCGCCGCGATCAGCGGCAGCGCGTCCGAGGACGACAGGTGCAGGATGTGGACGCGGGCGCCGATCCGCTTGGCCGCGGCGATCAGGCCCTCGATCGCGGTGTTCTCCGAGACCCGGGGGCGGGAGGCGAGGAAGTCCGCGTAGTGCGGGCCCGGCTGCTGCGGGGCGGCCGCCAGCTCGTGCGGGTCCTCTGCGTGCACGATCAGCAGGCCGCCGAACCCGGCGATCTCGGCCAGCGACCGGTCGAGCTGCTCCTGGTCCAGCTCGGGGAACTCGTCCACGCCGGACGGCGAGAGGAACGCCTTGAAGCCGAAGACCCCGGCCTCGTGCAGGGGCTTGAGGTGCTTGACGTTGTCGGGCAGCGCGCCGCCCCAGAAGCCGGTGTCGATGTGCGCCTTGCTCGCGGCGACCTCCCGCTTGATCCGCAGGTTGTCGACCGTGGTGGTCGGCGGCAGCGAGTTGAGCGGCATGTCCACGAGGGTGGTGATGCCTCCGGCGGCCGCCGCGCGGGTGGCTGTCCAGAAGCCCTCCCACTCGGTGCGGCCGGGGTCGTTCACGTGCACGTGGGTGTCGACGATGCCGGGCAGCAGCACGTCGTCACCGAAGTCCTCCAGGCGTGCGCCGGCCGGGACCTCGGCCTCGTACGGCAGTACGTCCGCGATCTTCCCGGCGGCGACGGCGACCGTCGCCGGGCGCGTCCCCTCGGGGGTGATGACGCGCGTCGAGCGCAGTACCAGGTTGACGTCGGACACCCGAGCCCCTCACTTCCGTACACCGGAATTTCAACGATCTGTTGAAGGAGTCTGCGCGCTCGCCGCCGAGGCCGTCAAGAGTGGCCGGGGAGTGACCGCGGACACGGAGGTGAGTCTTGGAGGTTTCCACAGAATGGAATTAGAATTTCACCAAGCAGAATGTAGGTACCGCCACGGGGTGCGGTGCGTGAACGGACAAACCTGCTCCGAACAGCCAGGACACCCGCCCTGTCCAGGGTAGGACGGACAACCGCCCGATAGGCTGCTCCCTCGCCTGCCAGTACCGAAAGGAACGCGCCGTGCCGACGTCAAGCGCCAGCACCACCGACGCCTCCAAGCCATCCGCCACCGGCGGAGGCGTCCAGTCCCTCGAGCGCGCCTTCGATCTTCTTGAGCGGATGGCCGACGCCGGGGGCGAGGTCGGCCTCAGCGAGCTCTCCGCCAGCAGCGGCCTTCCCCTGCCGACCATTCACCGTCTGATGCGTACGCTCGTGGCCTGCGGCTACGTCCGTCAGCAGGCCAACCGGCGCTATGCGCTCGGCCCCCGGCTGATCCGCCTCGGCGAGTCGGCGGCCCGGCTGCTCGGCACCTGGGCGCGGCCGTATCTGGCCCGGCTCGTGGAGGAGACCGGCGAGACCGCGAACATGGCGCTGCTCGACGGCGACGAGATCGTGTACGTGGCGCAGGTGCCCTCCAAGCACTCCATGCGGATGTTCACCGAGGTCGGCCGCCGGGTCCTTCCGCACTCCACGGGCGTGGGCAAGGCGCTGCTCGCGCACACCCCGCCGGAGGAGGTCCGCGCGCTGCTCGCCCGCACCGGCATGCCGGCCGCGACCGAGAAGACGATCACCACAGCGGACGGTTTCCTCGACGCGCTGGAGCAGGTGCGGCGCGCCGGGTACGCGGTGGACGACAACGAGCAGGAAATAGGGGTCCGCTGCCTCGCGGTGTCGGTCCCCAACTCCCCCACCGCGGCGGCCATTTCGATCTCGGGCCCGGCCGGCCGGGTCACCGAGGCGGCCACCGAGAAGATCGTCCCGATCCTCCAGGGCATCGCCCAGGAGCTCTCGACGGCGCTGGCGAACACGAACGCCCAGGCCTGAGACCAGGTAGCCGAAACCCCCGGCGGTGCTGAACACCGCCGGGGGTCTGGTGTGCCGGGGCCCGGGTCAGCGGACCGGCAGCACCCGGGTGTGCTCGCTGCGTACGGCCTGGAGGTCCTGCGGGTTCAGGCCGAGCAGGGCCAGGATGGTGGGCGCGATCTGCGTGGTGTGGACGCGGTGCGCGTCGCGCACTCCGGCCGGGGTGCCCGCGCCGGAGACGACCAGCGGGACGTTCAGGTCGTCGGCGTTGGCGCCGCCGTGCTCGGCGATCTTCTTGGTGCCGCCGGTGTAGACGACGCCGTTGCGGGCGATGCCGAAGAGGTCGGGGACCCGGGCGTCACCGGTCGGGACCCCGAAGTACCGGGCCGCTTCCCTGCCCGCGTACACCTTGGTCAGACCGCTCGCGGTGAAGGCCTTCGGCTTGGCGTCGATGCCGTTGCCGGTGCCGTTCTGGGCGAGCAGGTACGCCTTCGCGAAGTCGGCGGCGGCCTGCGTGTGGTCGTTCAGCCACAGCATCATGCCGTCGTCGTCCGCGGAGTGCGCGACAAGGTCGCCGGCGCCCGGGTGGGCCTTCTTCCAGGCCGCGTTGAGACCGGCGAGCAGCGGCGCGTCGTCGATGCGGGTCAGCGCGGCCGGGTCGGTCGGCGACTGGCCGTGCTTGGCGGACAGCACGACGGTCGTGCTGCCGTCGAGGTGGCGGGCCTTCAACTCGGCGACCAGCGAGCCGACTTCGGCGTCCACGAAGCCGATGCTCTTCTCGACCAGCGGTCCGGGCACGCCCTTCGCCGCGTAGCCGCCCTTGAGGCCGTCGGACGCGGGCAGCTTCTGCGCGGTCGACACCGACTGGAAGTTCAGGCCGAACACCGCCGGGGTGCCGGTGCGGTGGGCACGGCTGTGGTCGTATCCGTCGATCTCGTTGCGGACGGCCTGGACCTTGTAGTGGTCGTACTGCTGCGTCGCCTTGTTGTCCGTGGTCCAGTCGGCGCCCTTGGCGTAGCCGGTGGCGCTGGAGTTGATCTCGGGCGTGAACAGGTCCTGGATGCCGTTCCCCGAGGGCCCGTTGAGGATGTCGTACGCGGCGTGCTTGTCCGACCAGGCGGTACGCAGCCCGGCCTGGCGGGCCACGTCGAAGACGGTGTTGACGCGCAGGATGGAGTGCGGGGCGACCGGCTTGCAGGTCTTGGGGTCCACGGGCAGCGCGGCCGGGTTGAGGAGCGTCTGCGGGTGGCCGGTCATCGCCAGGATGCTGCCGGGCAGCCCGGTCAGGCCCTGGCCGGCGTCGAGGGCCGCCTTGTTCTTGTCGAGGTCCTCGGTGAGGTCGAGCTCGGCGCCCGGCTTGGCGTGGGTGCAGTCGGTGGTGCCGGCCGGGAGCAGCGTGCGGTCGTAGGAGTCGTCGTAGTAGACCCCGGTGGTGCCCGGGCCGCCGCCGGTGACCTGGGCGGTCATGCCGGGGAAGGAGTCCGAGGGCGTGGTGGTGCTGGCGTGCGTGTACTGCACGCCGCCGTGCGCGAGCCGGGCGAGCGCGGACTGCGGGTGCTGGGCGGTGTAGCGGTCGAGATCTGCCTGGTGCAGTCCGTCCACGGATATGAGCAGGACGTGCTGGGCGGCGGCTCGGTGCTGACGCGCCGGGGTGGCGTCGGCGTGCAGCACGGTCGTTCCGGCGAGCGCGCCGGCCGCGCCGAACGTGGCGGCCAGCCTCAGGAGCGGGCGGTTCACAGGTATCCCCTGACATTGATGGAACCGGGATTGGGGGGTGCGTGCTCATGAGTAGTGGCGGCCCGTGTACCACCGGCGCCTCAGGGGTGAACGTCCGGCGCACGGTCGGTATGGAGCGCCCCATGCGCCGGCCAATGTTGTTCCGGGGCGGATCCGAGAGCCAATGTTTGCTGGGGCGGATCCGCAGGCCAATGGTGTGCTCGGGCGGGTCCGCCGGCGCATGGTGTGCCGTGGCCGATCCGCGGGCTTCAGCGCGCGACCGCCCGCGCCGCGCTCAGGCGGCCGTCGGCCATGGTCACCACGGCGTCCATCCGCTCCAGGTGGGCGCGGTCGTGGGTCACCAGGACGGTGGCCGTGCCGCGTTCGCGGGTGAGCGTGACGAGCAGGTCGAGTATCGCGGCGCCCCGCTCGTGGTCGAGGGCGCTGGTCGGCTCGTCGACCAGGAGCACGGCGGGCTCGTTCATGAGGGCGCGGGCGATGTTGACGCGCTGGCGCTGGCCGCCGGAGAGCTGGTGGGGGCGGCGGTCCGCCTGGGCGGTGAGGCCGACGGCGGCCAGGAGTTCCAGGGCGCGGGCCCGCGCCTCGCGCGGCCTGCGGCCCGCGAGGTGGGCCATCACCTGGAGTTGTTCGGCGGCCGTGAGCGAGGGCAGCAGGTTCGGCTGCTGGAAGACGATGCCGATGCGGTCGCGGCGCAGCGCCGCCTGCTCGGCGGGGCCGAGCGCGCCGGTCTCGGTGCCGGCCACCACGACCCGTCCGCTGTCCGGGGTGACGAGCGTCGCGGCGACGGCGAGCAGGCTGGACTTGCCGGATCCGGAGGGCCCGACGCAGGCCGTCACCGTACCCGCGTCGACGGACACCGAGACCGCGTCGAGGGCGGTGAGGCGGCCTTCGCCGTCGGGGTAGGTCAGGGTGACGGAGTCCAGGACAAGGGACGAGGGGTTCATCGGGCACTCCCGAGCGCGGTCAGCGGGTCGACGGCGGTGATGCGCCGGATGGACAGGGCGGCGCCGGTCACGCCGAGGACGATCAGCACGGCGGCGGGCACCAGGGTGGTCGCGAGGTCGAGCACGAAGGGCACCGCGCCGCCGACCAGCCCCCCGGCCAGCACGGCGAGTCCGGTGCCGGCGAGCGTGCCCGCGGTCAGCATCAGCACGGCCTGGCCGAGCGCGTCCTTGAGGAGGTACGGAGTCGAGGCGCCGAGCGCCTTCAGCACGGCGATGTCACCGCTGCGCTGGATCGTCCACACGGTGAAGAACGCGCCGACGACCAGTGCCGAGATGACGAAGAGGAAGCCGCGCATCAGCTGGAGCGAGCCGTTCTCGGCCTGGTAGGAGGGCAGTGCCGAGAGCGCGTCGGAGAGCGTCAGGCTCTTGGCGGCGAGCTCTTGGTCGGTGGCGGCGAGGTCCGCGCCGCCACCGAGGGTGAGCGCGACGACCGTGGCCGGTGCGTCGTCCGCGAGCGCGGTCCACACCACGGGGGTGTGGCTGTAGGAGTCCGCGCCCGCCACCGCCGCCACGGTCAGCGGCCGGCCGCCCAGCGTGACGGTGTCTCCCGCCTTCGCGTCCAGGTCCCTGGCCGCGCCCCGGGAGAGGACGACGGATCCGGCGCGTACCGCGGAGGGCGCGAGGTGTGATCCGGGCGTGACCGCGAAGGACGACACCGCGGCCGTGCGGTCGCCCGCCGTCGCGTTCAGGGTGGAGATGGCGATCGGCTGGGCGTCCCGCACCCCCGGCGCCTGCCGCCACTTGTGCCAAGTGGCGCTCTGCACAACGGAGTTGGTGAAGGACACCGACTGCCCGGACGGCGGGGCGGCGAAGGCGAGCCGGTCGGCGGGCAGCGCGCTGACGGCCGAGGTGTTGTCCCTGGCCAGCCCGGCGGTGAGCCCGGAAAGCAGTCCCACCAGCAGGGTGATGAGCACCACGACCGTACCCATCAGCGCGAACCGGCCCTTGGCGAACCGGAGGTCTCTCCATGCGACGAACATGGCGCCAAGCCTTCCGGCCGGAGCCCGCCGCCACATCGCGCCCGAGCATGCCCGAGCCGTATCGAAGGATGCATCCGCACATCAACCTTTCGGTTGACCGGGACCGCCCGCCTCGCCCGTACGCTGGAAGGCCTATGAATTCCGCACGCCCCCACACCCCCGTCGCCGCCCTGCTGCGCCTGTGTCTGCACACGCTGCTCGGCGGGCTGCTCGCGCTCGCCGCGGTGCGGGCCGTGAGCGACGGGGCGCCGCACCCGGCGGCCGTCCTGGCGGCGGTGGTCCTGATGGCAGCGGTGTACGCGGCGGGCGTGGCCGTCCCCGCCGTGCGGCCGCAGACCAGCGCGGCCGCGGTGTGGCTGGCGGCGCTCGGCGCGTCCTGGCTCGCGCTGCTCGTCTTCTCCCCCGAGGCGCTCTGGGCCGCCTTCCCGCTCTACTTCCTGCTGCTCCACCTGCTGCCGATGCGCTGGGCGCTGCCGGCCGTCCTGGTCACGGCGGGCGCGGCCATCGCGAGCTTCCTGCTGCACGGGCAGCAGGTCACGCCGGGCACCTTCATAGGGCCGCTGCTCGGGGCTGCGGTCGCGGTGGCGACCGTGCTCGGGTACGACGCGCTGTACCGGGAGAGCGAGCGGCGCCGCGAGCTGATCGACGAGCTGGTCGCGACGCGGGCCGAACTCGCGGACGCCGAGCGCACGGCGGGCACCCTCGCCGAGCGCGAGCGGCTCGCCCGCGAGATCCACGACACGCTCGCCCAGGGCCTCTCCTCGATCCAGCTGCTGCTCCGCGCCGCCGAGCGCGTACTGCCCGCCGACGACCCGGCTCGCGAACACGTCGAGCAGGCCCGCCGCGCCGCCCAGGACAACCTGGCCGAGGCGCGCCGGTTCGTGCGCGCGCTCACGCCTCCCGACCTGGAGCACGGCTCGCTCTCCGGTGCCCTGGAGCGGCTGTGCGCGGCGGCGCCGGGCCCCGCCGTGCAGTTCGGGGTGAGCGGGACCCCGGTCGAGCTGCCGACGCCGTACGAGGTGGCCCTGCTGCGCATCGCGCAGTCGGCACTCGCCAACACCGTGCAGCACGCAGCGGCGGACCGCGCCGAGATCACCCTCAGCTTCATGGACACCTCGGTGGCCCTGGACGTCGTCGACGACGGGCGCGGCTTCGACCCGGCGGACCGGTGGCCGAAGGACACCAGCGGCTTCGGGCTGCCGGCGATGCGCTCGCGCGCCCAGTCGCTCGGCGGCACGCTGAGCGTGGAGTCGGCGCCGGGCCAGGGCACGGCCGTCGCGATCACGCTGCCGCTGCCCGTGGCGGGTGCCCGGTGAGCGCGGCGCCGATCCGGCTGCTGCTCGCCGACGACCATCCCATCGTGCGGGCCGGGCTGCGCGCGGTCCTCGACACCGAGCCCGGCTTCGCGGTGACCGGGGAGGCCGCCACCGCCGAGCGCGCGGTGGAGCTGGCCGCGTCCGGTGCGTACGACGTGGTCCTGATGGACCTCCAGTTCGGGGCCGGGATGCACGGCGCCGAGGCGACCGCCGCGATCACCGCCCGGCCGGGCGCCCCGCGCGTCCTGGTCCTCACGACGTACGACACGGACGCGGACATCCTCGCGGCGGTGGAGGCGGGCGCGGCGGGCTACCTGCTCAAGGACGCGCCGCCCGAGGAGCTGGCGGCGGCGGTCCGCACCGCGGCCTCGGGCCAGTCGGCGCTGGCGCCCGCGGTGGCGCACCGGCTGATGGACCGGATGCGGACGCCCGCGGAGGCGCTGACCCGGCGCGAGCTGGAGGTGCTGCAACTGGTCGGCGACGGGCTCTCCAACCAGCAGATCAGCAAGCAGCTGTTCCTCAGCCAGGCGACCGTCAAGTCCCATCTCGTGCACATCTACGCCAAGTTGGGAGTGGACTCGCGCACCTCGGCGGTGGCGGCCGCGAGCGCGCGCCGCCTGATCCGCCAGCCCGGCTGAGTGCGTCACGCGCGCGGTGGGGGGCCGCGACCGCCCCGGTTCGGCCCGGCCCCCGGCTCTCGTCACCCGTGCAGAGCGAAGTCCTCGGCCCTGGCGTGCCGCAGGGCCCGCGCGGTGTGCTTCGGCGGGCGCGGCGCCGGGACCGTCAGGGCGGCGCACCGCGCGTGCCGGTGCACGTAGTGGCGTACCGGAGCCCGCCGCGCATCCGGACGCGCGCCGATGACCAGCAGGTCCCCCGGCCGGTCGGCCAGTGCGCACAGCACCCGCCCCGCCTTGCCGCGGACGACCAGTTTCCGCACCGCGAGGTCCGACGGCAGCCCGCCGAGGGCCTCCTCGACGGCCCGGTCGAGCGCATCGCGCGCCCTGCCCTCCTGGTACGCCGCCCAGGCGCTGTCCGGGTTGCGCACATACAGCGCCTCGCCCTCCGGGGGCTCCCACGCGATCACGGCCACCAGCACGCGGCCGCTGTCGCGGGCCTCGTCGACCGCCGCCCGCAGCGCCGCCAGGCTGCCCAGCGAGCCACCGACTCCCACCACCACGCGCCCCCCGGTCACTTCGCACGCTCCTTGCGCTGCCGCAGCCCGCGCAGCCAGTGCAGCGAGATCCCGCGCGGCAGCTCCTCGCGGCGCCGCTGCATCTCCCGCTCGAACCGGTCCGTGACCGCCACATCGCGTTCCATGACAACTCACCCTTCTCGACCACTTCATCCAGGCCAATGTGCTGACAGGTCAGAAGTCTGTACGCTGATTGGCCTGGAAGGCATGGCCAATTCACGGAGGTTGGTATGGCAGACATGCGGGTGGTCCGGTCCGTGGACACCGTGAGCAGCACCGCGCGGACGCTCGGCAGCCGTCAGCTCGCCGCGCAGGTCACCGCCATCACCGGCCCGCGCCCCGGCTACCGCCCGCTCGCCCAGGGGGTGCGCACGCTGCTGCTCGACGGCCGGATCCCGCTGCACACGCGGCTGCCCGCCGAGCGCGAGCTCGCCACCGCCCTGGCGGTCAGCCGGGCCACCATCACGGCCGCGTACGACCTGCTGCGTGAGGGCGGCTACGCGCTGAGCCGGCGCGGCGCGGGCACCTGGACCGCGCTTCCCGAGGGCGAGGCACCGGCCAATGTGGCCCGCTACCAGGCCGCCGACGGCGTCATCGATCTGGCGATGGCCTCGCCGGGCGCCCCGGCGGCGGAACTGGCCGCCGCGTTCGAGCTGGCCGGGTCCGAACTGGCCTGCCACGCGGCCACCAACGGCTACCACCCGCTCGGCCTGCCTGAGCTGCGCGCCGCCGTCGCCGAGCGCTACACCCGGCGCGGTCTGCCCACCCTGCCCGAGCAGATCCTGATCACCACCGGAGCCCAGTCCGCGGTGTCGCTCGTGGTCAACCTCCTGGGCAGGCCCGGCGACCGGGCGCTGGTCGAGAGCCCCTCGTACCCCAACGCCCTCGACGCGGTACGCCATGCCGGGCTGCGGATCACCCCCGTACCGGTGACCGAGGACGGCTGGGACATCGAGCTCCTCGAATGCACCCTGCGCCAGACCGCACCCCGGCTCGCCTATCTCATCCCGGACTTCCAGAATCCGACCGGCGCGCTGATGAGCACCGAGCAGCGGACCCGGCTGCTGCGCGCGGCCCGGGCCACCGGCACCTGGCTGCTCATCGACGAGACCATGGCCGAGATGGCGCTGACGGCGCCCGCCCCCGCGCCGTTCGCCGCCCTGGCCCACCAGGGCGAGTCCGAGCAGATCATCACGGTCGGATCACTCAGCAAGACCCACTGGGGCGGGCTGCGCACCGGCTGGGTGCGGGCGGGCTCCCGGCTCATCAACGAACTGGCCGCGCTGCGCATCCACGTGGACCTGGCGCCCTCACTCGTCGACCAGGTGCTCGCCAAGAATCTACTGCCCGGCATGGACGACGTACTGCGCGAGCGGCTGCCGCAGATGCGCGAGCGGCGCGACGCGCTGGCCGCGTCCCTGGCTCGCCAACTGCCGGAATGGCGCTGGCAGTTGCCGGCCGGCGGGCTCTGCCTCTGGGTCGATCTGGGCCGCCCGGTCGCGGGCGCGCTGGCCCAGGCGGCGCCGGCCCACGGTGTGAACATCCAGCCGGGTTCCCGCTTCGCCGCCGACCCCGGCACCCACGAACACCGCCTGCGCATCCCGTTCGTACACGATCCGGAGACGACGGACGAGGCGGTCCGCCGCCTGGCCGCGACCCTCGACGCGGGCCTGCCCGCGTTCACCGGTGAGCAGAACCGGCCGCACTGGGTGGCGTGAACGCGGAGCCCGCGCCCCAGCCCCGTCCGGGGCGGCCGCAGGCACTCAGCCCCGTCCGGGTCGGCCCGCAGGCCCGGCGGGCGGCCGGTCAGTACCAGCCCGGTACTGACGGGGCGGCCGGCCAGTACCAGGCCGGTACCGACGGGCGGCCGGTCAGTACCGGCCCGGTGGCCCGCCGAACAGCTCGACCGCTTTGCGTACGTCCGTCACCGCGCCCGCCAGCGCGCTGACCGAGCCGATCGAGCCCGCGATCAGCAGCAGCGAGCGGCGCAGCCGCGGCACTTCCGGAACCCCGCTGACGGCCATCGCGTCCAGCGCCGCCAGTTCGTCCTCGGCCACGGCCCGGTCGGGAAACTCCGCCGGATGGCCGGCCAGCTCCCGGCGCAGCCGGGCGACGGCCGCCCGCAGCTCGCTCACTCTCGGGTCCTCACCACTGCCGGTCACGGGCCTCTGCTCCACGCCTCGCAACAAAAGTCCTCCCCCACGCACGTCCTTGTGCAGGTGTTCAGAGCCCGTACAGCAAAGGTCAACTGCCGGGATGCGCGGGCCAGTTAACGCCATCGGTGTGTCGTGCGCCACTGCGCGGACGGAATTCGGCAGAAGCATTGGGTATATCTGGGGCCATGACGCAACCGATGACAAATGAGGCGCGTGTGACGGGACTGCTGCTCGCGGCGGGCGGCGGCAGACGGCTCGGCGGCCGCCCCAAGGCCCTGCTCCCGCACCGCGGCCGCCCTCTCGTGGAGCACGCGGTCCGGGTGCTGCGCGAGGGCGGCTGCCGCCACGTGTACGTGGTCCTTGGCGCCGCGGCCGACGAGGTACGGGCCCGGGCCGACCTGTCGGGCTGCGTACTGATCGACAATCCGGACTGGGCCGCGGGCATGGGCTCCTCGCTGCGGGCGGGCCTTGAGGCGCTGGCCAAGTCGGCCGACGGGCCGTCCGGCGGGTCGGACGCCGCTCTCGTCTCCCTGGTCGACCAGCCGGGCATCGGTGCCGAGGCCGTGGCGCGGGTGCTCGCCGCCCACCGTTCGGCCGATGCGCTGGCGGCGGCCTCGTACGGCGGCGAGCGGGGCCATCCGGTGCTGTTCGGAGCGGACCGCTGGGCCGACATCGCGGCGAGCGCGACAGGAGACCGGGGCGCCCGCGCCTATCTGTCGGCCCACGAGGGAGAGATCACGCTGGTCGAGTGCGGGGATGTCGCCGAGCCGTACGACATCGACACGGAGGCGGACCTGGACCGGCTGGAGTAGATCTGGAGTACACGTGGAAACGTGGAGTGAACGGGGTGGCACCCAGCGCCATGGTCTGTCGACCCGGAGAATCTCGATATCAACAAACCATTGAACTTCCACTATGAGGAAACTAGTATCCACTGTTCAGAAGCGCCCGATAGATCAGACGGCGCCCCCAGCCGTATCTCGGAGCCATGGCACTGAGTGCCAGCTTTGGCGACCCGGCGGCCGTCAGGGCACCGCCCGCGAAGGAGTGACAGCTCATGTCCGCACCAGCGCCGTCCCCGCTGGCCATCGTCGATGCCGAGCCCCTGCCCCGGCAGGAAGAGGTACTCACCGACGCGGCCCTCGCCTTCGTGGCCGAGCTGCACCGGAACTTCACGGCCCGCCGTGACGAGCTCCTCACCCGCCGCCAGGAACGCCGCACCGAGATCGCCCGCACCTCCACGCTGGACTTCCGCCCCGAGACCGCCGAGATCCGCGCCGCTGACTGGAAGGTCGCGCCGGCCCCGGCCGCGCTGAACGACCGCCGCGTCGAGATCACCGGCCCGACCGACCGCAAGATGACCATCAACGCCCTGAACTCGGGCGCGAAGGTCTGGCTCGCCGACTTCGAGGACGCCTCGGCCCCCACCTGGGAGAACGTGGTCCTCGGCCAGCTCAACCTGATCGACGCCTATGAGCGCCGCATCGACTTCACGGACCCGAAGTCGGGCAAGTCGTACGCCCTGATGGACGCCGCGGAACTCGCGACCGTCGTGATGCGCCCGCGCGGCTGGCACCTGGAGGAGCGCCACCTCCAGTTCGACGGCCGCCCCGTGCCCGGCGCGCTGGTCGACTTCGGCCTCTACTTCTTCCACAACGCACAGCGCCTGATCGACCTAGGCAAGGGCCCGTACTTCTACCTCCCGAAGACGGAGTCGTACCTGGAGGCGCGCCTCTGGAACGACATCTTCGTCTTCGCGCAGGACTACGTCGGCATCCCGCAGGGCACGGTCCGCGCGACCGTCCTGATCGAGACGATCACGGCCGCGTACGAGATGGAAGAGATCCTGTACGAGCTGAAGGACCACGCGGCCGGGCTGAACGCGGGCCGCTGGGACTACCTCTTCTCCATCGTGAAGAACTTCCGCGACGGCGGCGAGAAGTTCGTCCTGCCGGACCGCAACGCGGTGACGATGACGGCGCCCTTCATGCGCGCGTACACCGAACTCCTGGTCCGAACCTGCCACAAGCGCGGCGCGCACGCGATCGGCGGCATGGCGGCCTTCATCCCCTCGCGCCGGGACGCCGAGGTGAACAAGGTCGCCTTCGAGAAGGTCAAGGCCGACAAGGACCGCGAGGCGGGCGACGGCTTCGACGGCTCCTGGGTCGCCCACCCCGATCTGGTCCCGATCGCGATGGCCTCGTTCGACGCGGTGCTCGGCGACAAGCCGAACCAGAAGGACCGCCTGCGCGAGGACGTGTCCGTCGCCCCCGGCGACCTGATCGCCATCGACTCCCTCGACGCCAGGCCCACTTACGCGGGCCTGGTCTCCGCGGTCCAGGTCGGCACCCGCTACATCGAGGCGTGGCTGCGCGGCCTCGGCGCGGTCGCCATCTTCAACCTGATGGAGGACGCGGCCACCGCCGAGATCTCGCGCTCGCAGATCTGGCAGTGGATCAACGCGGGGGTCGTCTTCGAGAACGGCCAGCAGGCCACGGCCGAGCTCGCCCGCAAGGTGGCGGCCGAGGAACTCGCCGCGATCCGCGCGGAGATCGGCGAGGAGGCCTTCGCGGCCGGCAAGTGGCAGCAGGCCCACGACCTCCTCCTGAAGGTCTCCCTGGACACGGACTACGCGGACTTCCTGACCCTGCCGGCGTACGAGCAACTGGTGGGCTAGCCCCCCGAGTTGCGAGCAACTGGTGGACCGTTCCCCCCAGTTACGCCCTCGCCCCGCCCCCGGTGCCACACTGCATCGGGGGCGGGGCTGTTTCCCCGTCACATAGGATCCACACGTCCCGATCATGGTTGGTGTGCCGGTCCGCGCCCATGGGACTCAATGGACCACGCGGGGCACCATGCCGCATCCCGTGATCGCCCCGCCCGCCACCCTCCGCTCCGCGCGCCCCTGCGCCCGCCGCCCGTTGCTGCGAGAATCCTGCGGGGGCGTTCGTCGGGCTCGTTGCCCGGCACCCCGTCTGACCAGGACTGCGAGGACATTGGGGATGCGTGGAGGGCGAGTTGCCATCGTGGGCGGGAGCGTCGCGGGGTGTGCCGCGGCACTGGCCGCGCACCGCGGTGGTGCCGAGGGGATCACGGTGTACGAGCGGGCCGCCGGGCAGTTGGCCGACCGCGGGGTGGGGCTCGCGATGCACAACGACCGCTATGGCGAACTGGAGGCGGCCGGATACATGGACGCCGGGACGCCATGGATCCAACTCGGCAGGCGCTGCTGGTACGTTCGCGACGGCTCGGCCCCGCTGGGCCGCCTGGCCGGGGTGCTGCCGTTCCCGTTCCGGACGTACAACTGGGGCCCCCTCTGGCGCGAACTGCGGGGCCGGGTACCGGAGTCGGTGGACTTCCGGCCGGGCACGGCGATCGAGAGGCTCCAACTCACTGGCGACGCAGTCGAGTTGAGTACATCCGATGGCCGTGCCGACCGGTTCGACTTCGTCATCGGCGCCGACGGCTACCGCTCGGTGGTCCGCACGGCCGCCTGCCCCGAGGTTCGTCCGCGCTATGCGGGCTACCTCGCCTGGCGCGGTGCCTTCCCCGCCGAGCGGCTCCCGGATCCCGGGCTGTGGCCGGTGGAGGACTGCGTGTACGCCGTCTTCCCTGGCGGCCACGCGGTCATCTACCGCATACCGGACGGCCGGGGCGGTCAGCGCGTCAACTGGGTGCTCTACACGGCGCCGCCGCCCGACCACGGACTGCCCCTCGACTCCCCCACCAGCCTGCCGCCCGGCACCCTCTCCGATGCGCTGCGCGGCGTCGCCATCGAGGTGGCCGACACACAACTCCCGCCGTACTGGGGCCAGTTGATGCACCTGACCGCTCCCGAGGACACCTTCATCCAGCCGATGTACGACTTCACCGCACCGCGGTACGCGGCCGGCCGGCTCGCGCTGGCCGGGGACGCGGCCACGGTGGCCAGGCCGCACACCGGCGGAGGCGCGGTGAAGGCACTCCAGGACGCGACCGCCCTGCAGACCGCGCTGGCTTCGGCGGCGAGCTGGCCCGAGGCGCTGGCCTCGTACGACGCCGTGCGGTCCCCGGTCGGCCGCAGCATGGTCGACCTCGGGCGCCGCCTGGGCCTCGGCCTCGTACAGGAGACCCCCGACTGGCGCACAATGGACCAGCCCGGTCTGGAGCAGTGGTGGCAACAGGCCGACGGATCAGGCGCGTTCGGCGGCCGCAGGCTGACCTGAGCCGCGCACGCGGTGGGGGGAGTGCCGGGCGGATCCGTGAGGGTGAGGGGTACGGGGGCGGACGCGGGGCGTCCGGGTCGCCAGCAGTCCCGCTCGGATCGATGAGTTTTCGGCTCCCGCACCGTCTCCCCTGTATGAGCAACGACACGAACTCCCCCGCACCCCTCCCCGACCTCGGCCCGGCCGCGGCCGAAGTGGCACGTCTGCTGGAAGGCATTCGCGACGATCAGCTGGACGGTCCGACGCCCTGCCCCAAGTACCCGGTACGGGATCTCATCGCCCACGTCTGGGGGCTCAGCGGCGCCTTCCAGGATGCCGCGCGCAAGGACCTCGGGCCCACCACCGACACCCCTCCCGGCAGCGTCCCGCCGCCCGAGCTGCCCGCGGACTGGCGCGGCTCGCTGCCGGAGCGACTGGCCGCCATGGCCGAGGCCTGGCGGGACCCGGCGGCCTGGGACGGCGACACCCAGGCGGGCGGCGTCACCTTCCCCGCGGCGATCATGGGCCGCGTCGCGCTGGACGAGCTGGTCGTCCACGGCTGGGACCTGGCGCGGGCCACCGGGCAGACGTACCGGCCCGCCCCGGCCGACCTGGAGGTTTCCTACGCGCTCCTCGCTCCGGCGAAGGACGACCCGAGCTCTCGCGGCACGGCCTTCGGCCCGGCCGTCGACGTGCCCGAAGGGGCGCCGCTCGTCTGCCGCGTGATCGGGCTGAGCGGGCGTGACCCGGGCTGGAAGCCGTAGGAGCCTGTGTCTCAACCCCGCCCGGGTCTGCCGGGGTTGAGACGCTGGCTCTAGGTAGGCCCGGGGTTCGCTACCAGTGCGCGGGGCGCGTCAGCGACGGGGGGATCTTCGTCGTCGCGTCGCCCTTGGCCGCGTTCAGCTGGGCCTGGGTGAGGAAGAACGCCTCGGTCAGATCGGCGCCGGACAGCCGCGCGTCGCGGAAGTCCGCGCCGATCAGGTCGGCGAGGCGCAGATCCGCGCCGCGCAGGTCCGCGGCGATGAGGAGCGCCCCGCGCAGGTTCGCGCCGCGCAGGTCGGCGCCCTTGAGCTGGGCGCCCATCAGGTCGGCGCCGCGGCGGTCCTTCTTCTTGCCCTTGAAGTCGGCCCTGACCAGCTCGCTCGCCTTCAGGAGCAGCTGGTTGACTCTGCCCCGGTGGGCGGCCACGTCCAGGTCCCGCAGGGCCTCGGGGGCCAGGTCCGTGAACGCCTCGGTCTCCTCAAGCGCGGCGCGCAGCTCGGCGTGGACGGGGCGCGCCTTCGGCAGGTCGAGTGCTTCGGTGACGTACCAGAGGAGCTCGTGGAGCTGGCGCATCACCGGGAAGACCTCGAACATCGTCGCCGCGGTCTCCGGTGCGGTGCGCCAGTCGCGGCCCTCGAAGGTCTGCTGGGATACCTTCTGCCCCGCGCCGAAGCAGTCGTACACCGTGCAGCCCTGGAAGCCGCTCTTGCGCAGGTCCCGGTGGATCCCGCAGCGGAAGTCCTGCTGGAGGTTGGGGCAGGGCTTCCCGGCGGGCTTGTTGATCGCGAAGTCCGCGGACGCCGAGTAGGCGAGGGCGACGCAGCACAGGCCGAAGCAGTCGCCGCAGTCGGAGACGAGGGTGAGGCGGGTCGCGCCCGGGGACGGGGCGGCTGCTCCGGGGTTCTCGGACAACGTGCGGGGCTCCTCTGACATGCGGTGACAGCAGCCTGGCAGTCTATACGCCGGCGCCCCAGTGGCGGGGCGCGGCGATCAGTCGCTGCGGCGGCTCAGGAGCGGGAGCCGGGCGAGCCCGCGGCGCGGATCAGTCGCCCGCAGGCTCCCTCATCGGCACCTTCAGCTGGTTGAAGCCGTAGTACATCGCCAGCACGCCGTGCGCGGCCAGGGTCAGGGGGGCCGAGACGAAGGCGAGGGCCACCGTGCCCGGGTAGGCGAGGGAGCCGATCGCGAAGCGGAGGCGGGTGGCGCGGGCGGCCGCGTTGTCCACCCGGTCGTCGAAGAGGTGCCCGGTGCGGGTCAAGTGCCACCACAGTGCTTGGTAGTTGAGGGCCATCACGACCATCAGGCCGCTGTAGACGGCGGCCGCCACGTGCGAGGCGCCGGGCTCGCGGAGGTACTCCGCCATCAGCGCGGCCGGCCAGGGAATCGCGACCACCGTCATCAGGAGCAGCAGGTTGAGGAACATCAGGGTGCGGTCGATGCGGACGACGTAGCTGAAGAGCGTGTGGTGGTTCACCCACATGATCCCGATGATCAGGAAGCTCACCACATAGGCCGCGTACGAGGGCCACATGTGGCCCAGTTCCCGCCACAGGTGGTCGCCCGCGTTCGGCGGCACCTTGATCTCCAGGATCAGGAGGGTGATCGCGATGGCGAAGACGCCGTCGCTGAACGCCTCCACGCGGCTCGACTCGGAACGGCTGGTTTCGGTCACCCGGGCAATGAACCCCACAACCGCCCCGGCTGCAAGGGCGGTCGTGGGGGCGTGTCGTGCCGTTCGCTCAGGGCATGTGACACCGGCCCTCAGGACGTCGGGAACGTCCCCGTCGCCCAGCGGGTTGATGCGGTCCACGTCGCCGTCGAAGGCGAAGAGCAGCAGGTCGGCCATGGTGAAGGTGCCGGGGCGGTGGGCGGGCAGGCCGGGGCGCCGGCCGGGGTGTCGCAGATGGAGTCGCGGCTGCCCTCGATCCGGGCCGGGCAGCCTCGCCACCACCGGCCTGGTGGTGCGGCCCCGCCCGACCAGGTCCGGCGGCGTGGCCATGCGTCCGGTTGACGGCGGCTCGTGGCGCCGTTCTGTGCGGGAAGACAACTCCCCGTCCTGTACGACGCGTTCGGTACGGGAACGGGTTGACCCGGCGCCCGGCTTCTTCAACTTCCTTGTGCCGCAGGGGTGTACGGCCGCTTCGCGGTAATGGTAGGAAAGTTTCCTAACAGAACACCCGGAGCGACGAACTCCTCTTGGAGGTCCAGGTGCACACCCCCCACCGCACGACCACCGCACGTCGTACCAAGATCGTCGTACGCGCCTTGCTCGGCACCGCACTGCTCGCGGTCCCGGTCACGGCGTATGCCGCCGAGACCCCGGCCGCCGCGACAGCGGACAATGCAACGGTGATCAATGCCGCTGCGACCGGGCTCGACGACCCGGCAAAGAAAGACATAGCCATGCAGCTCGTCTCCAGCGCGGAGAACTCCACGCTGGACTGGAAGGCTCAGTACAAGTACATCGAGGACATCAAGGACGGGCGCGGCTACACCGCCGGGATCATCGGATTCTGTTCCGGTACCGGCGACATGCTCGACCTGGTCAAGCTGTACACGGCCCGCAACCCCGGCAACGTACTCGAGAAGTACCTGCCGGCCCTGGAGAAGGTCAACGGGAGCGACTCGCACAAGGGGCTCGACCCCAACTTCACCAAGGACTGGAAGACGGCCGCCTCCGAGACGGCCTTCAAGCACGCCCAGGACGACGAGCGGGACCGGGTGTACTTCAACCCGGCCGTCGGCCAGGGCAAGTCCGACGGGGTCGGCACGCTCGGGCAGTTCATCTACTACGACGCCATCGTGATGCACGGCGACGGCAGCGACCCGACCACCTTCAGCTCGATCCGCAAGCGCGCCCTCCGCAAGGCCAGTCCCCCCTCCCAGGGCGGCGACGAAACCACCTGGCTGAACGCCTTCCTCGACGCCCGCGTGTGGGCGATGCAGCAGGAGGAGGCGCACAGCGACACCAGCCGCGTCGACACCGAGCAGCGGGTCTTCCTGAAGAAGGGCAACCTGAACCTGGACACCCCGCTCGACTGGAAGGTGTACGGCGACCCGTACCACATCGGCTGACCGCCCCCCACAGGGAAGGCGGGTACGACAGCGAACGGCTGCCGTACCCGCCTTTTTCCGGTTCGAGGACGTGCTTCGCGGCAGGGTCAGTGCAGGGCGACCGCCGGTTCGGCCGGGGTGACGGCCTCCGCTTCCGGCTCGGCCCGCTGCTTGCCGAAGTGGTTGAAGGCGAGGTTCAGGGCGATGGCCACCACGCAGCCGGTGGAGATCCCGGAGTCGAGGACGACAAGGAGCTTGTCGGGGAAGGCGTGGTAGAAGTCCGGCTTGGCGATGGGGATCAGCCCGATGCCCACCGAGGCGGCCACGATCAGCGCGTTCTCGCCCTTCTCCAGGGCGGCGGTCGACAGGGTCTGGATGCCGCTCGCGGCCACCGAGCCGAACAGCACGATGCCCGCGCCGCCGAGCACCGGCAGCGGTACGAGGGAGATCACGGAGGCGGCGACCGGGCTGAGGCCGAGGAGGACCAGGATGCCGCCGCCGGTGGCGACGACGAAGCGGCTGCGCACCTTGGTCATCGCCACCAGGCCGATGTTCTGGGCGAAGGCGCTGGCCATGAAGCCGTTGAAGAGGGTGCTGAGCACCGAGCCGAGGGTGTCGGCGCGCAGTCCGGCCGCGATGGTGTTCTGGTCGGCGGGGCGCTCCACGATCCTGCCGAGCGCCAGCATGTCGGCGGTGGACTCGGTCATGCAGACCAGCATCACGATGCACATCGACACGATCGCCGCGACGTCGAACTGCGGGGCGCCGAAGTGGAAGGGCGTCGGGAAGCCGACGACGTCCGCGTTCTTGATGGCGCCCAGGCTGGTCTTGCCCATCGGGATCGCGATGACCGAGCCGGCCACCAGACCGAGCAGGATCGCGATCTGCTGCATGAAGCCGCGCAGGAGTTTGCGCAGCGCGAGCACGATGAGCAGGGTGATCCCGGCGAGGCCGAGGTTGGAGAGCGAACCGTAGTCGGCGGCCTTGTCGTTGCCGCCGGACGACCAGTTGAAGGCCACCGGGAGCAGCGAGACGCCGATCAGGGTGATCACGGTGCCGGTGACGACCGGCGGGAAGAAGCGGACGAGCCTGCCGAAGTACGGGGCGGCTATGAAGCCGAGCAGTCCGGCGACGATGACCGCGCCGAGGATGACGGGGATCGCGTTGGCGCCGTGTTCCTTGCCGATGGCGATCATCGGGGTGACGCCCGCGAACGAAACTCCGTTCACGAAGGGCAACTTGGCGCCGATCTTCCAGATCCCGAGGGTCTGGAGGAGGGTGGCGAGGCCCGCGGTGAACAGGCTCGCGGCGACCAGGAAGGCGGTCTCCTTGGCGTCGAGCCCCACCGCGGGGCCGACGATCATGGGCGGGGCCACCACACCCGCGTACATCGCGGCCACGTGCTGGAGGCCGCTGGTGACCATTTTCAGCGGGGGGAGCGTTTCATCGACCGGATGCTTCTCGGCGGTCTGGTCGGGGCTGACTGCGGCAGTGCGAAACCTGGGCTGTGCGGCCACGGCGGTTCCTCCGGTCGGTTACGCGTCGGCGGTGGACGCGGGTGTCAGGGAGGTGGTGCGGTGTGGTGCGTTGGGCAGCTGGAACAGGTGGTGCAGGGCAGTGCGAACAGCGCGGCTCACGCTGTTTCGTGCGGGCGCCCCGGGCGGGTGGGTGGTCCCGGGCGGTGCGGGTGACGCTTCCGGTGCGGGTGGTCCCGGAGTTGCGGGGGTGGTGCGGCTGGCACTTCAAGGGATGTCAACTCATGCTAGGCACAAGGGTGTTGGACGGATTCACCGTTCCGGGGGGTGCGTACGTCCTTGTAGTACGCACCCCCCGGTCCAGCTGCCGTGGACCCCGCTCGGGTCCACGGCGACCGGCCGAGGGCCGTCCCCCTCGGCCGGACTCCTGGGGAGGTCAGCCCTGCGCGGCGATCCGGGCGAGGCGCTGGGCCTCTTCGCGGGTCGCCACCGCGATGGCGTCCTCGTCCACCGTGGTGAGGCGGCTGTTCTCGACGATCTGCTGACCGTTCACGAACGAGGCGGTGACCGGGGCCGCCGCGCCGAAGACGAGCGCGGTCACCGGGTCGGCGATGGAGGCGTGGGCGAGCGTGTCCAGCTTCCACAGCACGAAGTCGGCGAGCTTGCCGGCTTCGAGCGAGCCGATCTGGTCGGCGCGGCCGAGCACCTGGGCGCCGCCGTAGGTACCGAGGCGCAGCGCCTGGCGGGCGTTGAGCGCGCGCTCGCGGTGCTGGGCGTTGAGGCGGTTGATGAGCAGCGCGTTGCGCAGCTCGGTGTGGAGCTCGCCCGACTCGTTGGACGCCGTACCGTCGACGCCGAGGCCGACTGGGACGCCGGCCGCCAGCATGTCCGGGACGCGGGCGATGCCTGCGGCCAGGCGCGCGTTGGAGGACGGGCAGTGGGCGACGCCGGTGCCGGTGCGGGCGAAGGCGGCGATGTCGGAGTCGTTCATGTGGACGCAGTGGGCCATCCACACGTCGTTGCCGAGCCAGCCGGTCGATTCGAAGTAGTCGGTGGGGCCCATGCCGAACAGTTCCTTGCAGAACTGCTCCTCCTCCACGGTCTCCGAGCCGTGGGTGTGCAGCCGTACGCCCCTGCGGCGGGCCAGCTCGGCGCCCTGCTTCATGAGTTCGGTGGAGACCGAAAACGGGGAGCAGGGCGCGACGGCGACCTGGATCATCGAGTCGAAGGAGGCGTCGTGGAACCGGTCGATGGTCTCCTCGGTCCCGGCGAGCGCGCCTTCGAGGGTCTCGACGGCGAAGTCCGGCGGCAGGCCGCCGTCCTTGACGCTGCGGTCCATGGAGCCGCGGGCCAGCGTGAAGCGCACGCCCATCTCGGAGGCCGCGCCGATGATCGCGCCGGACAGGTCGCCCGCGTTCCGCGGGTAGACGTAGTGGTGGTCCATCGCGGTGGTGACACCGCCGCGGGCCATCATCGCCAGCGAGCCCTGGGCCGCGACGCGCCCCATCTGCTCGTCGATGCGCGCCCATGTCGGGTAGAGCGTGACCAGCCAGTTGAAGAGGTTGTGGTCGGTGGCCAGACCGCGGGTGATCCACTGGTAGAAGTGGTGGTGCGTGTTGATCAGGCCGGGGGTGACCAGGTGGCCGGTGCCGTCGATGCGGCGGACCACGTTCTCCAGTCCCTTCGGAGCCTGGCCGGCCCCGACGGACTCGATCTTGTTGTCGGCGACCACGAGGTAGCCGGAGGCGTACTCGGTGTCGTTCGCGTCCACGGTGGCGATCGCACAGTTCTCGATGACGATGCGCTGGGGGGCTGCCGAAGGTGCCATGGTGCTTCCTTCTTTGCTCAGTGGCGGCTGTGATGGGGGGACCCCTTGCTCCTGAGGAGCTTGGGGCGGGCACGGCAGGACCCTACGAGGATTTGAGTGCCGGGGCGGCGACGCTGCTCCGGGTGCCGAGATGGTGGAAGAAAAGATTGAGCAGGACCGCGGCGAGCGCTCCCGCACTGATGCCGGACCCGAGCACGGTCTGCGCCCAGGCGGGGAATCCGGCGTAGAAGGTGGGCGCGGCGAGCGGGACGATGCCCGCCCCGAGCGCCACGGCCACCAGGATGATGTTGGAGCTGTCGTCGAGCCCGGCCTCGGAGAGGGTACGGATCCCGCTGACCGCGATCGAGCCGAACAGGACGATTCCGGCGCCGCCGAGGACGGGCATCGGCACCATCGAGACGACCGCGCCGAGCACCGGGAAGGCCCCGAGCACGAGCAGCGCCGCGCCGGCGACGGCGACAACGTACCTGCTGCGTACGCGAGTCAGCGAGACCACGCCGACGTTCTGCGCGAACGCGCTGGTCGGGAAGCCGCCGAAGACGGGGCCGAGCAGGGTCGCGATGCCGTCGGTGCGCAGGCCGCGGGTGATGGTGCGCCCGTCGGTGCGGCGCTCGCAGATCTCGCCGAGGGCCAGCATTCCGGCGCTGGACTCGGTCATCAGGACCAGCATCACGATGCACAGGGACAGGACGGCCGCGGGCTGGAACTCGGGGGCGCCGAAGGAGAACGGCGTGGGCAGCGCCGCGACGGGCGCGGACCTCAGGGCGGAGAAGTCGGCCATCTCGAACGGGATCGCCGCGAGCGTACCGATCAACAGGCCGAGCAGCAGGGCGACTTGACGGAGGAATCCGCGTGCGAAGCGCTGGAAGAGCAGGATCACGACGAGCGTGAAGGCGGCCAGCGCCAGGTGCTTCATGGACCCGAAGTCGGCGGCGTTCTTGTCGCCGCCCTGGGCCCAGGTCACCGGCACGGGCATGAGGGTGACGCCGATGAGCGTGATCACGACACCGGTCACCAGCGGCGGGAAGAAACGCAGCAGCCGGCCGAAGAAGGGCCCGACGAGGAGACAGAAGACTCCGGCGACCATCACCGCGCCGTAGATCGCGGGGAGTTGGTGGCCCTTGGCGCTGGTTTCGGCGATCGCGAGCATGGGCGCGATGCCGGCCGAGGAGGCGGCGTTGACGAACGGGAGCCGGTTTCCGGCGAAGTTCGCGATGCCGAGGGTCTGCAGGACGGTGGCGAGCCCGGCGATCAGCAGACTGGCCGCGATCAGGCGGGTCTGTCCCGCGGTGTCCAGACCGACGGCCTGGCCGATGATGAGCGGAGGGGTGACGACGCCCGCGTACATGGCGGCGATGTGCTGGAGCGCGGCGGGGACGAGCCGCGCGGCAGGAAGCTTTTCGTCCACCGGGTGCACGGCACCTTCAGGTGGGGTGGAACACGGGCCGTCGGCTGCTGCCGGCCCGATTGTGGGCTGTGCCATGGGGGATCCCTCCGGTCTGGCCGACCCCCGCCCTACTGCGGGCGGGCGGGGGCGGGCTCAGTGCCGCGTCAGAGGTTGGTCATGTCGACCGGGATCTGCGGTTCGACGCCGTCGCGCAGGACGGTCGCCTCGATGAGACCGTACGGACGGTCCGCCGCGAAGTAGACCTCGTTGTCGTTCTTGAGCCCGAACGGTTCGAGGTCCACCAGGAAGTGGTGCTTGTTCGGCAGCGAGAAACGAACCTCGTCGATCTCGGACCGGTTGTTGATGATGCGCGAACCCATCTGGTACAGGGTCTGCTGGAGCGAGAGCGAGTACGTCTCGGCGAAGGCCTGGAGCATGTGCTTGCGCACCTGCTCGTAGGACTTCTCCCAGTTGGGCGCCTTCTGCTCGTCGTCGGTCCAGTTGAACCGCCAGCGGGCCGAGACCTGGGTCGCCAGGATGCGGTCGTAGGCCTCCTGGAGCGTCGTGTACTTGTCCTTGACGTAGCCCCAGAACTCGGAGTTCGTCGAGTTCATCACGACGAGGTCCTTGAGGCCCGAGATGACCTCCCAGTTCTCACCGTCGTAGGTGATCTGGGTGACCCGGGTCTCCTGGCCCTTGCGGACGAAGGAGTGCTTGACCTCGTCCGAGCCGATGAACTTCGAGTTGGCGTCGGAGGTCTCGATGCGCTCCCACGAGTACTCCTCGATGCGGATGCGCGCGACCTTGATCGGCTCCTGCGAGGTCACGAAGTGCCGGGCGAGGTGGATGCCGAACTGCTCGGCGGACTCGATGCCGTACTCCTTGGCGAACGCGTACACCGTGTTCTTGGTGGTGTCGGTCGGCAGGACGTTGGCGTTCGAGCCGGAGTAGTGGACGTCCTCCATGTCGCCGGACAGGGCGACGGAGACGTTGAGGTCCTTGATGTGGTGGGTGTCGCCGTCCCGCGTGATCTTGACGACGCGGTTCTCTGCTTTGCCGTACTGGTTCTGGCCGAGAATCGTGGGCATGTCTGCTAGCTCCCTCGGTAAACGGAGTAGCCGAACGGGTTGAGCAGCAGCGGTACGTGATAGTGCTCGCCCGGCTTGACGGCGAACGTGATCGCCACCTCCGGGAAGAACGCACCGCTGTCCCTTACGCGGGGGGCGTCCTGCTGCGCCTCGGCTTGCTTCTTGGAACTGTGCTGGTTTTTAACGAAATACGTCTCGACCTCGAAGTCGAGTCGTACGTGGGTGGTGCCTTCCGGCAGGGCCGGCAGGTCCTTGCAGCGCCCGTCCGCGTCGGTCGCGGAGCCGCCGAGCGCCACCCACTCGGCCGCGGAGCCCGAGCGGGCCGCGAGCGAGATGGCGACGCCCTCGGCGGGGCGTCCGATGCTGGTGTCCAGGATGTGGGTGGACACCGAGGCGGTGGTCGCGCTGCTCATCAGTCCTTGTCCTCTTCTACGAGACGGGTCAGCCGGATTCGGTTGATCTTCCCGAGTTCGGTGCGCACGATCTCGCGCTCCGCCTCGGCGGTGTTGCCGATCCGGGTCTTCACCGCATCGCGCATCTGCTCACCGGTGGCGCCGGTAGCGCAGATCAGAAAGACATGGCCGAACTTCTCCTGGTACGCCAGGTTCAGTTCGAGCAGCTCGGCCTTGAGAGCCTCGGAGGCCCCGGCCATCCCGCGCTGTTCTCGGGCGGACGTGGGGTCACCGGGCTTCGGGCGGCCGATCGGCGGGTGCCCGGCCATCGCCTCTTCCAGGTCCTTCACGGTCAGCTCGGCCAGAGCGGCGTCGCTGGCGGCGAAGAGGTCCTCTGCGGTGGCGTACGGGCGCTGGGCGAGCAGCTTGCTCCCCCACGCCGAACTGGCGCACACCTCGTGGAGCGCGGCGAGCGCCGCACTGTCCTGGGAGGTGTTGAACCGGGCGAGGCCCGGTGTCGGAGTCGAAGTCACGGCGGCCTCCGTGGCCTTGGTGCTGAACGGGCTGCGGATAGCTAACGCCCTCCGAAACATCCCGTCAACACTTTGTTGAAAACTTGGGGTTACAAAAACCGCCGCCCGGTGTCCGGACGGCGGTTCGTTGCGCGAAGGATGCCGAAGCGGGCACCGAGGGTGCTCGCTCAGTCGCCCTTGGGGGCGTTTTCCCTGTTCAGATCCCTGTTCAGATAGTTGTACACGGTGAAGCGGCTGACCCCGAGGGCCGAGGCGACCGTCTCCACGCCGTGTCGCACCGAGAAGGCGCCGCGCGCCTCCAGGGTCCGTACGGCCGACTGCTTGGCCTTGCGGTCCAGGGCCGCGAGCGGCATGCCGTGCCGGCGCTCCATGGCGGCCAGGATGTGGTCCAGGGAGTCGGAGAGCTGCGGCAGCCGCACGGCCACCACGTCCTCGCCCTCCCAGGCGAGCACCACGTCGTCGGGCTTGGCGTGCCCGGGCGGCAATATCTCGGCGCCCATGGCGTCGACCAGCGGCTTGACGGCCTGGATCAGGGGGTGGTCCGCGGGCTCGGCCGGCTGCGCGAGGGGGTGGTCCGCCGAATCGCTCACTTCTCGCCCTCCCCGATCACGTTGACCTGGAGCGAGACGCGGGTCGCGCCCGCCGCCAGGGCCTTGCGCAGCAGCGCGTCCACCGCGGTCAGCACCTCGTCGGCGCCGCCTTCCGCGGTGTTGCCGAACGGACCGACGTCCACCGCGTCCAGCTGGGCCGCCTGGATGACATCGCGGGCGACCACGGCATGCGGGGGCGCCTCGTCGAGGTCGAAGGGCTCGGTCGTGAACTCCACTCTCAATCGCACGCGCTCAACCTACTGCGCGGCCGACGAAATCCGGGAGGCCCTCTTGACAAGCCCGCCACTCCCCCTGCAACCTTCCATCAAGCAGAAAACAACTTCCGCAATACGGAAGGAGCGCACACCCCTCATGGGATACACGGACCAGCGCTTCGATGTGAACCTCTCGATCCTCTTCACGGAACTCCCGCTCCTGGAGCGCCCCGCGGCCGCCGCCGCGGCGGGCTTCACGGCGGTCGAGCTGTGGTGGCCCTGGATCGAGACCCCCACCCCCGAGCAGGCCGAGCTCGACGCCCTCAAAAAGGCGCTCGACGACGCCGGCACCCAGCTGGTGGGCCTCAACTTCTACGCCGGCGCCCTGCCCGGCCCGGACCGCGGTGCCCTTTCGGTACCCGGCGAGGAGTCGGACCGCTTCCGCGCCAACATCGAGGTGGCGGCCGACTTCGCCGCCTCGGTCGGCTGCACGGCGCTCAACGCGCTGTACGGCAACCGCGTCGAGGGCGCCGACCCGCAGGTGCAGGACTCGCTCGCCCTGGAGAACCTCGTACTGGCGGCCCGTGCGGCCGACCGCGTCGGGGCCGTCCTCCTGGTCGAGACCCTGAACAAGCCCGAGTCGCCGCTCTACCCGCTGGTGAGCGCCCCCGCCGCGATCGAGGTCATCGACAAGGTCAACGCCGCGACCGGACTCGGCAACGCCAAGTTCCTCCTCGACATCTACCACCTGTCGATGAACGGTGAGAACGTCCCCGAGGTCATCGAGGCGTACGCCGACAAGACCGGCCACGTGCAGATCGCCGACAACCCGGGCCGCGGCGCGCCGGGCACCGGCTCGCTGCCGCTGGAGGAGCTGCTCGACCAGCTCAAGAAGGCGGGCTACAACGGCTGGGTCGGCCTGGAGTACAAGGCCGCCGACGCCGCCGCCTCCTTCGAGTGGCTCCCCGCCGAGGCCCGCGCGGCCCGCTGAGCGGCTCCTCAACTTCTTGACGTACCAAAGCTTTTAGGAAGGCAGCACCCTCATGAGCAACCTCCCCAAGATCGCATGGGTCGGCCTCGGCATCATGGGCTCCCCCATGTCCGAGAACCTGATCAAGGCCGGCTACTCGGTCACCGGCTTCACCCTGGAGCAGGACAAGCTGGACCGCCTCACGGCCGCCGGCGGCACCGCCGCCCCCTCGATCGCCGAGGCGGTCAAGGACGCGGACGTGATCATCACCATGGTTCCGGCGTCCCCGCAGGTGGAGGCCATCGCGTACGGTGAGGCCGGCATCCTGGCCAACGCCAGGCAGGGCGCCCTGATCGTCGACATGTCGTCGATCACCCCGCAGACCTCGGTCGGCCTCGCCAAGAACGCCGCCGAGAAGGGCATCCGCGTCCTGGACGCCCCCGTCTCCGGCGGCGAGGCCGGTGCCATCGAGGCCGTCCTGTCGATCATGGTGGGTGGCGAGCAGACCGACTTCGACGCGGCGCTGCCGATCCTCGAAGCCCTCGGCAAGACCATCGTGCTCTGCGGCCCGCACGGCTCCGGCCAGACGGTGAAGGCCGCCAACCAGCTCATCGTCGCGGTCAACATCCAGGCCTGCGCCGAGGCCGTCGTCTTCCTGGAGAAGTCCGGCGTGAACCTTAACGCCGCCCTGGACGTCCTCAACGGCGGTCTGGCCGGCTCGACCGTGCTGACCCGCAAGAAGGACAACTTCCTGAACCGGGACTTCAAGCCCGGCTTCCGGATCGACCTGCACCACAAGGACATGGGCATCGTCACCGACGCCGCCCGCAATGTCGGCGCGGCCCTTCCGGTCGGCGCGGTCGTCGCCCAGCTGGTCGCCTCGCTGCGCGCCCAGGGCGACGGCGGCTTGGACCACTCGGCCCTGCTGCGTGCCGTCGAGCGCCTCTCGGGCTCGCAGGTCTGACCCGCGGAAACACCCCCTTCGGGGGCCACTGATTTCCGGTCGGCGGCGGCGCTGACACCTGTCCTGTCGCGCCCAGGCGCCGCCGCCGTCCGGAAGCTCACACTTCATTTTCAACAAACTGTTGACGTTCCGTTCCGGGCGTATTTACGCTCCAGGAACCGCGGAACAGGTCAGCGGTGCAGCTCCAGTACGGAAGGTCACGATGTCGAAGCGCGTGCTTACGACCGAGTCCGGCGCCCCCGTCGCCGACAACCAGAACTCCGCCACCGCCGGCGTCGGTGGCCCCATCCTGCTCCAGGACCAGCAGCTCCTGGAGAAGCTCGCCCGCTTCAACCGTGAGCGCATCCCGGAGCGCGTGGTGCACGCCCGCGGCTCCGGCGCGTACGGCTACTTCGAGGTGACCGACGACGTCACCGGCTTCACGAAGGCCGACTTCCTCGGCGAGGTGGGCAAGCGCACGGAGACGTTCATCCGCTTCTCCACCGTCGCCGACTCGCTCGGCGGCGCGGACGCGGTCCGCGACCCGCGCGGCTTCGCGCTGAAGTTCTACACCGAAGAGGGCAACTACGACCTCGTCGGCAACAACACCCCGGTGTTCTTCATCAAGGACCCGATCAAGTTCCCCGACTTCATCCACTCCCAGAAGCGCGACCCGTTCACGGGCAAGCAGGAGCCGGACAACGTCTGGGACTTCTGGGCGCACGCCCCCGAGGCCACCCACCAGATCACCTGGCTCATGGGCGACCGCGGCATCCCGGCCTCGTACCGCCACATGAACGGCTACGGTTCGCACACCTACCAGTGGACGAACGCGCAGGGCGAGGCCTTCTTCGTCAAGTACCACTTCAAGACGAACCAGGGCATCCGCTCGCTCTCCGCCGAGCAGGCCGCCGAGCAGGTCGGCAAGGACGCCAACAGCCACCAGACGGACCTGCTGCAGGCCATCGAGCGCGGTGTGAACCCGTCCTGGACGCTGTACGTCCAGATCATGCCGGCCGCCGAGGCCGCGGACTACCGCTTCAACCCGTTCGACCTCACCAAGGTGTGGCCGCACAGCGACTACCCGCTGCAGCGGGTGGGCCGCCTGGTCCTGGACCGCAACCCGGACAACGTGTTCCAGGAGGTCGAGCAGTCGGCCTTCTCGCCGAACAACTTCGTGCCCGGCATCGGTCCGTCCCCGGACAAGATGCTCCAGGGCCGCCTGTTCGCCTACGCGGACGCGCACCGCTACCGCCTGGGCGTCAACCACACCCAGCTCGCGGTCAACGCCCCGAAGGCGGCGGTCGCGGACAACTACGGCCGCGACGGCCTGATGGCGACCCGCAACGGCCGCCGCACCGACAAGAACTACGAGCCCAACTCGTACTCCGGCCCGTCGCAGACCGACGCCGCCCTGTCGGCCCCGCTGGCGATCCACGGCTGGACCGGCACCCACGCCGCCCCGGCCCACGTCAAGGACGACGACTTCTTCCAGGCGGGCGAGCTCTACCGCCTGATGTCACAGGAGGAGAAGTCCCGCCTCGTGGCGAACATCGCCGGCGGCCTCTCGCAGGTCTCCCGCGACGACGTCATCGAGAAGAACCTGGCCCACTTCCACGCCGCCGACGCCGACTACGGCAAGCGCGTCGAGGAGGCCGTCCGCGCCCTGCGCGAGGACTAGTAGCCGGTTCAACACCGAGACCGTGCAAGGGAATTGACGGGAGGTCAAATTCCTTGCACCGTCCGGTCCGCCGACCCGGATGAGGGGTGGTCGGCGGATCCGGGCAACCTGAGGATCGCGGCGGTTCGGCGATGCCAGTGCGGTGGTCAAGGCGTGTGCGCCACTCTTCCTGACCTGAGGGAAGGGTGCTCGGCGCGCACCCCAATCGCCGCCGCCGCGATCCCGGTTCACCTCCCCCACGAACTCCGCCCGGCGGCGCGAACGTCCTGTCGCGCCAGCCTCGTTCCGCCGGGCGGTCCCAACTCCCCAGCCAGGCCGCTGGGTTCGGTTTACGGTCCCGAACCGAGCGTCCGCCGATCAAGGCCCCACCTGCTGATTCAGGTGGGGCCTTGATCTTTCTCCGCTCCCGACCACGGCGGGGGTCATGCCCGCTGTGCCTTGATGTGGTCGAGGACCTCGGTGAACTCCTTCGTCGGGGAGAAGTCGATGTACTCGCAGTCTTCGAGTGCTTCCGGAGCGTGCCCGGGTGCCCAGTAGAAGGCCTGGCCGGCCTCGTAGATGTCCTCCCCGTGCGGGGTGCGCATCTTCAGGCGGCCCTTGAGCAGGTATCCCCAGTGCGGGCACTGGCACAGATCGCCCGGCAGGCCCCTGAGGGCGGGGGCCATGTCCGTGCCCTTGGGGAGCCTCGCGAACACGACCGACAGGTCTCCACCGAGTTCCCGCGTGCGCAGCTCCACCCCGCCGCCCTCGATCGCGACGGGGGTTTCGTTCCGCGTCGTCGCCGTCATGGTTCCTCCTCGTCGAGTCCGCCGCCGGCCCCGAGGACACACTTCCCCTTCCAGTACCAGCTTGGGCCTGGCGGCCGCCGTACGCGATGCGGGAGGGGGCCGGGAGCGTCAGGGCCCCACCCGTCGGTCCGGGTGGGCCTTGATCCTTCAGCGGGGCCGTTCTGGTCGAATCGGTGCCGCGAGGGCACGTCGACGGAGGGGAGGACGCGGCTGCGGCTCGCGAGGTCCTCGGCGTGGCGGGTGAGGGTGGAGCGGGGTGCGCCGAAGCCGGGCGAGAGCAGTGGAGCGTGGCCGTGAGCTCGCGGTGCCGGTCCGGCGGCCGGCCCGAGGTTCACCCGGACGGGCAGTCCCCACGGCGCCGCGGGGTGGGGCGGACACGCCCCCGGTCCGGGCCGCGCGTGCGGTCCGGACCGGGGTTCACCTCGGGGCGAGGGTGTTTAGAGCTTGTCCATGCGGGTGTACGGGCTGACAATACGGGCCTGTCGGGAGCCGAAGTCGACGAGCATCGCCACGCCGTCCTCGACCCCGATGATGGTGCCCAGGCCGAACTGGTCGTGTGTGACCCGGTCTCCCAGGAGGAAGTGCTTGGCCGCCGGGGCGTCCGGGGCTTTGAAGGGGCTGGTGGGCAGGTGGCGCCGGGGCGCGGATGGCTTCGTCATCGTCATCCCAGTATGCGCCGTCGTACGGCCGGAAGGGCAGGCCCGACGGGTGACGATGGGGAATCGATCCGGTATCCAGGCGGATCAGCCCCGGTAGAGGTGCAAAAATCGTCATGAATTGACACGCAACCCCCAGGTTCCCAGTCTGGAGTCGGAGGTAGGCGTGGACGACGTTTTCAGGGCTCTGGCCGATGCCAGCCGGCGGCGCCTGCTCGACCGGCTGCGGGAGCGGAACGGGCAGACCCTGCGGGAACTGTGCGAGGGTCTCGCCCTGTCTCGGCAGGCGGTGAGCAAGCATCTCGCGGTGCTCGAAGCGGCCCGCCTGGTCAGCTCGGTGCGGCGCGGCCGGGAGAAGTACCACTACCTCGATCCGGTGCCGATCCAGGAGCTGTCCGACCGCTGGATCGGCAAGTACGAGCACGGCCGGCCGGACAGGCCCGGCCGGCTGGAGCGGAGCCTGGAGGAGCAACCTGCCATGGACAAGCCCGAGTTCGGCTACGTGATCTACATCCAGACCACCCCCGAGCGGCTCTACGAGGCCCTGACCGACGCCGAGTTCGCCCAGCGGTACTTCGGCGGCTGGGGTCCGCGTTCCGACTGGCGGGCGGGCTCGCCGGTGCTGTGGAAGATGGGCCCGGACGGTGCGTACGAGGATCTCGGCCAGACCGTGATCGAGGCACTGCCCGGCAGGCGGCTCGCGTACACCTGGCACCGTCTTCTTCCGATGCACCGTCAACTCTTCGATACGGACGCCGAGTTCAAGGCCGCGCAGGCGGAACACTCCCGCGTCGCGTTCGACATCGGACCGGCCGATCCGGCCTCCCTCGGTGTGAAGCTGACGGTCACTCATGACGGCTTCGACAGTCCGGACAGCGAGATGCTGAAGGGGGTCAGCGAGGGCTGGGTGATGATTCTGTCCTCGCTCAAGACGCTGCTGGAACGCGAGGAGGCCACCGGCGCCCGGTAGGCCGCGCAAAAGCGTCCGGCCTCCGCTTCCCAGTGCGGGGGAACGGAGGCCGGACCGTACGGGTGGCTCAGGAAGCCGTGATGGGGCGGATCGCCGTCGGGGCGTGGCCCGGCTCGGTGGCGAGCTCCTCGAACTCGGTGATGTCGCTGATGTCGGCCGTCTTGCTCATCGCGATGTTGGTGACCCGCTCCAGGATCGCCTCGACCACGACCGGGACCCGGAACTCGGCGGCCAGCTTCTTGGCCTCCTCGAACGCGGGCAGCAGCTGGTCCGGCTCGGTGACCCGGATCGCCTTGCAGCCGAGGCCCTCGACGACCTTGACGTGGTCGACGCCGTAGACGCCCAGCTCCGGGGAGTTGATGTTCTCGAACTCCAGGTTGACCTGGAAGTTGATGTCCAGGCCGATCTGCGCCTGACGGATCAGGCCCAGGTAGGCGTTGTTCACGAGAACGTGGACGTACGGGATCTTGTGCTGCGCGCCGACCGCCAGCTCCTCCAGCATGAACTGGAAGTCGTAGTCGCCGGACAGGGCGACGACGGGCGTCTCCGGGTCGGCGGTCGCGGCACCCAGCGCGGCCGGGATGGTCCAGCCGAGCGGGCCCGCCTGGCCGCAGTTGATCCAGTGGCGCGGCTTGTAGACGTGCAGCATCTGCGCGCCGGCGATCTGGGAGAGGCCGATGGTGGTGACGTAGCGCGTTTCCGGGCCGAAGGCCTTGTTCATCTCCTCGTAGACCCGCTGCGGCTTCATCGGCACGTTGTCGAAGTGCGTGCGGCGCTGCAGCGTGGACTTGCGCTCCAGGTGGGAGGCGACCCACGCGGAGCGGTCGGGGAGCTTGCCCGCGGCCTTCAGCTCCTTGGCGACCTCCACGAACAGCTCCAGGGCGGCCTTCGCGTCGGAGGCGATGCCGTAGTCCGGGGCGAAGATCTTGCCGATCTGGGTGGGCTCGATGTCGACGTGGACGAACTTGCGGTCCTTGGTGTAGACGTCGAGCTTGTAGCCGGTGTGGCGGTTGGCCCAGCGGTTGCCGATGCCGAGGACGAAATCCGACTCCAGGAACGTCGCGTTGCCGTAGCGGTGCGAGGTCTGCAGACCGACCATGCCCGCGTTCAGCTCGTGGTCGTCCGCGATGGTGCCCCAGCCCATGAGGGTCGGGATGACCGGGGTGTTGGTGATCTCGGCGAACTCGACCAGGAGGTCGGAGGCGTCCGCGTTGATGATGCCGCCGCCGGCGACGATCAGCGGGCGCTCGGACTCCAGGAGGAAGGAGATGGCCTTCTCGATCTGGGCCCGGGTCGCGATCGGCCGGTAGACCGGCAGCGGCTCGTAGGTGTCCGGGTCGAAGTCGATCTCGGTGAGCTGGACGTCGATCGGCAGGTCGATGAGGACCGGGCCGGGACGGCCGGAGCGCATGAGGTGGAAGGCCTGCTGGAAGACGCCGGGGACCTGTGCGGCCTCCAGGACGGTCGTCGCGGCCTTGGTGACGGGCTTGGCGATCGAGGCGATGTCGACCGCCTGGAAGTCCTCCTTGTGGATCACCGCGACCGGGGCCTGGCCGGTGATGCAGAGGATCGGGATCGAGTCGCCGATCGCGGAGTACAGACCCGTGATCATGTCGGTGCCCGCGGGGCCCGACGTGCCGATGCAGACACCGATGTTGCCCGGGTTGGAGCGCGTGTATCCCTCCGCCATGTGGGAGGCGCCTTCGACGTGGCGGGCGAGCGTGTGGCCGATGCCACCGCCCTCCTTGAGCGCCCGGTAGAAGGGGTTGATCGCCGCGCCCGGCACACCGAAGGCATGGCTGACGCCTTCGCGCTTGAGGATCTCAACTGCCGCTCGGGCAGCGGTCATACGAGGCATGGAGTGCTCCTGCTTCGGCCTGGCGGAGTCGGGCTCTGTCGCGCCACCTGGTCGCGCCCCTTGGAGCCTGATTCCGTAATGCGGAAGTTTCATTCTGCTATGTGGAAGCAATGTAGGACGGGTTCGCTGGCGCGTCAAGGGACGGCCGGGGATGCGCGAATCGGCCACGCCGCGGTCCCGGTTGGTGGACCATGGACGGCGGAGCCTCCGGGGCATGCCGCAGGGGGCTCTCATCCGGCGTGCAGCGGAGCCCCGTACGGGCCGCGTCGTCATGGAGGTGGGGGCGGATGACCAGTGAGGGCGTACCGGTGCGCTGCCCGACCTGCCGACGCGACCACGTCTACGTTCCGCCGGCCTATCCGTGTGCCTGCGGAGCCCCGCTCGCGCCGCCCATCCAGCCCGGCGCCGCGCCGTCCCCGATCACCCACCGCACCTGGACGGACGCCTGGGTCACGGTCCGGTGCCGGGCCTGCGGGCGGCAGAGCCAGTGGCCGCAGCCCGAGCTCGGCTGCTCCTGCGGGGCGGTCCTGCGAGTCCCGGTGCGCCCGGTGACGGCACCGCCCGCACCCGGGCCGGCCCCGCTGCCCTCGGCGCCGCGGCCCCGCACCGCGTTCCGGCCGCTCACGATCCGTACCGCACGGGACGCGGTGACCGCGGCCGCGCTCTATCTGAACTGGCTGGGCTTCAGCGGCATACACCAGGCCGAGCCGCGCCCGGCCTCCGGCATCGATCTGCGCGGGCCCGGGCTCGTCGCCCAGGTGGACCCGACGACCCGGCCGGCCTTGCTGCGCGCGGTCGAGTGCCTGTGGCTGCACGGCATGACCGGCTCCGCGCGCAGCGTCCACTTCTCGCTCGCCGGATACGCGAAAGACGCAAGGGAGCGCGCGGACGAGCTGCGCGTCCCGCTGTTCGTGCTGGATCTGACGGGCACGCCCCAGCCGGTGAACGACGCGGCCCGGGAGCTGGTCTCGACGGGCCCCTGAGCCCGGCCGGGGCCGCGCAAACCCCTAGGCCCTCCCGCAGCTCCGCTGAGCGCGGCCGGGGCGCATCCTGCGAGGGTCAGGCCCCGTACCCCTCCCGCAGCTCCACCTTGCGCACCTTGCCGCTGACCGTCATGGGGAAGGCCTGGAGGATCCGCAGCCGGCGGGGGATCTTGTAGTGGGCCAGCTGCTCGCGGCAGTACGCGGCCACCTCGTCGAGGGTGGGCGGATCGGCCGGGTCGCGGGGGATGACGCAGGCCAGGATCTCCTCGCCGTACTTCTCGTCGGGGACCCCGACCACCTGGACGTCCGCGATCTTGGGGTGTCCGTACAAGAACTCCTCGATCTCGCGCGGGTACACGTTCTCGCCGCCCCGGATGATCATGTCCTTGATGCGGCCGACGATCTCGACGTAGCCGTCCTCGCGCATCACCGCGAGGTCGCCCGTATGCATCCAGCGCCCCGCGTCGATCACCTCGGCGGTCCGCTCCGGCTCGTCCCAGTAGCCGAGCATCACGCTGTAGCCGCGGGTGCGCAGCTCGCCCGCCTCGCCGCGCGGGACGGTGACACCGCTGACGGGGTCGACGACCTTCACCTCGACGTGCGGCATGACCCGGCCGACGGTGCCGGTGCGCCGCTCCAGGTCGTCGTCCGTGCGGGTCTGCGTGGAGACCGGGGAGGTCTCGGTCATGCCGTAGCAGATGGACACCTGCGCCATGTGCATCTCGGCGACCACCCGCTTCATCACCTCCACGGGGCACGGCGAGCCCGCCATGATCCCGGTGCGCAGCGAGGAGAGGTCGTACGCGGCGAAGCCGGGAAGGTTCAGCTCCGCGATGAACATCGTCGGCACGCCGTACAGCGAGGTGCAGCGCTCCTGCTCGACGGCCCGCAGGGTGGCCTGCGGGTCGAAGGACGGCGCCGGGATCACCATGCAGGCGCCGTGCGAGGTGGCGGCCAGATTGCCCATCACCATGCCGAAGCAGTGGTAGAAGGGCACCGGGATGCAGATCCGGTCGGCTTCCGTGTAGGAGATCGACTCCCCTACGAAATAGCCGTTGTTGAGGACGTTGTGATGGGAGAGCGTGGCCCCCTTCGGGAAGCCCGTCGTGCCCGAGGTGTACTGGATGTTGACCGGGTCGTCGCAGGACAGTTCCGCCTCGCGCGCCGCAAGTCGCCTACGCAGCCAGGGAGTTCCGGTCGCCATCAGGGCGTCCCAGCTGGGGTCGCCGACGAAGACGGTCTGCCGCAGCGCCGGGCAGTCGGCCCGCACCTGCTCCACCATCGCCCGGTAGTCGCTCGACTTGTGGGACAGCGAGGCGAAGAGCACCGAGACCCCGGACTGGCGCAGCACATACGCCAACTCGTGCACCCGGTATGCCGGGTTGATGTTCACCAGGACCGCGCCGATCCGAGCGGTCGCGTACTGGACCAGGATCCACTCGGGGCAGTTCACCGCCCAGATGCCGACCCGGTCGCCCTTCGCGACCCCGCTCGCGAGCAGCGCGCACGCCAACTGCTGGACATCCACGCCGAATTGGGCGTACGTCCAGCGGCGCCCCGACGCGACGTCGACCAGGGCCTCGCGCCCGCCGTGCGCCTCGACCGTCCGGTCCAGGTTGGCGCCGATCGTGTCGCCGAGCAGAGCGGTGCCGCTCACACCATGGGCGTACGACAGGGTCGTCATCGCAGCTCGCCCTCCACGTACTCGGCCGCCGAACCCGCCGCCGTCGCCTCCTTCAGCTCGACCCGGCGGATCTTGCCGGAGACCGTCTTGGGCAGTTCGCCGAACTCGATGACGCGGACGCGCTTGTAGGGGGCGAGGACGGCCCGCGAGTGCGCGAAGAGCAGCTTCGCCGTGTCGGGGCCCGGCTCCCAGCCCTCGGCGAGCACGATGTACGCCTTGGGGACGGCGAGCCGCAGCGGGTCGGGCGCCGGGACGACCGCGGCCTCGGCGACCGCCTCGTGTTCAAGGAGGGTGCTCTCCAGCTCGAAGGGGGAGATCTTGCAGTCGGAGGCCTTGAACGGATCGCCCGTTTCGGGGGACTTGTCTCCGCGAAGGAACAGCCGGGGATCGACCCGCCCTTGAACGTCAAGCGGCGGTAGCACGACGCCTCCCTCGGCGACGGACTCCCCCGGCAAATCCGCCAGCGCTTCCATGAGTTGCCCCCAGAATCCCGTGGTCAGTCAACGCTGCCACGAACTGGCAAGGCTCCCGCGCGGGAGCGTCGGGTCGCCCCACGCACACCCGGTGCTCGCTTTCCGCAGCATGGCGCCCAGCATGGCTCGGCTGTCCTTGGGGCGTCTACCCTTGCGTGCCGCGAAGATCGGCTCAACCCGAGCCCAGGCCTCGTCCGTCAAGGCGGGAACGCACCGCTCCCGCTCACGGAACCACCCGCTGATTCCGTCGTCGCACCGGGTCTTCCGTGGGATCTCGCCCAGGATGGTGACCTGGATGTCCAGGAGCTCCATCGCTTCCGCTTGCTGGACCCCGATCCGCCTCAACGACACCCTGCTGCCCCTGTTTCCGCCAACGGCTACTGCGGCGCCCACAAGGCGGGATACTTCGAGGCTCACTACCCCATGCCCAACGCCTATCGGACTCAGAACATCGTCGTCGGTGCGAGCAACGCCGAGACCGAACACATCAACTTGTCACAGCCGTGCGGCGCCATGCTGAGTACGAATTGTGTGATGCCGGCGGACAGCTACAACAACAAACTGTCGGAAGATTTCGCCCATTGCCTGGCGAAATCTCCCTCCATTCAGGAGATGCGCAAGTCTCTGAAGGTCTCCGTCCTCATCTTCACAGCCCCTAGTGAACAAGTGATTCCCGACATGCTCTACCCGCCTGATGTGGTGTCTGGAGGCTCCATCAAGACCAAATGATGGCCTGCCGGGCCGAACTGTCCGCCTCAGTTCTGCGGCAGCCGGGCCGAGACGTCTACGGGCCAGGAGTTCATGGTTGCGGCCGAGTTGGCAGATAGCGGTGGCCGTTGACAGGCCGGTCCGGTCCCAGTCGGCCCGGTGACGATCAACGGTCAGAGATCTGGTGCCGATTGAGGCGGATGAGGCGCCGTCCGTTGGTGAACACATTGTGGATGGCAGGGGTGGCCACGACTACAAACCGGAGTGGTAGGAACGCCTAATGCTCCAGCTGTAGATCGCGATCTTCATTGTGCGCGGTCTGCCGGGCGGCGGCAGTGGCCGGCTTGGGCTTGGTGGCTGCGTCGGGCTGGCGCGTAGGGTGCCGGGATGATCGCGATGCCAGAGGAGTTCGCACAGAGCACTGTCGACCGCGAGGGGGAGGCTGGGGCGGCGTGGCTTGCCGAGGTGCCCGGGATCGTGGAGGAGTTGCTGGGGCGTTGGGGGTGCGTGCCGGATGGCGGGGTCATGCACGGGGGCGTTGGCGTCATCGTTCCGGTACGGCGGCGGGCTGAGGAGAGCGCCGTGCTGAAGGTGTCGTTTCCGCATCCCGGCAACATCCATGAGCCGGATGCGTTCGCGGCGTGGGGCGGGCGCGGCGCCGTCCTGCTGCATGAGCGCGACGACGAGCGGTTCGCGATGCTGCTGGAGCGGGTTCAGCCGTCGACTTTGGCGGAGGTCGAGGACGGCGACGAGGTGGTGACGGTCGCCGGGCGGCTCAATCGCCGCCTGGCCATCCCCGCACCGCCCGGCCTGCCCCGGCTGCGTGAGCAAGCCGATGCCTGGGAGCAGCAACTGCGCAAGGACGCTGAGGAGCTGACGCATACGCTGCCACGTCAGGTGCTGGATGCCGCCGTGGCGACCGTTCGTGAACTGGGCCGGGCTGAGCCGGACACCCTTATCCATGGCGACCTCCATGCCCGGAACATCCTGCGTGCCGGCCGCGAGCCGTGGCTGGCTGTCGACCCCAAGGGGTACGTGGGAGATCCCGCCTACGACGGCGGCACACTGCTGAAGTCCCGCGCGCTGACGCTCCTCGAAGCGGATGACCTGCGCAAGGCTGTCCACCGCGTCGTGGACGTCTTCGCCGGGGCCGCGGAACTCGACCGTGAACGCGTCCAGCGGTGGGCCCAGTTCCATGCCGTCCAGGCTGCGTTCTGGGGCCGCCGCCACGGGTTTCGTATCGCCCGCAGCGGACCACGGCTGGACTGGCTCACCGAATTCGCCGACCACCTGGCGGAGTTGCTCACCGAACGCTCGTAGAGCGTGATGGTGCTGGCCGAGGCTGGTGGGTGGACGAGCGCGGCCACCGTTGATCATCGTGAGCTGTGTGGACTGACGATGAGATGGTGGCCGCAGGTCACAGCATAGATCCCGCCCGGTGGCGGGAGGCGTTCGCGGCGGCCATGGGCCGCATCGCGGGCCGGTTCGCCCGATACGAACCCCGCCTGCGAGCCGGGCGGCTGGTGCAGGGCCTGCTGTCGGACCTGCCCCGCAAGAACTGCTGGACGATCGCGGAGTGGGTTGGGGAGGCCAGCCCGCACGGTATGCAGCATCTGTTGTGCCGGGCCGCCTGGGATACCGAGGCCGTCCGCGACGACGTGCGCGAATACGTCGTCGAACACCTCCACGACGAAGCCGCGGTGCTCGTCGTCGACGAGACCGGCGACGTGAAGAAGGGCATCCAGACCGTCGGGGTCCAGCGCCAGTACACCGGCACAGCCGGACGGATCGAGAACGCCCAGGTCGCCGTCTATCTCGTCTACGGCGGCAACCCGAGACTGCGCGCGGCGCTGGAGGAGCGCGGCATCGGCTATGTCCTTGCCGTGGCCTGCTCGGCCGAAACAGCCACGGGTGCAGGGAGGTTCCGCGCCGATGCCCTGGTGAAGAAGGTGCCGAAGCGGGCCCGGCAGAAGCTCTCGGCCGGACGCGGTGCGAAGGGACAACGGTTCTACGACTGGGCCGTCGTCGACCTCGTCGCCCCGACGCCGGGCAGCCACCAGCTCCTGGTACGCCGCAGCCGCACCACCGGCGAACTCGCCTACTACCGCTGCCACTCCACCGAGCCAGTCCCGCTGACTGTGCTGGTCAAGACCGCTGGCTCGAGGTGGCGTGTGGAAGAGACCTTCCAGGCCGAGAAAGGGCTGGCGGGACTCGACGAGCACCAGGTCCGCCGCTACCGCTCTTGGACCCGCTGGGTCACCCCCGCGATGCTCGCCCACGCCTTCCTCGCGGTAGTCCGCGCCGACGAACACGCCCGCGGCCCCGCCCCGGACGGCCTGGTCCCGCTGTCCTGCAACGAGATCCAGCGCCTGTTCATCACGATCGTCCAGCCTCGCCACGACATGGCCTACCGGCTCGGCTGGTCGCACTGGCGGCGGCTCCATCAGCAGCGACCCCTCATCAGCCATTACTGACGACAAGCCGCATCCCAGACATGAAGATCGCGATCTACAGCTGGAGTACCAGGCGTAAATCAAGTGGGGAATTACTCCTAGCCCTTGGGGGGTGCCGAACCCCCGGAATCGGGGGCAGTAGCCCGAATGGGTACCGAAATCTGCGTGGTAGTAACTACTTCCAACAAATGTGTCCCCCCTGTGCGCGCTGTTTCCGGACCCCCATAGTTGCCCCCACGCCGCTTTCGCCGTTACTCGACATTCCAACTGGCGTAACTGCCATATAGAGGAACACGGAGGCCTGGAAACACGGTTTTGGCGGCGTGGGAGTAACTACGAGGAGGCCCTGGAGCACGCGAAACGGGTCCTCGGGATCAAGGCGCCACCCGACGGGAACCATGCCGTGATCGCCGCGACCCCGGTCCGGCAATGTCTGGTTCACGAACTGCTGCCGGGCCTTCCGGGCGCCATCGGCGGTGGCGGCCGGGCTGGCGGGGGGTGACGAAGTGAGGGCGGGCTGCATACAGACCGGCGAGCAGTTCGGGGACGGCCAGGAGAAGGAGGACGGTCAAGGAGGTGGACCACCCGCCGGTGAGGGTGTGCAGGGAGCCGATGGCGAAAGGTCCGATTCCGGCGAGGAGGTAGGCACCGGTCTGGGCCAGGCTGGAGAGTTTCGCAGCGGTCGCGGCATCGGGAGCGCGCAGGGCGAGGACGGTCATGGCCAGGGGGAAGGATCCGCCGGTAGCGATGCCGAGGACGAGGATCCATACCCAGCCTGCGGCGGGGATCAGGAGGATGCCGGTCAGGCCGATGACTTTCGCGGCGACCATCGCGGCGACGAGGGGACCCTGGTGGTCCATGCGGGCGGCGGCCAGGGGCAGGGCGAGACCGAGGGGGATACCGAGGGTGAGCATGGCGGAGACCATCGTCCCAGCGGTGGCGGCGCTGTAGCCGTCGGCGGTCATGATCGCGGGGAGCCAGGTGACGAGAGTGTAGAAGGCCAGGCAGATCAGGCCGAGGAAGACGACCACGGCCCATGCGGTGCGTGAGCCGGTCAGGGATCCACTCTGCCGGGGGCGGGCGGGGGTGAAGCGCCGGCTGGGAGGCGCGGCGAAAAATCCGTAGGACCACAGCAGGATGCCGACGAGGGCGGGTGCGCCCCACAGCATGAGGGTGCCCTGCCATCCGGCGGCCATGGTGAGGGGGACGGCGGTTCCTGCGGCGATGGCGCCGGAGAGAGCCATCACCATCATGATCAGGCCGTTCATCATCCCGAGCCGGTCGGGGTAGTGCTGTTTGACGGCGGTGATGACGAGGACGTTGCCGAGCGCGATTCCGGCGCCCGCGAGGACGGTCCCGCCGTACAGGCACACCGGCATGGCGGCGGCTCGCAGGACACAGCCGGTGCCGATGGCGGCGAGGGCGCAGGTGATGGCGCCGGTCTCCCCCAGGCGTCGGGTGAGGAAGGGGGCGAGGGGGGAGAACAGGCCCAGGCACAGCACGGGGAGGGTGGTCAGGATGCTGATGCCGGTGGGGGTGAGGTGTAAGGCGTGGGTGAGATCGGACAGCACGGGCGGTACGGCGGTGATCGCCGCGCGGAGGTTGATGGCGAGAAGGATCAGGCCTGCGGTGAGCCACACCCGTGTGAAGCGGGGTGCGGCGGTGGTGGTGTTCAACTTCTTCTTCCCCGTGGAAAAGGCGACGGCCCCCTGCCCCATCCGGGGAGTGGGATGGTGAAGGGGGCCGCCGGGTCTCGCGGAGCCGCCTGGGTGCGGCCGGTTTGGGTCAGGCTGCGGCGATGGCCTGCTTGGCCTTCGTCTTGGTGTGGAACGGGCACGCGTTCAGGGCGGCGGTGTTCGCGGTGGCGCTGGTGTCGCCGAGGAGGGTGAGGATCTCCTGGGAGAGCAGGTCGGGCTTGCCCTTGAGGGCGTCGGCCAGCTGCTGGTCCCTGGAGAACACCATTTCGGCGGCGATGTTGTCCATGACGATCCGGGCGAGGTTGTCGAGGGCGACGTGGACCGCGTTGGGGATGTACGGCGCCTCACAGGCGAGGTCGATCAGGTGGCTGTCGACCATGTCCTTGTCCATCAGGTGCTTGATGATGATGGAATTCTGGTTCAGCTCGGACGTCGTCCACATCGACAGGACGACCACGTACAGCTCGTGCCAGGCGTTGGCACCGACCTTGTCCTTCCAGCGGCCGAACAGATCCTTCACGGCCTCGATCTGGACCTTGGCGGCCCAGTACATGTTCGTCTTGATGTCGTCGGCGATCTGCCCGGTGAACTTCTGGAAGCCGGGCATGTCGAAGGTGCGGCGGCGGGTGGCATCGCTGATGAACGACAGACCTGCGTCGAGGATGTGGGCGCAGGAGACCTTGAGGTCGGTGGGAAGGTCGGCCTGTTCCAGGGTGCGCCGTGCGGTGTCCAGGTCGGTGGCGAACGTCTGGAGCGGGGTGATCCAGTCCGTGTTCGAGGGTCCGGCGTAGGCGACCAGTTGCAGATCGCGGGCGTCCATGTTGGCCTGCCCGGCCGGGACGGTGGGGTCCAGGGACGGTGCGATGACGGAGAAGATGCCGAGCGGGACGTGGGCGATGGACTTCGCCAGCTGGAATATCTGCGAGATCGGCTCTTCGATGAACTGCTGGCCCTGGTGGACGAGCGTGTAGTGGCCGCCCTGCATGCCGTTCTCCACGACGATGACGGGGCCGAGCTGCTGGAGGACGTTGGCCCGCAGCTTGTCGTAGTTGGCGCGCATGTCGGTGTCGACCTGGAGGATGTTGTTCCTCGCGGTCGTCGTGTCGGCACTCGCGCCGCTGTTCCCGGCAGGAGTGGCCGCATCGGCAGCCGTGGCGTGCGCGCTGGCGGCGTTGGTGAGGAGCGTGGCCGCTGCGGCGGTGCCGGCGGCGGCGATGAAGTTTCTGCGCGTGCTCATGTCCCGTTTCCCCCTATGAGTGTGGATGCGGTTCGGGTACTGCCGGTGCGGGAGGGACCGCAGGCCCCTGCGCGGAGCGGACGATCGCCGGAAGGGCGACGGCAACGCTGCGTGTGACCGCGCAGGAGGCAGATGGCCTGCGGGTGCCTTTTTCCACGTCCTGGAAGTGGCGTTCCGTACTGCGGCGGTACTAGGGACCTTAGTGGCCTGAAGTGACCGCCCGCAGCTCGAAAACAGCAGGCTGTCCGATGAGTGCGCATTTGTCCGGTAAATCTCCACAAGTGGAGCGGTGGTTACCGTCACTCGGAATTAACCTTCCGCTAAGTGGAAGAATTATTGGAACTTTTCGGGCAAAAAGAAGCCCTCCCCGGCCAGCGTGGCGGGGAGGGCTTCGAACGCTCTGTGTACTTCCTGTGAAGCCTGGGGGCGTCGGTGGCCGGTATCAACCGAGGCGGACGGGCACTCACTCCACGGCGGACACGACGCGCAGGGCGGCGGTCTTCGTGCGTTCGTAATGGCGGCGGGCGCGGTCGCGGTTGCCGCAGGCGTCGTTGGAGCACCAGCGGCGGCGGCCGTTGCGGAGAGCGGCGTGGAAGAACAGGCCGCAGTCGCCGTCGCAGACGCGGACGCGTTCGGGGTCGTCGGTGATGAGGGTGAGGTAGTCGTCTGCGGCGAGGTAGCCGACGAGATGAGCGGGGTCATCGATGTCGAGGTGTTCCCGCAGGCCCGCGCGGGTGAGTTCGCGGCGGGGGTGTCCGTGGACGAGGAGGGCGTTGAAGGCGGTGAGGTTGTCGTCGTCGTGGGGGTCACGGTGGACGCGGGCGAGGATGTCGCGGGCGCGGCGTATGTGGGTGAAGGCGAAGGCGTCGGCCAGGCGGTAGACGTCGGAGTAGGCCTTGAGCTGGGGAGAGGTGACGAGCCAGCGGGTGAGGGCGGCGCGGGTGTCGATGAGGTCGTGGTGGCCGTGCCTGTCGCGGTAGCGGGTATTGAGCAGGTCCAGACTGATGGGTTCCCCGGACAGCACGCGGGGGTCCTGATAAAGGGGCATGGCAGGCTCCTTCGGTGAGGGGGTGGGAGGGCCGCGCGATGGCCGGGGAACGAAACGCGCAGCCCTCCCGGCTTTTTAGGAGGTGATGCTCCAGGTGACCTGGGGGGAGGCTTCGAAGCGTTCCCTCAGGGGCCGGCGGCGCAGTTTTCCGATGCCGGTCTTGGGGACATCGTCCTTCCCCACGGGCAGCAGGTGGGCGCCGGTGATGGCGAACCGCTCCTTGAGGAGGATCTCCAGGTCCTGGCGGTGGCCGTCGGTGAACAGGCCGGTGCGGGGGTGGAAGAAGACCGCGAGCCCGTCGCCGTCGGGGGTCGTGACCTCGGTGGCGACCGTGTAGGTGGGCGCCACGAAGTCGAGGGTTTCCACGGCGGCCTCGATCTCGTGGCCGTGGTAGGTGGTGTTGTCGACGGTGATCTGGTCGTCCGCGCGGCCGGTGACGGTGAGGATGCCGCCCTGGACGAAACCGAGATCGCCAGTCTTGAACCACCCGTCCGGGGTGAAGGACTGCCGGTTCTGGTCCGGGTTTTCGTGGTAGCCGGCCGTGACGGTGGCCCCGGAAACCTGCACATGGCCGGTGGTGCCTTCGCCGACGGTGTTTCCCGCGTCATCGGTGACGCGGATGCGTGTGCCGGGCTGGGGGCGCCCCACGGGCACGTAGGGGGCCGTGCGGGCCACGGCGCTGTACCGGCAGTCGGTGACGCCGGAGGACGTCTCGGACATACCCCATCCCGGGTACATGACGTCGGTGGGAAGGCCGTGCGGCGCCAGCAGCGCCAGGAAACGGTCAATGACCTCGGCGTGCAGAGGTTCCCCGCCGTTCATGATGTAGGTCAGCTGGGACAGGTCCCAGGGCTGGCCCGTGAGGTGGGCCGCTTCGTCGGCGACGAGGGCGAAGGCGTAGTTGGGTGCCCAGGTGCAGGTGATGCGGTGGGTGTGGCATACCTCCAGCCACCTGAGGGGGGCGTCGAGGATCCACTGCTGGGGGGCGTGGACCTGGTAGGCGCCCAGGACGGTGTCGCGGGTGTGGAACATGACCAGGCCGCCGACGTGGGTGAGCGGCATCCAGTTGAAGGTCCGCTGGCGCTGGTCGAGGTGGTTGGCGTGGGCGGTCGCCCGGGTGCGCGCCAGGATGTTGGCGTGGGTGAGGCGTACCGCCTTCGGCGTGCCGGTGGACCCGGAGGTCAGCAGCAGCAGCGCGAGATCACCGGGCTGCGCCGGGTGGTAGTCGGTGGCGGGGGCGTGGTGGGAGAGGTAGTCGAAGGTTCCCGCGCTGTACTGGGTGAGCCCGTGGGGGACGGTACGGCCGGTGCCGGTGACGAGGCGGGGATGTCCGTAGGCGTTCCACACCTGCCGCAGGGCCTCGTCCGCGCCGGATACCGGCAGCGGGAGGGGGACGAAGCCGCCGAGGATGCACGCCCAGTAGGAGACAAGCAGCTCTTCGGGGTCGTCAATGTCGAGGAGGATGATCTCCCCGGCCCGGCTGCGTGTTCTCCGCAGTCCCGCAAGGACACGCTGGGCGCGCTGAAGGAGCTGGGCGTAGGTGAGGGCGGTGTGGGTGCCGTTGTCGCGGAGGAGAACGATTTTCTGCTGTCCGTGCAGGGACGCGGTGCGCAGGAGGGCGCCGGTGAGGGTGGCGGTGCGGCCGATGAGTGCGGGGCCGCCGTCGAGGTAGGCGGGGCTGCTCATCGCACCGCCTCGGCGGGGACGGGTTCGAGGCGGGAGACGGCGCCTCCGGGCCGGGCGATGACGGTGAAGGAGAACACCGCGAGCACGCCGAGGGCGGCGGCCGTGATGCCCATGGGCAGCGCGGACGTCTTCCCGGCGAGTCCGACCAGCGGGACCATGGCGGCGCCGATGATGTGCATCAGGAATCCGATCAGGGCAGCTGCCGCGCCGGCGATCTCGCCGTGGTTGTCCATCGCCAGGGCCATGGAGTTGGGCAGGACCAGGCCGACGGAGGTGACGATCACGAACAGGGCCACCAGCAGCGGGGCGAGCGGGGCGTGCGTGAGGGCGCAGGCCAGGGTGCCCAGGCCGCCGAGAGCGGAACCGGTGACGCCGATACCCAGGAGGCGGCGGGGGCTCGTCTTGTGCACGATGCGTCCGCCGACCTGGGCGGCGATGACCAGGCCGAGGGCGTTGACGCCGAAGACGTAGGAGAAGCCCTGCGGGGACATGCCGTGGATTTCCTGGAGGACGAACGGAGATCCGGCGATGTAGGCGAACATCGCGGCGAACGCGAAGCCGCAGGCGAGCATGTAGCCGACGTACAGGCGGTCACCGAGCAGGGTACGGAAGGCGCCCTGGGTGGCGTTGTCCTTCGCCCTCTGGCGGGCGGCGGCCTCGTGGGTCTCGGGCAGCGCGGTCAGGCAGGCCAGCCAGATCGCGGCACCGGCGGCTGCCAGGCCGAGGAAAATACCGCGCCAGTCGGTTGCGCGCAGGATCTGGCCGCCGGCGACGGGGGCGAGGATGGGGGCGAGGCCGGTCACCAGCATCAGGGTGGAGAACAGGCGTGCGGCGGCTGCGCCTTCGTGGCGGTCGCGGACGATCGCGGAGGCGATGACGATGCCGGTCGCTCCGCCGATTCCCTGGAGCAGACGCAGCGCGACGAGGACCCAGATATTGGGGGCGTAGGAGCAGGCGAGTCCGGCGAGGGTGAACAGCATCAGTCCGGCCATGAGGGGGCCGCGCCGTCCGAGACGGTCGGAGACGGGTCCGGCGATCATCTGCCCGGAACCGAGGCCGACCAGGCACGCGGTCAGGGACAGCTGGGTCGCGGACGCAGAGGCGTTCAGGTCGTCGGCGATCTGCGGCAGCGACGGCAGGTAGGTGTCGTTGGCGAGCGGGCCGAGCGCGGTCAGGGCGCCCAGCAGGAGCGCGAAGCGGGCGGTGCCGCCGGTCTTCGTCGTCATCGTGGTTTTCTCCAGCGAAAAGGGGGAGCCCCCGGCCGGGCCGGTGCGCCAGGCGCGGCCGGGAGCGGTGTGAGGGGGGCGGGGTGAGGCCCTAGTAGGCGAGGCTGATACGGGCGCGCAGGGCCTTGGGGCTCTCCACCTCGTCGGCGAAACCGATCGCGAAGTCGGGGATGGAGATCTTGGAGTCGCCGTTCGCGTCGGTCAGCAGCTGGTCGCCGCCCCGGCGGTAGCGGCCGGTGCGCTCACCGGGCTCGATCAGCTTGGGCGGGGAGACGAACGTCCAGTCCAGATCGAACACCTGCCGGTACAGCTCCAGTGCTTCGCCCTGGGCGGTGGCGTTGGCCTTCCACATGGCGGGGAAGTGGGGGGAGTCGAGAACCTTCACCCCGGGCGCGGTCAGCAGGCTCCCGGCGCCGCCGAGGACGACCAGGCGCCTGACGGTGGTCTGCCGCAGGCCGCTGATGAGGGCCTTGGTGGCGCCCACGATGATGTCGTGGTCGTCGTCGGTTCCGTCGTGGCGGGGGCCGATCGCGGACACCACCGCGTCGTGTCCTTCGGCGAGGGCGGCCACGGCGGAGGCGGTGCGTACGTCTGCGGCCTTGGCGGTGTAGGTGCCGGTGGTGGTGGTGTTCCCCGACCGGGTGACGCCGGTGACGTGGTGGCCGCGGGTGACCAGCTCGTGGGTGATGGTCGAACCGATCTGACCGGAGGCGCCGAACAGCAGGATTTTCATGAGGTTTTCCCTAGGTTTTCGTTGAGGAAATCGGGCTGGTCGTGGGTGATCTCGTCCCAGAGCAGCTCGAAACTGAACCGGGCCAGCTGGGCGTCGCCGAATCCGGCGGCGGCCGATTCGGCCTGCTCGGGGGTGAACGTCTGCGGCTGTCCGGCGGCCTGCGCAAGAAGCTGTACCTTCGCGCAGGAGTCGTAGGTGAAGAACCAGTGCACGGCTTCTTCGAGGCTGCCCCCGACGGTGATCAGGCCGTGGTGGCGCAGCAGGATCGCCCGGTCGTCCCCCAGCGCGGCAGCGATGGCGTTGCCCTGCTCGACGGTGACGGAGGGGCCCTCGTAGTCCTGGTAGAGGGACTGGCGGCCGTAGAACGCGGCGGATTCCTGGTCGATCGGCTCCAGCAGCCTGCCGAGCGCGCCCAGCGCGCGGGAGTGGGTGGTGTGGGCGTGGGCGGCGGCGTGGATGTGCGGGTGCTGGGTGTGGATCGCGGAGTGGATGACGAACGCCGACGGGTTCACCGTGCCGGTGCCTGCGACCACAGTGCCGCTGGTGTCGACGCAGATGAGGTCTTTGACCTGCACCCGGTTGAAGGACACGCCGAACGGGTTCACCCAGAAACGGTCCGGATACTTGGGATCCCGGACGGAAATATGTCCGGATATTCCCTCACCGAAGCCGTCGCGGCCGAACAGCCGCAACGCGGCGGCCAGGCGCTGCTTGACGTGACGGCGGTGCTCGGTGACCGTCGCGAACTGGCGGTCGGCGGGGATGGGAAGCCCCGTCGCGGTATCCGCAAGAAAAGCAGGGCGTGCATCTGTGCTGGTCACAGCGGGTGTACTCCTCGTGTTGTCCGGTTCAGGCACTCAACAGCTCGGGCGTCTGGAGCACGGCCTGGTGGTGGGCGCCGATCGCCTCGGTGATGTCCCGCGCCCGGTCGACCAGGGACGGGATCCCCCAGGTGAACAGCAGCGCTCCGGCCGCGAGATCACCGAGCGCGTACAGACGCGGATCCGGCTGTGCGGCGACCGTCAGGCGGCTCGTGGCCCGCTCGATCATCAGGCCGCCGTAGGGGTTGGCGACCGCGTTGCGGGACCGCAGCAGGGAGGTGACCAGGCGCTGGGCGCCGTGGGGGATGCGCTGGCGGGAGGCACTGATGGTGTTGACGATCCTGTCGGCGTGGAATGCCCCAGTGCGGGTGGTGAGGGTGAAGCTGTTTGTGCCCTCCGGCTGGACGTGACGCAGTCCGCAGCGGATGTCGAGCTGTCCCCGGTCGGCGAGATCCAGCAGCAGGGCGGCCGAGGCGGGCGGCATCGGGCAGCACAGCGACATCAGCGTCCGGGTGTGGGTGTGCAGCAGCTGCGTCTTGTCCGTGTCCCGCAGCAGCGGCCACAGGTCCGGGCCGACGTCGGGGATCGCGCGTTGCAGGATCCGCAGACCCAGATCCGGGGAGTCGACCAGGCTGAGCTGACGGCGCAGCCGGGCGACGGGATTCTCCGCGAAAATCGACGCGATCTCCCGGGTCACCGTCTGCGGGTCGCTGCCGGCGTCGGCGAGTTCCTTGCGGAAAATGTCCAACAGGTCAGCCAGCCTGAACTCGCCGCCCTGTGCGGCGAGGGCCTGCATACGCGGCTGGGTGGCGTGCCGCACCTGGAAATCGGCCGGTTCCTGGCGTACGGCCGGGAGCACACCGTGGCGGGAGACCAGGGTGATACCGCCCTGGTGGCCCATCGCGGCCAGGTACCTGACGGTGTCGACCGCTGTGAGCCCGGAGCCGAGGACGGCGACGTGATCGTCCATGCCGATCGCATGGAGCCGGTCGACCGCCGGATACGGGTCCGGGATGTAGCCGTCCGCACCGTCCAGGCTGTACACGTCCTGCGGCGCCCCGCGCCCCACGGCGAGGACCGCGTAGTCGAAAACACGGGCACGGCCGTCCTTCGTCTGGAGCATCACCCGCTGGGCGCAGCGGGACGCGGAGGTGATGGGGGCGCCGATCAGATCGACCCGCCACCCCCTGCGCCGCAGGATTCCCATAGCCGCGTACGCGGTCTGCTCCAGGTACTCCCCGTACACCGTGCGCGGGGCGAAAGTGGCCCCGGAGTAGGGGTCGGCCGCAGTGGGCTGCCCGGTGACCCTGTCCCGGCCGGCGAGCCAATACGCGAAATGACCGGGGTCACCGGCACGCACCGACATGTCGGCGGGGACCATGTTGATGGTGAGGGTGTCGGCGTCGACCTGGTAGGGGCGCCCCCGCCACAGGTGCGGCGAGGGTTCGAACACGGTCAGGGTGCCGCCCGTGTGGCCGGTGTGGGCGAGCGCGTCGAGGAAACACACAGCTGCCGCGCCGCCTCCGACGACGGCGACGGAAAATCCCCCGCTCAAAGGATTCAACCCTTCTGGGCCTGATAGAAGTCGGTCAGGGAGACGGTGAAGTCGTGGCGGCCCTTCTCGTAGCGGATGCAGTACTGGCGGGGGTAGGAGCCGTCCTGCTGCCAGGCGGCGGGCTGATTGATCGGGTAGCAGCCGGAGGTGTTGGTACCGTCCGCGAGGCCCTCGAACCACGCATTGGTGATCATCGGCTCCTGGAAGAGGAGATCGCCGTCCCAGCCGCCATACATGAAGGTGTGGGTGAACGGCTGGCCGTGCCACTCCGGGGAGTCATCGGTGTCCATGAGGTGGTTGCCCATGGCGCCCTCGGCGGCTTCCTTGTGGTCCATGTACCCGGCCGGCATGTACTGCGGGTCGATGGGCTTGGTGGCGGTGGCGTAGTCGTCGCAGTTGATGACCAGCCCGCACGGGCCCATCCGGATGCCGTCGCGCACGGCCTTGGGCTTCAGGTAGAAGTGGAAATCGAAGTGCGGCACGTCGTAGATGCCGGGCAGGCCGTGGCCCTTGGGGTTGTAGTTGACCAGCACCCACTTCGTGGACAGACCCGCCGGAGCCTGATCCGGGAGCGCCAGGGGGTGCTCGTAGCCGCCGACGCACTCGGTGTTCTGGTCGATGACGCCGTCACCGTTGACGTCGTAGCAGTGGTGGCGGTCGTTCATGTCGGTGGGGAGCCCGGCGAGGGCGTCGCGGGTGAAGGTGACCCCGACCGCGTAGGGGGTGCCGTCGGCGTTGGTCTGGGTGTAGGAGCGCAGGGTGCCGTTGCCCAGATCCTGCGCGGGACCGAACGCGGCACAGGGACCCTCGTAGGAACGGGTGTGCTCCTTCAGACGTGCGGCGGCCTGGGGTGCGACGGTGGTGGCGTTGCCGCCGTCGGCCGAGTCGGTCACGCACATGACGGTGGTGGCACTGCCGGTGGTCGCGTGCGCGGCCGGGATGGTGGAGGCAGTGGTGGCGGCGAGGACAGCGGCGGTGGCGAGGATGCGGGTACGGCGGATCATGAGGCGGCGCTTTCGGTGTCGAGGCGGTGAAATCCACCACCGAGGAAAATCAGCGGAGTCGTGTCCGGCTCGGCTGCGGTGCCCAGAGCGACGGCTTCGCCGATGACCTGGACGTGGTCGCCGACGGTGTAGTGGTCGTAGTAGCGGCACTCCAGCCAGCCGGCCGCATCGAACAAAAGCGCCCCCGTTCCCGCACCGGGATGCGTGCGGACCTCGCGCAGCATGCGGTCACGCTCGGGGCGCCGCCCCGCGAAGGTGCGCGCGGTGTCTTCGGCGTCGGCGCCGAGGATGGAGACGGTGAAGACCCCCGAGAGAAGAACGTCGGCGAGGAACTCTGAGTCTTCGCGAAGACTCAGAGCGACCAAGGCCGGGTCGAGGGAGAGGGAGGCGAGGGAATTGACGGTGATGGCGTTGTGACGGCGCTCTCCGGCACCCGTGGGGCGCCAGGTCGCGGCGATACACACGCCGGTGGCGAAATACCGCATGACACTGCGCAGATCTTCACTCACAGGAGAAACCTCCAGGGCAGAGGAAGAGGAGCAGCCGGGCCCCGTACGGGGGAGGACGCGGCCCGGCTGCGTTCAAGGGGGCTCGTCAGGAGCCGTCAACGGGCCCAGCGGCCCCGGGTGAAGCCGTCCAGGTCGTAGTCGCCCATCGCCTTGTCGACCTCGGCGCCATACGCATCGAGCAGGCCCATCGCACCAGCCGCGTTGGCGGTGTCGAGGCGGACCTGGTCCGGGCCGCCCGCGTAGTTCAGCTCGTACAGCTCGTGGCGCCCGCCGAACTCGCTGCCGATCGCGTCCCACGCCAGCTTGAACAGCTTGATCCGCTCCTCGGCGCTGGCGGCCGTTCCCCGGTAGAACTTGTCCAGCAGCGGGCGCAGTTCCGGATTCTGCAAGTCCTTGTTGCTGGAGGCGGTCACCAGCATCGAGCCGGCCAGGTGCTCCTCGAAGAACCGGTGGACGCGGTCCCACGACAGCGGGGCCAGAACGCGGTGGCTGGCGGCGTACTCCAGACGCGGCAGGACCGTACCGGCCGGGCCCTGTTCGGGGTCCATGGCCATCGCGGTCGTCATCGCCCACGTCAGGTGACGCCACGCGAGGAGCTCCCCGAGAGCGGCCCTGACGCCCCGGAAATCCTGGGTGCCGTTCATGCGGGTGCCCTTGTCGAGGATGCCCGCCATGAACTCCAGCTTGACCGCCATGCGGATGGCGCCCTGGAAGAAACCGCGCGAGAGCAGCCCGGAGCGCGGGAAATACTCCTGGATCTTGTCGGTGTCCCGGTAGATCAGGACGTTCTCCCACGGGATGAACGCGTTGTCGAAGACCAGGACCGTGTCGTTCTCGTCGAACCGGGAGGACAGCGGGTTGTCGAACGGGCTCGTGGCTTTGCGCTCGTAGGAGGAGCGGCAGATCACCTTCAGGCCCGGCGTGTTCATGGGCGCGATGAACGCGAGCGCCATGTCCTCGGCCTTGCCCTTTTGCAGGTTGCCCAGGTGGATCTGCCCGACGAACGCCGCGTTGGTCAGGGCGGAGCCGGTCGCCATCATCTTGGCGCCCTCCACCACGATGCCGTCGTCGCGCTCCTCGGTGACCGTGATGAACACATCCGCGATCTCGTGGGAGGGCTTGTTGCGGTCCACCGGCGGGTTCACGATCGCGTGCGAGATCGCCATGCCCTGCTTCACGTAGCGCTCGTACCAGGCGCGGGCGTTCGCGTCGTAGGGGGCGTAGAAATCCTGTGTGGAGACCAGGCCGGCCATGAAGGACGCCTTGTAGTCCGGCGTGCGGTTCATGAAGCCGTAGGACAGCCGCGCCCAGTGCTCGATCGCGTCCCGGGCCTTCAGCAGTTCCTCCGCCGAGTGCGCGGGGGTGAAGAACCGGTGGACACGGTGGCCGGTATACCGGTCGACCGTGGTCATCAGGTCCTTCGTCTCCGGCGCGTGGAGGGCGTCGTAGAGGTGGGCGGAGGACTTCGCGGCGTTCGCGAAGGCCGGGTGGGTGGTGACGTCCTTGACGATGTCTCCGTCCAGGAACACCTGGCGGCCATCGCGCAGGCTCTCCAGGAACGAGTCCCCCGTCATCAGCTCGTTGGGGGCGTCGGCGGCTGCGGAAGCAGCGGTCATAGTCGGTCCCTTCCGTACAAAACGGCATGCGGAAGAAAAGGGCGTTTTCCGGCAGGCCGGAAGGGACAAGAAGCTGTCGGCATCCCCCGTGACGCACTTCTCCCGCATGGGTGCGGTCGACCTCGAAGGCGGCTCGAACCTCCCTCGGGTGTTCACGAAGCTAACACACTTTGTAAGCAGCGGTAACAGGAATAGGGCGCACCGCATCCGGGAATCCGCGCGACCGAATAAGGGAAAAATCCGGATGACCCGGGCATCCTGGAGCTTCCTCCGGCAACAAAAAAGCCCCGTCCCGCACGGACAGGGCCCCACACACACCGACAAAAATCATCCCCCGAGCGACCGCGCCACCGCCGCGACCACCTCGTCCTCCACCGCGACCGTCCCCGTCAGCGTTCCCGCAAGAGCCCGCGCCAGCACGGCCGCCTGTCCCAGCCGGCAATCCTCCTCGGTTTCTCCCGTCACCCGGCCGATCACCGCATCCCGCACCACGTGCGACACCTGCTCATCACCAAAAAGATCCGGAAACGTCAGCATCATCAGGCACACCCCCACATTCGACGCGAGCACCGCCTGACCAGCCACCTCCACCGTCATCCGCAACCGCCCCACCGCCGCACACCGTTCCAGCGCCGCCAGCAGCAACGCCTTCGCCTCCTTCACCGCCTGCGGCTTCGGCTCCCCCACCGGCGTGAACATCAAGCGGTACAAATGAGGATTCTTCAGCGCGAATACCGTGTGGCTGTCCCACGCCGTACGCAGATCCGCCACAGGATCCGCCGTCCGGGGATTACGCCGCTTGCCCGCCAGGAACCTCTCGAACCCCTCGTCGGCCGTCGCCGCCAGCAGTCCCTGCTTCCCCCCGAACTGCCGGGAAATCTCCGGAGCCCCCACCTGGGCCTTCGCGCAGATCGCACGCGTGGAGATCTCCTCCGCGCTCTGCGACCGGAGCAACTCGTGCGTAGCGGACAAAATACGCTCTCTCGTAGTACTCATGCATAGAATGCTAACAGTTCACGCACACCCCGCTAACAGCTGTGACCTGCGAAAAATCAGCCAACCCTATGGCCGGAACCCGCCACACCTGTAAAGCGCGCTTACGTCATGTGTTAGCGTCGTCAACACCGCGAGGTCCCCATCAGCGAGGACCCGCACACTCCTACCGAAGAGGACCCCATGGCCACGACCACCCTGCGCCAGCTCAACAGCTTCGACGAGACCCCCGCCTCCCTCGCCGACGCCACCGTCATCCTCATCGACTTCCAGAACACCTACACCGGCGGAACCATGGAGCTGGACGGCTACGCCGCCGCCGTCGCCGAGGGCAAGAAGCTCCTCGAAGCCGCCCGCGCCGCCGGAGCCACCGTCATCCACGTCCAGGACAAGGGCTACGACGTCGACTCCGAGGGCGGCAAGATCATCGCCGACGTCGCCCCCATCGACGGCGAACTCTCCGTCATCAAGTCCGTACCGAACGCGTACCACAACACCAACCTCGCCGAGCTGGTCGACAAGGCCGGCAAGAAGGACGTCATCCTCGCCGGGTTCATGACCAACATGTGCGTCCTGTTCACCGCCCAGGGCGCCTTCCTCAACGGCCACCGCCCCACCGTCGTCGCCCAGGCCTGCGCCACCCGCGCCCTGCCCACGACGGCCGCCGGCCAGCACCACATCGACGCCCAGCAGATCCACGACGGCGCCTTGGCGACGGTCACCGAGCTGTACGGCGTCGTCGTCCCCACGGTCGGCGATCTCGCGTAACACCCGCATCACCGCAGACCAGGGCGCCCGGACACCTCCTCCGGGCGCCCTTTCGTCTTGGCGTCCGCATTTTCGTTGAAAAATCTGGTGCCCTCGGGGGCCAGCGTCACATCATGGCTCCATGGCCACCCTCCCGAAAGCGCCGTGCCCGGCATGTTCCGAGCCGCACGCGCTCCTGCCCACCCGCAAGGCCGGGTACGGCAGCGTCGCGGACCATAGGACGCAGCCGCTATGACCTGGCCCTGGTCAGCACCGACCTGCAGGGCAGCCCGACCGCGCTGATCATCCGGTACGCCTGGCGCTGGTCCATCGAGGTCACCTTCGCCGAGGCCCGCGACCTGCTCGGCGTCGGCCAGGCCCGCAACCGCACCGAAAACGCCGTGCGCCGCACCGTCCCGTTCGGCCTGTACTGCTACAGCATCACCGTCATCTGGTACACCCTGCACGGCCACCACCCGTCCGACGCCGCCGACCGGCGCCAGAACGCCCCCTGGTATGCCACCAAGACCGAGCCGTCCTTCTCCGACATGGCCGCCAAACTCCGCCGCGTCATCATCGCCGCCCGATTTCTGCCCACCAGCCCAGGTCAGCCCACTGACGCCGAAATCCGCGCCGTCCAACAAGCCTGGGCCTCAGTCAGCGACGGCCTGGCGACCTGGCCCTGCCAGAACGTCAAAAGCCGAGAGGTTCAAAGATCCCTATCATTGCGGCCGTGGTAGTCGACGGTGCGGACGTCCAGGCCCATGAACCTGGCGATCTGGGAGGTTTTGTAGCCGAGCAGGTGGCGCAGCACGATCACGTTGAACTGGCGGACCGGGAGCTCGGCGATCGCCTCGTACAGACCGTTGGCGCTGTCGGTGAGCTCCAGTTCGTTGCGGACCGCGCGCAGGTTCTGGGCGATGGGCCCGTTGATGACGAAGGCGGGCTGCGTTCCTCCTCCTGGAGCCGTCCGTAGACGTGGCGGTGCAGGACGGCCAGCGTGAGCCATTCCAGTTCGCTTTCCTGCAGGAGTTCGTCCCAGCCGGCCAGGATCTCCAGGGAACACCTGGTGGACCACGTCCTCGGCGGCCCGCCGGGCGCCGAGGTGGATCTCGGCGTAGGCGTGGAAGAACTCCTGGTGGCCGAGGTAGAAGCCCTCGAAGTCCAGCGGCAGGTCGAGTGGTGCGAGTACTGGTACGTCGTGGCCTGTGCTCTGCGGCGTGACGTCGCCCAGGACGCCCTCGTCGCTCACGTGGGCCTCCGGTGTGTGCTCATGGTGTACGTCCTCTTCGTTGAGGTCGGCGGCCAACAGGCCCGTACTGAGAGCCAGTTGGGCTCTGGGCACCACAATGTCGAGATCCGGGGCCGATCACTCATCACCCGCAGCAAAGAAACGAACCCAGTGATCACATGCGGGGACACTGCGTCACTTCGAAGCCCGCACACCAGTCCAGTAGGCCGCCCCGAACAGGCAACACAAGGCAACCGCCACCCCCTGACCCACCAGACTCACTCCGCGAAGTGCCCTACGTCACACAAGAGTTACGCAGGAGCGAACACCATCCGCACCGCACCGGTCGCCCGCCCGCCTCCCCCACTCCCCCTTGCTCACGCGATCGAGTGACACCCCTTCGGCGCTCCCGGCGGCCCGGCTTCCTGCGGAGCGCTTGGGCGGCCGGTTTCCGGAGTGTCCGGTTCATGTCACCGAACGGCCACGGCGACTGTGACACCGACGGGAGCAACCTCGGCCCGCCGCACCCCGTGTACACAGGTGTGCGGTGGTGCTTGTACGTCCCACGGACCTGGGGGTCGGGCCGTCACCGCTGATCAGCGCAGTGAAACACGGAATCCCGTTGAGCTCGGCGAGGCAGCGAAGCCTGCTCGGCACAGCGGGACAGGGAAACGGGGAGTTCAGCATGGTGGTCCGTCGGCACATGATTCCGCTCGCTCTCGTCGCCGCCACGGCGTCGCTGGCCCTGACCGCCTGCGGCGGCGGCTCGGACGGAGGATCCGCCACACCGTCCGGTACGAGTTCGACTACGCCGAGCGCCACCGGCACGGCCGCACCGGGCTCGGGCGGGGCGAACGGCGGTGCCAAGGGCGCCCCGTCGTCCGGGGCCAAGCCCGGCTCATCCACGGGCACACCGACGGGCAGCAGGGACGCCTCCAGCGACTCCTACGCCTACAAGCACCTGTGCGCCGCCAGCCAACTCACCGTCATTGCAAAGGAGTTGGAATCGAACCCGGACCAGTACGTCATCGCCGTCACCAACCGGGGCCAAGCCGCCTGCGGCATTTCCTCGTACTACCCGCTCGTCGCCCTCGGCCCCAAGAACGCCGTCGACCGGTCCAAGAGCATCCACCCCCTCGTCCCCAGCGGCCTCGGCGGCGCCCCGGCCGTTCCCGTGTACGCGGGGCACACCGTCTACGCCGTCCTCGACACCGACCCCGGCGGCGCGAAGGGCGGCAACGGCGGCATCGACGAGATCAGCGTCCTCGCGGACGAGCGGTTCCCGAACGCCGAGACCCACAGTTTCCCGATGGACGAAGGAGCCACCGTCACCCGGCACCCGAAGCTGGGCCTGTACCGCGACACCGTCCGCGACGCGGTCACCAGCATGCGCTCGGCGGACATCAACAGCAACTGACCGCCCCGCTACAGGCCAGTGGTTCAGGCATTGACCGCATCCGACAGGCGCACGAACCGATAGCCCCTGTCGAGGAGTTGCGGCACGGCGGCGCGCATTCCCTTCGCGGTGCCGCCGTGTGGATGGTTCATGTGGCCGATGACGACCGAGCCCGGGCGCACGGCCCGCATGGCCTGCTCCACCTGCGCGGGTGTGAAGGTCGCGCCGCCGTCACCGTTGACGTCGAAGCTCGCGAAACGCTCCCCGAGATCGGTGACGATCTTGGCGGCGACGTCGTCGCAGTAGGCCGTCCCGGAGCGGAAGAAGCGCGGCGGGTGACCCAGCAGTCCGGTGAGCTTGGCACGGTTGCCGGACACCTCGTCGTAGACCTCACCCGCGTTCCGGGTGCCGGGTATCTGGTAGGCGGAGCGGCCGGAGACGGAGAGCGGGAGGTGCCGGGTGCCGTGGTTGGCTATCTCGAAGAGCGGGTCGGCGGCGAGCTGCTTGAAGACCGACGGATTCTCGTCGATCCAGCGGGAGTTGAGGAACAGGGTCGCGGGGACCTTGCGCTCGCGCAGGAAGTCGATGAGCGCGCTGTCGTAGTCGCTGCCGCCCTTGCCGCCGCAGGCGTCGAAGGTCAGCGCGGCCGTCTTCCCGTCGCCCGGCAGCCGGGACAGCGCCCCGGGCACCGTCAGCCCCCAACTGGTCGGGGCCTGTTTCCCGTACCGGGCGACGATCTCGGCCCGCGACGGAGCACCGGCGGCCGGCGCGGAGGCCCCGGGCGAAGGCGTCGCCGACGCGGACGGCGCGGCAGGAGCGGCGGGGATGGACTTCGCCTCCCCCGAGGGCCGGGCGGAGCCCCCTCCCGAACACCCGGCGAGCAGCCCACCCGCCACAACCGCCAGCACCGTCCGCCGACTACTCACACCCATCGCGCCGCGTCCTCCGATCCAGGGCAGCGCCCCTCGCCGCACGCGGGTCAGCCTAAGCGATCTTGAGTAATGGGACTGTGGCTGGTGTCATCGCAGCGGTTCGCTGGCTGAGGGCCCGGTCGACGGCCGTGTGGAGTGCCTCTGCGGTGGTGTAGGCGCGGACGGCAGGAGCCGGGCAATCGGCGCGTAGTCCAGTCGACGTTCAGAACCTGAATTGGAAGCACTCTGCACGTAAAGAACCTGTGCTTGAAGTCGCAGTCCGGGTGTCCCTCATGGTTGGAGGCCCGTCATAGGTTGCTCCCATGACTGATGACTGGCAGAGGGACCGGATCGGAAGTGCCCTGCGCGGGGAGAACCCCACGGTGTTGCGCCGCTTGCGGGCGGGGTTCGCGGCGATCGGCGATGTCCAGTTCCTGCCTGGCTACTCGGTGCTGCTCGCGGACGATCCGCAGGTGCAGCGGCTCTCCGACCTGCCGAAGGCGAAGAGGCTGTCCTTCTTGTCGGACATGGACGTGCTCGGCGAGGCGGTCGAGCGTGCCTGTCGACGACTCGACCCGGCCTTCCGCAGGGTGAACTTGGAGATCCTCGGCAATACCGACGGGTTCCTCCACGCGCATGTATGGCCGCGGTTCGACTGGGAGCCGGCGGAGTTGGTCCACATGCCGGTCTGGCTGTACTCCCGCGAGCACTGGCAGGACGAGCGTCATGCCTTGTCTGCTCGGCATGACACGCTGCGGAAGACGATCGGTGAGGAACTGGATCTGCTGGCCTCCCCCTGAGCTGGGCCGTTCAGGCCGCTTGCAGAACTGGTGCCGGGCGGGGAACGGCAGGTGCTCACCCGGCACCCCTGAACTGCCGCCCAACACCCGTGCCGCCTCGGTCCGTCAGCTGGGCCGAAGCTCGGACACCGACAGCCCGGTCGCGGTCCGCCCGGCTCCGGCGATCCGGGCGCCCGCCGGCCTCGCGGACAGGGCCACGCTCAGCCGGTGGCGTTCATCGCCCAGCTCCCGGATGCCGCGCATCAGGTGCCTCGCTCGTGCCCCCGTGGGACCGTTCGGTGATCGAGGAGCGCATTGCGGGGTGAACTCCCGCCCAGGGCCGTGCGGTTCGGGTTTCGCCGGCCGCACGTGGGCGGGCCCAGAGGGAACGGCGAACCGAGTCCGCTCACGCTGCGGCGTACTGGTGTGCCTGCCACCTTCGCCATTCGATCTCTGGCGAGCCGCCGTCGACCATCGCCTCGGCAATGGTCGAGGTCGACTGTGACGACGACACGGTGACCCGAACTCTGGCTCTTTCTCCCGCAGCCCGCACCATCTACGTCCGTAGATACTGCCGGTCATGAACAGGACAACAGCTCCACGGCTCCTCGCCACACTCGCCGCATGTGCGGCCAGCGCCTCCCTGCTGGTGGGCGTCCAGGCCACCCCCGCGTCCGCAGAAACCTTCTGCGGTACCCACTCGGTCGATGGCGCCATCTGGACCGAGTACACCCAGACACCCGGTGTGCAGCAGTCCCTCGGCTGTCCCACCAGCGATGAACTCGGCCTTCCCGACGGGGTCGGCCGCCGTCAGGTCTTCGACAACGGCTCGATCTACTGGAGCCCGAACACCGGCGCGCACGCCGTGTGGGGCCTGATCGGCCAGGAGTGGGGTCAGCACGGCTGGGAGGGCGGCTACATGGGCTACCCGCTCACCGACGAGCTGAAGAACCCCGACGGGACCGGCGTTCGCCAGCAGTTCCAGAACGCCACGGTCTACTGGTCCCCCAACACCGGAGCGCACGCGGTACACGGCAACATCGGATGGTGGTGGGGACAGTACGGGTACGAAGGAGGGCCGTACGGCTACCCCACGAGCGACGAGTACAACGCCGGACACGTCGGCGGCAACGTCGATGACAACAACGGCATACGCCAGGACTTCCAGTCCGGCAAGTACCTCTTGTGGAGCGGTGGTCAGAACGACGCCTTCGAGGCCTGCCAGACTGCGTGTATCGGCTACGGCGGCATCACCAACACGAAGTGGGTGAACAAGACCGAGGTCTACATCAATTGGACCAACACCCGCCTCACGTCCGTCCACGTCACCCCGACCGCCGCCGCGTTCAAGACCGTCACAGGCAGCGATGACGCCGCCAGTGACCTGAATGACGACTGGAGGCAGGTGTGGTCCAACACGCGCATGTTCCCCGGCGCCACGCAGACCGAGGAGAACTCGACCTTCCAACAGCTGCTGTGCCACGCGGAGTTCTCGTACCCCAATCCCAGCGGTGGCCACTTCGGCGGTCCGACGTGGGACCTGGAAACCTGGCGCCCTCAACTCACCGGGGACAGTGACACGATCCTCAAGAAGATGCTCGCCTCCAAGTGCAACTGGGACACGGACTCGTAGCACCTGCCTCCCCAAGCCCCTCGTCAGCCTCCGGGCCGGCGGAAGGCTTCTTGTATTTTCGGACCGGAAATCCCAGGATCGCGTGCGTGCTGCCGTTCCTCTGCTGCCACGAACCCGCTCGCCTCACCGCCGAGGACATCGCCCGGTACTCCGAAGATCCGTGGGCGGCGTACGAGGTGGCGGAAGGTGCCGCCTGCGAGCTGAGCCGGCCTCGGGACTGGTAACGGGGTGGGGAGGAATTGAGTTCGGGGCGTGGTGGCCGGACGGTTCGGCTGGCGGTCGATCAGCAGGTGGTGGTGTCTCGGGCGAGGACCCCTCGACGTCTATGCGGCGGCTGCGGCCGTGCGCGAGGATGTGTGCCCATGGCGGACACTGCTGATACTCCGGATACCTCCACGTCGGACCCTTCCGAACTGGTCACCCTTCTCGGCCTGCAACCACACGTCGAGGGCGGCTGGTTCCGCGAGACCTGGAAGACCTCGGGCGGGACGGTCCCCGACGGATACGACGGACCGCGAGCCTTCGCGACCGGGATCTATTTCCTGCTCCACCCCGGCGAGCTCTCCCGCTGGCACCGCGTCCGCTCGGACGAACTCTGGCTCTGGCACCGAGGTGGCCCGCTGCGGATGCGGCTGGGCGGGCACGGTGACGCGCCGGACGAAGCCGGGGCGGTCGAGGTGATTGTGGGGAACGGGATCGAGCACGGGGAGCGGCCGCAGTTCCTCGTCCCGGGCGGCGTCTGGCAGAGCGCCGAACCCGCGGGTGACGAGCCGGTCCTGGTGACGTGCGTCGTCGCACCGGGCTTCGACTTCCAGGACTTCGAGATGCCGTAGTGCCTCAGCGGAAGCCTCCGCCCGCGCAGGTCTCCGCCCTCGCGGGCCGACACGCGAGGGCGGAGAGAACGCTCCGGACCGCCCACAAGGTCCCTCGCGCGGCAGAGCGTCCTTACAGCAGGATCTCCAGGGTGGCGATACCGGCCTGTTTGTCCACGCCGGACTTGAGGCAGGTGGTCGGGTCCAGAGTGGCTAGCACCACCACGCGGGTGGCGGCCCTGACTTTCCCGAAACCGTTCGAGACCGAACCCCGGCTGGGCAGCCATCAGCAATCCAGCGGAGCACGTCCTTTTGCCGCTCGTTGGATGGTTCCTTCGCCATCACTGGCTCCTGTTCGCGTGATGCGGACGACGATCCGCTCGGCAGAATTCCGATCCTGGCCCATGCCTGGCTCACTCAGGCGGCGTCATCCTGCGGAACACCTCGACAGGAATCTCGAACTGCGCCTCGATCTTCGCGGCGTCCTTGCCTCTGTCGGCTTCCCGGAGCATGCCGACGGCCCTGCTCAACGATCCTGCCGAGCCTCAGGACCTCGGCACGCAGGATGTGGAGTTCGGCGAAGGCCTCGGCGGCTTCCGCGCCGCACCACTGCCGTACGAGATCGCGTGCGGGTCTGCACTCGCTGTCGACCTCGGCGCAGATCTCAGGGCTGAAGTGATGCCCCTCCCGTTTGCCCCGGCCCGGACTGTACGAACCGTAGATCGCTTCTCGCTGCGCCTGCCGCTCCTGTTGTTCCACGTCTTTCATGCCACGCTCTGCATACAGGACCGCGCCTTTGCGGGCACACGCCAGCGCTACGGGCATGGGCGCCTCCGCGCTCCCGTCGTCACGCAGCACCGTCAGCGAGTCGCGGGTGAAGAACTCCGTGCTCTCCTCCAGCGCCTCGGCGAACGCTGCCAGGTCATGTACGTACAAGACCCCCTCGTCGTGCCGCGAGTAGCCGACGCTCGCCAGTTCCTCCCAAGGGCAGGCGGCGAAGGCGATATCCACCGCATGACGCTCGGGGGCATCGCGCGCAGGCGTAGCGGCTCGCAGGGCCTTCCAGCGGCGTCCTTCCGCCAGCCATTGGTCAGCCTGCTCCCATGGGACGCGCAACTGCGAGCGCGGCACCCAGTCTTCGCGGTCCTCGTCCTCGTCCGCAGTGAAGCGGATCTTGACACGCGGCGGGCTCTTGGTGCCAAGACGAAGCACTTCTACGCGAGCTACCGGGTCGTGCGCCCGCGCCCGGTGCGCCCAGAACTCTCCTGCCTCCATCACCACTCCTCCCCTGCCGGTCCGTCTGCGAAGGGTGTACGCCCCCCTCCGCCGGGACGTTCGCGGCCGCCACTCCCTCCGCATCGCTCATACCGCGACTGTGGCATCTCGCAATCACTCCCGTTCCCCGGCCCACGCCCGATCGCCCGATGCCTGGTCTACCTTCACAGGCCGTGCTGGTCGAGGAGCCGCATCAGATTGCGCTTGCGCTTCTGGTCGGCGCGCAGGGCTGTGAGGTACGCGGTGAACTCGTCCGGGGTACCCAGGCGTCGATGGCAGTCGCGGATGCTCAGCAGCAGGCCGGTCAGCTGCTCGTAGACACGATTGCTGGTCTGGTTCCTGAGGGGTTCGGCCAGGCGCTGATACACGCCGAGCGCGTCGGCCGGGCGGGTGGCGCGTGCACGGTCGGCGAGGGTGAGCCACTGCCGGTCGTGGGCACCGGTCTCGGTGGCGGCTCGCCAGGCGGCATCGACTTCCTCGTCGTCGAGCAGGGCGTCGATCAGGACCGGACCGCCGTACCAGCCTTGTTGGCGCTGCTCCGCGTCGGCGCGCAGCAGCGCCAGGGCCACTACGCGCTCGGTCTGCCAGCATCCGGTCGCCATCGCCACCGTGCGCAACTGCTGGTACGCGGCCAGGGAGCGGAGGGCGGCGAAGTGGGCGCGGCGCAGGGCGACGGCATCCGGAAGCCGGCCGACGGCCTCGTAGCGGGCACAAAGGTAGTCGATCAGGCTGCTGTCGACGGCAACGCTCCTGGTCTCCTCAATGCCTCGTTCCGCCCAGCGCAGGGACTCGTCGCAACGGCCCACAGTGTCCAGTTCACGGGCGATGGCCAGGTGGGTGCTGCCGTCCGGGGCGAGGTCGGCCGCATACACGGCGACCACCGCGTCCATGTCACCGCCCGCCCTGGCCAGCCGCTCCATCAAGTACTTCTCCGCCCAGCCGGTGCGGTTGCCGCACGAGGCCTCGGCCGCCAACCGCCGTACGATGGCGAGCCCTTGGGCACCCAGGACGTCCTCGTAGTCGAGGGGGTCGATGTCGGTCAGCTCGTCCAAGTCGCCGAGCGCATGTCCGACCAACCAGCGAGCGAGCTCCTCCGGGTCAGGGCGGGCCGCGCGACACGCGTCGAGATGGGCTTCGGCGAGAGCGGTGCCGACTTGGCCGAGATGCCCGTCGGAGTCGTCGATCGCACCCTGCGCCTGACTCAGCAGGCGCATCGCCTCCCGAGACAGGGAGATCGCGTCGGAGGCGCGGCCGGAGGCGGTCAGCGCGGCGATCGCGGACACCACTTGGGCGGCCTGTTCACCGTAGGCATGCGCATCGGCGTACTCGACGTATCCGTACTGTGCGAAGGGGCCGATGTCGAGGAGTTCCACGATGCGGCCGCGGACCTCGGCGAGGTCTCCCCGGGCGCTCGCGGCCCGCAGCTCCAGGCGGTGCCGCAATTGCCGGTCCTCGGTGACCTGTTCCCGTACGAGTACGAGCAGTTCGTCCCTGGAGAGCTCGGCCAGCCACGCGTCCAGGTCCTGGGCGCGGGTACGGGCCCGAATGCGCTGCCGCGGCAGGCTCTCCGGCCCGGCCAGCGCGCGCAGGCCGGCCGCCACCAGGTGCTTGCAGAAGTTACCTTCCAGGCCGTACGGGCAGTCGCATGCCCCGCTGAGCCCTTCAGGCCCGTCGAGCGACAGCTCCACCTCGTATGCGCCCGTCCCGTGGACGGTGGCGGTGATCCAGCCGTCGCCGACCTCCAGAGCGGTCACCGCGTCCAGGTATCCCGAGCCTCGTTCGAAGGAGCGGGGACCGGCCAGTGCCCGTAGATCGGCCTCGGTGAATCCGCCCATGGTGTTCCGCCTTCTCGCCCTGCCCCGTCGCCATCGGCCCGACAGCCGTCAGGCTACGCCCGTCGCCCCCTCGCCCAGCGGGGCTTTCGGGACCTGCCCGAGTCAGCGGCGCCCACGCCGGTGCCGCAATGGATCGATCATGCCCTGCCCCCGCCATGGCGGGGGCGTCGACGGCGAAGCATGTGGCAGGCCGCCTGGTCCCCCGGCGCTGTCACGGCGGGGGCCGACAAGCATTCCACATCGGTGCCGATGCCGACCTGAACCTTCGCCGAAAAGCGGTAGTTGCGGCTCGCGACACCGACTGTCCGGTCACGGACCGAGCCTCTGGACCACCCGGCAGACAACGGCCGGGAGACGCCGAACAGCGGCGCAGACCGTCGCACCGTCAATCTCGTGCGGTAGCGGCACGTCTACCCGCAACACCCGTTCGGCCAGCGGGAGCCTTCGTCCGGACCAGGCGGACGGGGCCGGAGCGCCTTCGCCTTCCCGGAACCCACTTGGTGCGGGTCCAGCGGCGCTGTCAGTTGACCTCGCGGTCCAGTCCCGCCCAGTACGGCTCACGCAGCTTGAACTTCTGGATCTTGCCGGTGGCGGTGCGCGGGATGGCGTCGCGGAATTCGACACTGGTCGGCGCCTTGTAGCCGGCCATCCGCTCCTTGCAGTACGCGATGATGTCCGCCTCCTCGGCCGTCGCCCCCTCGGCCAGGACCACCAGCGCTTTGATCGTCTCGCCCCACTTCTCGTCGGGCACGCCGATCACGGCGACCTCGGCGACCGCCGGGTGGCTGAAGATCGTGTCCTCCACCTCGATCGACGACACGTTCTCCCCACCGGTGATGATCACGTCCTTCTTCCGGTCGGAGATCGTCAGATACCCGTCCGCCGCGTCGATGGTGCCGCCGTCACCGGTGTGGAACCAGCCGTCCTCCAACGCCGCCGCCGTCTCCTCCGGCTTGTCCCAATACCCCTCCAGCACGACGTTCGAGCGGGCGAGAACCTCACCGGAGGCGGCCACCTCCAACTTGACGCCGAGCGCCGGGAGTCCCGCCCGCGACAGCCTGCGAGCCCGCTCCTCGGCCGGCAGGCCCGCATCCGCGGGCCGGGTCCGGTTGAAGGTGAGCAGCGGGGAGGTCTCGGTCAGGCCGTAGATCTGGGTGAACTCCCAGCCCAGCTCCTCCCCCATCCGCTGGATCGTCTTCGTCGGCGGCGGCGCCCCCGCGCAGACGACCCGGACGCGGTCGCGGCCCGGGATCTCACCCTGCCAACCCGCCGCCGCATCAAGGACCGCGTTCCACACCGCGGGCGCCCCGCACATCAGCGTCACCCCGTGCGCCTCCACCCGGCGAAGGATCTCCGCGCCGTCGACCTTGCGCAGCACCACCTGCTTGACCCCGAGCCCGGCCATCACGTACGGCATGCCCCAGCCGTTGCAGTGGAACATCGGCAGCGTGTGCATGTACACATCGCGCTCCCACACCCGGGTGTGCAGCCCGAAGGTCAAGCCGTTGACCCAGATATTGCGGTGCGTCAGCTGGACGCCCTTGGGGCGGGCGGTGGTCCCCGAGGTGTAGTTGATCGTCGCGGTGGCATCCTCGTCCGGCCTGGACCACGGACGCGGCTCGACCCCGAACCGCATCAGCTCCGTCTCGGTCTGCTCACCCAGCACGAACCGGTGGCGCACCTTCACACCCGACAGCGCCTCGTCCAGCTCCGGGTCCACGAGCAGCACCGATGCCCCGCTCTGCCGCACCAGGTACGCGATCTCCTCCGGCTTGAGGCGGAAGTTGACCGGCACACAGATCCGGCCGCTCATCGGCACCGCGAACAACAGCTCCAGCATCCGCGTCGAGTTGTGGCTCACCACCGCCACCCGCTCGCCCTCGCCCACCCCCAGCGCGTCAAACCCCGCCTGCCACGCCCGGACCCGCTCACCCAGTCGCCCGTACGTCAACTCAGGCACCGGCGCACCGGGTTGGTCCGGCTCGTCGACCACCCCCGGACTGGAGGAAAACCCCAGCTCCGCCCGGTCAAGGAAGTCCGCGATGGTCATCGGAATCCGCATGCACTCACTCCCGCATCCACAACAAAGACCTGACATCCCGAGCACTACCCGGTAACGGCCCACAGTCGTGCGTCAACGATCAACTGTCCAGCCGCAATCGAAAACGAATGGCAGTTGATTTTGGTGTCTTCAAGACGTCGTCGGCGCGCCCGATGTACGTGATGTAGCCCTCGGCGTCGCGCGAGCCGATGTCGCCCGTGCGGTAGTAGCCGCCGACCATCAACTCGGCGGTGCGCTCGGGGGCGCCGTGGTAGCCGGTCATCAGGCCCACCGGGTCGGTGGACAGGTCGAGCGCGATCGCCCTCGGTGCCGCCGGGCTTGCCGGTCAGCGGGTCGAGCAGTACCACGCGGAAGCCGGGGCAGGGCCGCCCCATCGAGCCCTCCTTGAGCAACTGCCCCGGGGGCCGTGCTCTCCGTACCGCTGACGGCACTTGCGGCCTGCGGTCGCGGCCGATACCGGGTCCGCCGTCTGCCGGGAGCGCTCCCGGCGGACGGCGGACCCTCGCCCGTCCGACCCTCGCCCGTCCGACCCCCGTACGGACGGAGCCCCGCGGCAGGGGTGAGTCGGCGGGCATCCAGGGTTTCGTGCCACCGGCGCCAACTCACCTGCGCCCAGGGTTACTTGTCGGCGGTCAGCACACCCGCCGCGCCCCAGCTGTCCTTGGGGACCTCGTGGATCCACACCTGGACGCTCTCGGCCGGAACCTTGTACGCGTCGACGAACGCGTCCGTCACCCGCTTGACCGGTTCGCGCTTGACCTCGACATCACGGGGACCCCGCTGCATGGTGACGATGGGCATGACCGGCTCCGCTGCGGCGCGGCCGTGGCCCTGGGCGCACGGCGCACGGGTGGGGTTGAATGTCGGCCATGGTGTCGACCGACCGCTTCCTCGCCTTCGCGGCGATGTCCCTGCTGGTGATCGTGATCCCCGGGCCGAGCGTGCTGTTCGTGATCGGCCGGGCCCTCGCGCACGGGCGCAGAACCGCCCTCGCGACGGTCCTCGGCAACGTCGTGGGCTCGTACGGGCTGGTGTGCGCGGTGGCGCTGGGCATCGGTGCGCTGGTGGAGCGTTCGGCGACCGTGTTCATGGCGGTGAAACTGGCGGGCGCCGCGTATCTCGTCCTGCTCGGGGTGCAGGCGTACCGGCACCGCAAGGACATGCTGCTGGGGGCGGCCGCCCTCGGCGAGGCCGCGGCTGCGGTCCGCCCGGCCCACGGCGATCTGCGGACCGTCGCGGACGGCATCCTGGTGGGCGTCACCAACCCCAAGGGCATCGTCTTCTTCGCGGCGGTACTGCCGCAGTTCGTGGACCACTCGGCCGGGCACCTGCCCGCCCAGATGCTGCTGCTCGGCCTGGTTCCCATCGCCATCGGCCTGGTCACGGACACCCTGTGGGGCCTGGGCGCGTCGGCGGCCCGCGGCTGGTTCGCGCGCTCCGAGCGGCGCCTCTCGCTGATCGGCGGCGCGGGCGGCTTCGCGATGATCGGGCTCGGCGTGACGGTGGCGGCGACGGGGCGGGCGGACTAAACGGTGTCCGGTGGGTCGGGGGTCGCCCGGCCCCGGGGCGGGCCACCCGGTGGGGTGAACGCGGCGCACCGGCCCGGGCCACCCGGCCGGCCGACCCGCCCGTGCCCACCTGCGCCAAGCGCACGTCAAAATCGGGCGCGCCGGGGTCAACGCCGCGTCATGGCGTGACACCACGCCCCCGGTGCGGGCATAGCTTCAGGACGTACGGGCGCATGACGCGTACGGCATCCGAACTCCCGCACCGGAGGACACCATGCTCAGCCTCACCATCGAGGACGCCGACCCCGAAGAACGCCGCCCGGCAGGGCCGCTGTACGTGCCGGTTCGGCTCGGCTCTGCCGGAGGACACCAACTGCGCTTCCTGCGCGACGAGTTCGGCGTGCGCACCGCCGTCGGATTCACCAGCCCGGACCGGCTGAACGCCGTCCTGGGCGGCGACCAAGCCTGGATCCGGCTCGCCGAACCCGCCCTTCGAGCGCTCTCGGCCCCGCTCGGGGTGACCCGCGTGACGGTCGATCCCCTGCTCTCCCCACCGCCCCCGCCCCGGCGGCACGCCCATGCCGCATCCGCATGCGCCCGCCGGGACCACGCCCTGAGCTACTAGCCGCCCCCGGGGTGTCCGGCGCTCAGGCCCCGGCACCCCCTAGCCCGCGAACTCCCCGAACCGCACGTCGTACGAGGTGGCCGACGTCATGTCGGCGAGCAGTCGCGCGCCCTCCTCGGCCACCTCGGCGCGCCGCGCCCTGCCGAGCTCGCCGAACGGCTGGACGGTGAGCACGGCGGCCCCGCCCTTCGGCTCTTCGATGCGCCAGATCCCGGCGAGGAAGCCGTCGAGGAGCAGCGTGCGGTGCGCCTGGTTGCCGTCCGAGTTGCGGCCGCGGTACTCGGCCGGGATCACTCGGGTGCGGTCGGCGTGCGACAGCAGCAGGTTGTCGAACTCGGGGAGGAAGCGCGGCGGCGCCGGGACGTTCTCGTCCGGCCGGGCCGCGTCGGGCAGGTCGAAAAGCTCCACACCGTTCTCGTCCTGGAAGACGGCGAGCTCGGGCCGCAGGCGTTCGAAGGCCGCGCCGAGCCGGGTGAGCCCCGACCAGGTCTGCATGTCCTTGACAGAGGCCGGCCCGAAGGCACCCAGGTAGCGCAGTACGGTCTCGTCGGGCGCTGGAGCGGGCCCGGGCGAGCGGCCGAGCCAGTGCTCGACGGTGGTGAGCGCCACCTGCCCGCTGCGGCCCCACAGCCCGCGCGGGGTGACCTGCACCAGCGGGAGCACACAGCGGGCGGCCACGGACAGCGCGAACGGATCGGCGTCCGGCCACTCGGCCAGGAGCACCTCGCGCAGTTCCTTCATGGTGTACGGCCGCTCTTCGACCAGGGTGCGCGCGATGGCGGCAAGGCGGTCCCGGTCGACACCGGCCAGCCCCGCACGGAAGTTGTTCAGCTCCCGGTCGCGTGCGGACTGCACCAGCGGGCGCAGGGTGAGGGCGTCGTCCGCCGTGTGCGTGTGGATGGTGGACCGCATGGTGACGATCCGCACCACTTCACGCGTCTCCATCAGCTCCGAGAGCGCTTGTGGCCGGAACCCGGCGAGGCGCGACCAGAGTGCGAAGTACGGCGGCTTCACGTTCTGCGCCTGGAGGCCGAGGAGGTGCGCGACGGCTTCCTTGGGCGAGAGCGCGGCGCTGCGCCGCAGCAGAAGCTGACGGTCGAGCGTGGCGCGGTTCAGAGCGCGGGTCGAGAGCACGGGGTGTGCGTGTCTGGTGCGCCGCGGGCTGGTGGTACCGGTGTTCGAGGCCATGGCCGCACGGTACCGACCCTTGCGGACAGGTACTGGCCGGTTGGGAAGCGGGGGTGCGCTGCGGGGTGCGGTACGGGGATACCGCCGCCCCCTCCCCCGGCCGGGCCCACATGGTGATCACCGAGCCCATGCCATTTGAGGCGTATATCCTGCTCCGAAGGCATACACGGCATACACGGCATACGAGCGCGGGTTCGGCCGCCCGGCGGGCCGGTTGCAGAGCGGGAGGTGAGGCCGTGTCCGAGCGACGGGCCCGCCCCGCGCGGTCGCCGAAGAAGCACTCCTGGCGCAGACAGCCCACCGCCGACGCCCCCGCTCCGCCCGCGCCCCCGGCCACCGACCGGATGCCGGACGCCCCCGACGACGTACCGGCGAGGATCGGACCGACTGGCAGCGTCGTGCACGCCGCGCTGTACCGGGACGGCCGGCGGCTCGCCTCGCCCGGCTCCCTCGCCGAGACGTTCCGGCAGCTGCGCGACACCCCCGACGGCATGGCCTGGATCGGCCTGCAACGCCCGACTGGGGCCGAACTCCTCTCCCTGGCCGACGAGTTCGACCTCCACGAACTGGCCGTGGAGGACGCGCTCGAAGCGCATCAGCGCCCGAAGCTGGAGCGCTACGGCGACACCCTGTTCGTCGTGCTGCGCGCGGCCCGCTACCTCGACGCCCTCGAGGAGGTCGACTTCGGCGAACTCCACGTCTTCGTCGGCCCGGACTTCCTCATCACGGTCCGCCACGGCGCCGCCCCCGACCTCTCCGCGGTCCGCCGCCGCATGGAACAGGACCCCGAACTGCTCGCCCTGGGCCCGGAGGCGGTGCTGTACGCCATTCTCGACGCGGTGGTGGACGGGTACGCCCCCGTCGTGGCCGGCGTCCAGAACGACATCGACGAAATCGAGACGGAGGTCTTCCGCGGCGACCCCGAGGTCTCCCGCCGCATCTACGAACTCGCCCGCGAAATGGTCGAGTTCCAACGCGCCACCCGCCCACTGGTCGGCATGCTGCACGGCCTGATGGCGGGTTTCGCGAAGTACGGCACCGACGAGGAACTCCAGCGCTATCTGCGCGACGTAGCCGACCACGTCACACACACCAGCGAACGCGTGGACGGCTTCCGCCAGGCCCTCACCGACATCCTCACGGTCAACGCGACCCTGGTGACGCAACAACAGAACGCGGAGATGCGGGCGTTGGCGGAGGCGGGGTTCGAACAGAACGAGGAGATCAAGAAGATCTCGTCGTGGGCGGCCATCCTCTTCGCCCCGACCCTGGTCGGCACGATCTACGGCATGAACTTCGACCGCATGCCGGAGCTGGGCTGGACCTTCGGGTACCCGTTCGCGATCGGGCTGATGGCGGTGGTGTGCGTGAGTCTGTACTTCGTGTTCAAGCGGCGGGACTGGCTGTAGGGGCGAGCACGGAAGCCTTGGCCGCCCGCCAGACCGGATGCCCCCTCCGGGCCACCCCCCGCCGGATTCACCGACGCCACTGCACCGCCGGGCACGGCCCTGCTGATTTGCCGGCGCACACGGAGCCGAGAGGTGGCAGAGCCTGCCAATCCGGTAGTGATGTGTCTTTTCCGCGAAAGACTCGCATATCGGATTTAATAAACGGATTCGCACGCGTCAAATTTTGCATTAAATAAAGTTCCATTAAATTCCATTGACCCCGAACCACATCATGGACATGCCATGTGAGGATGATCACGATCAAGTGGACTCCCGCAGGTGGCCTGATATACATGTATGGGTCAGGTGTAGTATTTGGCGCAACGGGGGAGAGCGGCCGATGGTGGCCACAGAAAAACAAGTTGACAAGCTGGAAATTCGCATTCTCGGGCCATTGGAAATTTCCCGGGAAGGGCGCCTTCTGCCTATCAGGGCTCCGCGCCTGCAGGCGGCTTTGGGAGCTCTCCTGCTGAGGGTCGGCGAAGTCGTGACACTGGATCACCTGGTGGCGAGCATCTGGGGTGAGGACACTCCTTCAGATCCTGCGAACCAGGTCGCGACCTGCATATCAATGATCCGCCGGAGGCTGCGGGATTTCGGCGTGCAGCACAACGCACTCGTCACACAACCTCCTGGATACCGCTTCGTGGCGGACGGGGTAAAAGTTGACACCATCACAGCACTGCAGCTGCGCTCGGCGGCGCAGGAGCGGATTTCCGAGGGGGACCTGGAGGGCGCACTCCCGATCCTCAAAGAGGCCCTGTCGCTGTGGCGGGGGCCCGTGCTTTCCGGCATCAGTCGACCGGAATGGGCCGCGGAGGTGCATCGCTGGGAGGAGGAGTACGTATCGCTCCGGAGTGTTTGTTCCGACGTTCAACTCCAATTGGGGCGTTACGAGGAGCTGACCTCTGAACTTTCTGCGTTTACCCAGAAGTTTCCGCTGCTTGAACAGCCTCGTGGTGTGCTCATGACGGCACTGGCCCGGTCGGGCCGACAGGCAGACGCATTGCAGCTCTATCGGAATACTTCCGCCTATTTGCGGGACGAACTCGGGGTAACGCCGGGGAAGCAGCTGCGGCAGCTGCATGAACAGATACTGAAGGGAACCCTTCCGTCTTCCGCCACGGACTCGCCACCTGAGCCTCCCGTCGCGCGGGCGCCTCAGGAACTGCCTGCCGCAGTGCCTGGCCAAGGGACGGCGGGCACATCGCCCACCATCACGGCAGGCCCCTGCCTGCTTCCCGGAGATCTGGCAGAGTTCACGGGCCGTCAGGAGGAAGTCCAACGGCTCCAGGCGGCCCTTGCGCCTACCGAGGGTTCGGTCCCTCTGGTACTGCTGGTGGGCCCCGGCGGGACCGGCAAGACCGCCCTCGCGGTCCATACCGCGCATCGGCTGCGCCCGGCCTTCAGCGACGGGCAGCTGTACATGAACCTGCGGGGGATGAGCGGCCAACCCGTAGCGCCCGAGGAAGCGCTCGCCCGCTTTCTTCGCGAACTGGGTCTGCCGGGCCCGCTCCCCGAGACACTCGACGAGCGGGCCGAGTCCTACCGCCGCCTCCTCGCCGACCGGCGCATGCTCATCGTGCTGGACGACGCCGCGGACGCCCGGCAGGTCCTCCCGCTCCTGCCCGGTACGGCAAGCTGCGCCGTGCTCGTCACCAGCCGGACGCGGCTGACGACCATCCCCACGACACGTGTCCTCGAACTCGAGGTGTTCGAACGACAGCAGGCCCTCACCCTGCTCGCCCTGCTCGTGGGGCGTGACCGGGTCAGCGCGGAACCAGAAGTCGCCGAGCAACTCGTGGCCTACTGCGGGCACTTGCCCCTTGCCGTGCGCATTCTGGGTGCCAAACTCGCCTCCAAGCCGCACTGGACGCTGCGCAAGGCAGCCGCGCGACTGGCTGATGAGCGGCGTCGGCTCGACGAACTGGCCCACGAAGACCTTGAGGTGAGAGCCAGTCTCGAACTGTCCCACCAAGGCATCAGCCCGGCGGCCCGTCAGCTGTTCCGGCGGCTGGCGCTGGTGGCGGCGTCGGACTTCGGTGACTGGGTCTGCGCCCCGCTGGCGGATCTGCCCCTCGCCGACGCGGAGGACCTGCTGGAGGAACTCCTCGACGCACGGCTGCTCGACGTGGTCAGCCCGGACGACGCCGGCGAACCCCGCTACCGGATGCACGACCTGGTCCGTCTCTACGCGCTGGAACAGGTACATGATCTGGAACCGCAGGAGCAGCGCGTCGCAGCTCTCGTCCGGCTCGGCATGACCACCCTCGCACTGGCCGACCGGGCCCATCGCACCGTATGCGGCGGGGACTTCACCGTCGTACACAATCTCGCGCAGCCGCCGTCGGTTCCCGCCGACATTCTCGACAGGGTGGGCAGGGATTCCCTTGCCTGGTACGAGGCCGATCGCCTCACCATATCCGCGCTGTGCCGGCAACTGGCCGAGCAGGACCAGGACGAACTCGCCTGGGACCTGGCGGCGACCTGCCGCTGCCAGTTCAGCCTTCGCTTCCATTTCGACGAGTGGCGGGAGACACACGAGGTCGCGCTGCGCGCCGCGCGTCTGCACGGCAATGAGCGCGGCGCGGCGGCCATGCTGCTCGGCCTCGGCGATCTCCATCTCACGAAGCGCAATTACGCGCAGGCCGTTCCCCTGCTTGAGGAGTCGCAGGAGCTGTTCCGCAAGGTGAACGACGAGTACGGATACGCGCTCGCGCTGCGCAAGGCGGCCTGCGCCGACCGTATCCAGGGCCGGTTCGAGAAGGCGCTGAGCAGGTGGCAGGAGTGCCTGCCCATCCTGCGGGCCGCAGCCGACATCGAGGCGCAGGCCCAGGTACTGCGCTGGAGCGGTCAGACGCTGTTGGAGATCGGGCGGCGGCAAGCGGCCGCGGATCTGCTGCACGAGGCCAGACGGATCGTGGACGGATTCCAGGGGCGCAGTGCGGCACAGGTGCGGCTCAGCCTGGGTGAGCACCAACTGGCCCTCGGCGAGCCGGATCTGGCTGAACAGGAATTCGCGTGGGGTCTTGAGGCAGCGGCGCACAACGGCGACCTGAGTGGACACTGCTACGCACTGTGGGGCCTGGGGTGGTGCGACATGCTCCGGGGGCGGCACGCCGAGGGCGAGGAGCGCTTTCAACAGGCGTTAGAACTGGCACGGGGGATTCACGACCCCTTGCTGGAGTCGGACGTGCTCATCGGCTTGGCGGCCGCACGCCAGGGCATGGGAAATCCGGGCGACGCCGTCGCCCTGCTGGAAGAAGGAGCCGGTCTGTGCCGCCAGATGAACGCACCGGCTCGCCTGGACCGGTTCCGCAACGCCCTGGCAAGCGTCTCCCGCGGTGTTCCCTGGTATCAGTCCTACTTCGCCGACCCGGATGACGCCGCGTCCGCGGGAAGTTCGATCTGATACGTCATGCCGCCGTCGTTGAGTGTCAGGAGGACGGGGATGTCCGGCCGCCGGGAGACGCGGAGTGTCCTCTCGTCACTCCAGCCCCTGAGCCGGAATTCCCCGTCGCCCAGGTGCTCCAGGGCACAGTAGGGACGGCCTGCCAGCGAGAGAACGGGCGTCCCTTCCCGGAGCCATATCTCGGCGGGGACGAGCATCGGATGTCTGCCGGGCCTTGTCCGTGTCCGGTGTGAATCGGCGTGCAGGAGGTGCCCGGGTCGCTCCCAGTTGGCGAACGACTCGGGCACCTGGAATGTTCGGCAGCGGCTCTCGGGGTCCGGCAGCGGAGCAGCGGGGCGCAGGCGCAGGGTCCCCGGGCCCGCCAGGATCTCCTGCAGCGGGTCGGGGAAGAGCGCACCGAACTCGGCGGTGTGCGCGAGGTCGACGATCAGGTGCACCAGCTCGGAGGTGTCCTGGTTGACCACGGCGTACTCACGCCAGGCCGCGGCGAACCACAGCGTGCCGGGGGGGTAGTGATGCAGCTCGTCGAAGAAGATGACTCGTGCCCGCGGGCCTCCCGCGACGGCTATGTGTACTCGGCACAGCCCCCACGGCGGCCCCATCTTGGCCGCCCGCAGAGTCACGTCCTTGCCACCGGGTCCCGCCGCCCACAGCCGCGCCGCACGGACCGGGGCGGGGAGGCCGTCAAGTATCTCGCGGAAATAGGGCAGTTGCCGAAGCCACCGGGTGTCCTGGAACCCCACCAGGCTGGGACCGCCGCAGTCGGTCCGGTACGGGTCACCGGCAACGCTGCGCAGTGGCAGCACCCGGCGGCCGCTCGCCGCTGAGAAGGCGTTTCCCGGGCGGGCGCAGAAGAGTGCCAGTTCCGCCCGCATGCGCTCGGCGTCGTAGGTGTCACTCAGTTCGACGGTGTTGGGCAGCGTCGTTCGATGAGTTCCCCTGGTGGGGGCTTCAGGGCTCACGGCCATCACCCGAACTGGTCGATGCCGAGCTTCACGACCATTGCGGTCACGGCTATGAGCAGGACGACCCGCACGAACCCGGATCCACGTCTGAGGGCGGTACGCGCTCCCAGGGTGGCCCCCACTATGTTGCACACCGCCATGCTCGCGCCAAGCATCCACATCACCTGCCCCTGAGCGGCGAAGACACAGAGCGCGCCGAAGTTCGTGCCCACGTTCACCACCTTGGCAAGGGCTGAACTCTGCACGAATTCAAGGGAGAGCAGGCTGGTGAAGGTGAGGATCAGGAAGGTTCCGGTGCCGGGCCCGAAGACTCCGTCGTAGAAGCCGATGCCGCAGCCCGCCACCGCGATGACGAGCAGGCGGCGACGCCGGGTGACGCTGTCCGCCCCCGCCGTCGCGCCGAACCCCGGACGCAGAGTGACGAATGCCGCAACGGCGATGAGGAGCGCCATGACGATGGGCCTGAACCAGGTCGTGGGCAGTTGCGAGGCGGACAGCGCCCCGAACCCGGCGGCCGGCACCGCCAGGAGCGCCGCCGGCACCGCCACCGACCGGTCGAGTTTTGTGCGCCGCGCATACGTGACCGCCGCCACCGTCGTTCCGGTGATGGCAGTCAACTTGTTCGTCCCCAGCGCCACCGCCGGGGACAGGTTGGGGAAGGACAGCAGCAGAGTGGGGATCAGCAGCAGACCGCCGCCCCCCACCACCGCGTCGACCCACCCAGCAGCGCCGGCGACGGCCATGAGCCCCGCCACATCGATGACGTCCAAAGGTTCTTCCTCATGCTGTAGCGGTTGGTTGTGCCGGGGCTCCGGGTGGTCAGAAGATCCCGTTGATGTCCGCGAGCCGGGGGATCACGCGCCCGCTCGGCATCATCAGCTCCGTCCAGCGCGGCACCGCACGCAGCGAGTAGCAACGGCGCAGCCACCGGTCCGAGCCGTCGTAGCGGGGAGTGAAGGAGGAACGCCCGTGCGCCGCAATGTGGTTGTCGATGAGGACCAGGTCTCCCGGAGCGAGCACGACGTCACGGCAGACCGACTCCAGAGCTTCCGACAGCGCCCGCAACGCCTCGGTCCCCTCCGCGTCCGGCGCTGTGGTGTTGTGCGAGTTGAACCGCATGAAGAGATCCGGGCTCTGTCCGAACAGCACCGGATGCGGCCCGGCCGTGGGCCGGGGCCCCGCGATGTTGCGGGCGAAGGAGGTCGGATAGGCGCTGCTGAACCGTGCGGACCGCAGCACCTCCTGCTGGCCTGCCGTCAGGAGAGCTGCTGCCTCCCGCACGGAAGCCACGCGCGTGGCGCCCACCCCTTCGTGGTCCTGGCGCAGGCAGAGCAGCCCCAGGAAGTCCGGCCGCAGGGGATGGTGCACGTTCTCGGTGTGGAAGTCGAACGCGACGGACCCGCTGTTCTCAATGCGCTTCTCCTCTCCCGCGACCGGGTGCACGTCGTGCAGCAGCGCGCCGTTCTTCTCGTCCGCGTACCCGATGAGGGAGCCCACGAGGTCTGCCACCAGTCGCAGCGTGCCCGAGGTGGGGTGCTGGTCGAGTGCCCGGGAGCCGTGCTCGGTGGGAGTGGGCGGCAGCTCGCCGAGCGTCAGGCCGCGCAGCCGGACGAAGCCCGAGCGGGAGGTGCCATCGGCAAAGGAGAGAAGCCCGTCGCGCACCGCCGCCGGCATGTCCAGGAGCAGTTCCGCCAGTTCGGGCGTGCCGGTGCCCGGCTGAGCGGCAGCCCGCGCGGAGAGCTCCCATATCTTCTCAGCGTCGCCTGACGAAACGTGAATTTCGGTCTGCGACAGCGTTGCCGTACCCATTTATTGTGCTCCCCCAAAACGTATAGAGACGATTCTCCGCCTAGCCATGAGGAAGCTACCGGGCGGCGGTGTCACATCGATGTCAGCCCGCCCTCAACACCCTGTCAAACCAAACAAGTTGACACTCGGGCGGTCTCGTTCCTAGATTTGGAGATCCCTTTCCCAGCCGGAATCGCCACCGCGTAGCCTTGCCGAGGACTGGGGGCCGTGATGAGCTCATTCGCTTGTCCGTGCTCGATCTTCTCGTTTTGGACGACGTGAGATCAGGAAGGAGACGACGTGGAAACGGCCGCGCGGGACATGGACCAAGAACTCGACCGATTCGACAACGATCACGAGGCGACAGGCCAGTTGATGGCCGAATTGTTCGCGCATGCGACGGCGCGCGAGAGTATCTCCCGAGACGAACTCGCCCAGCTCTCCGATGATCGGCCCGAGGAAGTGGACCGGGCCATCGAACGCCTGCTGCGGCTCGGAGTGCTGCGCACCAAGACCGGACAACCGGGCCGGCTCGTCCCCGTCGCACCGGCCACCGCCCACGCCCAGCTGCTGATGCCGGCCATCAGGGAACTGCGCGACCGGCAGGCGATGATCAACGACGCGAGCGCACAGCTCGCGCATCTGCTCCCTGTCTACGAGTCCAGCGTCATGCGCCGTACGGGGCAGCAACTGGTGCATCACCTCGAAGACGTGGACGCCGTCCGTTCGGCGCTGTCCGAACTCTCGGCCCGCGCCACCAGAGAAATCCTCACCTCGCAGCCCGGCGGCTCGCGCCCCGAAGCCGTCCTGAAAGAGGCGACGGACCGCACCGTGCACGTCCTGAAGCGCGGTGTACGCATGCGCACGCTCTACCAGTACGCGGCGCAGTTCCACCAGCCCACCGTCGACCACGCCACGCTGTTCGTAGCGCACGGCGCCGAAGTCCGGCTCGTCACCGACGCGTTCATGCGGCTCATCGTCTTCGACCGCGAAGTCGCCCTCATCGAACTGCTCGACAACGCCCAGGGCGCCGTGCTCGTCCGCGACCCGAACATCATCCACTTCCTGGTCCGCGCCTTCGAGCGGGCCTGGGACAGAGCCCTGGCATTCCCCCTCGCCCATGACCGGGACCAAGTACTGCGCAGCTCCGAGGAGATGAAGACGGCGATCGTGAAACTGCTCGTCGAGGGCTATGACGACAAGGTCGTCGCCAAGCGCCTCGGCATCTCGCTGCGGACCTTCCAGCGCCACCTCGCCGAGGTGCTGCGCCGTATCGGAGCCAACAACCGGATCCATGCCGGGTACTTACTGCGTGATCTCGGCATGTTTCACGAGAAGTACGCCTAGCGGCAAACCCGGTGGACCGACTGCTGCCCCATGGCTGGACCGTGGGCGGGCGCCAGGCAGAGCGCCCGCCCGCAACACTGCTCACCTCAAAGGACATCATGACGACGACCTCCCACCCCGAAGCCCTGCGCTCACGTCTTGACGAGGCCCGCCGCGACTACACGGCCCTCCAGAACCAGGGGCTCTCGCTGGACCTGACTCGGGGCAAGCCCTCACCGGCGCAGCTGGATTCCGCCGGGCTCCTCCCGCTGCGCGACGACCAGTACCGGGCTGCCGACGGAACCGACTGCCGCAACTACGGCCCTCCGAACGAAGGGCTGCGGGAGCTGCGCGACATCTTCGCCCCGGTCCTTGACGTGCCCGCCGAGCAGCTGCTCGCGGTCGGCAACTCCAGCCTGGAGCTCATGCACGACTGCCTCGTCCACGCGCTGCTCTCCAAACTGCCGGGGGCTGAACACCGGTGGGTCGATCAGCAGGTCGCATTCCTCGCCCCGGTCCCCGGCTACGACCGGCACTTCGCCGTGTGTGAGCGGTTCGGCATCGACATGATCCCCGTGCCCTTGACCGCCACCGGCCCGGACATGGACGTCGTCGAAGACCTGGTGCGTTCCGACCCGAGAATCAAGGGAATCTGGTGCGTGCCCAAGTACAGCAACCCGGACGGCGTCTGCTACGACGAGGAGACCGTGCGCCGTCTCGCCGCCATGGAGACGGCAGCCCCTGATTTCCGGATCTTCTGGGACAACGCCTACGCCGTCCACCACCTCACCGACGACGAGGTGGCGGTCGCCGACATCCTCGCCGCGTGCAGCGAGGCGGATCATCCTGACCGAGCGTTCGTGTTCGGGTCCACCTCGAAGATCACCTTGGCGGGATCGGGGGTGGCATTCTTCGGCTCTTCACCTGCGAATGTCGCCTGGTGGCGCGCCAACGCCGGCAAGCGGACGATTGGGCCCGACAAGCTCAACCAGCTCCGCCACGCCCACTTCCTGCGCGACGTCGACGGCCTGCGCGCCCACATGCGTACGCATCGCGAGATCCTGGGCCCCAAGTTCGACACCGTTCTGCGCATCTTCGCCGAGCAGTTGGAAGGAAGCGGACTCGCCACCTGGTCCAAGCCCAAGGGCGGCTACTTCATCGCCCTGAGTGTGCTGGAGGGGTGCGCCCGGGAGGTCGTGCGTCTCGCGAACGAAGCCGGCATCGCCCTCACTCCCGCAGGGGCCACGCATCCATACGGCACTGACCCGCAGGACAGTGTCATCCGGATCGGCCCCACCTACCCCGAGGTGGGAGAGCTTGAGCAAATCGCTCATGGGGTGACCGTGTGCGTCAGATTGGCGGGCTACGAGAGGCTGGCCGCCCAGCAGCACTGAGACGTCACCGATATTTGGACCTGAAATGCAACAAGGCCGGGCTATGCCCGGCCTTGTTGCATTTCGCGTTAAGGGCGGCGGTGCGGTCAATGTGACCTTGTCCCATTTTGCGGCGTGGCGGTTATGCGTCAGTCGCAGCAGCGAGCATTTCTTGCCGCGACACGCTCATTGATTTGGGGCAGGATCGTTATTGCGCCAGTCGGCGTGACTCAAAGACTTCGCTCATTCGGTGAGGACTGGATTCACATATGCGCAAGGCCGTCACGCGAATCAACGCCGCAGCACTCTTCGCTTCTGGACACGATCTCGGCTGGGGTGAATGAAAAGACCCGCACACCCCCACCCGGCAATTCGACCGTGAACAGGAAGCAGCAGACATGAACCAGGCCGCGGCAAAATTTACCCCCTACAACAGTAAAACGATTCAACGCGCCCCTCAATGGGAGCGAATACCCGAGGAACTGCGCGAAGGTGTCACCGTCGTATCCCAGGTCCTCCCGTTCCGCACCAACCAGTACGTGCTCGACGAACTCATCGACTGGGAGAACATCCCCGACGACCCGATCTTCCGGCTGAACTTCCCGCACCGCACGATGCTCGATGACCGTGACTACGTCGCGATGCGCGATGTGGTGGCGACCGGTGACAAGCGACAGATCGCGCTCTACGCGGGCAAACTGCGCGAGCAGATGAACCCGCACCCGGCCGGTCAGCAGACACACAACGTGCCGGAGCTGGACGGCGAGGAAGTGCAGGGAATCCAGCATAAGTACGCCGAAACCGTGCTGTTCTTCCCCAAGGCCGGCCAGACATGCCACGCCTACTGCACCTTCTGCTTCCGCTGGCCCCAGTTCGTCGGCGACGACGAGCTGGCGTTCGCGGCCAAGGACGCCCAGGGCCTGACCGCCTACCTCGCCCGGCACCGTGAGGTCACCGACGTCCTGATCACCGGCGGCGACCCGCTGATCATGCGGACGAACACCCTCGCCCGCTACATCGAACCGCTCCTGGCACCGGAGTTCGAGCACATCCAGAACATCCGCATCGGCACGAAGTCGGTCGCCTACTGGCCTCAGCGGTTCGTCACCGATCAGGACGCCGACGAACTGCTCCGTCTGTTCGAGCGGGTCATCGCCGCCGGCAAGCATCTGGCGATCATGGGGCACTACAACCACCCCGCGGAGATCCGCCCCGACATCGCGCAGACCGCCCTGAAGCGGATCATCGCGACGGGCGCGAACGTGCGCCTCCAGTCCCCCGTGCTCAAGCACATCAACGACGACCCGGCAGCCTGGCGCGAGCTGTGGACGACCGGGGTACGCCTGGGCGCGATCCCGTACTACATGTTCGTCGAGCGCGACACCGGTGCCCGCGCCTACTTCGAACTCCCCCTCGTCAGGGCGTACGAGGTGTTCCGCGAGGCGTACAAGTCGGTCTCCGGTCTGGCCCGCACGGTGCGCGGCCCTTCCATGAGCGCGTTCCCCGGCAAGGTCCTCATCGACGGAACCCCCACGATCCGCGGCGAGAAGGTATTCGCGCTCCAGTTCCTTCAGGGCCGCGACCCGGACTGGACGCGCCGCCCCTTCTACGCCAAGTACGACCCGCACGCGACCTGGTTCGACCAGCTCACCCCCGCATTCGGCGACCAGGAGTTCTTCTTCGAGAACGCACTGCCGCTCCCGGCCCGCCCGGCTCGTGAACTGGCGGTGATCTCATGACCGCCTCGACCACGCCGCCGACGTACGAGGTACTGGCGTTCCGGTTCGGCAGGCAGACGGGCCGGCTCGCACGGGAGAACTTCCTCTTCGCCGACGACCCGTGCGCCACCGACGCTCCGGCCGCGTTCGACTTCTACATCTGGGTGGTCCGCAACGCCGATCGCGTGATCGTGGTGGACACCGGATTCAGGGCCGAGACCGGCGCGGCGCGAGGGCGTGAACAGCTCCACCACCCCATCGAGGCACTCGCCGATCTCGGCATCTCCCCGGCCCAGGTGTCGGACTTGGTGGTCACGCACATGCACTGGGACCACACCGGTCATCTCGACGCCTTCCCCGGTGCCCGCGTCCACCTGCAAGAAGCCGAGCTCGCCTTCTGCGCCGGCCGGGCCATGCGGCACGCCGCGCCCCGCCGTCCCTTCGAAGCGGACGATGTGGGCACAGCGATCCGCCTGCTCTTCGAGGAACGCCTCCAGTTGCACCAGGGCCCGGCGGAGATCGCGCCGGGGATCGAGGTGCATCCGGCCACCGGGCACACACCCGGACTTCAGGTCGTACGCGTCCACACGCAGCGCGGGTGGGTGGTCCTGGCCAGCGACTCCTCCCACCTGTGGGCCAATATCCGCCGACGCGCGCCCTTCCCGATCCTCGACCACCTCGCATCGATGGTGGACACCTACGAGACGGTCGAATCCCTGGCGGACGGTGCGGACCACATCATCCCCGGCCACGACCCGCAGGTCGGCACGCGGTTCCCCGCGCTGGAGAGCGCACCGCGCTGGGTTCGGCTGCACGAGCCGCCCATCGCCGCCTACGTCGAGCCGGGCGAGGAACTGACCGGGGGGACCCCATGAGAAAGCTCCGGATCACGATCGTCGGTATGGGGCCGCGCGGCTTGGGCATCCTGCAGCACATCGCCCAGGGGGCCCGCCAACTCGCCGCCGGCGTCGAACTGGAGGTACACCTGGTCGATCCCCGCGAAAGCGGGCAGGGGGTGCACTCCAGCCGGCAGCCCGACCACCTGCTCACGAACACCCTCGCCAGCCAGCTCACCATGTTCACCGGCGAGAGTGGCCCCTCGTTCACCGAATGGGCCGACCAGGCCGGCTACCGCCGCTTCGACCGTGCCTACTACCGAACCGGCGAGGCCTGCGGGGAACCGATCGGCGAGCACGACTACCTGCCGCGCAACATGCTCGGCGAATATCTCTCCTTCGTGTTCGACCGCACCGTCGCCCAACTGCCCCCACACATAAGGGTCGTTCACCACCGCAGTCGCGCCCTCGACGTGGAAGAACGTCAAGGAACGTACGTGGTGCGCACCGAAGAGGGGCACGAGGTCGCCTCCGACTTCGTGTTCCTCGCGACCGGACACTGCGGACGCACCCCGACCGACGACGACGTGACGTTCGCGAACTTCGTCGCCGACCATCAGGCTCGCAACGACCGTCTCGCGTACGTGACGGACCCGTATCCGGTCGATGTGCTGCAGCACATCGCGCCGGGAAGCACGGTGGCGATCCAGGGGTTCGGACTCACCGCGCACGACGCCATCGCCGCACTCACCGTCGGCCGCGGCGGCCGCTTCGAGGGCGACGGCCAGGAGATGCGGTACCTGCCGTCCGGGCGGGAGCCCAGCATCCTGCTGTTCTCCCGGCAGTGCCTGCCCGCTGCCGCGCGCGGGATCAACCAGAAGGGCATCGCCGGCGACTACAAGCCGCGGTTCTTCACCCTCGACGCGGTACGCGACCTCCGCAGGCAAGCCGAGCAGACCCGGGGCATCCCGCAAATCGACTTCGAGACCGAGCTCGTACCGCTGCTGCTGCGGGAGCTGGGCTACGTCTATCGCACCACCTCGGAGCAGCGGCACATCGAGCCCGACGAGTACGAGTTCGGGGCACCGGACCAGGCCGCGATCGCGGGCATCATCGATCCGCTCCTCGGCAAGGCCTTCGGGGATCTGAACGAATTCCGTGAGTTCTTCGTCGAGTTCGTCACCGACGATCTCCACCACGCCGAGCGGGGCAATGTGTCGAGCCCCGTGAAGGCGGCGACGGACGCGATCCGCGACGTACGGGCCGGCCTGCGCGAAGCCGTCGACTTCGGCGGACTGACCCCCGCATCGCACCGGGTGTTCAACAACCGCTGGGTGCCGCTGATGAATCGCGTCTCCTTCGGGCCGCCGCGCCGCCGGAACTACGAACTCCTCGCCCTCATGAAGGCCCAGGTGGCCGATCTGGCCGGCGGACCGGGCTGTCGCGTCACCCCCGACCAGGAGGCGGCCCGGTTCGCCATCGAAACCCAGTTCACGGGCACCCGCGCAGTGCGGCACGCCGACGTCCTCGTCACCGCCCGTCTCGACCTCTTCCACCCCGAGACAGACAGCTCACCGCTCACCGCGCGTCTCCTGGCCCGGGGCCTGATCCGGCCCTATGCGAACGGCACCTACCAGCCGGGAGGCCTCGACATCACTCCCGCCGGGCGGGTGATCGGCAAGACGGGCGAGCCCCTCGCGGGTGTATGGGCGCTCGGATACCCCGTTGAAGGCCCCCGCTACTACACGTACTACCTGCCCCGGGCCGGACAGCCGTCCCGGTTCACAGCCGAGGCGAAGGCCGCCGTCGCCGACATGTGGCAGCTCATCGACACGACCGTCATCGAGGAAGGGGACGCCCATGTCCGTCCAGAGCGGCAGCCGGTTTCCATACCCTGATTTCAAGAAGCGCTACGACACACCCCGGCAGGAACCGGTGCTGTGGCGCTGGGCGGAGCTCTCGCAGGAGCTCGGCGGCGTCGAGCATCCCGAGCGCGGCACACTCGCCCTCGCCCTGCCGGACGGCAGCGCCGAAGTCCTGCGGGATGTCGCCGTCGCCTACCAGGTCGTCCCCGCCGGCGAGCGCACCAGCCCGCACACGCACACCTGGTACCACCTCTTCGTCGTGCAGGCCGGCACCGGCACCGTGACGTTCCACGACCGGAGCGAGACAACCGAACTCCACATCGGTGACATCCTGCTCGTGCCCGCCGGGTCGCCGCACCACTTCGACAACCCCACCGGCCAGGATCTCGTCCTGCTGAACCTGATGAACATCCCCCTCCTCGCCCACTTGGGGAACCTTCGGGTCGATCAAGGCCAGGAGACCCCTTCGTGACAACGCAAGAGGCCGCCGCTGCGGCGCCCGCCGAACCCGCGGCCCGGGTGGGGAGTTCGTACAAGTGGGCCGTGCTCGCCGTCGCGGTCACCGCGCTGACCACCGGCTCGATCGTCTACTCGGGCGTCAGTGTCCTGATGCCGTTCTGGAAGCGCGAGTACCACCTGTCCGCTGCGACTGCCGCGCTCGCGGCCACCGCGATCCAGGCGGGTCCGATCACTTCGATGCTGCTCATGGGACGGGCCATCGACCGCTACGGGGAACGCTGGGTCGTCTCCCTGACGATGATCGCGATGGGCGTCACCGCGTTCATCGCCGCGGCCGTCGGTCCCAGCTACCCGGTCCTTCTGTTGTTCATCCTGGTCATGGGTGCTTTCTACGGGAGCATCCTGCCGGGCGGGCAGCGTGCCATCACCCGATGGTTCGAGCCCAGCCTGCAGGGGATGGCCACCGGCATCAGGCAAAGTGGCCTGCCGATCGGCGCGACCATTGCCGGCGCCGTCCTGCCCACCCTCGCCCTGCACCACGGCTGGAAGGCCGCCGCCGTGGTCCAGGGCACGGCCGGCGTCCTCGGCGGCATCGTCTTCGCCGTCTTCTACCGAAGAGCCGGGGACACCGCGAGTGCGCGGAAGACCAGCGTGAACCTGGGCGCGCTCATCGCCGGCCTGGTCAAGGACCGGGTGGTGCGGTCGCTGCTCTTCAGCGGTCTGGCTCTGGCCGCTTTCCAATACGTGTTCTCGGCCCAGATCCTCATCTTCCTCACCGACCACCTGCACATTCCGATCGTGACCGCCGGGTTCATGTACTCGGTGGCGCAGGCCGCCGGTATCGGCGGCCGGATCGGACTCGCCTGGATCAGCGACCACTTCTGGCCCGGCAGGCGCATGCGCTCACTGAAGTGGGTCCTCGCGTTCTCCGCACTGCCGGTGGCCGCGCTCACCATGCTCACACCCGGCTCGCCCCGCGTCCTCAGCTATGGGCTGTGCGTGCTGCTCGGACTGCTCTCCGTCGGCTGGTACCCGCTCTACCTCGTACAGATCGCGGACATCGCCGCGAACCAAGCGGTGGCCTCCACGATCAGCTTCGCGATCACCCTGAACCAGATCATCGCCGCCGCGATGCCCCCGCTGTTCGGTCTGCTCGTCGGAACCACCGGCTACACCGCCAGCTGGCTGCTGCTGGTGGCTGTCCTCCTGGTGACCGCTGTCCAACTGCACCGCACGCAGCCGACCGCCCCCCGTCTCGCAAAGGAAACCAGTGCTTAAGAACATCGATCACATCGGCGTCGTCGTCGACGACCTCTTCCGCGCCAAGAAGTTCCTCGAAAGCCTCGGCCTGACGCTCGAACTCGAACGCGAGGTTCCCGAGCGGCACGTGAAGGCCGCCTTCTACCGGTGCGGCGACGGAGCCCGGATCGAACTCATCGAGCCCACCACCGAAGAGGCCCGCGAACGCCGCCTCGGCGCCGGAAACAAAGCCCGCATGGAACACATCGCCGTCGAGATCAACGACGACATCGAGACGGCCATGAACGCGATACGCGGCCTTGGCGTCGACTTCGTCTCCGCTCATCCCGTGGCCATCGACGGCAACCTCAACGCCTTTACCCAGCCGAACACTTCGGAGGGGATCCAGTTCCAGCTCGTCCAGCGCGGCGCCGCCACCTGACCGGCCCCACCCGACAGGAGAACGCCTTGACAACCTCACACAACCAGCACCATAAGGATTTGGTGGAGCAGGGATACACCCTCATCGACGACATCCACACAGATGAGGAAGCTGCCGAAGCCCTGCGCCCCTACGGCGAGTTGATACCCCAGTACGACGGGCAGCTCCGCTACCAGGTAAAGGCCGCACCCGGCTTTGAGCACCGCCGCTACTCCAAGTCCACCAACACCATCCTGGTGCACACCGAGGCACCCGGCTGGACGCCGCCGCCGCGGTACCTGGCCCTGCACTGCCGAGTACAGGCCACGTGCGGCGCCGGACAGACCGAACTGGCCGACGCCCGCGCGTTCCTCTCCAGCCTGGACGAAGTCCATGCCGAGGCCGCGCGCAAACAGGACATCGAATGGGTCGGCCACAACACGGGCGGAACGGGCACCGGCGGAGTACGGGCTCCGGTGGCGGAGGCAGGCGCCGACGAGCGCGAGATCATCCGCTTCAGCTACAACCTGCTCACCGCAGGCCACTACGACCCGCCGCTGGATGCCGCCCCCGACCCGGCGACGCTGCCCCTCGGCAGGCTCGGCCTCGACCTGGCCGAGCAGGCGGTGGAGTTCTTCCGCGAACACAAGACGTCCGTTCTCATCCCGGAGAACTCCATCCTCGTCTGGGACAACCAACGCATGCTGCACGCCCGCTCCGAGTACCGGGACGTCCGCCGCCACCTCACCCGGTACTGGCTGAAGGCCTAGGACCTGTCCGGCGGATCTTGTCTGGGACGCGCGGCCCTAGCAGTCCATCGCGATGTCCGCGCAGGTCGGCGCGTGGAATCCCCGCCCGAGCAAACGGGCGGGGATTCCGCTGTGCAGTTGATGCACCCGGCCCCGGTGACGGGTCGTCAGGGGGCCAGCACAGCCAGGGCAAGGAAGTGGCCCTCGGCGTCCTCGTACTCCGTCAATTGCCAGCCCGCAGTGCGGAGTTCCGGTTCCAGGTTGGGGCGGGCCAGTGGGTCGGCCGGGCTCACGGGGCGGCCGTGGCGGGCGGCGCGCTCCGCGCGGCCCGAGGGGTGGAAGATGGCCAGAGTGGCGTCGGCGGCTGCCACCCGGGCCCATTCCCGCAGGGCCGCACCGGGGTTCGGCAGGTGGTCCAACAGCCCTGCGCTGAAGATTCCGTGGGCCGCGCGGGAGGGCAGCGGCAGGCGGTGGCAATCAGCGAGGAGCAGGTGGGCGGGTCCGGTGCGTCCGGTGCGGGTGGCCGCGTTCAGCATCGCCTGTGTGACGTCGATGCCCAGGACCGAGCCGTTGTCGTGCACTTCGGCCCGTAGTGCCGGGAGGGCGCGTCCGGTACCACAGCCGAGGTCGAGGGCCGTTTGTCCGGGCTTCAGGCCCATGCGGGCAACGGCTGCCGCGTATGCCGGGGCCTGATGGGCGAACCGGTCCTCCCACGCGTCCGCCCTCGGCGTGAAGAAGGCGCGGGTGGCGGTGCGGCCGGAGCGCGCGGCCACCAGGGTGGCGAACCGGCCGAGCACGCGATCACGGTGGGGAGCCAGTGCCGCCAGGCTCCCCGGTGTGTCGAGCCGGAGACCGGGCGCGCTTGCCGCCTCCTCGGGGAACGCCGTCGTGAAGGCGTCGACGGCGGCGCTTTCGACCTCCAGGTGGAATTGCAGGCCCCACGCACTGCCGTTCACCCGGAACGCCTGGACGGGGTAGCGGTCGCACGACGCGAGCAGCACCGCCCGGTCCGGGAGGTCCATGGTGTCGCCGTGCCAGTGCAGCACCGTGAGCTGTTCTGGCAGATCAGTGAACAAAGGGTCCGCGTCCGCCGATGCGGAGAGGCTGATCCCGCCCCATCCGATCTGTGCTCCCGATCCCGGCCTGGCCACCCCGCCCGCCGCCACCGCCAGCAACTGGGCACCGAGACACACCCCGAGCACCGGCACGTCCGCGGCCAACGCGGCCCGCAGCAGCGCGAGTTCCGCATCTCGGGTGGGGAACCCGTTGTCGCTGTACGCCGACCTCGGCCCGCCCATCACCACGAGCGCATCCACCCCGATGAGGCTGGTCGGTACCGGATCGCCCGCCCACACGCGGCACAGTCGCGGGCGCAGCCCTGCCGATTCCAGCGCCGCGGCGATCGCGTAAGGGCCCTCGCCGGGTTCGTGCTGCACGACTACGACGCTCATCGATCCATCCTTCGTTCGCACGCTCCGCAGCTGCGCCCCGGATGGCGTGAATGCATGGCACATGCGAGAGCTACGGAGGTTTTTCCTGGCACCTGGGCGATTCTGCTCGATCTCACAGTGCTGGTCCAGCGCATGTGTGATGGGCGTTACCGCCCGTGATGGGGCGAGGTCACATCGGCGTAACGGCCGGTTCGTACCGTCGGAGGCACGCTTCGGTCAACAGAGAGGCCCTTCGGTGCCCCCACAGGATGTGTCGACGGCTGTCTCCCAGGTGCGGACGGTCTGCTCGTACTGCGGGGTGGGCTGCGGCATGGTGCTCGACATCGCCTCAGGACCGGAGGGCCGCCGTACGGTCCTCAAGGCATCGGGGGACAAGGCGCACCCGGCGAACTTCGGCCGGCTGTGCACCAAGGGCGCCACGACGGCCGACCTGCTCGCCGCCCCCGGCCGGCTGACCACCGCGCTGATGCGTCCCGAGCGCGGCGCCGAGCCCGTAGCGGCACCCATGGACGAGGCGATCAGCGGCACGGCACGACGGCTGCGGGCGATCGTCGATGAGCACGGGCCGGACGCTGTCGCCTTCTACGTGTCCGGGCAGCTGAGCCTGGAGGCGCAGTACCTGGCGAACAAACTAGCCAAGGGCTTTGTGCGGACCAACCAGATCGAGTCCAACTCACGGCTGTGCATGGCGAGTGCGGGCAGCGGTTACAAGCTCTCCCTGGGTGCCGACGGCCCGCCCGGGTCGTACCAGGACTTCGAGAGGGCGGACGTCTTCCTCGTCATCGGCTCCAACATGGCCGACTGCCACCCGATCCTGTTCCTGCGTCTGATGGAACGGGTGAAGGCGGGCGCCAGGCTGATCGTCGTGGACCCACGGCGCACCGCCACCGCCGACAAGGCCGACCTCTTCCTCCAGATCAGGCCCGGCACCGACCTGGCCCTCCTCAACGGCCTGCTGCACCTCCTTCACGAGAACGGGCAGACGGACGCCGCGTTCATCGCGGAGCGCACCGAGGGCTGGGAGGCGATGCCGGAGTTCCTCGCGGACTACCCGCCCCGCACCGTCGCGGAGATCACCGGCATTCCGGAGGCGGACATCCGCCGGGCGGCGCAGTGGATCGGCGCGGCGGCGGAGTGGATGAGCTGCTGGACCATGGGGCTCAACCAGTCCACGCACGGCACGTGGAACACCAACGCACTGATCAATCTGCATCTGGCCACCGGTGCGATCTGCCGCCCCGGCAGCGGCCCGTTCTCGCTCACCGGCCAGCCCAACGCCATGGGCGGGCGAGAGATGGGCTATATGGGCCCCGGTCTGCCCGGACAGCGATCCGTGCTGGTCGCCGAGGACCGCGCCTTCGTCGAAGAGCTCTGGGGCCTGGCGCCCGGCACCATACGCGAGGACGGGTCCGGCACGGGAACCATCGACATGTTCCGGCGGATGGCGGACGGTGACATCAAAGCCTGCTGGATCATCTGCACCAACCCGGTGGCCTCCGTCGCCAACCGCCGGACCGTCATCGAAGCCCTGGAAAGGGCCGAACTCGTCATCACCCAGGACGTGTTCGCCGACACCGAGACCAACGCCTATGCCGACATCGTGCTGCCCGGCGCACTGTGGAGCGAGAGCGAGGGCGTACTGGTCAACAGCGAACGCAACCTCACTCTCGCCCGGCCGGCGGTGGACCCGCCCGGTGCGGCACTCGCGGACTGGCGGATCATCGCGCGGATCGCCTGCGAGATGGGCTACGCCGATGCCTTCGCCTACGGCAGTGCCGAGGAGATCTTCGAGGAGATCAAGGGCGCCGCGAATCCGAAGACCGGCTACGCCCTGCGGGGTGTGACGTACGAGCGGCTGCGCACCACGTCCGTTCAGTGGCCCGCACCGTCGCTCGACGGCCCCGATCGCAACCCGATCCGCTACCTGGCAAAGGACGGCGGTCCGGTGTTCCCGACAACGAGCGGACGGGCCGTCTTCTTCGCCCGTCCGCACGTTCCGGCCGCGGAAATGCCGGATGACGACTACCCGTTCGTTCTCAACACCGGCCGTTTGCAGCATCAATGGCACACCCTCACCAAAACCGGGAAGGTCGCCAAGCTCAACAAGCTCAATCCAGCCCCGTTCGTCGAAGTGCACCCCGAGGACGCGGGCCGGCTCGGCATCGGCGAGGGCGACTCGGTCGAGGTCGCGTCCCGGCGCGGCCGGGCCGTGCTGCCGGCCGTGGTGACGGACCGGGTGCGGCCGGGATGCTGCTTCGCGCCGTTCCACTGGAACGACCTGTTCGGCGAGTACCTGAGCGTCAACGCGGTGACCAGCGACGCGGTGGACCCGATCTCCTTCCAGCCCGAGTTCAAGATGTGTGCGGTGACACTGACGAAGGTCGCCGCCGCGGTCGAGGTCTCCCCGGCGCCCGTCGCCGCCCCCGCCGCGGAGCCGGTCGCGGCCGTGGCGGCCACGAACCGGTCCGGTGCCGCAGCCGTGTTCGGTCTGGAGAACACGCCGCCGCCCGTGCTCGCCGAGCACGAACGCCAGTACCTGGTCGGATTCCTCGCCGGGCTGCCGTCGGGCACGCCCGGTGTTCCGGTGCTCCCGGCCGGTGCGCCGTTCAGCGCGGAGCACGCGCGATGGGTGAACGGCGTCCTCGCCGGTATGTACTCGCGTGCCGCGCAGCCGGCGCAGGAACCGACGGAGCGGGCCCCCTCCCCCGGCCGTGACGTGGTCGTGCTGTGGGCCTCGCAGACCGGGAACGCCGAGGAGTTCGCGACGGCCGCCGCCGACCGGCTCACCGAGACCGGGCACCGGGCCCGGATCATCGGCATGGACGAGGCGGACCCGCGTGCCCTCCCGCCCGCGGCCGACCTCCTGCTGATCACCAGCACCTTCGGCGACGGTGACGCGCCCGACAACGGGTCCGGGTTCTGGGCGGCCCTGACCGCTGCCGACATCCCGCCGCTGGACGGCAGGCGGTACGCGGTGCTGGCTTTCGGCGACTCCTCGTACGACGACTTCTGCGGGCACGGCCGACGCCTGGACCAGCGTCTGGACGAGCTCGGGGCCGTACGTCTGGCGCCGCGCACCGACTGCGAACCCGACTACGAGAGCTCCGCGCGGACTTGGCTGGATCAGGTCCTCGTCGGCCTCACCACGCAGCCGCTGACATCCCCGTCATCAGCCGATGCCCTTCCCGCCGCCCCCGCCGCCGCGCCCGTCCGCACCGCCAAGCCGGCCCCCGCCACGGCCCGGCTGGTGGGAAACCGGCTCCTCAGCCGCCCCGGCGCGGGCAAGGAGGTCCGCCGGTTCACCTTCGACACCCGGGACGCCGTCTCGCCCCTCGGCTACGAGACCGGTGACGCCCTCGGCGTACATCCGGTCAACAGCCCCGATCTGGTGGCCGAATGGCTGGCCGTCACCGGTCTCGACGCCACCTCCGAGGTCGAGGTCGCCGGCCTCGGCGAGCTCCGGCTGGCCGACGCCCTGCACCGGCACCTGGACATCACCCGGCTCACTCCGGCCCTGCTGGGCTTCGTCACCGAGCGCACCGGCGACCGAGCCCTGAAGAAGATGCTGCGCCCCGACAACAAGGGCGAACTCGCCCGCTGGTCCTGGGGCCGTCAAGCCGTCGACGTCCTCGCCGAGTATCCCGTCCGTGCCACCGGGCAGGAGTGGGCCGGCATCCTCAAACGACTGCAGCCCCGGCTGTATTCGATATCGTCCAGCCCGCTCACCGACCCCCACCAGGTGTCCCTGACCGTTTCCGTCGTCCGGTACGAGAACCTGCACGGCCGCCCCCGCAACGGAGTGTGTTCGCCCTTCCTCGCGGATGCCGCCCCCGGTGCCCCGGTGCCGGTCTTCGTGCAGCGCGCCCCGCACTTCCGGCCGCCCGCCGGCCCCGGCACGCCGATGGTGATGGTCGGCCCGGGGACCGGAGTGGCTCCGTTCATGGGCTTCCTGGAGGAACGCCGCGTACAACGCCACCGCGGCCCCAACTGGCTCTTCTTCGGCGAACAGCACCGGGCCACCGACTTCTACTACGAGGACGAGCTGGCAGACTTCCTCGCCGACGGCACCCTGACCCGCCTGGACACCGCCTTCTCGCGCGACCAGCGCGCCAAGGTCTATGTGCAGGACCGCATGCGCGAGCACGGCGCCAAACTGTGGTCCTGGCTCCAGGACGGCGCCCGCTTCTACGTCTGCGGCGATGCCGCCCGGATGGCCAGGGACGTCGACCAGGCGCTGCGCGACATCGCCGTCGCACACGGAGGTCTGGACCCCGACGGCGCGGCTCTGTACGTCAAGCAACTCGCCGCCGACAAGCGGTACGTACGCGACGTCTACTGATCGGTGTGGATGACGCGACGGCTTCCCCGCCGGGTCCCTCCTCGCCGCCGTCTGATCCGGCAGCACCAGGAGGGCCTCGCACCCGGACCGGGTGCGAGGCCATTTTGCGTAGCGCCCTACTACCGCGCCACGCTGCCCAGCCACAGCACGTCACGCGCCCGGGTCATCGCCACGAACAGCTGGCTGCGCAGCAGCTCTTCGCGCTCCTGTGCCGTTTCGGGCCCCTCCGCGGCGCCGGGGCCGCCGGCTAACGCCCCGTTCGGCAGGGCGGCGTCGTGCTGGGGCAGGTATACGTGCTTGAACTCCAGGCCCTTGGCCCTGCGGTAGGTGCCCAGCTTGACCGCGTCGACGGCGCGGCCGTCGTAGTGCTCCAGCAGGCATGTCGGGATCCCTGCCCGGGTGAACAGCCCTCGGTAGTGGCCGATGGCCCGCATGGACGGGCACAGCACGGCGGCGTCGGCTCGCGCGCCGTCCGGCAGGGCGCGCAAGGCGTCCAGGAGCGCCTGGTCATGGGCGTCCACGGTCGGCGCCGTGACCCGGACCACCTGCCCGTCGTGGTACGTGAGGTCGACGTCACGGCGGCCGGGCGTGCGCAGGCCGTCGATGTCTTCGAAGGCGTCGTCGGCCACGACCGTCAACGCGGCGTCCAGGATCTGTTTGCTGTTGCGGTAGTTGGTGCGCAGCACCTGTCCACGGTCGCCGCGAATGTCGACACCCGCGTCGGAGAGGCGGAACCCGCCCGGGTACACGGCCTGCTGGCCGTCGCCGACCAGGAGCAGGCCGTTGGGGGCGTCACCGACGAGGGCGTGCAGGAGACGCACTCCGACGAGGGTCAGGTCCTGGACCTCGTCCACGACGACGGCCGCGTACCGGGACCGGTCCGTGTGCCGTGCCGCTTCTGCCAGGGCGAGCGAGAGAACGTCGTTGAAGTCGTGCACACCGCGCTCGATGCGCAGCGACTCGTACGCCTCGTACAACGCCCACACCGCCTGCCGGTGCGGCCCGCGCAGGTTCGTCCTGCGACGACGCCTGCGCACCAGCGCGTACTCCTCGAAGGCGTCGATGCCCCGGCCCTTGATGACGTAGTCGATCTCGTCGCGCCAGTAGTTCGGCGCCGGATCGATCTCGGTCAGCCGGCTGTCCCGCCCGACGTGCTTCCAGGCCAGGCTGAAGGCGGTCTCGGCCTTGTCTCCGTGCAGCCGCACCGGGACGCCGCGCTCCTGCAGGAATTCCTGCGCCCAGGAGTGCAGGCTGCGGAAATCCACCCGGTCCGCGACCGCCGGGGCCATGGTCTTGAGGAAAGTGCCCTGCACCCGGGGCAGGTTGTTGGCGTAGGTGACGTACAGGATCCGGCCGCCGGTGCGCCTGGCGAGGTGGGCCGCGCGGTGCAGCGCGACCACCGTCTTGCCCGTGCCCGCCGGGCCGCTGATGCGCGCGGGACCCGACCAGTTGCGGCGCACCAGCGCGACCTGATCGGGGTGGAGGAAGGTCATCCACTGCTCGATCGGGGCCCGTAACGCCTCCGCCAGGGCCGCGTCCCGCAGACCTTCCAGGTCGAACAGCCCGTCGGACACGGCCTGTTGAGGCTGCTCCGGCGTCGGCACCGGCTGTGTGACCGCCGATCCCTCGTAGTCGGGGAAGACGCGTTCCAGATGGTCGGCGATCGCACGGACCGACTCCGTACGCAGTCTGCGGCGCTCCGACAGCAGCGTGGGACCGACCTCGTGCTCCCCCAGGAGCCGGATCCGGCCGAGGCCTGCGTCGATCCGTTGCCCCGCGAACACCATGAGCGGCTGGACCGCCACCGGGGACAGACCCAGGGAAGCGACCGCACCTTCGGCGGCTTTCGTGACCGCGAGGAGCTTTGCCGCGTGCTCGTCCCGCGGCTCGCCTCCAGCACGGAGCTTGCCGTCCGAGACCTCTGGGGCAGACCGCCAGTTCTTGACGTCGATGACGAAGACACCGCCGGGACCCACCAGCAGCATGTCCACATTGGCGGCGCGGGTCCCGGGCCAGCGGCGATCCACGAGCAGCCGCCACCCTCGCTCCGTGAGCACCAACAGCTGGGCGGCTACCAGCCGTTCACCCTCGCTCGCCGCTTCCCACTGCCGCGCCTGCCGACGAGCGGCCTGCCACTGCTCCCGCAGCAACCGCTCCTGCCGTCGCGCTTCCTGCGCCCGTCGCGACGCCGACTCGCCTGCCCCCATGCCCAGCCCCCTCGTACGCGGAGTGGTGATCATAGAACGGTCCGCGACCGGAACGGCAGGGTGCACAACGGCTGCTCGGGTACGTGAGGGTCCTCTCCACGTTCAGGAAGCGAGCGTGGCCTCGGCCAGCTGGGACCAACTGGTCCGGGTCCCCTCCCGAGCGGCCTCGGCGAACCGCGCGTCGCCGAGGCGGCGGCGCGCGGCCTGCTCGATCCGGGCCGCGTCCGGGTGGGAGCGGTCCGGCAGCCCGCGCACGCCCGCGCTCGCCGCGAGCAGCCGCGCGGCCTGCTCGCACTCGCCCCGGCGCAGTGCCAGGTCCGCGACCCCGACGAGCACCTGCGCGATCACCGGAGCGTGTCCCGCCTCGGACGCCGCCGCGCAGGCCGCCGCGCGGTGCGCCCGGGCCTCGCCGAGGTCGTCGGCAAGGTAACCGAGCAGGTCGTGCGTCATCGCGCGGACGTTGGCCCGCTCCGCTTCGTCGCCCAATACGGCCATCGCGACGCCGAGTTGCTCGTGCGCCTCCTCCGCGTTGCCGCCCCACCGCGCGAGTTCCGCCTTCGAGAGGGCCAGCTCGGCCAGCGCGTCCGGCCAGGTGACCCGCTCCGCGCACCGCTGCGCCTCGGCGATGGCGGCCGCGCTCGCGTCCTGGTCGCCAAGGAGCCAGTACAACCGCGCCTGCGACGACCGCATGCGGATGACGTCCTCGGTGGCACCGACCTCGGTGACGACCGCGATCGCCTGCTCGTAGTACTCGCACGCGTCGGCGAACTCGCCGCGCACGGCCATCCGGTCCGCCAGCTCCGTCAGGGCGAACGAGATCTCGAATCGCTCGCCGATCGTCCGGAACTCGGCGAGCGCCAGCTCCAGGTTCGCGTCCGCGTCCCGCCCGCCCCGGCCGAGCACGATCCGCATCTTGCCGAGGTGCAGCCGGGCCAGTGCCCGGGCCCAGGGGTCCTCGTCGTCCAGCAGTGTCTCGAACGCGGGCAAGGACGCCTCCGGCCCTTGCAGCATGCGTTCCAGCGGGGCTACGAACCCCATCAGCGGGTGATGGCGCAGGCCGCGCCGGCTGAAGTGGTACGCCTTGTGGATCCACTCCGCGGCCCGGTACTGGTCGCCCCGCCCGGAGCTCACGAACATCACGACCAGCGCGTACACCGTGGCCCGGACCTCGTCGGTCACCTCTCCGGGCGTCCTGGTGGCCGCGCTGATCAGCTCGAAGCCCTCGGTCCTGCGCCCGCCGAGCCACCAGTACCAGCCCGCGCCCGCCGCGAGCCGCATCGCTGCCTGCGCCTCGCCCGCCGCGAGTGCGCCGCGCATCGCCGCACCGATGTTGTCGTGCTCGGCATCGAGCGTGGCGAGCCACTCCAGTTGCTCAGCGCGGCGAAGATGCGGCTCCGCGGTCTCGGTGAGTTCGGTGAAGTGGGCGAGTTGCGCATGGCGCGCCCGGTCCGATTCCCCCGCCTCCGCGAGCCGGTGCCCGGCGTACTCCTTGATCGTGCCGATCATCCGGTAGCGCGGTGCGGTGCTGCCCGCCGTGAGCAGCAGCGACTTCTCGGCCAGCGAGGTGAGCAATTCGAGCACCTGCTCCTGCTCGACCCCGGCGCCGACACAGACCCGCTCGGCGGCGTCCAGGCTCGCCCCGCCCGAGAACACCGAGAGCCTGCGCAACACCATCCGTTCGGCGTCGGTGAGCAGGTCCCAGCTCCAGTCGACCACCGCGCGCAGCGTCTTGTGCCGCGGCAACGCGGTGCGGCTGCCGCTGGTCAGCAGGCGGAACCGGTCGTCGAGGCGGTGGGCGAGCTGATCGATGGACATCGTGCGCAGCCTGGCCGCGGCCAGTTCGATCGCCAGCGGCATCCCGTCAAGGGCCCGGCAGACGCGCGCCATCGTCGCCAGCGTGCGGGCGTCGGCCGCGAGATCCTTGCACACCGCGCCCGCGCGGTCCCGCAGCAGCCGGACGGCCGGCGAGGTCTCGATCTCGGCGTGGCTGGCGTATGCGTCCGGCAGGGCCAGCGGCTCGACCGGCCACAGCGCCTCACCGGTGATGCCGAGCGGTTCCCTGCTCGTCGCCAGGATCCGCAGCCGCCGGCACTCCCCGAGCACCCGGTGGGCGAACACCGCCGCCGACTCGATCAGGTGCTCGCAGTTGTCCAGGATGAGCAGCGCCTCCCGCTCGCGGATCGCGGCGATGAGCCGGTCGGTCGGTTCCGCGTTCGGGGCCCCGCCGAGCAGCGCGTCCCGCAGACCGAGACCGGCGAGCGTCGCCTGCGCCACGTCGGCCACGTCGCTGTCCGCGCCGATGGCCGCGAGCTCCACCAGCCAGGCCCCGTCCGGCAGTTCGCCGAGCAACGTGCGCGCGCTCTCCGTGGCCAGCCTGGTCTTGCCCGAGCCGCCCGGCCCGATCAGGGTGGTGAGCCGGTGTCCGGCCATGAGCTCGCGGACCGCGGCGACGTCCGCGTCCTTGCCGACGTAAGTGGTCAGCTCGGCCCGCAGGTTGGTCTTCCGGGTCCCCTCCCGCCGCCCCAACTCGCCGCGCAGCAGCGCGACATGAACTGCGGCCAGCTCCGGCGAGGGGTCGACGCCCAGCGCGTCGGCCAGGGCCTCCCTCGCGCGCTGGTACACCAGCAGCGCCTCACTGTCGCGACCGGCCGCGGCGAGGGCGCGCATCAGCGCGGCGACGAGCCGCTCCCGCACCGGGTGCGCGGCCACCAGGTCGGTCAGCTCCGTGATCAGCTCCGCACCGCGCCCGAGGGCGACCTCCGCGTCGACCCGCTCCTCCGTAGCGGTCAGGCGCAGCCCCTCTAACCGGCCGACCGCGGCGTCGAACGCGGCGCTGTCCTGGAGACCGACGTCCTGCATGGCCCCGCCGCGCCACAGCTCGATGGCCTCGCGCAGCAGCCGCACCCCCCGGGATGCGTCCTCGGTACGGGCCCGGCCCTCGACGACGAGGCGTTCGAACCGCACGGCGTCGACGTCGTCGGGCGCCACCGTCAACCGGTAGCCGTCCGTCCGCCCCTCGATCACCCCGTCCGGCAGTGCCTTCCGCAGTCGGGACACCAGGCGCTGCAAGGCGTTCGTCGCATCGACGGGCGGGTGCTCACCCCACATCCAGTCGACGAGCGACGCCTTCGGAACCGCGTGACCCGGCCTGAGCGCGAGAGCGATCAACAGCCCGCGCAGCCGAGCGCCCGGCACCTGGGCCAAGCCGCCGTCGTCCCCGCGAACCTCCAACGGCCCCAGCATCCCGATCTGCACCCGCTGATTTTGCCACGGGCGTTCGGCCGGGGTCAGCGCGTGAACGGGGCTGCGGTTTACGTCAGTTGAGTCCGAGGACTGCCGGGGCGGGCGGCGGTGGCTCTCGACAGCCACATGTTCATCGCCGGCCGCACCGGCACTCCTGGGTCAGGCGGCGCGGCGGACCCGGGCGGCCTTGCGGGCCTCGGCGAGCTCGCGGGACTCGCCTGCGCGGCGCGAGGTACGGCCCGACTGGCCTCGGGCCGTGCCGCGGCCGAGGAAGGGGGCCTGGCCGCGCTGGGGGCGGTCCGCCGGGGGCGCGGAGGGGCCGATGGGGATGCCGGAGGGGGCCTTGGCGCCGGTGATGCGGCTCAGTTCCGCCTCGCCCGAGCGGACCTGGGTGATGGTCGGGGTGATCCCGGCGGCCATCATCAGGCGGCTCATCTCGCGGCGCTGGTTGGGCAGGACCAGGGTGACGACGCTGCCGGACTCACCGGCGCGGGCGGTGCGGCCGCCGCGGTGCAGGTAGTCCTTGTGGTCGGTCGGCGGGTCCACGTTCACCACGAGGTCGAGGTTGTCGACGTGGATACCGCGCGCCGCGACGTTCGTGGCCACCAGGACCGAGACGGCGCCGGTCTTGAACTGGGCGAGGGTGCGGGTGCGCTGCGGCTGGGACTTCCCGCCGTGCAGCGCGGCGGCGCGCACACCGCTCTGGAGCAGGTGCTTGGTGAGCTGGTCGACGGCGTGCTTGGTGTCCAGGAACATGATCACCCGGCCGTCGCGGGCCGCGATCTCGGTGGTCGTGGCGTACTTGTCGGCGCTCTGCACGTGCAGCACGTGGTGTTCCATCGTGGTGACCGCACCGGCCGAGGGGTCGACGGAGTGGACCACCGGGTCGTGCAGGTAGCGCCGGACCAGGAGGTCGACATTGCGGTCCAGGGTGGCCGAGAACAGCATCCGCTGGCCGTCCGGGCGCACCTGGTCGAGCAGCTCGGTGACCTGCGGCATGAAGCCCATGTCGGCCATCTGGTCGGCCTCGTCGAGGACGGTGATGGCGACCCGGTCCAGGCGGCAGTCGCGGCGCTCGATGAGGTCCTTGAGACGGCCCGGCGTGGCGACGACGACCTCGGCTCCGGAGCGCAGCGCGCCGGCCTGGCGGCCGATCGACATGCCGCCGACGACGGTGGCCATCCGCAGCTTCAGCGCCCGGGCGTACGGGGTGAGGGCGTCGGTGACCTGCTGGGCCAGCTCGCGGGTGGGGACCAGGATCAGGGCGAGGGGCTGCTTGGAGTCGGCGCGCCGTCCGGCGGTGCGGGCGAGCAGCGCGAGGCCGAAGGCGAGGGTCTTGCCGGAGCCGGTACGGCCGCGGCCCAGGACGTCCCGGCCCGCGAGGGAGTTCGGCAGGGTGGCCGCCTGGATGGGGAACGGCTCGTTCATGCCGAGGCCGGCGAGCAGTTCGAGCACCTCGGCGGGCAGGGCGAGCCCGCCGAAGCCCGCGACCGGCGGCAGCGCGGGGGTGATGGTGACGGGCAGGGCGAACTCGCCCTGCGGTGCGGCGGGCCTGCGGGCGCCGCCGGAGCGGCCGGGGCCCTGCGGGCGGAAGCGGGCCCCGCGGTCGGCGCCGGTGGAGCCGCCCTTGCGGGAGCCGGAGTAGCGGTCGTTCGTGCGAGCTGAACGGTTCAAGGAGAACCTTCCTCGATATGGCACGTATCGAGGGACTCCCGGCAGAATTGTGCGGCCGGGACATCGCAAGAACGAGCCGAAAACAGAAGTCGAATTCCGATCCGGCCGTACCAGGGCGCGGAAATTCCCCGCCCGGTGTCGGAATGCCGGGCAGCCGCCGCCCCGGAAGGCGGACGGGCCGGATCAGGACAGCGGGCTGAGCCGCGCCCGGCCTGAGCCGTGGGCGGTTCGTCCGCTGGGTGGCGGGACGCGCGGGGCGGTGCCCGGTGTCCCGCGGGCCGTGAAAAACCGCCGTCATGGTGGACGGCGGGCCCGGTGAAACAGCAACGAGCTGGGGCCCGCACCGCAAGGTGCGAGCCCCAGCCGCGTTCAGAAAACGCCTCAGCGTCAGGCAGGCGTGATGTTCTCGGCCTGCGGGCCCTTCTGGCCCTGCGTGACGTCGAAGTTCACCTTCTGGCCTTCCTGAAGCTCACGGAAGCCCTGGGTGGCGATGTTCGAGTAGTGGGCGAACACGTCCGGGCCGCCACCCTCCTGCTCAATGAAGCCGAAGCCCTTTTCCGCGTTGAACCACTTCACGGTGCCAGTAGCCATGTCATATCTCCTTCGGGGCAATGCCCGGGGGTCCGCACTGTGCTGACCCCGTTGTTACTGTGATGATGCCCCGTCCGGAAAAAGCACCGGAAATACAAAAGCGCCCGGCGGCATAAAACCGTCAAGGCACTTGAAGTCTTTGGGAACCACAACTGCAACTGGGAGCAACCCTAGCACGGATCCGCCGGACTGGCACGGCAAATAGTACTATTTCGCGCTCCTTGCCAGAAAGCCTTGCCGTACAGTGCGCAAATTTCTGTGGTCGCGGCGGCAAATATTCCCTCCGGCGACACCCGGTGGCCCCTCAACAGGGCGTCGGTACCGGCCAGTTGCCGCCGTGACCACGGTCCGGTCACCGGAGCGACGCCGGGCATCACCGCGCTCCGCGGGCGGTGATGCCCCGGGCGGCGTCAGACCTTCGGGAAGCTGAACACGTACCCCTGCTGCGCCAGCCAGGGAAGCAGTTCCTTCAGGGCCGCGACCGTCTGGGCGCGGGCCCCGCCGCCGTCGTGGAAGAGCACGATCGGGCCGTTCTTGAGTTCCTGCTTCACCGTCTGAACGATCTGCGCGGTGCCGGGCTGCTTCCAGTCCTTGGTGTCGACGTTCCAGCCGAGGGGCCGCATCCCGTGGGTGGCGGCGATGTGGCGGTTCTCGGGGGTGAAGGCACCGCCGGGGGCGCGGAAGTACTGGACCTTCGCGCCGCCGGCCGCGTCCTCGATCATCTTCTGGGCGTCGAGGACCTGCGCGCTCTGGTAGGCGACGGGCTTCTTGTTCATCTGCTCGTCGTGGCTGACCGTGTGGTCGCAGAGCCGGTGGCCATCCGCGACGACCTGCTTGACCAGGTCGGGGCTGGCCTGGGCCTGCGGGCCGATCATGCAGAAGGTGGCCTTGACGCCGTACTGCTTGAGGACGGCGAGGATCTTCGGCGTCCAGACCGGGCTCGGCCCGTCGTCGATGGTGATCGAGACGGACTTGCCGCCGCTCTCCGTGGCGTGGTCTATCGACTCGGCTATTCCGGCGCCGGGGGGTACCGCGGGCCCGGTGGAACCCGCGGAGCCGTCCGTTCCGTCCGGTGCGCTGTCGTCGCCGCCCGGCTGGCCGCTCGCGCCGCGGGACCCCGCGGGCTTGTCTTCGGACTTGCCGGTGGCCTTCGAGGACTGGGCGAGGGCCGGGCCGGGGCCGTCGGACGAGGTGTCGTGGCCGAGGACCACGGCGGCGGCCACGCCGCCGGTCAGTACAGCGGCCGTCGCTGCGGCCATCACGATGCGGCGTGTGTGGGCAGTCAGACGCGCCATGGTTTCCCCATCCCCTCGGTACGTGCCGGTACGGCAGCGGAGCCTCACCGGTCCGCCACGATCGCACGATCGCGCTCGAATCCCGAAATGCGAATTCCCCGGCCGGGTATGGCCGGAAAATACCCGGTTCCGGCAACCTCCTTGATACGTACGGAAGTTGACGCGACCTCAGTGGTGCGAGGGGCTCGGTTCGGCTGCCGCGCGCCGGGACTTTGGTCCCTGACGCGCAGGCAAAGACCCCGCCAAGGGGGTTCCCGGTTCCCGCTCCGAGCAGGCGATTTGCCGCAGGACCATCGGCCCGGGCCGGGACGAACCGGGACGAGACGCTCGTCACTCCGGCGGGGGAAAAGCCCCCTCCCCCGCCCCGGCCGGTCAGAACTCGTCGACGGTGTGCGGGAGTTCCGGGGTGTGCAGCGCCGCGTCGAGGGCCGCCGCCGCGCCCGGGGTGTGCTCGGTGACCAGACCCGCGAAGACGAGCCGACGGACCTCGGTGCCGCCGAGGTAGCAGGCGGCCAGGTCGCGCACGTCGAGGCTGAGGTCGGGTACGGCCGTCGTCGGCTCGTACGTGCACGCGTGCGGGGATGCCGCGAGGCGGAAGCGGCCCGCGTTGGCCGGAATGCGGTCGTCGCGGACCTCCAGGACGAGGAAGGCCTCGGCCGCCCAGGAGCGTGCGGTGAGCGCGGCGCGCACGTCCACGAGGCGGATCCACAGCGCCGGGAACCCGGCCACGGCCTTCACCTGGTCGCGGTCGGCGGCGAAGAGCAGCAGCGGGTCGTCCGGCGCGATGCCCCGGGCGCGGACGGTGCCGGTGAGGTCGATGCCCGCGAGGTAGTTCCACAGCGCGGCCTCACCCGCCGCGGTGTCGGCCTCCAGCTCGGCGACCTGGACGGTGCCGGGCTTGGCCGGGTCGTCCTCGCGCCGGGTGCGGTAGACGGCGTACCCGGCGAGCGGTTCGTCGACGGCGCCGAGGCCGACGATGCGGGGCGGGCCGAGTTCCTCGTCGTCCTCGTCGGTCTCGGGCAACCACTCGCCGCGCCAGCGTGCGGTGTCGCGCGCGATCCGGCCGGCCCGGCGGGTGCGGGTCGCCTCGTAGTAGGGGCCGAGTTCGACGGGTGCCTCGTCGGGGTCGATCAGGCGCAGGGGGCGCTGGTCCACGTCGATGCGCAGGGCGAGCGGGCGGGTCGAGTCGATCTCGACGGAGGTTCCGTGGGTGCCCGCGCCGAAACCGAAGCGGCCGTAGATGGCGGCCTCGGAGGCCCAGAGCGCGACGACGGGCCTGCCGTGCTCGGCGCAGCGCCGGAACAGTTCGGCGATCATGCCGGAGAGCACGCCGCGGCGGCGGTGGGTGGGGGCGACGGAGACGAACGTCAGCCCCGGGCAAGGGAGTTCACCGCCCGGAATGGACAGCGTGAAACGGTGGGCGACGAGGAATCCGACGAGCGCGTCACCGTCGTACGCCCCGACCCGGTCGCAGCGCAGCACCATCGCGCGCTGGTACTCGCGCTTCTCCTTCTCGTCCGGCCGGTCGTGGAAGACCAGCCACCAGAGCTCCAGGGCGCGGTCGACGTCGGACTCGGGCACGCCACGGAACTGGAGCTCGTTCATGCGGCGACCCTAACCCGGCCGAAACGGGAGTTCACTCGCATATCGGCCGGGCCGGGGAGCCCTCGGGACCGGTCGGCGGCGCCCGCGCGGGGCGCCCGGTGCGGTACGCCCGCACGGAGCTCGTCGAACAGCCGGCGTGCGGCGGCTGACCGGGGGCGTACCCCCTACGCCACCGAACCTATGCGTCCCACCGGCGCGTCCGAGCCGTCGTGGTGGATCGGGGTGTGGGCGCCGGTCAGGGAGCCTCCGCTGCCGCCGCGGCGGTTGGCGACGATCTCCGCCGCGATCGACAGGGCGGTCTCCTCGGGCGTACGGGCGCCGAGGTCGAGGCCTATCGGGGAGCGCAGGCGGGCCAGTTCGAGCTCGGTGACACCGACGTCGCGCAGCCGCTTGTTGCGGTCCAGGTGGGTGCGGCGGGAGCCCATCGCGCCGATGTAGGCGACCGGCAGTTTCAGCGCGGCCTCCAGGAGCGGGATGTCGAACTTGGCGTCGTGGGTGAGGACGCACAGGACCGTACGGGAGTCGGTCTGGGTGCGCTCCAGGTACTTGTGCGGCCACTCCACGACGATCTCGTCCGCGTCGGGGAAGCGGGTCCGCGTCGCGAAGACGGGCCGGGCGTCGCACACGGTGACGTGGTAGTTCAGGAACTTGCCGACCCTGACCAGGGCGGAAGCGAAGTCGATGGCGCCGAAGACGATCATCCGGGGGGCCGGAACGCTCGATTCGACCAAGACGGTCAGCGGCTCGCCGCACAGCCGGCCGTCGGCGCCGAGGGAGATCGTGCCGGTGCGGCCCGCGTCCAGCATGGCGGCGGCCTCGTCGGCGACCGCGCGGTCCAGCTCGGGGTGTCCGCCGAGCGCACCCTCGTACCGGCCGTCGGGGCGGATGAGCAGGGCGCGGCCCATGAGTTCGGCCGGGCCGTCGGTGATCCGGGCGACGGCGGCGGCCTCGCCCTGTGAGGCGGCGGCCAGGGCGGCCGCGAACACCGCGCGGGCGGGCGAGTCGGCGGTGACCGGGGTGACGAGTATGTCGATGACGCCGCCGCAGGTCAGACCGACCGCGAAGGCGTCCTCGTCGCTGTAGCCGAAGCGCTCCAGGACGGTTTCGCCGTCGTCGAGCGCCTGCTGGCACAGATCGTAGACAGCGCCCTCCACACATCCGCCGGAGACCGATCCGATGGCCGTGCCGTCGCTGTCGACGGCGAGCGCGGCACCCGGTTGCCGGGGCGCGCTGCCGCCGACCGCCACCACGGTGGCCACGGCGAACTCGCGTCCCTGCTCGACCCACCGGTTGAGCTCTTCGGCGATGTCCAGCATGTTCGGTCTCCTTACGGATGTGTGGAGGGCGTCGGCGGCACGGCCGCTACTTGACGCCGAGCCAGCTCTCGATGGGATGGAGGGCGAAGTAGATCGTGAAGATGGCCGTCAGGGCCCACATGAACCCGCCGATCTCGCGCCACTTGCCCTGTGCTGCCTTGATCACGGTGTAGGCGACGACGCCCGCGCCGACACCGGCGGTGATGTTGTACGTGAACGGCATCAGCGCCACGGTGAGGAACACCGGGATGGAGACCGAACGGTCGCTCCAGTCCACGTGCTTGGCGGCGCTCATCATCATCGAGCCGATGACGACCAGGGCCGCGGAGGCGACCTGGGCCGGGACCAGCTGGGTGACCGGGGTGAAGAAGAGGCAGGCCGCGAAGAAGAGGCCGGTGACGACCGAGGAGAGGCCGGTACGGGCACCCTCACCGGCGCCGGAGGCGGACTCGATGAACACGGTCTGGCCGGAGGCGCCCGCGACGCCGCCGATCGCGCCGCCCGCACCGTCGATGAACAGCGCCTTGGACAGGCCCGGCATGCGGCCCTGGTCGTCGGCGAGCTTGGCCTCCTGGCCGACGCCGATGATGGTGGCCATCGCATCGAAGAAGCCGGCGAGCACCAGGGTGAAGACGATCATGCCGACACCGATGGCGCCGATGGAGCCCCAGCCGCCGAACTCGACGTGGCCGAAGAGGCCGAAGTCGGGCGTGGAGACCGCGCTGCCGCTGAGTCCGGGGGCGGAGCCGCCCCAGTCCGCGTCGGTCAGGCCGGCGGCCTTGGTGACCGCGAAGGCCAGCACGCTGCCGGAGACGATGCCGATCAGGATCGCGCCGGGGACCTTGCGGGCCTGCAGGGCGAAGATCAGCAGCAGGGTGACGGCGAAGAAGAAGACGGGCCAGCCGACGAGCTGACCGGTGGCGCCGAGGGTGACCGGCGGTCCGTGGTCGGGGCCCCGGCCGACGAATCCGGCCTTCACCAGGCCGAGCAGGGCGACGAACATGCCGATGCCCATGGTGATGGCGTGCTTGAGCGCCAGCGGGATGGCGTTCATGATCATCTCGCGCAGGCCGGTGACGACGAGCAGCATGATGACGACGCCGTACATGACACACATGCCCATGGCCTGCGGCCAGGTCATGTTGGGGACCACCTGGGTGGTCAGGGCCGCGGAGACGTTGAGTCCGGCGGCGAGTGCGAGCGGAACCTTGCCGATGAAGCCCATCAGCAGTGTGCTGACCGCGGCCGCGACTGCGGTGGCGGTCACCAGGCCCGCGTGGCCCAGCGTGTGCTTGTCGACGTCGGGCGTCGACAGGATCAGGGGGTTGAGCAGGAGGATGTAACACATCGCCATGAAGGTGGTGATGCCGCCGCGCACTTCCTGCGCGAGCGTGGACCCTCGATCGGATATGTGAAAGTACCGGTCGAGCCAAGACCTGCCGGCGGCGGGACGAGAGCCGGAGCCCGCGTCCTCTGCGGTGGTCTTGGGCTCCACAGACTGCTGGGTCATGGTGCCTACTCCCAAGGTTCACAGGGGCACCCGCATAAGACTTGAGTTCTCAGTCAGACAAGCTGCGGGATTTGGGATGGTGCGTGGGCTGCACGACCCGGGGGACGGCCCGAGACGAACGGTGTCTGCTTGCTGCGGGGGTACCGGCATCGGTACCGCAGTGCAGATTGCTACCGGTGTTGCTGGTGTTGCTCAGGTAAGACATGTGGTGCTCGTACTGCTGTGAAGCGGGTCCGCGAGCGGTGCGGCTGCTTGTTTGCTCCGGGCGGTGCGGGCGACGGAAGTGTGACGTTCCTGGGAGGCACACACCGCCCGGAGGGTTCGGGGATCAGGCTCCGGTGCCCGTGAGGTGCTCGGGGCGGACCGGCGTCCTGTTCAGCTCCAGACCCGTCGCGTTCCGGATCGCCGCGAGGACGGCCGGAGTCGAGGAGAGGGTCGGGGCCTCGCCGATGCCGCGCAGGCCGTACGGCGCGTGCTCATCGGCCAGTTCGAGTACGTCGACGGGGATCGTCGGCGTGTCGAGGATGGTGGGGATCAGGTAGTCCGTGAAGGAGGGGTTGCGCACCTTCGCGGTCTTCGGGTCCACGATGATCTCCTCCATGACCGCCACGCCCAGGCCCTGGGTGGTGCCACCCTGGATCTGGCCGACGACGGACAGCGGGTTGAGCGCCTTGCCGACGTCCTGGGCGACCGAAAGCTCGACGACCTTGACGAGGCCGAGCTCGGTGTCCACCTCGACCACCGCGCGGTGCGCGGCGAACGAGTACTGGACGTGGCCGTTGCCCTGGCCGGTGTGCAGGTCGAAGGCCTCGGTGGGCCGGTGGCGCCACTCCAGCTCCAGCTCCACGGCCTCGTCCTCCAGGACGTCGACCAGGTCCGCGAGGACCTCGCCGCCGTCGGTGACGACCTTGCCGTTCTCCAGGAGGAGTTCGGCGGTGGCCCAGGCCGGGTGGTACGAGCCGAACTTGCGGCGGCCGATCTCCAGGACGGCCTCGCGGACGTTCTCGCAGGTGTGCTTGACCGCACCGCCGGTGACGTACGTCTGACGGGACGCGGACGTCGAACCGGCCGAGCCGACCTGGGTGTCGGCCGGGTGGATGGTCACCTGTGTGACACCGAGCTCGGTGCGGGCGATCTGCGCGTGGACGGTGACGCCGCCCTGGCCGACCTCCGCCATCGCGGTGTGCACGGTCGCGACCGGCTCGCCGTTGATGACCTCCATGCGCACCTTGGCGGTGGAGTAGTCGTCGAAGCCCTCGGAGAAGCCGACGTTCTTGATGCCGACCGCGTAGCCGACACCGCGTACGACGCCCTCGCCGTGCGTGGTGTTGGACAGACCGCCGGGCAGCGCGCGCACATCGGCCTGCTCGCCGGCGGTCAGCCACTGCTGCTCGGGCGGCAGCGGGCGGGCCTTGATGCGGCGGAGCAGCTCGGCGACCGGGGCGGGCGAGTCGACCGGCTGGCCGGTCGGCAGGAGCGTGCCCTGCTCCATGGCGTTCAGCTGGCGGAACTCGACCGGGTCGATGCCCAGCTTCGCGGCCAGCTTGTCCATCTGGGCTTCGTAGGCGAAGCACGCCTGCACCGCGCCGAAGCCGCGCATGGCGCCGCAGGGCGGGTTGTTGGTGTAGAGGGCGATCGCCTCGATGTCGACGTCGTCGATGACGTACGGGCCGACGCTCAGGGACGAGGCGTTGCCGACGACCGCCGGGGAGGCCGACGCGTAGGCGCCACCGTCCAGGACGATCTTGCACTTCATGTGCGTGAGCTTGCCGTCCTTGGTGGCGCCGTGCTCGTAGTAGAGCTTCGCCGGGTGCCGGTGGACGTGTCCGAAGAAGGACTCGAACCGGTTGTAGACGATCTTGACCGGCTTGCCGGTGCGCAGTGCGAGCAGGCAGGCGTGGATCTGCATCGAGATGTCCTCGCGGCCGCCGAAGGCACCGCCGACGCCGGAGAGCGTCATGCGCACCTTCTCCTCGGGCAGGCCGAGGACGGGGGCGATCTGCTTGAGGTCCGAGTGCAGCCACTGGGTGGCGACGTACAGCTCGACGCCGCCGTCCTCGGACGGCACGGCGAGGCCGGACTCGGGGCCGAGGAAGGCCTGGTCCTGCATGCCGAAGGTGTACTCCCCCTCGACGATCACGTCGGCCCGCTTGCGGGCCTCCGCCACGTTGCCGCGGACGATCGGCTGGCGGTGCACGATGTTCGGGTGCGGGACGTGGCCGATGTGGTGGTCGTCGCGGCCCTCGTGGACCAGGACCGCGTCGGGGGCGGTCGCGGACGCCTCGTCCGTGATGACCGGCAGCTCGACGTACTCGATCTTGATCTTGGCGGCGGCGCGGCGCGCGGTCTCCGGGTGGTCGGCGGCCACCAGGGCCACCGGCTCGCCGTGGTGGCGGACCTTGCCGTGGGCGAGAACCGGCGTGTCCTGGATCTCCAGGCCGTAGTTCTTCACCTCGGTGGGCAGGTCGTCGTAGGTCAGCACGGCGTAGACGCCGGGCATCGCGACGGCCTCGGAGATGTCGATCGACTTGATCTCGGCGTGCGCGACGGTGGACCGGAGCGTCTGGCCCCAGAGCATGTCCTCGTGCCACATGTCCGAGGAGTACGCGAACTCGCCGGTGACCTTGAGGGTGCCGTCCGGGCGCAGCGTCGACTCGCCGATGCCGCCCTTGGTCTTCGAACCCTGGGTGATGTTGGTGGGAGTACCAGTGGTGGCCATGATCGTCAGACCGCCTCTTCCTGACGGGCGGCCGCGAGGCGGACCGCGTCGAGGATCTTCTCGTAACCGGTGCAGCGGCAGAGGTTGCCGGAGAGCGCCTCACGGATGTCCTGGTCGGACGGCTCGGCGTTCCGCTCCAGGAGCTCGTCGGCGGCGACCAGGAGGCCCGGGGTGCAGAAGCCGCACTGCACGGCGCCGGCGTCGATGAACGCCTGCTGGATCGGCGAGAGGGCCAGCGGGTCGCTGCCCGCCCCTCCAGTCTGTCCGTCGGCGGGCTTGGCCTGCCAGCGCTGGGCGGCGTCGATGGACGTACCGCAGGCGCCGGAGGCGCAGCCGCCGCCGGGGTGGCTGTCCTCGCGGTGCTTGGCGTAGTCGGCCAGGCCCTCGACAGTGACGACCTCGCGGCCCTCGACCTGACCGGCCGCGACCAGGCAGGAACACACCGGAACGCCGTCGAGGCGGACCGTGCAGGAACCGCACTCGCCCTGCTCACAGGCGTTCTTCGAACCCGGAAGACCCATGCGCTCGCGCAGCACGTAGAGAAGGCTCTCGCCCTCCCAGACGTCGTCGGCTTCCTGCTTGCGGCCATTGACCGTGAAATTCACGCGCATGGTTATGCAGCTCCTTCAAGGGTGTTGCCGGTGCCGCGGTACTGCTCCCAGGTCCAGCCGAGCGTGCGGCGGGCCATGATGCCGACTGCGTGCCGGCGGTACTTCGCGGTACCTCGTACGTCGTCGATCGGGTTGCAGGCGCCGGAGGCGAGCTCCGCGAACTGCTTGGCGATCGAGGGGGTGATGATCTTGCCGCTCTCCCAGAACCCGCCCTCTTCGAGCGCGGCGTTCAGGAACTCCTCGGCCGCCTTGGCCCGAACGGGGGTCGGAGCGGCGGAGCCGATGCCGGTCCGGACCGTACGGGTCTCGGGGTGCAGGGCGATGCCGAAGGCGCAGACCGCGATGACCATCGCGTTGCGGGTGCCGACCTTGGAGTACTGCTGGGGGCCGTCCGCCTTCTTGATGTGCACGGACTTGATCAGCTCGTCGGGCTGCATCGCGTTGCGCTTGACGCCCGTGTAGAACGCGTCGATCGGGATGAGCCGGACGCCGCGGGCCTGCGACTCGACCTCGACCTCGCAGTCGGCCGCGAGCAGCGCCGGGTGCGCGTCGCCGGCCGGCGAAGCGGTGCCGAGGTTGCCGCCGACGCCGCCGCGGTTGCGGATCTGCGGGGAGGCGACGGTGTGCGAGGCCAGCGCCAGGCCGGGGAGCTCGGCGCGCAGGTTCTCCATGATCTGGGTGTACGGGACGGAGGCGCCCAGGATGACGTTCTCCTCGCCGATCTCCCACTCGCTGAGCAGCCCGATGCGATTCAGGTCCAGGAGGTACTCGGGCCGGCGGTGGTCGAAGTTGATCTCGACCATCACATCGGTGCCACCCGCAATGGGCACAGCGGTGGGGTGCGCTGCCTTGGCGGCGAGCGCCTCCTCCCAGCTGGCGGGGCGAAGGAAGTCCATGAGTGGCTCTCTTCTTCTCAAATTCGGGGTCGTTCGTGCGGGTCCCGGGGACGGCAGGCCCTCGACATCTCGGTCGTTCACATGCTGTTAACGCGTTGTGAAATCAGTACACAAGCCGGGCTGCCGCGGGTGCAGTCACTGAAACCATGAAGGAGTTGGCTGGTCTCCGCTCACGTCTTGTAGATTCGTATGAAAGGCGGTGCTCCGTTACCTCACCGCTTTCCAACGGCAACATCAAGACAGATCGGCGGCGACACGCGATGCGGCTGCGCGCACTTCTGGAGACCGAGGCGCTGGGGCTGCGGCTGCTCGGCGGCGAGGACGAGCTGGACCGCACGGTACGTGGGGTGATGACCACGGACCTGCGGGATCCCAGCCGCTATCTCGCGGGCGGCGAGCTCGTTCTGACCGGCCTAGCCTGGCGGCGGGACGCCGAAGATTCCGAGCCATTCGTACGCATCCTCGCGGGTGCCGGCGTGGCGGGCCTGGCGGCCGGCGAGGCCGAGCTCGGCGCGATCCCGGACGATCTCGTCATGGCTTGTTCTCGTCACCGGCTCCCGCTGTTCGCGGTGAACGAGTCGGTCGCGTTCGCAACCATCACCGAGCACGTGGTGCGCCAGGTCTCGGGCGAGCGGGCGGGCGACCTCGCCGCGGTCGTGGACCGCCACCGCAGGCTCATGACCTCCGGCCCGGCGGGCGGCGGCCCCGAGGTGGTCCTCGACCTGCTCGGCTCCGACCTCGACCTCCGGGCCTGGGTGCTCTCCCCCACCGGCCGCCAGATCGCGGGCGCGGGCGACCCGCTGGCCCCGGAGACCGGCGCCCTGCTCGCCACCGAGCACCTGGGCGCGACCCGCACCGGACGCCGGGGCCCGCACCGGGCCACCGTCGACGGCGTGACCTACTCGCTGTTCCCGATCCGCAACAACGCGCGCGGCGCCGCGCCCGCCGCCCGCGATGTGCGCGAGACGGTGCTTTCGGACTGGCTCCTCGCCGTGGAGGCGGACGCGAGCGACTGGCCCGCGGCCCGGCTCGACCTCCTCCAGGGCGTCACCCAGCTGATCGCGGTGGAGCGCGACCGGCGCGACGCGGCCCGCGCGGTGCGCCGCAGACTGGCCCAGGAGGTCCTGGAGCTGGTGCAGACCGGCGCCCCGCCCGCCGAGATCGCGGCCCGCCTGCGGGTCGCGGCCCCGGTGCTGCTGCCCGGCCTCGGCACGGCGCCGCACTGGCAGGTCGTGGTGGCCCGGGTGGACTGGGAGCGTGACGGCGGTGCGGAGATCGCGGCCGGACCGGTCGCCCAGTCGCTCCTGGAGGAGATCCTGGTCGACCCGGCGGTGATCGGCTCGGAGTCCTCGGACCGGATCGCGGTGGCCCACGCGGGCGACGAGGCGATCGCCCTGGTCCCGCTGTCCTCGGCCGCCGCCGAGAGCCCGCAAGGCGGGCTGCACGCCGACGCGCTGCTGAACGCCGTGCGCGCGCCGCTCGCGGCGGGCCTCGCCGACGACGGCCGGCTGACACTGGGTGTCAGCGCCGCGGTGCACTCCGCCGAGGGGCTGCGCGGCGCCCTGGAGGAGGCCCGGCACGCCCGCCGGGTCGCCGCCGCCCGCCCCGGCCGGGTGTGCGCGGCCGGCCACCACGAGCTGGCCTCGCACGTCCTGCTGCTGCCCTTCGTGCCGGACGACGTGCGCCGCGCCTTCACGGCCCGCCTCCTCGACCCGCTGCGCGACTACGACCGCCGCCACCGGGCGGAGCTCATTCCGACCCTGGAGGCCTTCCTGGACTGCGACGGATCGTGGACGCGGTGTGCCACCCGGCTGCACCTCCATGTCAACACGCTGCGCTACCGGGTGGGCAGGATCGAGCAGTTGACGGCTCGTGACCTGTCCCGGCTCGAGGACAAGCTGGACTTCTTCCTCGCGCTTCGGATGAGCTGACAGCCGGGCCGAGCCGGGCCCGGAGGATTGTGAACTGATTCACGCACCCCCCTTGGCCCGGCGCGCCATTCCGTGCTGAGATGCGGAATCGACTCAACAGCTCAATGGCGCGCTCGGGGAGGGCAACGTGGCGCATACCGCCATGTCTGGTTCCGGAACGACTGCAGATGACGGGGATCCGCTCCAGACCGCGGTATGGCGGCTGCGCTCGCGCGGCTGCTGGACGGATGCCGCCGCCCTGCTCGAACCGCACGCGGCCGCACCGGCCGGCGCGCTCCAGCGCACCGCCCTGCTGACCGAGCGCTGTGTGTACACCGAGTCCGGCTGGGCGGAGGCCGACGAGGCGCTGCGCGCCGCCGAGGCGGTCGCCCAGAGCGACGAGGAGCGCGGCGCCGCCGCCTCCGAGCGCGGCTATCTCGCGTACGCCTCAACGCTGTTCGGGGTACGGGACCGGGCGGACGAGGCACGCTCGGCGCTCGGCCGGGCCGCCGCGCTGACCGCCCCCACCGGGCGCGGCCGGGCGCTGCTGGACTTCCGGCGCGGGCTGCTGGCCGAGAACGTGGCGGACGCGCCCCAGGCGGCCCGCGCCGCCTACCGCCGCGCCCACGAGGGCGCCACCGCGCACGGCGACCCGCTGCTGCTCTCCTTCACCTGGCGCCATCTGGCCGGACTCGCCCTGCGCGACGGGGAGTTGACGGAGGCCCGGCACGGATTCTCGGAGTCCCTGCGCATCCGCGAGGAGCTCGGCTACCTCATCGGCACGGCGCCCGCCCTGGCCGCGCTGGCCGACAGCGAGGACGAGCCGGTCGCGAGCCGGCTGCGCACGGAGGCGGCCCGGCTCGTCCGCCTCCTCAAGGTCCCGACGTGGCTGGCGGCCCGGTTGGACGCGGCGCCGCCCGCCGCATCGGTGTGACGGGGTCTTAGATTGCTGAACAGGTCTTTCCCGTAAGGGAGTTGGCCTGACCGCCGGGGATCAGCGGTGGGGGCTCAGAGCGCCGACCCCGTGAAGTGTTCCCGTACCAGCGACTGGACGACCGGGAGGTCGCGGGCGCACAGCGCGTCGAGCAGGGCCAGGTGCTCCGCCGCGTCGGCGATCAGGTCGGCGCGCCGGGCGACCGGAGCCGCGGTCAGCGGCCACTGCGAGCGCCGGTGCAGATCGTCGGCGACCTGGACGAGCTGCTCGTTGCCCGACAGGGCGAGGACCGCCCGGTGGAAGGCCCGGTCGCACTCGGCGTAGCCGGCCCGGTCGCCGGTCGCCGCGGCCTCGGTGGTGGCCTCGGCGAGCGGCCGCAGTTCGGTCCAGCGGCCCGCCGGCACGGTACGGGCCAGCCGCAGCATCACCGGGACCTCGATCATGGCCCGCACCTCGGCGAGCTCCGCCAGTTCGCGCGGGCTGCGTGCGGTGACCCTGAATCCGCGGTTCGGTACGACCTCGACGGCGCCCTCGATGCTGAGCTGCTGCATCGCCTCGCGCACGGGCGTCGCGGAGACCCCGAACCGCTCGGCCAGCACCGGCGCCGAATACACCTCGCCCGGCACCAGTTCACCGTCGACCAGGGCGGTGCGCAGCGCGGCCAGGACCTGGCCGCGCACCGAGTGGCGGTGGACGGTGCGGGGCGGCGGCGGCTCGCTGTGGGTGTGCTCGCCGCGGACGTCCCCGAGCGGGGCGGCGCCCCTGGCCTGTTCCGGCACACGGGATGCCCCGAACGCAGGCACCACCGCCTCGCACGCTCTGCCCTGGTCCACCCCTGCCTCCTACGGCTCCGTCCGCCCCACACAGACCATAGGCGGACAAAGCGCGAGTTCAAACATCGGCAACGTCCGCTAAGGTAAGCCTTACCTGCCAACGATCGTGATTCGGTGGTCCCGCATGACCGTCTCCGCCTTGCTGCCCAGCCCCGCACCGAGCCCCGTCCAGGGCTCCTACGCCCGTCTCGCCGAGGTGGTCCCCGCGCTGCGGATCACGGAGCTGGCACCGGCGGAGCAGGCGCCCGCGGGCCCGGGCTGGGTCGGCGCGGCGGAGCTCGCGGCCGGCGGCCCGGCCCTCGACGCCTTTCTGGCCTGGGACGACGCGCAGGTCCTGCGGGACTACGGCCACCAGGCACGCCCCGACGTCATCGCCTCCTTCGGCTTCCACCGCTACGCCTGGCCCGCCTGCCTCCTCGTGACGGCGCCGTGGTTCCTGCGGCGGCGGGTGCCGCGGCTGCCGGTCGCCGATGTGGCGTTCCAGCGGGCGCGCGGCCACCTGACCGTCCGGGTGCGGGAGTTCGCGTGCCTGCCGGACGATCCGGCGGCCGGACTGCCCGGCGCCCGGGTCGTACCGGACGAGGAGGCGCTGCGCGGCGAGGTGCGGGCCGCGGTGGCCGAGCACCTCGGGCCGGTGCTCGACGGTTTCGGGCCGCGGATGCGGCGCGGCAACAGGGCACTGTGGGGCATGGCGACGGACGAGATCGTCGAGGGGCTCTGGTACGTCGGCGCCCTGCTCGGCGAGGAGCCGCGGGCGATGGCCGAACTCGACGCGCTGCTGCCCGGCACCGCGAAGCCCTACGTGGGCAGGCCCGGTTTCCGCGAGCTGGCCGGGCCCGACGGGCGGCCGCTGGCGACCCGGGACCGGGCGAGCTGCTGCCTCTTCTACACCGTGCGCCCCGCGGACACCTGCGTCACCTGTCCGCGTACCTGCGACGCCGACCGCGTGATGAAGCTCAGCACCGCATCCTGAATCCATGCCACCCGTCCGGGTGAGCGCCAGTCGAACCCAACTCGCGCTCCGGGCACGGCAGTTCGAGCGAATGCCCCCTATCCGACTGCCCTCGGCCTCCGTTGACGGCCTGTTACCCCGAAACCCCCCTGCCGTCCCGTACGACTGGAGCAGTATGGCCGCCGATACGCCCTAAGCGATTTCAAGGGACACGGCATGCGACTGACCGACATATCGCTGGACTGGCTGCTTCCGGGCGGCGTGATGATCGTGGGGGTCGTCGTGGCTTTGGTGGTACTCGCGCGCGGCAAGCGCGCCGGTGACAATGCCTCCGGCGACGACTCCTGGGAACGAAGTGAGGAGCGCCGCAGAAGGAAAGAGGCGGTGTACGGCACCGCTTCCTATGTGCTCCTGTTCTGCTGTGCGGCGGTGGCCGCCGCACTCTCCTTCCACGGCCTGGTCGGCTTCGGCCGGCAGAACCTCGATCTGACGGACGGCTGGCAGTACCTGGTCCCGTTCGGCCTCGACGGTGCGGCCATGTTCTGCTCCGTACTCGCGGTGCGCGAGGCCAGCCATGGTGACGCGGCGCTCGGCTCGCGCCTGTTGGTGTGGACATTCGCGGGCGCCGCGGCCTGGTTCAACTGGGTGCACGCGCCGCGCGGCATGGCCCACGCGGGTGCTCCGCAGTTCTTCGCCGGGATGTCGCTGTCGGCGGCGGTGCTCTTCGACCGCGCGCTGAAGCAGACCCGCCGCGCGGCCCTGCGCGAACAGGGCCTGGTGCCCAGGCCGCTGCCGCAGATTCGGATCGTACGGTGGCTGCGGGCGCCCCGGGAGACCTTCGGCGCCTGGTCGCTGATGCTCCTGGAGGGCGTGCGCACGCTGGACGAGGCGGTCGACGAGGTGCGCGAGGACCGGCGGGCCAAGGAGGAGAACAAGCTCCGCAGGCGCGACCAGGAGAAGCTGGAGCGGGCCCACTTCAAGGCGCTGAGCCGGCAGAACCGCGCCTGGGGGCGCGGTCGGGCCGGCGGCCGCCGGGTCGACGTCCAGGCGATCGGCTCCGGGAGCGGCTCCGCGCAGCCCAAAGCTGTCGCGGAGCCGGCCATAGCCGAGCCAGGACAACTGCCCCTGAGAAACCGGCTCTCCCTTCAGGCCGTCGGGTTCCCTGAGTCCTCGGCGGCAAGGACCGTGGACCTGACCGCCGAGGACGACACCCAGGCGCTGCCCCGGCTCGACTCCCTGGAGCGCAAACTGAAGGACCTTGAGCAGCAGTTCGGATAGCGCCGCGGGTATGGGGCATGTTCGCGGGGGCTAGGGCATCGTTCCCTTCCCCAGTTCGAACCAGACGACCTTCCCCATGCCGTGCTCGTGCACGCCCCAGGCGTCGGCGAGTGCCTGGACGAGCAGCAGGCCCCTGCCATGCGTACCGTCGTCGGCGGACGGTGCGTGCGGCGTGGGCAGCGCGGTCACGAAGTCCCGCACCTCCACGCGCAGCCCGGCTTCCCCGACGGTGGCCGTCACCACCGCTCCGTGATCGGTGTGGATGAGCGCGTTGGTCACCAGTTCGCTGGTGAGCAGCTCCGCCACGTCCACCGCCCCCGAATGCCGCGACGGCCTAAGAAGTTCCCGTAGCTCGCGACGGATTTCGTGTACCGCGCTCAGATCCGCGTGCCCCACTCTCCTGCGCAGCAGACGCTGGTCCGTCTGCGGCGCATCAGGTGTCCGGACGGGCCCGCTCCCCGCGGGGCCGAGTCCTGCCTGATGCCCTGTCATAACCCCCACCTGCACGTTGTGACGACCTTCCTCACTCGAACATGCACACGGGATGCATGCCCCGACCCGGCGCCGTCACGCATGGTGATTCCTCACCGGCCGGAAGGGAAACCCCTTGGGGGGACCTGAGGAGTCGTTTGTGGGTCACGACCGCGGCGCCGCACTCCCCCGCGTACTGCGTGCCGTACGACGATCTCGACCGGTTGCGGAAGACGGCACTACTGCATCAGTTCCAGGAGATCCTGCCCGGTTCGTCCATCGTCTGGGTGCACCGCGAGGCGCGGGTGACGTACGCGCCTAAGGGCGCGGCACGTTGCGGAGGTTGGAGCGGGCCATCTGGAGCATGCGGCCCACTCCACCGTCCAGGACGATCTTGCTGGCGGACAGGGCGAAGCCGGACACCATCTCGGCGCTGATCTTCGGCGGGATGGAGAGCGCGTTGGGGTCGGTGACCACGTCGACCAGGGCCGGGCCCTTGTGCTTGAAGGCGTCCTTCAGGGCGCCCGCCAGCTGCTTGGGCTTCTCGACGCGGACCCCGTACGCCCCCGCCGCCCGCGCGATCGCCGCGAAGTCGGGGTTGCGGTTGGCCGTTCCGTACGAGGGAAGACCGGCGACCAGCATCTCCAACTCGACCATTCCCAGCGAGGAGTTGTTGAAGAGCACGATCTTCACGGGCAGCTCGTACTGGACCAAGGTGAGGAAGTCACCCATCAGCATGGTGAATCCGCCGTCGCCGGACATCGAGACCACCTGGCGCCCGCGGTCGATGAACTGGGCGCCGATGGCCTGCGGCAGGGCGTTCGCCATCGAGCCGTGGCTGAACGAACCGATGATCCGGCGCTTCCCGTTGGGTGAGATGTAGCGGGCCGCCCAGACGTTGCACATCCCGGTGTCGACGGTGAACACGGCGTCGTCGTCGGCGAGTTCGTCCAGTACGGAGGCGACGTACTCGGGGTGGATCGGGATGTGCTTGTCCACCTTGCGGGTGTACGCCTTGACCACGCCCTCCAGCGCGTCCGCGTGCTTCTTCAGCATCTTGTCCAGGAACCGTCGGTCCGTCTTGGCCTGGACGCGCGGCGTCAGACAGCGCAGGGTCTCCTTCACATCGCCCCACACCGCGAGGTCCAGCTTCGAGCGGCGGCCGAGGTGTTCGGGGCGTACGTCGACCTGGACGATGTTGACGTCGTCGGGCAGGAAGGCGTTGTAGGGGAAGTCGGTGCCGAGCAGGATCAGCAGATCGCACTCGTGGGTCGCCTCGTAGGCCGCGCCGTACCCGAGCAGTCCGCTCATGCCGACGTCGTACGGGTTGTCGTACTGGATCCACTCCTTTCCGCGCAGCGCGTGCCCGACGGGCGACTTGATCCGCTCGGCGAACTCCATCACCTCGGCGTGCGCCCCGGCGGTGCCGCTGCCGCAGAACAGGGTGACCCGGTCCGCCGCGTCGATGAGCGCGACGAACTTGTCGATCTCGCTGTCGCCGGGCCGCACCGAGGGCAGCGACGTCACCAGGGCGTGGTCGATCGCCTTGTCGGGGGCCGGCTCGGAGGCGATGTCGCCGGGCAGCGACAGGACGCTCACACCGCTCCGGCCGATGGCGTGCTGGATCGCGGTCTGCAGCACGCGGGGCATCTGCCGGGGGCTGGAGATCAGCTCGCTGTAGTGGGAGCACTCGCGGAACAGCTGGTCGGGGTGGGTCTCCTGGAAGTATCCGAGGCCGATCTCGGAAGACGGGATGTGGGAGGCGAGGGCGAGGACGGGGGCCATCGAGCGGTGGGCGTCGTACAGGCCGTTGATGAGGTGGAGGTTGCCCGGCCCGCACGAGCCGGCGCACGCTGCCAGCTTCCCGGTGAGCTGGGCCTCCGCGCCGGCCGCGAACGCCGCGACCTCCTCGTGCCTGACCTGGATCCAGTCGATGGCGGAGTTGCGGCGGATGGCGTCGACCACGGGGTTGAGACTGTCGCCGACGACTCCGTACAGCCGCTTGACGCCCGCGCGCGTGAGGATGTCCACGAACTGCTCTGCAACATTCTGCTTGGCCATGGGTCCATCAACCCATGGCCCCTGCGGTTACGCCTCCCAGACCGCGACAGCCGTACGGTCGTCGGCGTACCCCTTCACCCTGAGCTGTACGTCGGCGAGGAAGCCGGCGAGGCCCGGCGGCTCGGGGCGGGCCCAGCGCTCGGCCAGCTCCTTGGCGAGGGCGGGCTCGCCGAGCAGGGGTTCGGCGAGGCCGCCGCTGCACAGCAGGAGGGTGTCACCCGGGCGGGCCACCGAGGCCCGGAAGCGGAACGGTTCGCCTGGGGGCGGGGGCGGGTCGATATAGGGGCGTACGGGCTCGACGGTGCCCAGGTCCATGGTCAGGCGGTCGCCCTGCGGGGTCTCGGCGGGCGCCGAGCCGAAGCCGACCACCGGCTCCCCGGCGATGGCCCCGGGCTCGGGCACGGCGGGCTCTATGTTCTGCCAGACGCCGCCGCGCAGCCGGAACAGGCCGCCGTGGCCGACGCCGAAGAAGACCCGGGTGCGGCAGGCGGGGTCGGCGGAGAGCAGCAGGCAGCGCAGGTTCGCGGTGTACTCCTCGGGCTGCGCGCCGAGCTCGGCGGCGCGGGCCCGCAGCATTCCGTAGCTGCGGTCGGTGAGCCGGTGCAGCCCCGACTTGAGGTCGCTCCTCCGGCCCGCCCTGATGTCCTCGGCGAGCCGGAGGTGGCTGCGGCCGATGGCCCCGCCGATCCATCGGCAGGCGTCGGCGGTGGCGAGGTGCGCGGCGTCGGTGGCCCGCGCGCCGCTGGCCACGGCGACCAGGACCAGGGCGTTCTCGCCGTTGCCGAACCGGGCGGTGAGCAGCGCGTCGCGGCGCGGTTCGCCCCGGTAGCGGGCGGAGTCGCCCCGGGAGGACGCGGCTCGCAGCACGTATGCGCCGTAGCGGGCGCCGTCGAGGACGGTGTCGGCGACGAGGTCGTCGAGGGTGTTGGGGAGGGCGCCGGGCAGGGCGGTGGGTTCGGCGTCGTAGGTGGGCGGGCCGTCACCCACATGGCCGGTGCGGGGGCGCGGGAGCGGGGTGAAGCCGGCGGGGTTCTCCGGTTCTGCGGGGACGGGCGGGGCGGTGAGCGGGGTTCCGGCGTCCGGGGTCCAACCCGGGGGGAGCGCTGGGGCCGTTGGTGGGGGTGGGGCGTCTGGGACTGATTCCCACCAGGCCGTGGGGGTGCGCGGCGCACCGTTCTCCGCCGTGCTCGAACTCACCGTGTGCGACGCCGAGTTGAAGCGGTCGTCGAGGCTGTCGCCCGAACCGTCGGGCCCAGCATCCCGTGCCGACTCGTCGTACAGCCGGCTCCACCAGTCGCCGTCGGAAGGCGGCCTCTCCCCCTGCTGGCTCATGCCCTTATTGTCCACCTCCGGGGCCGTACGAAAACGGGGCATCGGGAAAATGTCGTCAACGGACAAGTGCCGCAACGGAATTGCGAAAGCCCGCCGGGCGGCCCCACCCCCCACGGGAGGGACACCCACCGGACACCCCCTAGCGCACGAAGTACGCGTTCACCACGGTCTGGGTGACCGAATTGCCGTTGGCGTCGGTCAGTTCGGTCTTCAGGGTCACGCTCTTCGCGGCGGCGCCCGCGTGGTTCACGGTCGCCGTCCACCGGCCGCCCTGCTGCGCGGTCCTCGCCTCGGTCCAGGTGGTACCGCCGTCGTAGGAGTACGACAGCTTGGCCGAGACCAGTGCGGCCGGGGTGTAGCCCGCGTGTCCGGTGGCGGCGAGGCCGATCCGCTGGGCGTCGGCCGCCGGGACCGTCTTGTGGCCGTCGTCGGGCACGTCGTACTGCGGGAAGAGCAGCGCGATGCCCTGCGAGTACGCGTTCTCGTCGAGGTGTGAGCGGAACCTCCAACTGGTGACCACCTCGCTGGAGCGCTTCCACACCGAACTCGACGGGCCGATCTTCTGGTTGTCGCTGACGAGTTCGTACGCCGCGTCGTCGGCGGGCACGGTGAACACCCCGGACGGCCAGCCGCTGCTGTCGTAGTCCTGGCCGTTGCGGCGCAGGAGCAGCGAGCCGATGTCGCCGAACGAGCCAGGCTGCGCGCTGTGTTCGGTGTCGCCCCACATCGCGGGGGCGAAGCCGAGCTGGTTGCCCTGGCGTTCGGCGGCGAGCAGCGGCTTCCCGGTGGCGTCGCGCCCGGAGTTCGGGCCGACCACACCGTCGTACCAGCTCTCCTTGGTCTCCTTGCCCGGCTGGTAGGCCCTGGCCGGGGACAGCATGAACTCGCCGAAGGGGAAGCTGGACGAGACGTAGTGGTCCCAGGTCGTGCCGCCCGCCGTGTAGTACTCGGTGCGCGTGGACGGGACGGACACCAGGTCTACGCCAAAGACGCCGATCGGCCCGCCGCTGTTGGTGCGGTAGGCGGCCGTGCCGTCGATGAAGTCGGCCGGCACGCCCATCGAGTGGTACGTGGAGAGGTTGCGGCCGAGCTGGCCGTCGTGCACCCGGTAGGCGCGGTCGGAGCCGAAGCCGCCGTTCTCCTGGAAGCCCAGGTTGTAGACGTAGCCGCTCTTCGCGGTGGCCTTCCAGCGCAGGGTCACCGGGCCGCCCGCCAGCCTGTCGGCGAGCGCCTTGGCCTCGGCGGCCTCGACGGCGAGGGTCGGCAGCGGTCCGCCCGCGAAGCCGTACGCCGGCAGCCAGCGCCCGGCCGACGGGCGGTGCACGACGAGCGCCTTGGCGCCGGCGGCCTGGGCGTCCTTGCCCAGGGTGCCGATCGACGCGGCATCGTCCGGCACCGCGACGAACGCGATCTTCCCGCTCACCCCGGCCGCCTTGAGCTCGGCAGGGCTGCCCCGGCCCGCGTCCACGAGCGGCGCCTCGCCGGTGCCGTCGAGGTTGTCGGAGCCGACGCTCGCGGTGAGCGGGTGCAGTTCGGGCCCCCCGACGGCCGTCAGCTTCTCGAACTGCGGGGCGTACGACCGCCAGTAGCTGCCGAACTCGAAGCTGCCGGTACGGGCGTTGCCCTGGACGTCCGCGAAGTAGTCCTTGATCAGGCGGGATCCGGAGACCGAGCCCGCGTGCAGCCACCGACCGCCCCAGGAGCGGGCGAAGTCGAGGGTCGTGGTGCGGGCCTCGCTCGGCTTGTCGGTCCGCACCGAGAGGCGGTGCGCCGTGCGGGCGTCCAGGACGAGGGCCGTGTCCTTCTTCAGATCGAGCTGCGGGCGGCCGAGGTAGCTGACCGAGCCGGTGCCGGTGCCGGTCGCGTCGCCGGGGTCGGCGGAGGCGACGAAGGAGGACACGAAGTAGGCGCCGGGGCGCAGCCGGTACACCTGGTCGGCCGCTCCCGCGTTGAAGCGGCGCTCGCCGGTCGCGGTGTCGGTGCCGATGACGTCGAGCGAGGAGGCCCCGGCGGCGGGCTTGCCCGCGCGGTCGATGAGTTTGACGCGCAGGGTGACCGTCTCCGGCTCCACGTACAGCGAGAACGGGGTGGAGACGGCGACGCCGTTCGCCGTGGCGAGCACCCGGCCGGTGACGTCCCCGTACTGGACGGCCTTGAGGTGTGCGGTCGGGTCGACGGCGAGCGGCACCTTGACGGTGGCACCGGCCGGGACGGTGACGGATCGCGAACTCGGCTTCGCCACACCGGAGTTGACGGCTGAGCCGTCGTTTCCGGTGACGCCCGCGACCTTGAGGTCCAGCTTCACGGGCTTGTCGCTGACGTTGGTGTACGGCACGTCGACGGTGGTCCGGTCGCTCTTGTCCTGCGGCCAGTTGAAGGTTCCGGCCTGCACGGCGGGCGCGCCGAGGACGGTCTCGTCGATGGCGGCCTTGACGTCGAGGCGCCCGCCGCCGGTCTCGCGCACGTCACCCGGTATGCCGCTGTTCGCGGACGAGACGAGCGCGGCCTTGACCTGCTGGGCGGTCCAGTCGGGGTGGCGCTGCTTGACGATGGCGGCGGCGCCCGCGACGTGCGGCGTGGCCATCGACGTACCGGACATGGACTGGTACGCGTAGACGCCGCGGCCGCCCGCGTTGGCGGCCGAGATGCCGACGCCGGGGGCGGTGATCTCCGGCTTCAGGGTGTGGGTGAAGGGGGCCGGGCCGCGGCTGGAGAACGGGGCCGTGGTGTCGTCGCGGTCGACGGCGCCGACGGTCAGGACGGCGGGCGCGCAGCCGGGCGAGGAGACGGTGTTGAGGCTCGGGCCCGAGTTGCCGGCCGCGACGACGAACAGGGTGTGCGTGGACTGGGTGGCGAGCTGCTGTGCGGCGGTGCTCATCGGGTCGGTGCAGTCGGTCGGGACCGGGCTGCCGAGCGACATCGAGACGACGTCGGCCTTGTTGTCGACGGCCCACTGCATCCCGGCGATGATCCACGAACTGTCGCCGGAGCCCGAGTCGCCCAGGACCTTGCCGACCAGGAGGTCGGCGCCGGGCGCGATGCCCTTCTTCCTGCCGCCGCTGGCCGCGCCCGAGCCGCCGACCGTGGAGGTGGTGTGGGTGCCGTGGCCCTGGCGGTCCTCGGTGTCGGGCGAGTCGGTGAAGTTCTTGGCGGCGGCGATCCGGCCCTTGAGGTCGGGGTGCTCGGCGTCGACGCCGGTGTCGAGGACGGCGACCTTGGTGCCCTTGCCGTCGTATCCGGCGGCCCAGGCGAGGCCGGCGCGGATCTGCTTGGCGGACCGGTCCAGGGAGGCGGTCACCTTCCGGTCGAGCCACAGCTTCTTGAGCCCGGCGGCCGACCTCGTACGGGAGTTGGTGACGTCGGCCCACAGTTGACGGGTCCGCGCCTTGTCGGCGGTCAGGGCGACGCCGTTGACGGCTGGGAGGTTCAGCCCGGCCTTCGCGCCGGGCGGAACGGTCCGAGCCGACCTGGCCGCCGCGGTGTCGTACACGGCGATGAGCGGAATCGTCTTGGTGTGCGCGTCGTCGTAGCCCTGGCGGATGAGCCCGGAGACGTTGAACAGCTCGTCGTCGACCCTCCCGGCGGCGAGCGCCCCCGCCGCGCCCTCGGGATAGACGTACATCTCCTTGCCGGACTGCCTGGTCTGCACGAGCGGTACGGATCCGTCCTCGCGCGGCAGCGCGGTGACGCCGGTGGGTGTGCCGGAACCGTCCCTGCTCACCACCACCTTGTCGCCGGTGACGAGGGTGACCGTGACGGGTGTTCCCGTGCGACCGGCGTCGCTGCCGACGAGCGGTCTCCTGGCGGTGGCCGCGGTGACGTCGTGTCGTGGCGCTGCCACGGACGGCGCGACCGCGGTGACGGCGAGGGCGGCGGCGGCCGCCGCCCCCAGAGCCGTACGCGATATCGGGCGCATCGCTCTCCCCAGATGAATCCGGAACAAAGGACTCCACACCCAAAGAGCGCAAATGCCCTATTTCCGGAGGCTGTTGGTGCTGCGGTGGGTCGACATTGGCAGAGGGACGGGAGATACGGGGATGATGTTGTGAGGCGGGTTTGCGCCGGGGCGGTTTCCCGCCATCGCGTTGGTGAGGGAGGCGGTCCGGGGTGCTGGGAGCGATAGGTCTCGACGAGACGCAGGAGTCGGCGTACCGCGCCCTGGTCGCGGTCGGCGCGGCCGAGGTGACGGACCTCGCGCACCGGCTCGCGCTGCCCGAGAGCGAGACCGAGCGCGCGCTGCGGCGCCTGGAGCGCCACGGCCTGGCCGCCCAGTCGTCGGCCCGCACCGGGCGGTGGGTCGCGGCCCCGCCCGGGGTCGCCCTTGGCGCGCTGCTCACTCAGCAGCGCCACGAGCTGGAGCAGGCGGAGCTGGCGGCGGCGCTGCTCGCCGAGGAGTTCCGGGCCGAGGCCGCCGAGCCGGCCGTGCACGACCTGGTCGAGGTGGTGACCGGTGCGAGCGCGGTCTCGCACCGCTTCCACCAGTTGCAGCTGGGCGCGGCCGACGAGGTGTGCGCCCTGGTCACCGGCAGGCCGGTCGCGGTGACCGGAATGGACAACGAGTCCGAGGAGCGGGCCTCGGTCCGCGGGGTGAGCTACCGGGTGGTGATCGAGCGCGAGGTGCTCTCACTGCCCGCCGGAATCGTCGAACTGTCCGCCGCGCTCAGCCGGGACGAGCAGGTGCGGACGGTGGACCGGGTGCCGACCAAACTCGTGGTCGCGGACCGCAGTCTCGCGATGGTGCCGCTGACCGGCCGGGACGCCGAGCCGGCCGCTCTGGTGGTGCACGCGAGCGGGCTGCTCGAATCCCTGATGGGCCTGTTCGAGGCGGTGTGGAAGGACGCGCTGCCGCTGCGGCTCGGCGGCGGCGGCCGGGGCATTGTCGAGGAGGGCGTGGGCCCGGACGCGACCGATCTGGAGATCCTGTCGCTGCTGCTCGCCGGAATGACCGACGCCAGCGTCGCCAAGCAGCTCGAACTGGGGCTGCGGACCGTGCAGCGCCGGGTCAAGGGCCTGATGGAGCTGACGGGCGTCACCACCCGGCTCCAGCTCGGCTGGCACGCGTACGAGCGCGGCTGGGTGGCCCGCTGAGCGCTCCGCGGGAAGTAGCGTTTTCGGCTGCGGGCCATCCGTGGCTGGTCGCGCAGTTCCCCGCGCCCCTTCAGGGCGCGGTACCGCACCGGACTTCCGCAAGACCGCTTAGCAGGTCCCGCACCGGGCGGCACCGGCCCGGAACTGCGGGAATGGGCCGTTTACCGCACCCTGGACAGATGGGCGTGTGGCAGCTGCTCGGGGTCGCCGCGGTGATGCTGATGGGCCTGTGCGGCGTGCTGGTCCCCGGCGTCCCGGGACCGGCGATCGTGTGGGCCGCCGTCGCGTGGTGGGCGCTGGACGACACCACGGGCGTCGCCTGGGGCGTGCTGGCGGGAGCCACCGGCGTACTCCTGCTGAGCCAGGCCCTCAAGGCGCTGCTGCCGCCGCGCCGCTTCAAGGGGACCGGGGTGCCCAGAAGGTCGGTGCTGACCGCCGGGGCCGCCGCGGTCGCCGGGTTCTTCCTGCTGCCGGTGGCGGGCGGGATCGCCGGGTTCGTCGGCGGCCTCTACGGCGCGGAGCGGTTCCGGCTCGGCAGCCACGGGGACGGCTGGGCCTCGGCCCGCACCGTGCTGCGCGCGGGCGGCTACTCGGTGATGGTGGAGCTCTTCGCCTGCCTCCTGGTGGTCGGGGCGTGGGTGGGCGCGGTGATCTGGGGCTGAGACCGCGCGTCCCTGGGTCCGCCGCACCGATGACGGCGCGGCGGCAGGCGTGTGAGGCTGCCCCCATGACCGAATTCAGCGAGGCCGAGCGCGCCTACCTCAAGAGCCAGCGGCTCGGCCGGCTGGCCACCGTGGACGCGAAGGGCCAGCCGCAGGCCAACCCCGTCGGGTTCTTCCCGCAGGACGACGGGACGATCCTCATCGGCGGCTACGCCCTCGGCACCACGAAGAAGTGGCGCAACCTCCAGGGCAACCCGAAGGCCGCCCTGGTGGTCGACGACGTGGTGAGCGTGCGGCCGTGGAAGGTGCGCGGCGTCGAGATCCGCGGCACGGCCGAACTCCTCACCGGGCCCCACGAGTTGGGCCCGCACTTCAGCGAGGAGCTGATCCGCATCCACCCGCACAAGATCCACAGCTGGGGCCTGGACTAGCGCCCTCCTACGCCAGCTTCACCTCCGGCTTGTACAGGTCGAGCCAGATCGCCAGGTCCAGCGTGCGCTCCAGGCCGCGGCGCGAGGCCTGGTGGATCTGCGGGGCGCTCACCTCGGCGGCCTGGCGCAGGCCGTCGCGGTCGATGATGTCGAAGACCGGGTGGGAGGGCTGGGCCAGCAGGTCCTTGGCGTGGCCCTGGAGGGCGACCGCGTACTTCGGGTCCTGCGTGGACGGGTAGGGGCTCTTCACCCGGTCGTACACGGACTGCGGGATGACGTCCTTGGCCGCCTCCCGCAGCAGGCTCTTCTCGCGGCCGTCGAAGGACTTCACCGACCACGGCGCGTTGTATACGTACTCGACGAGCCGGTGGTCGCAGAACGGCACCCGCACTTCGAGCCCGACGGCCATGCTCGCGCGGTCCTTGCGGTCGAGCAGGACGCGGACGAAGCGGGTCAGGTGGAGGTGGCAGATCTTCCGCATCCGGTACTCGAAGTCGCTCTCGCCGTCCAGGCGTTGGATGCCGGCGACGGCGGTGTCGTAGGAGTCCTTGACGTAGGCGGGGACGTTCAGCACGGCCGCGAGGTCGGGGCGCAGCAGTCCGGAGTCGTCGCCGAACTGCTCGGCGAACTTGACGAGCCAGGGGAAGGTGTCGGCGTTGCGCGCCTCCTCATCGAAGAACTGCTTGTAACCGCCGAAGACCTCGTCGGCGGACTCCCCGGACAGCGCGACCGTGGAGTGTTCGCGGATCGCCTTGAACAGGAGGTACAGCGAGGCGTCCATGTCACCGAGGCCCATGGGGATGTCCCGGGCCCGGATGACCTTGGCCCGCACCTCGGGGTCGGCGAGCGACTGGGCGTCCAGGACGATGTCCTGGTGGACGGTGCCGGAGCCGCGCGCCACGTCGTGGACGAACGGGGTGTCCGGGGTGGCGCGCAGTTCGTCGGCCACGAAGTTGTCGGTCTGGCCCACGAAGTCCACGGCGAAGCTGCGGACCTGTTCGCCGGCCTCGCCGAGCTGGCGGGCGGCGAGCGCGGTGAGGGTCGAGGAGTCGAGGCCGCCGGAGAGCAGCATGCAGCGCGGCACGTCGGCGACGAGCTGGCGCCGGACGATGTCGTCGAGCAGTTCGCGGACGTGCTCGATGCTGGTTTCCCGGTCGTCGGGGTGGGGGCGGGTTTCGAGGGCCCAGTAGGTGTGGGTGCGCAGGCCGCCCCGGTCGAGGGTGACGACGGTGCCGGGCTCGACCTCCTTCATGCCGTCCCACACCGCATGGCCGGGCGTCTTGACGAAGGTGAACAGTTCGCGCAGGCCGTCGAGCGAGACCGCGCGGCGGGCCAGCGGATTGGCGAGGATCGCCTTGGGTTCGGAGCCGAACAGGACGCCGTCTGCGGTCTCGTAGTAGTAGAAGGGCTTGATGCCCATCCGGTCGCGGATCATGACGAGGCGCTGGCTGCGCTCGTCCCAGATCGCGAAGGCGTACATGCCGTTGAGGCGTTCGGCGACGGCCTCGCCCCATTCGAGGTAGCCGTGCAGGACGACCTCGGTGTCGGAGTCGGTGGTGAACCGGTGGCCCCGGGCGGCCAGTTCGGCCCGGAGCTCGGTGAAGTTGTAGGCCTCGCCCGAGTAGACGAGGGCGACGGTCTGGCCGCCCGCCTCGACGGTCATGGGCTGGCGGCCGCCCGGAAGGTCGATGATCGCGAGCCTTCGGTGGCCGAGGGCGGCCGGGCCGTTCGCCCAGACACCCCGGTCGTCGGGGCCCCGGCAGTCCATCGTCTCGGTCATCGCGTCCAGGGTGTCCCGCTCGGCGCGCAGTTCACGGTCGAAGGAGATCCAGCCGGTTATGCCACACATGGTTCCTCCTGCTTGGCCCCTCCGGCCGGAGGGGGGACGAGCCGCCGGCCGAATCGGTTGTATCCAGCATCTATATTTCGATCGTGTGACTCCAAGGGGCGGTCCGTCAACACGGCCGTAACGCGGGTGACTTGAAAGCACCGCCTAGTCGGCCGGAACGTATGCCGTTGGGACACCTCCTAAGGACTGACCGCGAGGACGATGTACGCGGCGAACAGCGAGAGGTGCACGCCGCCCTGCATCAGGGTGGCGCGGCCCGGCACGACGGTCAGGATGCCGACCGCGACAGTCAGCGCGAGCAGCACCATGTGGCTCGCGCCGAGGCCGAGCACCAGCGGCCCGGACAGCCAGACGGACGCGAGGGCGACCGCCGGAATCGTCAGGCCGATGCTGGCCATGGCGGAGCCGAGCGCCAGGTTGAGGCTGGTCTGCAAGCGGTCGCGGCGGGCGGCCCGTACCGCGGCGATGGTCTCGGGCAGCAGCACGAGCAGCGCGATCACCACACCCACGACCGAGGCGGGCAGACCGGCCGCGGCCACCCCGCTCTCGATGGTCGGCGAGACCCCCTTGGCGAGGCCCACCACCGCGACGAGCGCCACCCCGAGCAGGGCGACGCTGGTCCAGGCGGTGCGCGCGGAGGGCGGGTTGGCGTGCGCGTCGTCCCGCATCACCTCGCCCTGCTGGGTCACCGGCAGGAAGTAGTCGCGGTGGCGCACGGTCTGGGTGGCGACGAAGAGCCCGTACAGGAACACCGAGGCGATCGCGGCGAAGATCAGCTGCGCGGGTGAGAACTCGGGTCCTGGCTTGCTGGTGGTGAAGGTCGGCAGGGCGAGGCTGAGGCCGGCGAGCGTGGTGACCGTGCCGAAGGCGGTGACGGTGCCCTCGGCGTTGAAGACGGCCACTCTGCGGCGCAGGGCGCCGACCAGGAGGCACACCCCGACGATGCCGTTGCAGGTGATCATCACGGCGGCGAAGACGGTGTCGCGGGCGAGCGAGGCGTTCTTGTCGCCGCCGTCCGACATCAGGGTGACGATCAGCGCGACCTCGATGACCGTCACGGCGACCGCGAGCACCAGGGAGCCGAACGGCTCGCCCACCCGGTGTGCGACCACCTCCGCGTGGTGCACGGCCGCGAGCACCGCACCGGCCAGGAAGCAGGCGACCAGCGTGACGAGCACGGCGGGCAGCGAACGCCCCCAGGTCAGCCCGAGCAGCACCACGGCGAGCAGCGGTACCAGCGCCGACCAGCGGTCCAGGGGCAGGCGCGCGAGACGGATCATGCCTTCGACGTTCCCAGAAGCGGCCCGCCCCCGCCCGTCGGACTACTTCTCCCCGGCAGCCTCGACGAGCCGGTGCCGGTGGGCGTACGAGCGCCAGGGCCGCCAGGCGTCCTCGCCCGCTGCCCCCCGCCCCACGTCGGGGTCGCCGAGCGCCCGCGTCCGGATCACCGCGACGGTGCCCTCGTCCATGCCGGGCAGCGTGCGCAGGATCCGTGCGGCCTCGTCGCGGTCGGCGCCCGCGTCGAGGCGCAGGGTGCCGTCGGCGAGCGCGGTCGCCAGGGCGGCGAGGTGCGGGTCGGGGTGCGCGGCGAGCAGCGCGGGCTCCGGGAACAGGTGGGTGAGCGTGCCGCAGGGCAGGTCGAGCCGCTTCCCGTACGTCTCGACAAGGGCCGCCGCCCGGTCCCTTCCGGCCAGCGCCCGCACCGCGCACTCGTCCGGATCCGCTGCGCCCGGCGAGCGCAGCCCCGGGATGCGCGCGACCAGCGGGGCCAGCCGCGGGTCGGCGCCGAGCCGCTCGTCGACGGCGTACGGGTCGGCGTCCAGGTCGAACAGGCGCCGCAGCCGCTGCACCGCGGTGGTGAGGTCGCGCAGATCGGTGAGGTGGATCCGGGCGTCCAGCCAGCCCTGGCGGGGCGCGGGGTGCGCGGGGGCCGCCTCGTCCACGGCGACGATGCCGCTGCCGTGGGGCAGCCGCAGGGTGCGGCGGTAGGTGCGGGCGCCCGGCTCGCCGACGACCTCCTCGACGTGCTCGACCGCCTCGCCCGCCAGGAGGTCGAAGGTCTCCTTCGTCGCGTACGCGCCCCGGTAGGCGAGCCGGAGCGGAACCCCGGCCGTCGCCGCGCCGCCGGACTTCGCGGCCCGGGTGCCCGCCTCCGCGCGCAGGGCGCTGGGGGTGCGGGCGTAGATCTGCCGGACGGTGTCGTTGAACTGCCGCACGCTGGCGAACCCGGAGGCGAAGGCGATCTCGGTGACCGGGAGCGCGGTGGTCTGGAGCAGCACCCGGGCCGCGTGGGCGCGCTGGGCCCTGGCCAGCGCGACCGGGCCCGCGCCCACCTCGGCGGTGAGCTGGCGCTGCACCTGCCGGGTGCTGTAGCCGAGCCGGGTCGCGAGGCCCGGCACCCCCTCCCGGTCCACCACACCGTCCCCGATCATGCGCATGGCCCGGCCCACGACGTCGGCCCGCGCGTTCCACTCGGCGGAACCGGGCACGGCGTCCGGGCGGCAGCGCCGGCAGGCCCGGAAGCCGTTGCCCTGGGCGGCGGCCGCGCTGGGGAAGAACCGGACGTTCTTGCGCCGCGGGGTGACGGCGGGGCAGCTGGGCCGACAGTAGATACCGGTCGTCGCCACGGCGAAGAAGAACTCCCCGTCAAACCGGGCGTCCCTGCTGCTGACCGCTTCGTACTGAGCGTCCTGATCCATCACGCGTTCCAGTGTGCGACGCGGCCTCCCACCTGGCTGGCGGTTTTCGGACGGCGAGCCAAAATCAAGCCGCTCATGGGGGTCCCCCCTGGCCCTTAAGGCCTTGGGGAAGATTGAGGAGCGGGGGGTCTGGGGGCAGCGCCCCCAGGCACCCCGGGGGTCAGCGCAGCCCCCCTCGCTTCAGTGCCGCATTCGCCCGCCCCTCCGCACCCTTCGCCTTCCAGTCCCGCCGGATCTCCGCCCGAAGCCGCGCATCCGTCTTGGCCACGATGCGCTGGTTCTCACGCATCAGCTTCCGGTAGCTCTCCAGGCGCCGCTCCGCGAGCGAGCCGTCCTCGATCGCGCCGAGCACCGCGCACCCCGGCTCAGCCTCGTGCGCGCAGTCGTGGAAGCGGCACTCCGCGGCCAGTTCCGCGATCTCGGCGAAGACCTGGCCGACGCCGGACTCCGCGTCGTAGAGGCCGACCCCGCGCAGGCCGGGCGTGTCGATGAGGACACCCCCGCCGGGCAGCACCAGCAGGTTGCGGGTGGTGGTGGTGTGGCGGCCCTTGCCGTCGACTTCGCGGGCGGCCTGGACCGCCATCACCTCCTCGCCGAGCAGCGCGTTGGCGAGCGTGGACTTGCCCGCGCCGGACTGCCCGAGCAGCACGCTCGTACCGCCTGCGACGACGGCCGCGAGGGCCTCGACACCCTCGCCGGTCGCCGAGCTGACCGGCAGCACCCGCACGCCGGGCGCGCTGGTTTCCACGTCCTGGACGAGGTAGGAGAGGCCGGTCGGGTCGGGGACCAGGTCCGCCTTGGTGAGGACGACGAGCGGCTGGGCGCCCGACTCCCAGGCCAGGGCCAGGAAGCGTTCGATGCGGCCGAGGTCGAGCTCGACCGCGAGCGACACCGCGATGATCGCGTGGTCGACGTTGGCCGCGAGGATCTGCCCCTCGGACCGGTTGGAGGAGGTGCTGCGAACGAACGCGGTCCTGCGCGGCAGGTACGTACGGACGAAGCGGGGGTCGCCGCCCGGTTCGACGGCGGCCCAGTCGCCGGTGCAGATGACCCGCATCGGGTCGTGCGGGGTGACGAACGCGGTGTCGGCGCGGAGCGTACCGGTGGCGGTCACCACGTCGCACTGGCCGCGGTCGACCCGTACGACCCGGCCGGGCACCAGGCCCTGCTCGGCGTACGGGGCGAACTCCGCGGCCCAGCCGTCGTCCCAGCCGTATGCGGCGAGCGGGCGCGACGGTGCGGAGGTGTTGAACGGAGGGAGGAACGAGGAAGACAAGGGGAACCCTTCACCAGGGTGGCCCCGGCACCACGCGCACGGGCGTGGCGGAAGAGTCGGTCAGCCGGAGACCACGGGGATGCGATTGATGAACTTCTGGATGCGGGCAACGCCCATCGCAGTGACAGCCATCGGTCACACCTCCCCTTGGTGGTTCTTCGCTCGGCACCGACAGCACTCCGCGGCCGGTGAACGACGCCACGATAAAGTCCCGCCCCCGGCCGTGCCACCCATTTATTTCGCGCTGCTCCTGAAGCCGCTCCGGAACCCGCTCCGGAAGCGGATCCTGAACCGGCCGTCGCGAGGCCCCCGTTCGCCGTCCGGCGCGCCCCGACGAGGGCACCGACCGACCCGCGCCCTTTATTTGCGCATTAGCGCAAGAAGGGGCAGACTGCACGAGTCGCTGGAAACCGCAGTACCGAAAGGGGGCAGCCATGGACGCCGATCCTCCCAGTCCGCGCCGCCCCGCCGGCAGACTCTGACACCTCCCGTCACCTCCCGCCCCCTCGACCGGGGCGGGCGGCGGTGCTGCCGCGGTGCGACCGGATACTCCGGGCCCCGGCCCTCTCTCGCCCTCTTTCCTTTCTCACCACATCAGGCTCCGCGCCCCCGGGGTGCGCGGTCGCGCCCCGGGGGCTGCTGTGCCCACAGTGTGGTCGGAGGTTTCTTGTGATGTCGCTCAGGACGAGCGGTCCCGCGCCGCGCATCCCCTCCCGGTTCGCGGGCCGCCTGGCCCGGCTGAGCTGGGTCGACGCGGTGGTGGCCGCAGCCGTGCTCGTGCTCTTCTACGTCGTGCTCCAGGTCGGGCACGGAACCACGGTCCGGTTCTCCACCGATCAGTCGATCAAGGTGGACACCGATCCCACCCAGTTGCCGTACGATGCCGCGCGCTCGCTGCTGCGCATGTTCATCGCGCTGGCCGCCTCGATCGTCTTCACCTTCGTCTACGCGCTGGCCGCCGCCAAGAGCAGGCGGCTGGAACGCATTCTGATCCCGGCGCTCGACATCCTCCAGTCGGTGCCGGTGCTCGGCTTCCTCACGGTCGCCGTCACCGGGTTCATCGCCCTGTTCCCCGGGTCCATGCTGGGCCTCGAATGCGCCTCCATCTTCGCGATCTTCACCTCGCAGGCGTGGAACATGACGTTCGGCTTCTACTACTCGCTCACCTCGCTGCCGCGCGAACTGGACGAGCTGTCACGGTCGTTCAGGTTCACCCGGTGGATGCGGTTCTGGAAGGTCGAGCTGCCGTCCGGGATGATCAGCCTGGTCTGGAACGGTATGCTGAGCTTCGGCGGAGGCTGGTTCTTCCTCGTCGCCTCCGAGGCGATCAGCGTCAAGAACAAGGACTACGCGCTGCCCGGTGTCGGCTCGTACGCGGGCGCCGCCATCACCGACGGCGACCTCGGCAAGATCGGCTGGGCCATCCTCACCATGGGCGTCATGGTCATCGGCGTGAACTTCCTCTTCTGGCGGCCGCTGACCGCCTGGGCCGAGAAGTTCAAGAACGAGCAGTCCGAGGCGAGCGAGATCCAGCGCTCGGTGGTCCTGGACTTCCTGCGCCGCTCCAACTGGCCGCAGCTGCTCGGCAAGGTGTTCCGCCCGGCGGGACGGGCACTGAGCCGCGCGGCCCGGGTCTTCGGCGTCGACGACCGGCCGCTCAGCGTCGATCCCACCCGCAAGCGCACCGGCGACATCACCTTCAGCGCGGTCGCGGGCGCCGTCATCCTGTGGGGCCTGTTCGACCTCGGCCGCTACCTCCACGACGAGACCGGCCTCGGGGTCTTCGGTGAACCCCTGCTCCTCGGTCTGGCCACCCTCGCCCGGGTCCTCGTCCTGGTGGCCGCGGCCACCGTGATCTGGGTGCCGATCGGCGTGAAGATCGGCTTCTCACCGCGGCTGACCCGGATCGCCCAGCCGGTCGTCCAGGTACTCGCGAGCTTCCCCGCCAACTTCCTCTTCCCGCTGGCCGTCTGGTTCTTCCTCAAGACGGGCCTGTCCATCAACATCGGCGGCATCCTGCTGATGGCGCTCGGCGCCCAGTGGTACATCCTGTTCAACACCATCGCGGGCGCCATGTCGATCCCGAGCGACCTGCGCGAAGCCATGGACGACCTGGGCGTACGCGGCTGGCAGCGCTGGAAGCGGCTGATCCTGCCCGGCATCTTCCCCTCGTACGTCACCGGCGGCATCACCGCGTCGGGCGGCGCCTGGAACGCCTCGATCGTCGCGGAAGTGGTCACCTTCGGCGGCACCACGCTGACCGCCACCGGCCTCGGCGCCTACATCGCGAAGGCCACCGCCGCGGGCGACTTCCCGCATCTGATCGCGGGCGTGGCGGTGATGAGCCTGTACGTCGTCGGCCTCAACCGCCTGCTGTGGCGCCGCCTGTACCGGCTCGCCGACACCCGCTTCGCCCTCTGACACCCCGAGCTTTTCTGGAGCCCCTCATGGTTCTGAACACCCTTCGCACCCTGCGCAACGCTCGGCACACGCTGGCCGAGAACGCGCCCCGCCCCGCCGACGGCGAGATCCTGCTCGAAACGGTCGGCCTGACCAAGGCGTACGCGGGCGCCGACGGCGAGCTGCCCGTCCTCGGCGGCATCGACCTCCAGGTGCGGGCCGGGGAGGTCGTCGCGCTGCTCGGCAAGTCCGGCTCGGGCAAGTCGACGCTGCTGCGCTGCCTGGCCGGGCTCGTCCCGCCGAGCTCCGGCACCGTGTCCTACCGGGGCGCCCCGCTGACCGGCGCCAACCCGGGCACCGCCATGGTGTTCCAGACCTTCGCGCTGCTGCCCTGGCTCACCGTCCAGCAGAACGTCGAACTGGGCCTGGAGGCGCGGGGCGTAGCCGCCGACGAGCGGGCCGGGGCGGCCGGTCAGGCCATCGACCTGATCGGTCTGGACGGCTTCGAGTCGGCGTACCCCAAGGAGCTCTCGGGCGGCATGCGCCAGCGCGTCGGCTTCGCGCGGGCGCTGGTCGTCGAGCCGGACGTACTGATGATGGACGAGCCGTTCTCCGCGCTCGACGTGCTGACCGCGGAGAACCTGCGCGGCGAGCTGATGGAGCTGTGGGAGTCGGGCCAGTTCCCGACCCGGGCGATCGTCCTGGTGACCCACAACATCGAGGAGGCGGTGCTGATGGCGGACCGGATCGTGGTGCTCGGCTCGCGCCCCTACGGCACGATCCGCGAGACCTTCGAGGTCGGTCTGGACCGGCCGCGGGACCGCAACTCGCCCGCCTTCGAGGAGCTCATCGACCGGGTCTACCGCACAATGACGGGCCGCGCGAAGGAGACCCGGATCCCGGGCCGCGCCGAGGGCGTCGAACTCGACCGGCGCACCCCCGCCAACACCCCGCTGCCCGGCGCCAGCGTCGACGGCCTGTCCGGTCTGGCCGAGATGGTCGCGCACCGGGGCGGCCGCTGCGACCTCGCCGATCTGGCGGACGACCTCGGTCTGGAGATCGACGACGTACTGCCGCTGGTCGACGCGCTGGAACTGCTCGGTTTCGCGGCCGTCAGCGGCGACGACCTGGTCCTGACCGACCGGGGCAGCACGTTCGCCGGCGCCGACGTCCAGCGCTCCAAGCAGATCTTCGCGGAGGCGGGCATGGACGCCCCGCTGGTCCGCCTGATCACCACCAGCCTCCGCCAGAGCCCCGACGGCACCCTGCGCGCGGGCTTCTTCCGCGACGTCCTGGCCCACCACTACACGAGCGAACAGGTCACCGGCCAGCTGGAGACGGCCACGGACTGGGGCCGCTACGCGGAGCTGTACGGCTATGACGCGGAGCCGCAGGAGTACCGCCTGGACGCCGACCAGTGAAAAACAACCCGGCAGGGCGAGGCGCTACTCGGTGACGGGGCGCGGGGCTCTCGCCCGGCGGGTCGCGCGGGCCGGAGCCGGGGCCTGGGCGGGGGCGGCCGCGGCCACGCCCTCCGGTGACACCGCGAGCGCCACCACCGACGCCTCCTCCAGGAGCCCCCGGACACCCGGCCCGGAGGCCCGGTAGAAGATCCGGGTGCCCTCCCGGCGGGAGGTGACGAGCCCGGCCGAGCGCAGCTTGGACAGGTGCTGGGACGTCGCGGCGACATGCGCGCCGATGAGCTCCGCGAGCGCGGTCACCGGCAGCTCCGCCCCGCTGAGCGCCCACAGCAGGCGGTACCGCGAAGGATCGGCCACCGCCTTCAGTACGGTGACCGCCCGGTCGGCCCGCTCCGCGTCCCAGCTCTCCATTTGCGCTCCCATGCAAATATCGTAACGGAGCCCGGTCGGACCGGCTGAGGCAAGCTCCGCCCCACCGCACGGCCAACCGCTCCCCTCCGGGCGGCCAAACCTTGTCAAAGCCCGTCTTCTCCTCGTAACCGGAATCCCGCCGCATCCGGTTGTGCCGGGCATGAGTCTGCTGCGCAAGATCCGTGGGACCGGGCGGGTGGCGGAGGAAGCGCCGCCCCGTCCGAGTCCCGGCGACTTCCCCGCGCTCGCCGGATCGGCGCAGGTCCGCTGCGTGGACGCCGGGTCGTGCAACGGCTGTGAGATCGAGATCGCCTCGGCCTTCGGGCCGGTGTACGACGCCGAGCGGTACGGCGCCCGTCTCGTCGCCTCGCCCCGGCATGCCGATGTCGCCCTGGTGACGGGGCCGGTGACGCGGAACATGAAGACGCCGCTGCGCCGCGCGGTGGCCGCGATGGCCGAGCCCAGGGTCGTCGTGGCGGTCGGCGACTGCGCGCTCAACTGCGGTGAGTTCGCCGGGGGTTACGGAGTCGAGGGCGCCGTCGCCGACGTGGTGGACGTCGACCTCACGGTGCCCGGCTGCCCGCCCCGCCCGGAGCAGATCGTGGCGGCCCTGCGCACGGTGACGGGCCGGTGAGCGCGGCGAGCGGCGCCGTGACCGCCGGGGTCGGCGCCGCCGGTCTGGCCGCGGGAGTGGCCGCGCTCGGCGGCGGGCGGTGGACCGCCGAGGCGCCCTGGCTGCTGCCGCTCGGCGGCGTGCGCCTCGAAGTGGACGCGCTCTCCGGCCTGTTCATGACCGTCGCGGGCGCGGTGGTGCTCGCGGTCGCGGTGTACGCGGCGGGCCACGGGGGCGCCTCGCGAACCGCCCGCTGGGTCCTGCCGGGGTTCTGCGCCGTCCTGATGCTGGTCCCCGCCGCCGGTTCCGTCTCGACGTTCCTGCTCCTGTGGGAGCTGATGGCGATCGGCTCGCTGGTCCTGGTGCTGGGCGAGCACCGCAGGCGGCGCGCGGTGCGCGATGCCGGGGTCTGGTACGCGGTGCTGACCCAGCTCGGCTTCGTCCTGCTGCTCGCCGGGCTGGCACTGTTCGCCGCGCTGGCCGGCGGCGAGACCTTCCCCCAGCTGCGCGCCGCCGCCGCGTCGCTGGGTCCCGTCTGGCGCGGCACGGTGTTCGGGCTGCTCGCCGCCGCGTTCGCCTCGAAGGCCGGGATCGCCCCACTGCACGCCTGGCTGCCCCGCGCCTACACCGAATCGCCGGGCCCGGTGTCGGCGCTGATGAGCGCGACGATGGTCAACCTCGGGGTGTACGGGATCATTCGTTTCGGGCTTGACATCCTCGGCGGGGGCTCGTCCTGGTGGTGGCTGGTGCTGATGGGGGCGGGCGCGGTGTCCGCCGGGTACGGCATCCTCCAGGCCGCGATGGCCTGCGACCTCAAGCGGCTGCTCGCCTACTCCTCCACCGAGAACATGGGCCTGGTGCTCATCGGGGTCGGCGCGAGCGGCCTGTTCGCCGCCGACGGCGACCGGCGGCTGGCCGGGTTCGCCCTCGCGGCGGCGCTGCTCCACCTCGTCAACCACGCTGCGTTCAAGGGCCTGTTGTTCTGCGCGGCCGGTTCGGTGGTCCGCGCGACGGGCGTACGCGATCTGGACCTGCTGGGCGGACTGCGCGCCCGGATGCCGGTGACGGCCGGGTTCTTCGCGCTCGGCGCGCTCGGCGCGGTGGCGCTGCCGCCGGGCAACGGCTTCGCCGGGGAGTGGCTGCTGCTCCAGTCGCTGATCCACGGGCTCGCGGTCCGGGGCGTGGCGACAGCGGTGGTGCTGCCGCTCGCGGTCGCGGTGATCGCGCTGAGCGCGGGGCTCTCGGCGGCCGTCTTCGTGAAGGCGCTCGGCGTCGGCTTCTTCGCCAGGCCGCGCGGCGAGGCGGCGGCCGGCGCGCAGGAGAGCCCGCCCGCGATGCTCGCCGGAATGGGCCTGCTCGCCGTCGCCTGCACCGGACTCGCCCTGTTTCCCGGGGTGTTGGGCCCCGCGCTCGACCGGGTCGTGGGGGTCGCGGGCGCCGAGCCACCGGCCGGCGGCGCCGGGGTGCGGCTGCGGACCGTCTCGGGCGCGCTCGCCCCGCTGTGGATCGCCCTCGCGCTGGCCCTCGCCGTGCTTGGCACGGCAGCCCTCGTACGCCTGGTGGCGCGGCGGCCCCGGCGCACCGGGGCCAAGCTGTGGGACTGCGGGGGCGGTGCCCCGACGCCGCGCATGACGTACACCGCGACGTCGTTCGCGGAGCCGCTGCAACGCGTCTTCCATCAGGTGCTCGCGCCCGAGCAGCACGTCAGCGTCACGCCCGTACGGGAATTCGCCTATCTGGAGGAACGGGTGCGGTTCCGGCACCGGGTGCCCGACCGGATCGAGCACCGGCTCTACCGGCCGGTGCTCGCGGGCCTGGCCGCCGTCGGACAGTACGCGCGGCGGTTCGCCACCGGGTCGATCCACCTCTACCTCGGCTACGGCTTCTTCGGTCTGGTCTCGCTGCTCCTTGTCCTGGCGGTGGGGTGGTGAGCGTGATCGGGGCGGCGGCGGTGGCCGTGCAGGTGGCGGCCGTGGCGGCCGGTGCGCCGCTGCTCACCGGCGTGATGCGGCAGGTGCGGGCGAAGCTGGAGGGGCGGGCCGGGGCAGGGATCGGCCAGCCCTGGCGGGATCTGCGCAAGCTGCTGCGCAAGGAGGCGGTGACCTCGCTCGGCACGGGTCCGGCGTTCCGTGCGGCGCCCGTCCTGCTGGTGGCGACGACCGCGGTGGTCGCGGCGCTGGTGCCGCTGGCGTCGACCGCCATGGTGGTGAGCGGGAGTTCGGACCTGATCGTGGTGGTGGCGCTGCTCGCGCTCGGCACGGTGGCGCTCGCACTCGCCGGGCTCGACAGCGGGACCGCGTTCGGCGGGATGGGCGCCTCCCGCGAGATGACGATCGTGGCACTGGTCGAGCCGACCATCCTGGTCTCGGTGTTCGCCCTGTCGCTGCCGGCCGGTTCGACCAACCTTCCGGCGATCGTGTCGGGAGCGCTCCGGGACCCGGACCGGCTGGTCTCCCCCGCCGGGCTGCTCGCGACGGCCGCGCTCGCGGTCGCCGTGCTCGCCGAGACGGGCCGCCTCCCGGTCGACAACCCCTCCACCCACCTCGAACTGACCATGGTGCACGAGGCGATGGTGCTGGAGTACGCGGGCCCGGACCTGGCGCTTGTCGAACTCGGCGCCCAGATGCGGCTCACCGTCCTGCTCGGCCTGCTGGTCTCGCTGTTCGCCCCCTGGGGCATCGCGACGACGGCCTCCGCGGGCGCGCTCGTCGTCGGCCTCGCGGTGTGCGCGGGCAAGGTGGCGCTGCTCGGGGCGGTGCTCGCGGCGGCGGAGGTGTTCTGGGCGAAGCTGCGGCTGTTCCGGGTGCCCGAACTCCTCGCCGGTTCCTTCCTGTTGTCGCTGCTCGCGGTGACGGCTTCGTACTTTCTGAGCGGGGCGTGAGCGGTGCTGAGCGACGGTCTGTTCACCAAGCTGCTCGACCTGGCCTGCGGGGCGTTCCTGCTCGCGGCCGTGGTGATGCTGTGGCGGCGTGAACTCGCCGCGGAGGTACGGGTGTTCGCGCTGCAAGGGGTGGCCCTCGCGGGGGTCGCCGCGCTCATCGGGCTGCACGAGACGCGCTGGGACCTGGTCGCGGTGGCCGTCGGCATCGGGCTGCTGCGGGCCGGGGCGCTGCCCGTTCTGCTGCGCCGGGCGCTCGCGGGCAGCGGCGACCCCGAGGAGACGCAGCCGCTGGTCAACGGGGCGGGCTCGCTCCTGACGGCCGCCGCGCTGACCCTGCTCGCGTACGTGGTGGCCCGGCCGCTGGTGGCGCTGCACCCGAACCCGGTCACCCGGGCCCTGCCGGTGGGCCTCGCGGTGGTCCTGATCGGCTTCTTCGTCCTTGCCACCCGGCGGCACGCGGCGGCCCAGGTCATCGGGTTCCTGCTGCTCGACAACGGGATCACGGCGATCGCGTTCCTCGCGGCGTCCGGGGTGCCGCTGATCGTCGAACTCGGGGTGTCCTTCGATCTGTTGCTGGCGGTGCTGGTGCTGCACATTCTCACGACGCGGATGCGGGAGGTCTTCGGGTCGGCGGCGCACATCGACGACTTGCAGGAGCTGCACGACTGAAGCGGACCGGTTCGCCTCCACAACCCCGCGCCGAGCAGGCGCCCCGCATGCCCGGGGGCTCTGCCCCCAGACCCCCGCTCCTCAAACGCCGGAGAGGCTGATCTTCGCTCATGCTGACCACGCTGTTGCTCACCGCCCCCGTTGCGACTCCGCTCGGCGTCAGTGCAGGGCATGCTCTACGGGCCCGGCGGGCCGACGCTCGGGTGCGGATTCCGGCTGCCCGCAAGGCGCCGGTCGCGGTGTCCGTGAAGGTGGGAGCGGGTGGTCCGGAGGCCGCCGCGCCAGTGGCCGCATCCGAACCTGAACCCTCCCCACCCACCCCCCGCCCCCGCGGCTGGCTCGGGCTCGTGTCGCCCGGCGCGATCCTCGGGTGCGGGGGCGCACTGGCCGCCCAAGTCCCGTACACCGGGCCCGCGTCGGCGTTCGGTGAGGTGGTGCGGGCGGATGCGCTGACCGTGTGGATGCTGCTCGTCGTGGGGGCCGTCGCGGCTCTCGCCGTGGCCTCCGGGCCCTCGTACCTCGCCGGGGAGCGGGCCGCCGGGCGGGCCGCCGACCGGACCGTGCACCGCTACCACCTCCTGGTGCACGCCTTCCTCGCCGCGATGTGCCTGGCCGTACTCGCCGGAAATCTGGGCGTGCTGTGGGTGGCGGTGGAGGCGACCACCGTCGTGACCGCCTTCCTCGTCGGCCACCGCCGCACCCGCACCTCCGTCGAGGCCGCCTGGAAGTACGTCGTGATCTGCTCGGCGGGGATCGCGCTCGCCTTCCTCGGCACGGTGCTCATCTACTACGCCGCCCGCCGGGCCGGCATCCCGGAGGCGGGCGCGCTCGACTGGCGGGTGCTCGTCGCCCATGCGGGCAGCCTCGATCCGGACGTCACCCGGCTCGGCATCGCCCTGGTCGTGCTCGGCTACGGCGCCAAGGCCGGGCTCGTACCGCTGCACGCCTGGCTGCCGGACGCGCACAGCCAGGCGCCGTCGCCGGTCTCGGCGCTGATGTCCGGGGTGCTGCTCGCCGTCTCGTTCTGCGCGGTGCTGCGGTACAAGGTGATCGGGGACCTGGTGCTCGGCCCCGGATTCGCGCGCGGTCTGCTCGCCGCGATCGCGCTGCTCACCCTCGCGCTGGCGGCCGGGCTGCTGCTCGCCCAGCGCGACTACAAACGCATGCTGGCCTATTCGAGCATGGAACACATGGGGCTCATCGCGCTCGGCGCCTCGTTCGGCGGGCCGCTCGCCCTGTCGGCGGTGCTGCTGCACATCGCCGGACACGGCCTCGCCAAGACGGTGGCGTTCTGTGCGTCGGGTCAGCTGCTCCAGCTGCGGGGCACCTCGCGGATCGGCCGGATCCGGGGTCTGATCGCGCTGTCGCCCGGTCTGGGCACGGCGCTCGCGGTGGCCGTCGTGGCGCTGCTCGGACTGCCGCCGTTCGCGCTGTTCGCCTCCGAACTCGCCCTGGTGCGCGCCGGGTTCACCGCCCACATGGGGTGGCCGGTGGCCATCGCCCTGCTCCTGGCTCTGGTCGCCTACGCGGCGCTGGCCGCCCGGACCGCCAAGATGGTGCTCGGCCCGGCCCCGGCGGACCTCGCCGCGCCGGTGCGGATCGGTCCGGCCCGCGGGCTGCCGCTCGGCGCCGGGCTGCTGTGCTGTGCCGCACTCGGCCTGTCCGTACAACCGCTGCTGCCGCTGCTCACGGCGGCCGCCGAGATCGCCGGAAGGGCCGCCCGATGAACCGTACGACCGAGGAGACCGGAGTCCACGAACTCCCGTCACGGGTAGGCAAGTTGCTCGATTCCGGGCGGCGGCTCGCGCTGGTGGCAGCGCATCACGACGAGGGCGCCGTGCGCGTGGTGTACCTGTTCGTCTCGGGGCCGCCGGACACCCGTACCGAACTCCACGTACGCCTGGATCCGGACCGCCCCTCGGTGCCCTCGCTCGCCCAACTCTCCTTCCCCGCCGGGCGGTTCGAGCGGGAGATGCGGGATCTGCACGGTGTCGTGCCGCGCGATCACCCGCTCCCCCACCGTCTGGTGCGCCACTTCCACTGGCCGCGCGGCTGGTACCCGATGCGGCCCGACGCCGGGGCGGCGCCCCCGTTCGGGGCGCAGGAGGGGCCCTATCCGTTCCTCGCGGTCGAGGGCGACGGGGTGTACGAGATTCCGGTGGGGCCGGTGCACGCGGGCCTCATCGAGCCGGGGCACTTCCGGTTCTCGGTGGTCGGCGAGACCATCATCCGGCTCAAGGCGCGGCTGTGGTTCGTGCACAAGGGCATCGAGAAGCTCTTCGAGGGGCGCACCCCGGACGGCGGTATGCGGCTCGCCGAACGCGTCAGCGGGGACACCGCCGTCGGGCACGGGCTCGCCTACTGCCTCGCGGTCGAGGAGGCGTACGGCGTCGAGGTGCCGCAGGAGGCGGGCCGGGCCCGGGCCCTGCTGCTTGAACTGGAGCGGCTGCACAACCACGTCACCGACCTCGGCGCGCTCTGCAACGACGTGGGCCACTCCGTCCTCAACTCCCATGCGCTGCGCGTCCGCGAGCAGTTGCTCCGGCTCGCCGAGACCACGACCGGGCACCGGCTGCTGCGCGGCGGGGTCGTCCCTGGCGGCGCCCGGCTCGCCGCGGTGCCGGATCCGGCGGTGTTCGCCCAACTCGCCGCGGACGTAAGGGAGATCACCGGTCTCGCGCTCGGCCACGCGACGGTGCGGGACCGGTTCGCCGGCACCGCCGCACTCGGTGCGGACGCGGCGCGCGATCTGGGCTGCCTGGGTTACGTCGCGCGGGCGAGCGGGCTCGACGCGGATGCGCGGTTCGGCCACCCCTTCACCGCGGAGGGCTGCCCCGAGGAGCCCGTCACGCAGTCGTCCGGCGATGTGCTGGCCCGCTTCCTGGTGCGGGCGCGGGAGGCGCAGGCCTCGCTCGACCTGGCGGGGCGGCTCGCGGCGGGGCTGCAGCCCGGCGATCTGACCGTGCCGCTGCCGCGCCGCCCGGCGGGCACCGCGGGAACGGGGATCGTGGAGGGCTGGCGCGGGGCGATCACCACACGCGTCGAGGTCACGCCGGACGGCACGCTGTCCCGGGTGAAGCCGGTGGACCCGTCGTTCTTCAACTGGCCCGCGCTGCCGGTCGCGCTGGCGGACACGATCGTCCCGGACTTCCCGCTGGCAAACAAGAGCTTCAACCTGTCGTACGCGGGCAACGACCTGTGACCGCGTGTCCGTTTCGTACAAGACCGGCGGGCGGCCCGCTGCCTACGGTGGGGCCATGACTCCACGACTCGACGCCATCGGCCTGGTAGTGGCCGACATGGCCGCCTCGCTCGCCTTCTACCGCCGCCTCGGCCTGGACGTTCCGGCCGACGCGGACACCCAGCCGCATGTGGAGTGCACGCTCCCCGGCGGCACCCGGGTCCTGTGGGACACCGAGGACACCCTCCGCTCCTTCGACCCCGGCTGGACGCGCCCCGAGGGCGGCGGCCGTACCGGATTCGCCTTCGTCTGCGCGTCGCCCGCCGAGGTCGACGCGACGTACGAGGCGCTGGTGGCGGCCGGTTACCGGGGCCACCTCAAGCCGTGGGACGCGTTCTGGGGCCAGCGCTACGCCACCGTCCTCGACCCGGACGACGTGGAGGTGTCGCTGTTCGCGGCGCTCGCGTAGTCGGTCAGCGTCATTCCGGCGAGGGACCGCATCTCCCGGGAGAGGTGCGCCTGATCGGTGCAGCCGGCGGCGAGCGCGGCCTCGGCGTACGGCATGCCCCGCCGGACGAGGCCGAGGGCGCGCTGGAGCCGCAGGATCCGGGCCAGCGTCTTGGGTCCGTAGCCGAAGGCGTCGAGGGAGCGCCGGTGCAGCCGGCGGGTGCCGAGCCCGGCCTCGGCGGCGGTGGCGGTGACGCTCCATCCGGCGGCCAGCCGGTCCGCCACCGCCCGCATCAGCGGGTCGGGGGCCGGGGCCTTCGCCAGCGCCACGGCTTCGAGGGCGGCCACCGGATCGGCGGTCGCACCGATGCGCTCGGCGAGCCTGCGCACCTCGGCGCCGGCCCAGATCCCGTCGAGCGCCACCCGCGTATCGCGCAGTTCGTGCGCCGGGACGCCGAAGACGGCGGGCCCGTCGCCGGGCGCGAACCGGATCCCGGCGTAGCGCGTGCCGGGCGGCGCGTCGGGAACGTACCCGTGGGTGTCCGGCCCGGCCACCAGCAGCCGTCCCCCGGACCAGAGCAGATCCATGCAGCCGTCCGGCAGGACGGGCCGAACCGCACCGGACCCGTCCCCGGTGCTGGTCCAGAGCACCGCGCCGGGCAGACGGGAGGGCCGCTCTCGGTACATGTCTTCGAGGGTAGTGCGGGGCCGGACCAGCGGGTCAGTCGCGGTCGGGCGGGGACTTCTCCTCGGGCTTCTTCGGGGTGTGCAGCCGCGACTTCACGTCGTCCGGGGGCAGGAACTTCGACCAGCGCTCGGGGAACTCGGACGGCATCCCCGGATCGTCCGCGTCCTCGGGGTCGTCGTCGTCGGGGTCGTCGTCGGGGTCGAAGAGCGTCTGCTGGCCGGGCTGGGCGCGGGCGACGATCTCGGCGGCCTGCGCGGTGCGCACCCGGTCGCTGGCCGCGCGGGCGGCGGCCGTGGCGACGGACGGCCAGACCCGGTCGATGGCGGCGTTGACGGCCGCCCCGACCAGCACCGCGAACGCGGAGATGCCGATCCACAGGAGCACCGCGATGGGGGCGGCGAGCGAGCCGTAGATGGTCGGGCCCTCCACCGTGCTGGTCAGGTAGATCCGCAGCAGGAACGAGCCGAGCACCCACATGGCGAGGGCCACCAGGGCGCCGGGCACGTCCTCGATCCACGGTGAGCGGACCGGCACCGAGACATGGAAGAGCGTGGTGAGGAAGGCGATGGACAGCAGGATCATCGTGGGCCAGTACAGGAAGCTGATCACGTCGGTGCCCCAGGGCACCAGCTCCACCACCCGGTTCGGGCCGACCGCCGCGAGCGGCAGCACGACCGCGCCGATCAGCAGCGCGACGATGTACAGGAGCAGCGAGAGCATCCGGGTCTTCACGATGCCGCGGTGCCCGTCGAGCCCGTACATCACGGTGATGGTGTCGATGAAGACGTTCACCGCCCGCGAGCCCGACCACAGGGCGATCGCGAAGCCGATCGAGACGATGTCGGGGCGCTTGCCCTTGGTGACGTCCTCCAGGAGCGGCCGGGCGAACTCGTGCACACCCCGGTCGGAGAGGACCGTGCCGGCCGCGTTGAGGATGTTCTGCTCGATGCTGGCGACGGTGTGGGTGCTGGTCCAGCCGTCCACGTAGCCGAGCAGCGCGATGACGCTGAGCAGCAGCGGGGGCAGCGAGAGCAGCGTGAAGAACGCGGCCTCGGCGGCCAGGCCCAGGATCCGGTACTCGACGCACGAGTTGATGGTGTCCTTGAGGAGCAGCCAGCCCAATTTCCGCTTGGAGACGTTGCGGTAGAGGACGCGGGCCCGATGAAGGCGGCCGGATGTCCGCTCGGGTGTTTCATTTGCTGGCTGCACGTCCTTACCGTATCGGCATGGCAGCCACCACCCACACAGTGACCAACCAGGCTCCGCCCCTGGTGGGATACGACGTCTTCACCGCCGACCGGGCCCTCGCGGAGGCGGTCGAGCGGCACACAGCGCCGGACCTTCTCGACGGCGTACGAGAGGAACTCGCGGCGCTCGGGCGCACCGCGGGATCGGCCCAGGCCCAGGAGTGGGGTGCGCAGGCCAACGAGAACCCGCCGAAGCTGCGCACCCACGACCGGTACGGCAACCGGATCGACGAGGTCGACTTCCACCCCAGCTGGCACCGGCTGCTCGGGCACGCCGTGTCGGCCGGGCTCACCGACGCCTGGGGGCGGCCCGCCGGGCATGTGCGGCGCGCGGCCGGGTTCCTGGTGTGGACCCAGGCGGAGGGCGGGCACGGATGTCCGATTTCGATGACGCACGCGGCCGTGCCCGCGCTGCGCACCGACCCGGTACTCGCCGCCGAGTGGGAGCCGAGGCTCACCTCGCACGTGTACGAGGAGGGGCTGCGGCCGGCGTCCGAGAAGGCCGGGGTGCTCTTCGGCATGGGCATGACGGAGAAGCAGGGCGGCAGTGACGTACGGGCGAACACCACGTCGGCCGTACCGCTCTCGGCCGACGGCGAATACGTGCTGACCGGCCACAAGTGGTTCTGCTCGGCGCCGATGAGCGACGGGTTCCTGGTGCTCGCGCAGGCTCCCGGCGGGCTGACCTGCTTCCTGGTGCCGCGCGTGCTCGCGGACGGGACGCGCAACGCCTTCGCGATCCAGCGGCTGAAGGACAAGCTGGGCAACCGGTCCAACGCGTCGAGCGAGGTCGAGTTCGACGGGACGTGGGCGCGCCGGGTCGGCGAGGAGGGGCGCGGGGTGCGCACCATCATCGAGATGGTGGCGGCGACCCGGCTCGACTGCGTGATCGGCTCGGCGGCCATCATGCGCCAGGCCGTGGCGCAGGCGGTCCACCACGCCTCGTACCGGAGTGCCTTCGGCGGGCTGCTCGTCGAGAAGCCGCTGATGCGGAACGTACTGGCCGATCTGGCCCTGGAGTCGGAGGCCGCGACGACGCTGGCGCTGCGGCTCGCGGCGGCCTACGACGCGGATACCGAAGAGGAGCGGGCGTTCCTGCGCCTGGCGGTGCCGGCCGCCAAGTACTGGGTCACCAAGCGGTGTACGCCGGTGGCGGGCGAGGCGCTCGAATGCCTCGGCGGCAACGGGTACGTCGAGGAGTCCGGGATGCCGCGGCTGCTGCGGGAGGCCCCGCTGAACTCGATCTGGGAGGGCTCGGGCAACGTCCAGGCCCTCGATGTGCTGCGGGCGCTCCAGCGCGAGCCGCAGGCGCTCAACGCGTTCCTCCAGGAGGTCGGCAAGGCGCGCGGCGCGGACCACCGCCTGGACGGGGCGATCAAGGACCTGCTGACCGAACTCGCCGATCTGGACGGCATCGAGGCGCGGGCGCGGCGCCTGGTGGAGCGCATGGCACTGGTGCTCCAGGGTTCGCTGCTGGTTCGCTGGGCACCGCCCGAGGTCGCGGACGCGTTCTGCGCCTCGCGGCTCGGCGGTGACTGGGGGGCGGCGTTCGGGACGCTGCCGCACTCGCTCGATCTGGCGTCGGTGGTGGAGCGGGCCCGCGCCGAGGTGTCAAGCGGCTGAAAACCAGTACTTCTCAGGTCCGTCGGGGGTGGTGCTGCGCCGACACGGCACCACCCCCGCGCTCTCATGCGTCCGACGAAGGAGCATGACGACCGGACATCCGGTGCACCCTCACCTTCGTACACACGCACGGCGGTTCGCGAGAGTTGCAAAGGGTTGCAGACTTGTGCGGCATATCGGCGCGCACGAACCGGCGGGCGGGCACGATGAATTCAGGACACTCGGGTCCGCTCCCTCCGGGGGCGCCGGTGCCGACCGCGGGAGGACCCTGTGCAGACCACCATGCTCGATGCCGCCCGGCTGGCCTCGATGGACGCCGCGGAGGGCACCCGGCTCCTGAAGGGCATGCGCGCGGCCGCGCTGGAGGGCAGGCGGTCAAGGGTCGTACCGCGTACGGAGATCGAGGAGTCCTGGCGGCGGATGCTGAGCCGCGGCCTCGACCCCGACCGGGGCCATCACGCCGGGCTGCTGCCGCTCGGCGAGGTCGAACGGCGCAGACGCCAGTCGCCGTTGACGGAGGTCCTGCCGATCCTGCGGGACGCCCTGGTGGCGGTGGCGGACGCGGCCCAGCACATCATGGTCGTCTCGGACGCCGAGGGGCGGCTGCTGTGGCGCGAGGGGCACGCCTCGGTCCTGAAGCGGGCCGACGCGCTCGGCTTCGAGGTGGGCGCCGACTGGAGCGAGGCGGTCGTCGGCACCAACGGCGTGGGCACCCCCCTGGTCACCGGCCGTCCGATGCAGGTGTTCTCCGCCGAGCACTTCGTCGCCGCCCACCACGCCTGGACCTGCGCGGGCGCGCCCGTCGTGGACCCGCGGGACGGGCAGCTGCTCGGCGTGGTCGACATCAGCGGGCCGCTCAGCACCATGCACCCGGCCACGCTGTCCTTCGTGACCTCGGTGACCCGGCTCGCCGAGGCCGAGCTGCGCAACCGGCACTCGGCCGCGCTGGACCGGCTGCGCTCGGTGGCCGCCCCGGTGCTCAGCCGGATCGGCGGGCGTGCGCTGGCCGTCGACCGCGACGGCTGGGTGGCCGCGGTCACGGGCATGCCGCCGGTGGACCGGCTCGCGCTGCCGAAGTCGTTCCGGCTCGGCCGCAGCTGGCTTCCGCCGCTCGGCATGTGCTCGGTGGAGCCGCTGCCCGGCGGGCGGCTCGTCCAGGTCTCGGACGAGGGCGCCGCAGCCGGCGGCGCGACGGCCCGGCGGGTCGTCCTGGACCTCAGCCGGTCCCGGCGCTGCTCGGTGACGGTGTCGGGCGAGGCGGGCAGCTGGACGCAGGAGCTCAGCCCGCGCCACGCGGAGCTGCTCTTCGTCCTGGCCCTCAACCGGGAGGGCCGCAGCGCCGCGCAGCTGGCGCAGGACATCTTCGAGGACCCGACGCGCACGGTGACCGTACGGGCCGAGATGTCCCGGCTGCGCCGCCACCTCGCGGAGGTGCTCGCCCACCGCCCCTACCGCTTCACCGAGGACGTCCGGGTGGAGGTGGTCCGGCCCGACCGTCCGGCGGACCTGCTCCCCCACTCCTCGTCCCCGGCGGTCCGACTTGCCCAGGGCCGACACCCCTGACCTGCGTTGGCCGCCGCCGAGGCACCGTGATTGCCTGGCGCCCATGAGTATCACCGTGACCACCTGGTCCCTTGAGCAGACCTCGCCCGACGATCTCCGCCCGGCCGCCGAGCCGTCCGGTGACATCACGGTCATGCGCGCCGAGGTCCCCTCACCGGAGTTCAGCCGCTTCCTCTACACGGCGGTCGGCGGCGACATCCGGTGGATCGACCGGCTGGGCATGACGTACGCCGAGTGGGAGCGGGCGCTGGCGAAGCCCGGCACGGAGACCTGGGTCGCCTACGACCGGGGCACGCCGACGGGCTATGTCGAGCTGGAGGCGCAGCCCGGGGGCTCGGTCGAGATCGTCTACTTCGGTCTGATCCCGGCCTTCCGTGGCCGGCGGATCGGCGGCCACCTCCTCTCGTACGGGATCCGGCGGGCTTGGGACCTGGCCGGGCGCTGGCCCGGACTGCCCGCCACCGAGCGGGTCTGGCTGCACACCTGCTCACTGGACGGGGAGCACGCCATGGACAACTATCTGCACCGCGGCTTCAAGCTCTTCGAGACCAAGGAGGAACAGGCCGAGGAGGTCGCGGCACCCGGTCCCTGGCCGGGGGCGTACGGAGCCGCCGCACAGTGACCCGGGACACATCGTCCCACCATGCGGGACATCTATGTCCACATTTTGGATAGTGGTGGACTGGGCCGAAAGTCCCGTGACACGCTTCCGTCATGTCTGGAACTGGAATTGCCTTGGTGAGTCGGCGGCACGTCGACCTCGGCCGCATGTCCAGCGCCATCTGTCCGGCACGCTGACGCCTCCAGCAACGCCGCGATACATCCCTCTTTATCCTGACTGCGCACCGCCGCGCCCGAAGCGCGAGTGTGCAGGTCAGAGCCGCCCTCCTGCAGTCCCGAAGGACGTATGCCATGGCCGCCACCCCAGAGAACCCTGCCGCCACGACGCCCCGCCGCAAGCCGGGGCGCCACCGTGGTGAAGGCCAGTGGGCCGTTGGCCATTTCACGCCCCTCAACGGGAACGAGCAGTTCAAGAAGGACGACGACGGTCTCAATGTGCGGACACGCATTGAGACGATCTACTCCCGGCGCGGCTTCGACTCGATCGACCCCAACGACCTGCGCGGCCGGATGCGCTGGTGGGGGCTGTACACCCAGCGCAGGCAGGGCATCGACGGCGGCAAGACCGCGATCCTGGAGCCGGAGGAGCTGGACGACGAGTACTTCATGCTCCGGGTCCGCATCGACGGCGGGCGGCTGACCACCGAGCAACTGCGGGTGATCGGCGAGATCTCGCAGGAGTTCGCGCGCGGCACCGCCGACATCACCGACCGGCAGAACATCCAGTACCACTGGATCCGCATCGAGGACGTCCCGGAGATCTGGAACCGCCTCGAAGCGGTCGGCCTGTCCACGACCGAGGCCTGCGGCGACACGCCCCGCGTCATCCTCGGCTCGCCCGTCGCGGGCATCGCCGAGGACGAGATCATCGACGGCACCCCGGCCGTGGACGAGATCCACCGGCGGTTCATCGGCAACCCGGCCTTCTCCAACCTGCCCCGCAAGTTCAAGAGCGCGATCTCCGGCTCCCCGCAGCTGGACGTCGCGCACGAGATCAACGACATCGCCTTCGTCGGCGTCGTCCACCCCGAGCACGGACCCGGCTTCGACCTGTGGGTGGGCGGCGGCCTGTCCACCAACCCCAAGCTCGGTGTGCGGCTCGGCGCCTGGGTGCCGCTCGACGAGGTGCCGGACGTCTTCGAGGGCGTCATCTCGATCTTCCGCGACTACGGCTACCGGCGGCTACGCACCCGCGCCCGGCTGAAGTTCCTGGTCGCGGACTGGGGCCCGGAGAAGTTCCGCCAGGTGCTCCAGGACGAGTACCTCAAGCGCGAGCTCATCGACGGGCCCGCGCCCGAGCAGCCCAAGGGCGTCTGGCGCGACCACCTCGGTGTGCACCGGCAGAACGACGGCCGCTGCTACGTCGGCTTCGCCCCCCGGGTGGGCCGCGTGGACGGCACGACGCTGAGCAAGATCGCCGAGCTCGCCGAGACGCACGGCTCCGGCCGGCTGCGTACCACCGCCGAGCAGAAGATGATCGTGCTCGACGTCGAGGAGGCGCAGGTCGAATCGCTCGTCTCCGGCCTGGAGGCGCTCGACCTCAAGGTCAACGCCTCGCCGTTCCGGCGCGGCACGATGGCCTGCACCGGCATCGAGTTCTGCAAGCTGGCCATCGTCGAGACCAAGGCGCGCGGCGCAGCCCTCATCGACGAACTGGAGCGCCGCATCCCGGAGTTCGACGAGCCGATCACCATCAACATCAACGGCTGCCCCAACGCCTGCGCCCGCATCCAGGTCGCGGACATCGGCCTCAAGGGCCAGCTGATGCTCGACGCGGACGGGAACCAGGTCGAGGGCTTCCAGGTGCACCTGGGCGGCGCGCTCGGTCTGGAGGCCGGGTTCGGCCGCAAGGTCCGCGGCCTGAAGGTCACTTCGACCGAGCTGCCCGACTACATCGAGCGGGTCCTCGGGCGCTTCCAGGCGGAGCGCGCCGCGGGCGAGCGGTTCGCCACCTGGGCGTCCCGCGCCTCCGAGGAGGCGCTGTCATGAGTGAGCGTGCGGCCCCCTTCCACTGCCCGTACTGCGGGGACGAGGACCTGCGTCCGAATGAAACCGGACACGGCGCCTGGGAATGCGCGGCGTGCAACCGGGCCTTCCAGTTGAAGTTCCTCGGGCTGCTCGCCCGGGGAGTTCAGCGCAACGACGGTGGAGGGGAAGAGATATGACGGCCACTCAGACAGGTACTCAGACCGGCGCTCAGACCGCCGAGGACCTCAAGGCACTCGCCGAGCAGGCGGGCCGCGACCTCGAAGACGCCACGCCCCTGGAGATCCTCCAGTGGGCCGCCGCCACCTTCGGCAAGCGGTTCTGCGTCACCTCCTCCATGGAGGACGCGGTCGTCGCGCACCTCGCCTCGCGCGCGATGCCCGGCGCGGACGTGGTGTTCCTCGACACCGGCTACCACTTCCCCGAGACCATCGGCACCCGGGACGCGGTCGCCGAGGTGATGGACGTCAACGTCATCACCCTGACCCCGCGCCAGACGGTGGCCGAGCAGGACGCCGAGCACGGCCCGAAGCTGCACGACCGCGACCCCGACCTGTGCTGCGCGCTGCGCAAGGTCAAGCCCCTTGAGCAGGGCCTGAGTTCATACGCCGCCTGGGCGACCGGGCTGCGCCGCGACGAGTCCCCGACGCGGGCGAACACGCCGGTGGTCGGCTGGGACGAGAAGCGGCAGAAGGTCAAGGTGTCGCCGATCGCCCGCTGGACGCAGGACGACGTCGACGCCTACATCGCCGAGCACGGCGTGATCACCAACCTGCTCCTCATGGACGGCTACCCCTCGATCGGCTGCGCCCCCTGCACCCGCCGGGTCGCCGAGGGCGAGGACGCGCGGGCCGGACGCTGGGCCGGACGCAACAAGACCGAGTGTGGACTGCACGGATGACGACCCGTCAGAACAACCAGGAGACTTCGATGAGCGTGACGGAGGCGGGAGCCACCATCTGGCTGACCGGTCTGCCGAGCGCCGGCAAGACCACCATCGCGTACGAACTCGCGGGCCGGCTGCGCGCGGACGGGCACCGGGTGGAGGTGCTCGACGGCGACGAGATCCGCGAGTTCCTCTCGGCGGGCCTCGGCTTCAGCCGCGAGGACCGGCACACCAACGTCCAGCGGATCGGCTTCGTCGCCGGACTGCTCGCGGCCAACGGTGTGAAGGCGCTGGTCCCGGTGATCGCCCCGTACGCCGACAGCCGCGAGGCCGTCCGCAAGCGCCACCAGGCCGAGGGCACCGCCTATCTGGAGGTGCACGTCGCGACGCCGGTGGAGGTCTGCTCGGTACGCGATGTGAAGGGTCTGTACGCCAAGCAGGCGGCGGGCGAGATCAGCGGTCTGACCGGGGTCGACGACCCGTACGAGGCGCCCGAGGCGCCGGATCTGCGGATCGAGTCGCACCAGCAGACCGTTCAGGAGTCCGCGGCCGCGCTGCGCGCGCTGCTCACCGAGAGGGGCCTGGCATGACGACGGCGGCAACCGTGGGCGAGGGCACCGACACCCCTTACGCGCTCAGCCACCTGGACGCTCTGGAGTCCGAGGCGGTGCACATCTTCCGCGAGGTGGCGGGCGAGTTCGAGCGGCCGGTGATCCTGTTCTCCGGCGGCAAGGACTCCATCGTCATGCTGCACCTGGCTCTGAAGGCCTTCGCCCCGGCCGCCGTCCCCTTCTCGCTGCTGCACGTCGACACCGGGCACAACTTCCCCGAGGTCCTCGCCTACCGCGACCGCGTGGTGGCCGAGCACGGGCTGCGACTGCACGTCGCCTCGGTGCAGGAGTACATCGACGCCGGGAAGCTGCGCGAGCGCCCGGACGGGACCCGCAACCCGCTCCAGACGGTGCCGCTGACCGAGGCGATCCAGCAGCACCGTTTCGACGCGGTGTTCGGCGGCGGCCGGCGCGACGAGGAGAAGGCCCGCGCCAAGGAGCGGGTGTTCTCGCTGCGGGACGAGTTCTCGCAGTGGGACCCGCGCCGCCAGCGCCCCGAGCTGTGGCAGCTGTACAACGGCCGGCACGCGCCCGGCGAGCACGTCCGCGTGTTCCCGCTGTCCAACTGGACCGAGCTGGACGTGTGGCAGTACATCGCCCGCGAGGACATCGACCTGCCGCAGATCTACTTCGCCCACGAGCGCGAGGTGTTCAAGCGGTCCGGGATGTGGCTGACCGCGGGCGAGTGGGGCGGCCCGAAGGCCGAGGAGACGGTCGAGACCCGCCTGGTGCGCTACCGCACCGTCGGCGACATGTCCTGCACCGGCGCCGTCGACTCCGACGCGACGACGCTGGACGCCGTCATCACCGAGATCGCCGCGTCCCGGCTGACCGAGCGGGGCGCCACCCGCGCCGACGACAAGATGTCCGAGGCCGCGATGGAAGACCGCAAGCGCGAGGGGTACTTCTAACATGAGCACAACCGCCGAGAACGCTGCGCAGTTGGCCGATCTGTCGGCGACCACGCTCCTTCGCTTCGCGACCGCCGGGTCCGTCGACGACGGCAAGTCCACCCTGGTGGGCCGGCTCCTGCACGACTCCAAGTCGGTCCTCACCGACCAGCTGGAGGCCGTCGAGGCCGCATCGCTCAAGCGCGGTCAGGAGGCGCCCGACCTCGCGCTGCTGACCGACGGCCTGCGGGCCGAGCGCGAGCAGGGCATCACCATCGACGTCGCCTACCGCTACTTCGCGACCCCGCGGCGCCGGTTCATCCTGGCCGACACCCCCGGGCACGTGCAGTACACCCGCAACATGGTGACCGGCGCCTCCACCGCCGACCTCGCCGTGGTCCTGGTCGACGCCCGCAACGGCGTCATCGAGCAGACCCGCCGGCACGCCGCGGTCGCCGCCCTGCTGCGCGTTCCGCACGTGGTCCTCGCCGTCAACAAGATGGACCTGGTGGCGTACGAGGAGCAGGCCTTCGCGGCGATCGCCGAGGAATTCACCGCGTACGCCAGCGAGTTGGGCGTACCGGAGATCACTGCGATCCCGATCTCCGCGCTCGCCGGTGACAACGTCGTGGAGCCCAGCGCCAACATGGACTGGTACGGCGGACCCACCGTCCTTGAGCACCTGGAGACGGTCCCGGTCAGCCACGACCTCACCGGCTGCCACGCCCGGCTGCCCGTGCAGTACGTGATCCGCCCGCAGACCCCCGAACACCCCGACTACCGCGGCTACGCCGGTCAGATCGCGGCCGGTACGTTCCGCGTCGGCGAGCCCGTGACCGTGCTCCCCTCGGGGCGTACCAGCAAGGTCTCGGGGATCGACCTGCTCGGCGAGTCCGTCGACATCGCCTGGACGCCCCAGTCCGTCACCCTCCTCCTGGAGGACGACATCGACATCTCGCGTGGCGACCTGATCGTGCCGAGCGGGGACGCGCCGGCCACCACCCAGGACGTCGAGGCGACCGTCTGCCATGTGGCCGACCAGCCCCTGACGGTGGGTCAGCGGGTGCTGCTCAAGCACACCACCCGCACGGTCAAGGCGATCGTCAAGGAGATCCCGTCGCGGCTGACCCTGGACGACCTCTCCCAGCACCCGGAGCCGGGGCAGCTGGTCGCCAACGACATCGGCCGGGTGAAGGTGCGCACCGCCGAGCCGCTCGCGCTCGACTCGTACGCCGACTCCCGCCGCACCGGGTCCTTCCTGCTGATCGACCCGGCCGACGGCACCACCCTCGCGGCGGGCATGGCGGGCGAGTCCTTCGCCACCCACAAGGTCCTCAACACCGTCGCCGACGAAGAGGGCTGGGACTTCTGATGAACCAGGACGTCTACTCGACCTTCGCGAAAGAGGGCGGCCGCGTCGGCAGCGGCGCCCTCGGCAGCGGCCAGGGCGGAGTCGCCCGATGTGCGCGATGACGTACGCGCACCGCTCGCGCGCCAGAGTGCACCACCCTCCCCCACGCCGAAGACCCGCCGACTTCCCGGCCGCGTCCTAGAGTTGATACTCCACCGGACGTAAGCACCGGGCCTCCGAGAGGACACCCTCCCGTGCCTGCCAGCTCCAGTTTGAGGCGCAGCCTCGTCGCCGCCACCGCCCTCCCCCTCCTGTTCGGGGCGCTCGCCGCCTGCGGTTACGGCTCCCAGGCGAGCAAGGCCGACGCCGGGAAGGCCGCGCCCGCCGCGGACGGCGCGAAGAAGCTCTCCGCCGACACCGTGAAGATCGGCTACTTCCCCAATCTGACCCACGCCACCGCGCTGATCGGGGTGCAGGAGGGCCTGTTCCAGAAGGAGCTGGGCGGCACCGCCGTCAAGACGGCCACCTTCAACGCGGGACCCTCCGAGATCGAGGCCCTCAACGCGGGCTCGATCGACATCGGCTGGATCGGCCCCTCGCCGGCGATCAACGGCTACACCAAGTCCAAGGGCCAGAGCCTGCGCATCATCGGCGGCTCCGCGTCCGGCGGGGTGAAGCTGGTGGTCGACCCGGAGAAGATCAAGTCCGTGGACGAGCTCAAGGGCAAGAACATCGCGACCCCGCAGCTCGGCAACACCCAGGACGTGGCGTTCCTCAACTGGCTCTCGGACAAGGGCTGGAAGGTGGACGCGCAGAGCGGCAAGGGCGACGTCAACGTGGTCCGCACCGACAACAAGATCACCCCGGACGCCTTCAAGTCCGGGTCTGTCGACGGCGCCTGGGTGCCCGAGCCGACCGCGTCCAAGCTGGTCTCCGAGGGCGGCAAGGTGCTCCTGGACGAGTCCGACCTGTGGCCGGACCACCAGTTCGTGATCACCAACATCATCGTGTCGCAGAAGTTCCTCAAGGCACACCCCGATGTCGTGGAGGCGGTCCTGCGCGGCTCGGTGAAGACCAACGAGTGGATCGCGACCCACCCCGACCAGGCGAAGGCCTCGGCCAACGCCGCGCTCAAGACGCTCTCCGGCAAGGAACTGCCGGCGAACATCATCGACCCGGCCTGGAAGTCCATCCAGACCCTGGACGACCCGCTGGCCGCCTCCCTCCAGGCGCAGGCCGACCACGCGGTGAAGGCCGGACTCCTGAAGAAGCCCGACCTGTCGGGCATCTACGACCTGGACCCGCTCAACAAGGTCCTCAAGTCCCTGGGCCGGCCCGAGGTCGGCGACGCCGGTCTCGGCGTCAACTAGCCCCCGTCCCAAGCCGGTTCAGCAGGATTCCCAGGAGGTGACGACCATGGCCACTGCCCTCGCCAAGGCCGCGGACCGCACGGCGGCCGAGCACGAGTACGCCGCCCGGATCGGGCATGTCTCGAAGTCCTTCGGCGGTCGCGGCGGACCGCAGCTCGTCCTGGACGACATCACGCTCGATGTCGCGCCGGGCGAGTTCGTCACCCTCCTGGGCGCCTCCGGCTGCGGAAAGTCGACGCTCCTGAACCTGGTGGCGGGCCTGGACGCGCCGACCGCGGGCACCATCGAGACGCCCGGCGGGCGGCCCGCCCTGATGTTCCAGGAGCACGCCCTGTTCCCGTGGCTGACCGCGGGCAAGAACATCGAACTCGCCCTGCGGCTGCGCGGCGTCCCCAAGACCGAGCGGCGCAGCCGGGCCGAGGAGCTCCTCGAACTGGTCCGCCTGCACGGCGCGTACGGCAAGCGGGTGCACGAGCTGTCCGGCGGCATGCGCCAGCGGGTCGCGATGGCGCGGGCCATCGCCCAGGACTCCCAGCTCCTGCTGATGGACGAGCCGTTCGCGGCGCTCGACGCGATCACCCGCGACGTGCTGCACGATGAGCTGACCCGCATCTGGCGCGAGACGAAGCTGTCAGTGCTGTTCGTGACGCACAACGTGCGCGAGGCGGTCCGGCTCGCCCAGCGCGTGGTGCTGCTCTCCTCGCGGCCCGGCCGGGTGGCGCACGAGTGGACCGTGGACATCGAGCACCCGCGTCGCATCGAGGACGCCGACGTGGCGGAGCTCTCCGTCGAGATCACTGAACAACTGCGTGGGGAGATCCGCCGACATGGCCAGCACTGAGACGACTCCGGTCAAGGAACCCCACGATCTGGGCAGCCTCGAAGCGGGCCTCGACGCGCTCGAAACCGTCCAGTCCCACCGCACTCCGGTGCGCGAGGTGCTGGTCAAGAAGGTCCTGCCGCCGCTGACCGCGGTCGCCCTCGTCCTGGTGGTCTGGCAGGTCCTGGTCTCGGCGAAGGTCACCGACTCGTACAAGCTGCCCGCGCCGTCCGCGGTGTGGTCGAGCCTGACCGACATGTGGCTCCAGGGCACCCTGTTCGACATCGTGTGGACCAGCGTGTCGCGCGGTCTGCTCGGCTTCCTGCTGGCCCTGGCCATCGGCACGCCGCTCGGCCTGCTCGTCGCCCGGGTCAGGTTCGTGCGGGCCGCGATCGGCCCGATCCTGTCCGGCCTCCAGTCGCTGCCGTCGGTGGCCTGGGTCCCCCCGGCCGTGCTGTGGCTCGGCCTGAACGACTCGATGATGTACGCGGTGATCCTGCTCGGCGCGGTCCCCTCGATCGCCAACGGCCTGGTCTCCGGCGTCGACCAGGTGCCGCCGCTGTATCTGCGGGCGGGCCGCACACTGGGCGCGACCGGGGTGCGGGGCGCCTGGCACATCCTGATGCCGGCCGCGCTGCCTGGCTATCTGGCGGGCCTGAAGCAGGGCTGGGCGTTCTCCTGGCGCTCGCTGATGGCCGCCGAGATCATCGCCTCCTCGCCCGATCTGGGCCTGGGACTGGGCCAGTTGCTGGAGAACGGCCGCAACAACTCCGACATGCCCGGCATCTTCCTCGCGATCATCCTGATCCTGGTCGTGGGCATCGCCATCGACCTGCTGATCTTCAGCCCGCTGGAGCGCCGTGTGCTGCGCGGCCGCGGGCTGCTCGTGAGGGGCTGAGCCGCCGTGCACCGCCCGGTCCTGCTCGTCATAGCCCACGGCAGCCGCGATGCGCGGCACGCGGCGACCGTCCACGCCCTGGTGCGCCGGGTGCGGTCGATGAGGCCCGGGCTGCGCGTGGAGACGGGCTTCCTGGACTTCAACGCGCCGTCCGTCCCGCAGGTCCTGGACCGCCTCGCCCTGGAAGGCGTACGGGACGTGGTGGTGCTTCCCCTCCTCCTGACCCGCGCCTTCCACGCGAAGGCCGACATCCCGGCCGTACTGAGCCAGGCCCCGGCGCTGCTGAACATCAGACTCGCCGACGTCCTCGGCCCGTCCCCGCTGCTCCTCGACACCTTGGAGCGGCGGCTGTACGAGGCGGGCCTCGGGCCCGCCGACAAGCGCTCGACCGGGGTCGTACTGGCCTCGGCGGGCTCCACAGACCCGGAGGCGATCGCAGTGATCGCTGAAATCGCGCGGGAGCTGCGGCACACCGGTTGGTGCGCCGTGCGACCTGCGTTCGCCTCCGCGGCCCTGCCTCGTACCGAGGATGCGGTACGGGAGCTTCGGGCCCTGGGCGTTCGGCGGGTCGCCGTCGCCCCGTACGTCATCGCGCCCGGCTTCCTGCCCGACCGGATCGCCCGGGGTGCGGCGGACGCCGACGTTCTGGCCGAAGTACTGGGCTCCGCACCGGAGTTGGCCCGCCTGCTCCTCCTCCGGTACGAAGAGGCCAGGGTGCGGGCCTCCCGGGCCCCCGCACTCACTGCCTGAATGCAGGCCGCGCCCCGGTGGCCCTGGGGGGTCCGGGACGGAGCCCAGAAGGGGGTGCAGGGGATCCGGGAGAGCCCAGAAGGGGGTGCAGGGGGCGAAGCCCCCGCTGGGGTCCCGGGGCGGCGCCCCGGGAAAACCCTCTTCCCACCCCCGCCCCCGGGGGGTTTAGGGAAGGGGCGGGGTGGGGGTCCGTCGGGGCGCGTGCGCGGTGTACCCGGTCAGCGGTGAACCGCCGTCCACATAACCCGGGTTGAAGGTCATGTAAGCGTCACGCGGTCCAGTGCGGGTCGCGGCCCGAGACGGCCAGGGCCCGCTCCACCGTGGTGGCACCGGCCGGCAGTTCGACGGCGTCGGCGAAGCCCTGGTACTGGCGGTAGATTTCCGCGTTCCCCTCGACCACCCGCAGCACGAAGGCGGCGGACTCCTCCGAGATCCGCAGCTCCTGCCCGGTGGCACGCGCCACGTCCCAGCTGTGCATCACCAGTTCCTCGACGAGCATCGAAGCGATCTCCGCGGCGGCCATCGCGGACCCGCCCAGATCGATCTCGCCCTCCCACGTGGCCGGGTCGGCCCAGGCGGCCACGGCCCGGTCGAGCTGGGCGGCGTACTGCCGCGCCCAGTCGGGGTCGGCGGTGAAGTCGCGCGCGGTCAGCTCGTCCGGGAGCGGCTTGCGCAGGGCGCGGTGCTCCAGGCCGTGGGAGGTGTAGAGCACCCAGTGGTTGACCAGGCCCCGCACGTCCCAGTCCGAGCACGGAGTGGGTCCGGTGAGCTGTCCGGGAGTGACGCCGCGCGCGATGCGGGCGGCCTCTGCTGCACATTCGGTCATGGCACGGTGTTCGTTCTTCATGGGACCAGCATCCCGCGGCGCCCCTCCCCCGGTATTGAAAAAACGCGACAGCGGCCACCGTCGAGGGCCCTCAGTCGAAGCGGAGGGAGCCCGTCCGGGTCCGCTTGAGCTCGAAGAAGTCGGGGTACCCGGCGATGGTGCGCACGCTGTCGAAGAGCCGGGCGGCCTCCTCGCCGCGCGGGATGGCGGAGAGCACCGGACCGAAGTAGACGGTGCCGTCGAAGTGCATGGTCGGCGTGCCGACGTAGCCGTCCGCGGCCGGGTCCTTGCCCGCGTCATGGCTGCGGCGCACGGCGTCGTCGTACGCGGTGTCGTGCGCGGCGGCGGCGAGCGAGGCGGGGAGCCCGAGCTCCGCGAGGGACTGGGCGATCACCTCGTCGAAGTCCTGGTTCTTGTCCTCGTGGATGCGTGTGCCCAGCGCGGTGTACAGCTCGCGCAGCACGGCGTCACCGTGCGCCTCGGCCGCCGCGACGGCGACCCGGACGGGCCCGATCGACTTGTCGACCAACTCCCGGTACCAGTCGGGCAGTTCATTGCCGACGTTGTGGAGGTAGAGGCTCATCGCCCGGAACCGGAGGTCGATGTCGCGGTGCCGCTCGACCTCCAGCATCCAGCGGGAGGTGATCCAGGCGAAGGGGCAGGCGGGGTCGAAGTAGAAGTCGACGGTGGTGCGCTGCGCGGGCCCAGTGGTTGTGTTCGTCATACGCAGACCGTATCCGGCAAATGGCCCTCCCCTGTAGGCCACTTGATGCTATGCATGCTGGGCCACTTCAGGGTCCGGCCGTGCTCGCGCACGACAGCCTCGGCCGGGCGTCGGACGACGCGCGGCGGTTGGATACGGTCCCGGCATGATCTCTCAGACTTTTTCGCTCGGCGCGGAACGGCCCGTGCGGCGACTGGGCTTCGGCACCGCGCAGCTCACCGGCCCCGGCTACTGGGGTCCGCGCGGCGACCGGGCGGACGCGGTGGCCGTGCTGCGGCGGGCGGTCGAGCGGGGTGTCACGCTGATCGACACCGCCGACAACTACGGCCCGGAGCTGGCCGAGGAACTCATCGCGGAGGCCCTCCACCCCTACCCCGCCGATCTGGTCGTCGCGACCAAGGGCGGTGTCGTGCGGACCAGCGACAGCGCCTGGCACATCGCGGGACGGCCCGAGCAGTTGCGGGCGATGTGCGAGGCGAGCCTGCGCCGGCTCCGGGTGGAGACCATCGACCTGTATCAGTTGCACCGGCTCGACCCGGAGGTGCCGATGGCCGAACAGCTCGGCGCCCTCGATGAGTTGAGGCGGGCGGGCAAGATCCGGCACATCGGTCTGGACACCGTCTCCGCGGACCAGCTGGCGCAGGCGCTCTCGCTGACCTGCATCGCCTCGGTGCAGAACCGCTTCAACCTCCTGGACCGGGGATCGGAGGCGGTGCTGAAGCTGTGTGAGGGGCGCGGCCTGGCGTTTCTGCCCTGGTTCCCGCTGGCCAACGGTGCCCTCACGGGCGATGCGGCCGCCGCCCTCGCCCAGATCGCCGAGCGGCACGGTGCGAGCCGGGGACAGATCTCCCTGGCCTGGCTGCTGCACCGCTCCCCCGCCCTGTGCCCGACACCCGGAACCGCATCGCCCGCGCATCTGGACGAGAACCTCGACGCGGCCCGGATCCGGCTGTCGGCGGGCGAGTTGAGCGAGCTGGAGGCTCTTCAGCCGTCCTGAGCAAGCTCGCCGGCCGGCTCCGCCGTGAATGCCGAACTCGACGTACTCGGGGTGCAGCAAGGAGCCCAACAGTTCGGCGGACGAGCGGACTTTGGGGTCGAGGAGGCGCGGCTCGCCCTCGATGGCCGCCTCCACGGCGGGCCGGTCGGCCTCAGGTACCGGCCGCGTCCGTCAGCTGCGCCAGCGCCTTGACCGTGTTCCAGTTGCGGGAGGTCGCCTCGACCCCCTTGAGCAGGGTGGGCCGGAACAGGGCGGGGCCGAGCTTCGACGTGCCGAGACCCTCGGGTGTGTACAGATAGAGCACCTGGTCCCCGAGCCGGAACTCCTCGGGGAGGTAGTCGGCCGGGTCGATCGAGGCGAAGCGCTCGGCGGTGACCGGCGGCCCCGAGAAGAAGGTGGCGTGCAGTTGTCTGCCCTCCAGCTCGTCGGCCGGGAAGGGGCAGGCGTCGATGACCGCCCGCAGATAGGGGCCGCTGCGCACCATGCAGGCGACCCGGAAGCCGAAGTGCTCCTCGATGGCGGCTTCCAACTCCGCGGCCAGCGCGTCCGGGTCGTCGGATGTGCTGCTGAAGACGGCGTTGCCGCTGTTGAGGTACGTCTTCACCGCGCCGTGGCCCAGCTCGCCCAGGACTTTCCGCAGCTCGGGCATGGGAACTTTTTTGTTCCCGCCCACATTGATGCCGCGCAGCAGAGCGGCGTACGTCGTCGTCATGCGCACACCCTAGGACGGCCCCCGCGCCCCGTGGGGGACGGGCACGGGGGCCGCCGTTCAGCGCTGCCGACGGATGCCTACTCGACGATCTTCAGCAGCTTGTTCGGGGTGCCCGGGCTCGCGTTGGAGATCTTGTCGGGCGTGGCTCCCTTGGTGAGGGCGTCCGACACCTGCGCCGGGGTGGCGTCCTTGTGCCCGGCCAGATAGATGGCCGCGGCGCCGACGACGTGCGGGGTCGCCATGGACGTACCGGAAATGGTGTTGGTGGCGGTGTCGCTGGTGTTCCAGTCGGAGGTGATGTCCGAGCCGGGAGCGTACAGGTCCACCACCGAACCGAAGTTGGAGAAGCTGGACTGCTGGTCGTCCTTGGTGGAGGAGGCCACCGTGATGGCCTCCTTGACGCGGGCCGGCGAGCTGTTGCCCGCGTCGGCGGACTCGTTGCCGGCCGCCACGCCGAAGGTGACGCCGGAGGCGATCGCCTTCTGGACGGCCTCGTCCAGCGCCGGGTCGGCGGTGCCGCCGAGGCTCATGTTGGCGACGGAGGGGCCCTGGTGGTTCTTGGTGACCCAGTCGATGCCGGCGACGACCTGCTCGGTGCTGCCCGAGCCGTTGTTGTCGAGGACCCGCACGGCGACGATCTTGGCCTTCTTGGCCACGCCGTGGGCGGTGCCGGCGATGGTGCCCGCGACATGCGTGCCGTGGCCGTTGCCGTCGTCGGCCTTGTCGTTGTTGTCGACCGCGTTGAAGCCGTAGGAGGCGCGACCGCCGAAGTCCTGGTGGGAGATGCGGACACCGGTGTCGATCACATACGCGGTGACGCCTTCCCCGGCGCTGTCCGGGTAGGTGTACTTGCCGTCGCCCGCGGTCTCGGTCTGGTCGATCCGGTCGAGGCCCCAGGACGGCGGGTTCGACTGGGTCGCGCTGATGTGGAACTTCTTGTTCTGTACGACCTTGCCGACGGCCGGGTCGGCGGCGAGGCGCTTGGCCTGGGTCTGTGAAAGCCCGCTCGCGGAGAAGCCGTTGAGGGTGGAGGAGTAGTCGCGCTGGAGCTTGCCGCCGTACTCCTCGGCGAGCTTGCGCTTGGCGTCGGCGGAGGCCGACTTGTCGAGCAGGACGATGTAGCTTCCGTCGACCGCGCCCTGGGCGTTCAGTCCGTAGACCGGCCCTTCGGCGGGGGCCGCTCCGGCGAACGGGGAGTTCAGTACGGTCACTCCGGCCGCCGCGACGACGGCGGTTATGGCTGCGGTGAGCTTGATCCGGCTCGCACGCTTGTGAGTTGCCATGAAGAGGGGTCTCCTCGTCACTATATGTGGGGGGTTGGCCTACCGGAAGGAAACTTTCCGGGGCTGGTTCGAAACCCTTGCCGATTGACGCGCGCAGATCAAGGCCTTCATACAGCTGTGACTTAGCCAACAAGGTTTCGTAATAAGAAACCGGCCGTCAGGGGGCAACTCGGGCTCCGTGGAGGGCTGGTGAACACTCTGTGTGAACCCGCCGAGCATCCCTTCCGCCCCAACTCCCTTTATGCGTAAGGGGCTTCAGTGCGCCGTGCGCGGCCGCAGCGCTGGTGGCGGGCGCGCACCGGATTCCCGTCGCTGGGGAGACCCGGCTCTCGTCGCGCGGGGAGACTCGGGAAGACGCGGGGAGACGACGCGCGGCGGAGTCTGCAGCGATCAGAAACCGTCCTGAATGCGAGACTTGGCCGGTAGGCAGCGATCACCGGGAGACAACGATGGACGAGGCACGGGCCCGCGCACTGCTGGCCGCGACAGCACTGGCCGGCCCCGGCCGACCGACCGGGCTCGCGGACGCCGAGCTGCTGGCCCTGGGCGAGAACGCGGTTTTCGCGCTGCCCGGCGCCGGACCCACCCCGGCCGACGGCCTGGTCGTCAAGGTCGGCCGCGATGCCACGCACCACCCGGAGCTGCTGGAGCGCGCCGAGCGCGAAGTGGCCGTCGCGACCTGGCTCGCCGAGGCCGGGGTGCCCGCGGTGCGGGCCGCCGAACCGGAGCCGAGGCTGGTGGACGGGCACCCGGTGACGGTGTGGCACCGGCTGCCCGCCGCCGTGCGCCCGGCCGGACCGGCCGACCTCGCCGAGTTGCTGCGCCGCGTCCACGCCCTGCCGGCGCCCGGCTTCGAGCTGCCCCGCCGTGAACTCCTCTCCGGCGTCGAGCGCTGGCTACAGCTGGCCGGTGCGGCGATCGACCCGGCCGATGCCGCATATCTGCGCGCCCGCCGCGACGGCTTCGCAGCCGCGGCCGCGGCACTGACTCCTCATCTGCCGCCGGGTCCCACCCATGGCGACGCCCTCCCCCGCAATGTGTACATCGGCCCCGAAGGGCCAGTCCTGGTCGATCTGGAGACCTTCTCCTTCGACTTCCGTGAACACGACCTGGTCGTCATGGCCCTGTCCCGCGACCGGTACGGCCTGCCCGCCGAGCAGTACGACGCGTTCGTCACCGCCTACGGCTGGGACGTCCGCGCCTGGGACGGCTGCGCGGTGCTGCGCGGCGCCCGCGAGACGGCCAGCTGTGCCTGGGTCGCCCAGCACGCCCCGACCAATCCGAAGGCGCTCGAAGAGTTCCGCCGCCGCGTGGCCTCCCTGCGGGACGGCGACCCCGAGGTGCGCTGGTACCCCTTCTGACCCCCGGGGCGGACGGGCCTGCCCTCGGGCAGACGGACCCATGCCCTCCATCGGACAGGCCTCAACCGAAGGCCGGCCCTCAGCCGAAGTCCACTCCTCAGCCGCAGGCCGGTTCAACTGCGAGCCGGCCCTCAACCGCAGGCCGGTCCTCAGCCGCGCGCCGGGGCCAGTTCGCGCAGCGGCCAGGAGCCGTCGATCACGGCGTCGGCGGTGCCCTTCTTCCGCAGGAACTGCTGGAAGTCGGCCGCCCACTCGGCATACCACTGGATCTGGCGGTCGTGCAGCTCCGCCGGGCCGAGGCGCGCCACCCGCGGGTGGCGCTCGGCTATCGCCACCGCCACCCGGGCCGCGGCCAGCGCGTCGGCCCCCGCGTCGTGCGCCGCCTCCAGAACCACTCCGTACTCGGCGCACACCGCTTCGAGAGTGCGCTTGCCGCTGCGGTAGCGGTCGACGGAGCGGTCGATCGTGTACGGATCGATGACCGGCCCCGGTGCCGCGCCGTCCAACCGGTCGCTGAGCGAAGGCAGTTCGTACCGCTGCAGTTCGGCGGCGAGCAGCGTCAGGTCGAAGGCCGCGTTGTAGGCGACCACGGGCACGCCCCGGCGCCAGTGACCGGTGAGGCAATCGGCGATCTCGTCGGCCACCGCGGGCGCGGGCCGGCCTTCCGCCGCCGCCCGTTCCGTGCTGATGCCGTGGACCGCGGAGGCCTGGGCCGGGATCCGTATGCCCGGATCCGCCAGCCAGTCGCGCCGCCCCACCACATCGGCGCCCCGCACGGTGACGATCGCGGCCGACACGATGCGCGCTTCGAGCGGCTCGGTGCCGGTCGTCTCCAGGTCGAAGCCGACCAGCGGCTCCAGGTGCCAGCTCATGCTGCTGCCCCTCCTTCGTGGTGCTTTCCCCCAGTTGACGACCACCCTCGCACGCGCCACTGACAATCGGCCGGGCGGCGGGAATTCACCGCAGGAAAACCCGCCCACATCAGGACACTGGGCGCGAATCCACCCAGACCGACTCGAATTCCTCGCGATAGGTCTCGAACAGCCCGTGCTCCACATCCTGGCCGGGCCGCACCACGTCCCGCCGGCCGCCCCCGCGCAGCACGAGCACCGGCGCCTCCATGCCCCTGGCCCGGCGCAGATACGACTGGACGACCGCGACTCCGTCCGCGCCGTCGCCGTCCACCAGGTAGGCGGTGAAGCGCGGGGTCTCGTCGAAGACCTGGATCTCGAAGGCCCCAGGATCGTGCAGCCGGGCCCGAACCCGGCGCATGTGCAGGATGTTCATCTCCACCGAGCGGCTCAACTCGCCCTTTTTCAGGCCGAGTTCCCGTTCGCGGCGTTTGACAGCGCTGCTCGCCGGATTGAGGAAGAGCAGCCGGATCCGGCAGCCGGATTCAGCGAGCCGCACCAGGCGCCGCCCCGAGTAGTTCTGCACCAGGAGGTTGAGGCCGATGCCTATCGCGTCGAGGCGGCGGGCGCCGCCGAAGAGGTCTTCGGCGGGCAGCTGGCGCTGGAGCCGCACCCGGTCGGAGTGGACGGAGACGACATCGGCGTACCGGTCGCCGACCAGGTCCTCCACCGCGTCGATGGGCAGCCGGTGCGCGGCCGGGGCGCCGCTGGCGCCCCCGAGGACGTCCAGGAGCCGCGCCGAGGCCCGCTCAGCCTGGGCGAGCACCGCCTCGTTCAGCGCCCGATTGCGGGAGACGACGTTGCGCGCCACCTCCAGCTCGTCCAGGGCGAGTTCGACGTCGCGCCGGTCGTCGACGTACGGCTCGAAGCAGGGCCAGTGCTGCACCATCAGCTCGCGCAGCTGCGGGAGGGTGAGGAAGCTGAGCACATTGTCATCGGCGGGGTCGAGCAGATAGCCCTTGCGGCGCGAGACCTCGCGCACCGCGACGGCCCGCTGCACCCACTCCTGACCGGCCGGCCCGGCCGCGGCGACCACCCAGTCGTCACCGTGGACCGGCTCGTAGATCGGGCGGAGCACGGCGGCCACCACGGCACGCAGCCGCTGCTCCACCAGGTTCAGCCAGATGTAGGCGCGCCCGGCCCGCTGCGCGCGGGTACGCACCTCGCTCCAGGCGTCCGCGCCCCAGTCCAGCTCCGCCCCGATCTCCATCGGACGCGCGAGGGAGACCGCTCCGGGCGGGATGTCGCCGGCCTCCCCCTCATGACCCGCGTCACCAGGGGGCAGCTCAAGACCTCCCGAGCTCACCCACGCACCGCCTTCCGCCCCCCGGCAAACCCCTGCGAGTCCCACGCGCCCCGCACGCCCTCCAACGATCAAGGAAGGGTACTCCGGGAGCAGGAGGCGATGCAGCCGGATGGCGAGTCGAGTTTGCCAACTGGCTTGAGGATACGGGCTGTTCCACTGGGCACTATCTGCCGGAGTGAGCGGATTCATAGCCCTTGGCCGCTCCGGCCGGGTCCGGGTCACCCGTTGGCGCACCCGCACGTCCTGGGTGACGGTCGCCTTTTCGGGGAGGATCTGGACCGAGAGCCCCTCAGTACCCCGAGCGGAAGTGGAAGAGTCTTGCCCATGCAGGTGTGGCCGGGACAGGCTTACCCACTCGGCGCCACGTACGACGGCGCCGGGACCAATTTCGCGGTCTTCTCCGAGGCCGCCCGTCGGATCGAGTTGTGTCTGCTGCACGACGACGGCTCGGAGACGGCCGTCGAGCTGCGCGAGTCCGACGCCTTCGTACGCCATGCCTACCTGCCCGGCGTCCTGCCGGGCCAGCGGTACGGCTTTAGGGTGCACGGACCGTACGAGCCGCAGAAGGGGCATCGCTGCAACTCGGCGAAGCTGCTGCTCGACCCGTACGCGCGCGCCATGAGCGGCCAGGTGGAGTGGAACGAGGCGGTCTACGGCTACCACTTCGGGCGCCCCGACAGCCGCAACGACCTGGATTCGGCGCCGCACACCATGACCTCGGTGGTGGTCAATCCCTTCTTCGACTGGGGCGACGACCGGCTGCCCCGCACCGACTACCACCACACGGTGTTCTACGAGGCTCATGTCAAGGGTCTGACGATGCTGCATCCGGAGCTTCCCCCGGAGCAGCGCGGGACCTATGCGGCGCTCGCCCATCCGGCCGTGATCGAGCACCTCACCCAACTGGGCGTCACCGCACTGGAGTTGATGCCGGTGCACCAGTTCGTCCACGACCACCGGCTCGCGGACTCCGGATTGTCGAACTACTGGGGCTACAACACGATCGGCTTCTTCGCCCCGCACAACGCCTACGCATCATGGGGCGACCGCGGCCAGCAGGTGCTGGAGTTCAAACAGGCCGTGCGGGCGCTGCACGAGGCGGGCATCGAGGTGATCCTCGACGTCGTCTACAACCACACGGCGGAGGGCAGCCACCTCGGGCCGACCCTCTCCTTCCGCGGCCTGGACAACACGCAGTACTACAGGCTCGCCGACGACCTCCGTTACTACGAGGACACCACCGGCACCGGCAACAGCCTCCTGATGCGCTCCCCGCACGTGCTCCAGCTGATCATGGATTCGCTGCGGTACTGGGTGACCGAGATGCATGTGGACGGCTTCCGCTTCGACCTCGCGGCGACGCTGGCCCGCCAGTTCCACGACGTGGACCGGCTGTCGTCCTTCTTCGACCTGGTCCAGCAGGATCCGGTGGTCAGCCAGGTGAAGCTGATCGCCGAGCCCTGGGACGTGGGCGAGGGCGGCTACCAGGTGGGCAACTTCCCGCCGCTGTGGACAGAGTGGAACGGCAAGTACCGCGACACCGTACGGGACTTGTGGCGCGGCCAGCCCCGGACGCTCGCCGAATTCGCCGGCCGGCTCACCGGATCCTCCGACCTGTACCAGGACGACGGGCGCCGACCGCTCGCCTCCATCAACTTCCACACCTGCCACGACGGCTTCACCCTGAACGACCTCGTCTCGTACAACGACAAGCACAACGAGGCCAACGGCGAGGGCAACCGGGACGGCGAGAGCCACAACCGGTCCTGGAACTGCGGGACGGAGGGCGCCACCGAAGACCCCGAGGTGCGCGAGCTCCGCGCCCGCCAGATGCGGAACTTCATCGCCACCCTGATGCTGTCGCAGGGCGTGCCGATGCTCAGCCACGGCGACGAGTTCGCCCGCTCCCAGGGCGGCAACAACAACGCGTACTGCCAGGACAACGAGCTGTCCTGGGTGCACTGGCCGGACCCCGGCGACGATCCGGAGGGCACGCTGCTCGCCTTCACCCGGGCCATGGTGTGGCTGCGCCGGGACCATCCGGTCTTCCGGCGCCGGCGCTTCTTCCACGGCCGTCCGGTCCAGGGCACCCACGACGAGCTGTCGGACATCGCCTGGTTCACCCCTGAGGGTGAAGAAATGGCCGACCGGGACTGGCAGTCGGCGAGCGCGAAGGCGCTGTCGGTCTTCCTCAACGGCAACGCGATCTCCGAGCCGGGCCCGCGCGGCGAGCGGATCGGCGACGACTCGTTCCTGCTGATGTTCAACGCCAGCGCGGAGGCCATCGACTTCGTGGTGCCGGTCAACCACGGCCGGCAGTGGCAGGTGGTGGTGGACACCGCGCGGCCGGAGGGCGTGCCGCCGGGCCAGGGCCCGAAGGCGGCGGCCGGCGAGCGGCTCCCGCTGATCGGCCGGAGCCTGACCGTGCTGCGCCGGCCCGCCTGAGCGCTCTACGGGAAGTGGCGTTCGTCGGCTGGACAGCGAGCGGGCCGAGGAGGAGATCACCGGCTGTACGGTGCCGTGCGGGCGGGCACCCTTCGGCGGGCCGCCGGGATCCGGCCACCAGGCGAAGCCAACGCGCCCGACCGGGGCATCCGCTCCGGCCTGAGGCACAGAAGCCGCTCAACGGGGTACCTACGTTCGCATGACCCCGCCCACCGCGACGTACCGGCTCCAGCTCCAGCCCGCGTTCCCGTTCGCCGCCGCCGCCGAGGCGGTGCCGTACCTGGCCGGGCTCGGCGTCTCGCACCTCCATCTGTCGCCGGTCCTGGCGGCCGTGCCCGGCTCGACGCACGGGTACGACGTCACCGATCACTCGACGGTGCGCGAGGAGCTGGGCGGTGAGCCCGGGCTGCGCGGACTCGCCGCGCGGGCCAAGGAGTTCGGTCTCCAACTGATCCTCGACATCGTGCCGAACCACATGTCGGCGTCCCCGCGCCACAACCGGCAGCTGCGGGACGTGCTGCGGGCGGGCCCCTCCTCGCCGTACGCCCGGTGGTTCGACATCGACTGGGCGGCGGGCGACGGGCGGCTGCTGCTGCCGGTGCTCGCCGGGCCGCTGGGCGCGGAGCTGGACCGCCTGAGGGTGGCGGGGGACGTACTGCGCTACGGCGAGGAGCGCTTGCCGCTGCGGGAGGGCACGGCCGGTCTGCCGCTGCCCGAGCTGCTCGATGCGCAGTGGTACCGGCTCGGCTGGTGGCGGCTGGCCAGGACCGAACTCAACTACCGCCGCTTCTTCACCATTTCGGAGCTGATCGGCGTCCGGGTGGAGGAGGAAGAGGTCTTCGCGGCGACCCACGCCAAGATCCTCGAACTGGTCCGGGACGGTGTGGTGGACGGGCTGCGGGTCGACCATCCGGACGGCCTCGCGGACCCGGAGGCGTATCTGCGTCGTCTGAAGGAAGCGACGGGCGGCCGCTGGACGGTCGTGGAGAAGATCCTCACCGGCGACGAGCGGCTGCCCGCGGGGTGGCCGGTCGCAGGGACGACCGGCTATGACGCGCTGCGGCACATCGACGGCCTGTTCGTCGATCCGGTGGGAGTGCGTCAACTCAGCGCGCACTACCGGGAGTTCACCGGGCTGGAGGAGGATCTGGGGGGCGACTGGCAGCCGACGGTGCGCCGGGCCGCGTACCGGGTGTTCGACCATGAGCTGGCGGCCGAGACCGGGCACCTGGTGCGCCTCGCCCAGCGGATCTGTGCGGCGGGCGGTCCCGGGCTGCGCGACCATGCCCCCTGGGCGCTGCGGCTCGCCCTGCGGGAGTTGCTGGTCCGGATCCCGGTCTACCGTCCCTACCGGGCCGGGGCGGAGCCGGCGCTGCCCGGCTCGGCCGCCCTGGAGGCGAAGGCCGCCTTCGCGGTCGCCGAGGAGGCGGCCGCGGTGGATGTGGTACGGGATCTGGCGCTCGGGCGGCTCGGCGACGGTCCGGGGCGGGCCGCGTTCCGGGCGCGCTTCGCGCAGACGTCGTCGGCGCTGCACGCCAAGTCCGTCGAGGACACGGCCTTCTACCGCCATGCCCCGCTGCTCTCGGTCAACGAGGTGGGCGGGGATCCGGGGCGGCCTTCGGTGGAACCCGCCGAGTTCCACGCGTTCTGTGCCCGCCTCGCCCGCGACTGGCCAGCCACCGGGACCGTCCTTTCCACGCACGACACCAAGCGCAGCGCTCAGGTGCGGGCCCGCATCGCGGTGCTGTCCGAGTGCCCGCAGCGGTGGGCGGCGCTGCTCGACCGGGTCGCGGGGGCGCGGGCGCCCGATCGGATGCTGGCCTGGACGGCCTGGCAGACGTCGGTCGGGCTCGGCGGTCTGCCGGAGCCGGAGCGGCTCACGGCGGCGCTGCTCAAAGCGGTGCGCGAGGCCGGCCTGCGCACCGCGTGGACGGAGCAGGACCCGGCGTACGAGCAGGCGGTGGCCGCTTTCGTGGCGTCGGGTCCCGGCGGCGAACCGGCTTCGGCGGTACGCGAGTTCGCCGAGGAGACCCGGGCGGCCGTGCGGGCCAACAGTCTGGGGGCGGCGCTACTGCAGCTGACCATGCCGGGGGTGCCCGACCTCTACCAGGGGACGGAGGAGGAGTACACGGCGCTCGTGGACCCGGACAACCGGCGCGTCGTCCGGTTCGACCGGGCCGCCCTGGCCGCCCCCGGCGAGCAGCTCCGGGTGACCATGGCGGCCCTGCGACTGCGTCGTGAACTCCCGTACGTCTTCGGCGAGTCGGGGAGCTGTGCGGCGCTGGCCGCGCGCGGGCCCCGGGCCGGTCACTGCGTGGCGTTCTGCCGCTCGGGCGAGGTGGTCACGGCGGTGACCCGGCTCTCGCTGCGGCTGGCGGAGGCGGGCGGCTGGGCGGGGACGGAACTGCCTCTCCCGGACGGCCACTGGGCCGATGTCCTCACCCCCGGGCGGGAGTTCACCGGCGCGGTGCCCCTGGACGAACTCCTCTCCGGGCTCCCGGTGGCGCTGCTCAGCAGGGTCGTACGAGAAGGAGGCGGGGGGCCCGGGTGAGCAGTCCGCTCTCGACCGCCTCGAAGGCGTCGGCGGGGCGCAGCCCGGGCATGGCGGTGAGCAGGGCGTCGACCGCGCATTCCGCCTGGAGTTCGGCGACCCGGGCGGCCGGGCAGTCGGCGGGCCCGAAGGCGAGCCCGCCGGGGTTGGTGCGGTGCAGGTCGAAGGTGTCGGGGTGGGCGAACCGGTCGGGGTCCCGGCTCGCGGCCCCGACCAGCAGGGCGACGGCGGCCCCGGCCGGGACAGTGCCGCCGGATATCGCAAGGTCGCGGACGGCTCGGCGCAGCACCACATGGACGGGCGGATTGCGCCGCAGCGATTCGTCCCAGGCCTGCCCGATCAGCGCCGGAACCGCCTTCACCAGCTCCAACTGCTCTGGGTTCTCCAGGAGGTTGGCCATCAGCGAGGCGAGGGCCTGGCCGGTGAGTGCGGCCTGGTCGGCGCAGCGCGCGGCGAGCAGGGCGACTCCGGTGCCGCCCCGGCGCCGGCCCGCGTCGGTGGCGCAGGGAGCCGCCGCCCGGCTGCGGTCCGGGCCGCCGCAGGGGCGGCCCATCACGGCTCCGTACGAGAGTCCGGTCGCGGCGGCGATCGTGCCGGTCGGGAGCCACCGGCAGAACTCCTCGACCAGGTCGGCCTCCTGGCGTCCCGCGAGGCGGCGGGCGAGCACGTACGCGGTGCGTGCGCACACCTCCCGCAGCAGGGCGAAGGCGCTCTCGGGCGCGGAGTACTCCTGGGCGCAGTGCACCGTCCCCGGCCCGCAGCACGTTCCTCGGCGGGGGCCGACGAGGGCGGGGTCGCCGAGCGCCGGGACGACATCGGCGTACCGGCTGACCAGCCAGGCCCCGAGCCGGTCGTCCCACAGCAGGGGGTGTTCCTCGCGCAGGGTCCGGTAGAAGGCGTACGGGTCGCGGCGGGCGGCGGTCCCGAGCAGTGAATGCGCCTGCGGCGCGGGGGCGGCGGCCGGTCCCGCCTCGGGCGGCTCGACGGTGGTCATGGCGCGCCTCCCCGGTCGGCGCCCGGCGGGGCGCGGTGGTGCCGGGTCTTCGACGGGCCCGGTGGCTGCTCTCAGCGGACCACCTCCGCGGCGCTGTCGCGATCGGCGTTCGGCCGTACGGGTGAAAGACCACCACTGCCGTACGGCGCTGACCTGCGCAGCAGCTCGGCGAAGGCAGCGGCGGCGCCGGTCAGCTCGACCCGCGAGAACACCGTCAGGGGACGCCGCCACGCCGGGTCGACCGAGAGCAGCACGCAGTCCTCGCCGATTCCGCCGCGTACGGCATGGGTCGGTACGGCCACGACGCCGACCCCGGCGGCCGCCATCCGTACGGCCGTCGAGGTGTGCTCGGTGCGCACGGCGGTCCGGGGCGTGAAGCCGGCCCGCCCGCAGACCAGGTCGAGGAAGGGGCGCCCTTCGACAACAGGCTCCATCGCGCACCGCACCCAGGTGTGCTCCGCGAGCTCTTCGAGCCGGACCGAGGAGCGGCCCGCCAGCGGATCGTCGAAGGCGACGACGAGCCCGATCTCCTCCTCACCGAAGGGGACGACGGGACCCTCCCAGTGCGGCGGGGGCGGGCCGACGGCGAGGTCGGCGGCGCCACGTTCGACCGACTCCTCCAACGCCTCGGTGCCGGCATACTCGTGGAGCAGCAGTTTCACTCCGGGGTGGCTGCGCCGCCAGCGGGCGAAGACCTCGGGCAGCACCCCGACGGCCACCGCGTGCACGGCGGCGATGTGCAGTTCGCCGCCCTCGGCACCGGCCGCCGCCCTCGGCCTGAAGGTCGTTCTGGCCGAGCGCGACAAGGTCGGCGGTACGTGCCTGCACCGCGGCTGCATCCCCAGCAAGGCGATGCTGCACGCCGCCGAGCTGGTGGACGGGATCGCCGAGGCCCGCGAACGGTGGGGCGTCAAGGCGAGCCTGGATTCGATCGACTGGCAGGCGCTGGTGGCCACCCGCGACGACATCGTCTCCCGCAACCACAAGGGCGTCGAGGGGCATCTGTCGCATGCCGACGTCGAAGTGCTGTGCGGCAGCGCCCGGTTGACGGGCCCCAAGACCGTATGGATCGAGGGGTACGGGAACTTTTCCGCGCGGCGCGGCATTGTGCTCGCCACCGGCTCGCGGCCTCGTATGCTGCCCGGTCTCGAAGCGGACGGCAGACACGTGGTCACCAGTGACGACGCGCTGTTCGCCCCCGGCCTTCCGCGCTCGGTGCTGGTCCTGGGAGGAGGCGCGATCGGTGTCGAGTACGCCTCGTTGCACCGGTCGATGGGCGCCGAGGTCACCCTGGTCGAAGCCGCCGACCGTCTGGTGCCGCTCGAAGACGCCGACGTCAGCCGCCACTTGACCCGGGGGCTCAAGAAGCGCGGCATCGATGTACAGACCGGCGCCCGCTTCCTGGACGCGGCGTTGCTGGGCAACGGCGTGCGCGCCTCGGTGCGCACCTCCCGCGGCGAGGTCCGCACCGTCGAGACCGAGCGGCTCCTGGTCGCGGTGGGCCGCACCCCGGTCACCGACGGGCTCGACCTGGCCGCGGCCGGGCTCGCCGCGGACGAGCGGGGCTTCCTTGCCCCGGCCGACTGGTCCCGGCTCGAAACCCCTGTTCCTGGCATCCATGTGGTGGGCGATCTGCTGCCGCCGCCCTCACTCGGTCTGGCCCACGCCTCATTCGCGGAAGGCCTGTTGGTGGCCGAGACGCTGGCCGGGGTGGCCTCCCCGCCCGTCGACTACACGGCGGTGCCCCGGGTCACGTACTCCTCTCCGCAGACCGCGTCGGTGGGCCTGACCGAGGCCGAGGCCCGCAATCGCGGTCACGATGTCGTCGTCAACACGATGCCGCTGACGGCCGTCGCCAAGGGAATGGTGCACGGCCAGGGCGGCGTGGTGAAGGTGGTCGCTGAGCGCGCCGGGCAGGTGCTCGGGGTCCATCTCGTCGGCCCGAACGTCTCCGAGATGATCGCCGAGAGCCAGCTGATCGTCGGCTGGGACGCCGAGCCCTCCGACGTGGCCGGTCACATCCACCCCCACCCCACCCTCTCGGAAGCCGTCGGCGAAACCTTCCTCACGCTCGCCGGACGCGGCCTGCACCAGCAGTGAGGCCCACGGGCGGCGCCGCATTCCGGTCAGCGGGCTGCGCACACACTGGTTGGCGCTCGGCTTTCCCTGGCAGATTCCGACACATCGGGCAGCCATCTCGGCCGGGGCGGATGCGTCGGCCGCCCACCGCAGCAGTCTGGACCTTTGGGCGGTTTTGGGCTGCGCCTTGGCCACGAACTGATGCCGTATGGGAGGCCAGGGGTCCGGTTGGCGCTTCCTTCTGCGGCGCAAGAACGCCGTTCGCGCCTTGGGTGGACCGTCCGGAATTAGCGTGAAGTTCCCGGAAGGTAGCGCCTAGCGTGTGCCGTACTCCGGATTACCCACCGCATCCTCATCGGCGCGGCACGCCCGCGTCCGATGTGCCATGCCCGCAGACGGGAGAAGCACTGATGGCAGGCGAATCGAGTACCGGAACCGGACCACAGCCCATCGGCCTGCCCAACGGCGCCATTGCCACGGTCGCGGGCACCGGCGCCGCCGGATATCTCTCCGACGGCGGCCCCGCGCCACTGACCAGGCTTAACCTCCCCCTGGGCCTCGCTGTCGACAAGCAGGGCAATCTCTACATCGCCGACCGCCACAACCACCGGATCCGCAAGGTGACCCCCGACGGGATCATCACCACCATCGCGGGCACCGGCCAGGCGGGTTACGTATCCGACGGTGGGCCCGCCGTCGCGACCAGGCTCAACGAACCCATCGACGTGGCTGTCGACGACGCCGGCAACGTCTACATCGCCGACGGCGTCAACCACCGGATCCGCAAGGTGACCCCCGCCGGGATCATCACCACGGTCGCCGGCAACGGAGAAGCGGGATACGTCTCCGACGGCGGCCCGGCCATCGCCACCCGGCTCAACCACCCCCACGGCATCGCAGTGGACCGTGAGGGAAACCTGTACTTCAGCGAGTGGTCCAACCATCGGGTCCGCAAGGTGTCTCCCGCCGGCATCATCACCACCGTCGCGGGCAACGGAGAAGCGGGATATGTCTCCGACGGCGGACCGGCCATCGCCACCCGGCTTCAGAACCCGTCCGGGGTGGCCGTGGATCCCGACGGGAACCTGTACATCGCCGATTGCCTCAACCACCGGGTCCGCAAGGTGACCCGCAACGGCATCATCACCACCGTCGCGGGCAACGGCACCGCCGGCTACGTCTCCGACGGGGGACCCGCCGCCGCCACCGGCCTCCACCACCCACACGACGTGGCACTGGACGCCGCGGGCAACCTGTACATCGCCGACAGCGCCAACAACCGCGTGCGCAGGGTATCCACCAACGGCGTCATCACCACCGTCGCGGGCAACGGGATCGCGGGCTACGTCGACGACGGCGGCCCGGCCGTCTCCACCCGGCTCTACAGCCCGTGCGGCGTGGCACTGGACGCCGCGGGAAATCTGTACATCGGGGATTACCAGAACCACCGGGTCCGCGGAGTGACGGCCGTTGCCGACATGACGCCGCCGCTGCCGCCCGCCGCCGATCTGTACGCCGAGAGTGTCTCTCCGTACGCGGTCCAGCGCGGCCAGGAGTTCGACCTCGGTGCCCGGGTCAAGAACCGCGGGCCCAACCAGGTCGACGGGCGGTTCGTCACCGTGGTGCTCAGCCTCGCCGACGGCCTGGTGGGCGGGCCGGGCACCAACGACCGGCGGCTCAGCCGCACCTTCACCGGTCAGCAGCTGCTGACCAACCAGGGCTCCCTGGACGGCGTCTTCCGCGTCAGCGCCCCCGACGACACGCCTCCGGGCATCTACCACTCCACGCTGGAGATCCAGTACAGCGGCGAGATCAACCTCAAGGACAACGTCGAGCGCCTGCCCGTGACGATCGTCGTCCCCGCACCGATCGGTGACGAGACCGCCCTCACCGTCATCCAGGACACGATCCCCACCGCCGCCCCCGGCCAACGGACCGTCTTCACCATGAAGTTCACCTCCGGCACCGGCCAGCCGGTCAACCCGGGGGTCATCGACCAGCGCTTCACCGCGCCAGACGGCTTCACCTTCAGCGGTCAGCCCACGTACGCGTACTACGAAACCATCCACGGCGTCGTCTCCGGCAACCTCGACCACCGCATCGAGGACTCCGGACGGACCCTGGTCATCGAGGCGAGCCCGCACCTCAACACCACCACCAGCGACACCGGTTCGCTCATCTACACCATTCCGGTGCAGGCCCGGACGGACGCCGTGCCCGGCCGATACGACAACGGCTCGGCGAGCATCGGACGCCTCGCCCCGGTCCAGGTCTCCGGCACGATCACCGGCCTCGTATCGGACCTCACCGCGCGGGTGACGCAGACCAGGCAGGACCAAGCGGAGGTACAGCCCGGACAGAAGTGGGTGTACCCGGCGGTCCTGCAGATCACGAACACCAGCCGACGCGCGATCGACACCGAGCAGATCGTACTGACCGCGCCGGAAGGCATGCGGTTCACCGAGGACCGGCTGGTGCTGTGGCACGAGGACACCGGCCAGGAGGTCGTCAACGCCGCCGAGCGGTCGGCCGACGGCCGCCGGCTCACCTGCCGCCAGGCCCGACTGGACATCGCCCCCGGCAAGTGGGTCCTGGCCTACCCGGAGATGGAGGTCGACTCCTTCGCCACTCCTGGCACGGTCCGCGTGAGCCTCCAGGTGGGCAACCCGGTCTTCGCCTCGGGCCAAGCCCTGATCGTCATCCAGACGCCGTAGCGGAAGCGCAGGGGCCACCCATGGAGGTGGCTCCTGCGCCGCATCGCCAACCCACTCTCGGCAGGAAGCAGAGACAGCACGCATGAGCACTCCCGCAACACCCCAGGACAGCGCGCCGCTCGACCCCGAAGGCACCGGCATCCGGACCCTGGGCTATGCCAACCGGTTCGCCACCTGGGACAGCGAGTTCCGCTACGACGGCCGCATCCGGGTCCCGATGGGGGTGAAGATCAAGGAGGTCAAGTACTCGTACACCGGCAACGGGCAGGCGGACATCACCGCCACCGAGGTGAAGCGCGGCAGGGGCGGCATCGACCAGGAGTACGAGGTCATCGACCTCACGTTCCTCGATGACGCCGACCTGATCACCTTCACCCTGCGCGGCGATCTGAACGTCGACGCCGACCCCCGCCCCGCGTACAGCCGCACGTACCCGATCCGGGTCGACGTCACCCTCGACAATGGGGACGTCCGCACGGCGAACCCGGAGGTCGAGGTGCTCGCCGGCGCCTGGCAGAAGAGCGACCCGGAGAAGGTCGGCCGGCCCTTCGTCCGGCTGCCCTACGACAACAACTGGGGCGGTACACCGAACAGCCAGGCCGGATTCGGCCTCGTCACGGACAACGGGCGCGTCCCCGGGGACAAGTTCATCATCGACCTGGTCAACCTGCGCCAGGGCCAGCAGGACGTGCCGAGCAACAACAGCGACCACGTCTACTACCAGCTCGTCCACGAGGACGGCACGCCCTCGCACTACACACCAACTCCTCAGCTGCAGAAGGCCGATGGGCACGCGGACAGCGGAACCGGCCGCAAGGTGACCCTGCCCGCCATCGACCTCCGTCAGCTGGGCGACAAGACCGGCTACTACCGCTTCCTGGTCTGGCCGCAGTCCGTCAACCCCGACGGAACGCCGAGCAGCCTGCGCTGGGACGAAGCCAAGCCGGAAGACGCCTTCCAACTCGGCAGCGTCTACTACCGGTACACGGCACCACGCAGCATCGACACCGGAGCGCGGGCCACCATCAAGACGCAGACACTGACGGCGACCGCGGGTCAGGACCGCTGGATCTACCCGGCCTTCGTCATCCGCAACACCGGCCAGCGCCCCATCGGAACGGTCAAGGCGGTCTTCACCGCCCCCGAGGGCCTGCGGTTCACCGAGGACCAGCTCGCGTTCACCCGCTGGGACGACGAGAGCCACGAGGTGGTCGCCCTGGGCGTGCTGTCGGCCGACCACCGCACCCTGACCTGCCCGGCCATCCCGCTCAACCTGGTGCCGAGCGGGCCCGGCAGGGACGCCTGGGTGTCGGTCTACCCGGCGATGGAGGTCGAGGCGACGGCACCGGCCGGACGAGCCCAAGTCGGCATCCAGCTGGGCGAACCGGTCTTCGCCACCGCCCAGGACACCATCGAGATCCGCCCCAGGGGCTGATCCGGGCAACGGGGTGCCGCACGCACGGTGCGGCACCCCATCTTCTCCCGCTTACTACTCCTTCTCCCGCGTACCCGGACAACACAGCTGCAGGAGCACCTCCATGCGATGGCCACGCTTCGGACGCACGGTCCCACGTGTCCGTGCCCGCGTCTCCCAGGACAGGACGGCCGCGGCCCCCCACATCCTCGCGCTGATACCCGCCCACGACGAGGCCGAGCGCATCGCCGCCGCCATCGCGGCGCTGTACCGCCAGGAACACCCACCGCACCGGGTCGTGGTCGTGGCCGACAACTGCACCGACCAGACCGTGGAGATCGCCCGGGCCAACGGGGCCGCCGTCATCGAATCGCTGGACAACCGGCACAAGAAGGCCGGTGCCCTCAACCAGGCCCTCGGCCGGCTCCTGACCGACCTCGACGACACCGACCTGGTCCTCGTCCAGGACGCCGACACCATGCTCCAGCCGTCCTTCCTTACCAGTGCCATCGCCGCCATGGACCGCACCGTCGGAGCCGTCGGCGGCATCTTCTACGGCGAGAAGGGCGGCGGCCTGCTCGGAGCGCTCCAGCGCATCGAATTCCACCGCTACGCCCGCGAGATAGCCCGACGTGACTTCCGGGCCGACGTCCTCACCGGCACCGCGACCCTCTTTCGGGCCCGGACCCTGCGCGAGGTGCGACAAGCCCGCCTCGCCGGACTCATCGGCGGCGGCACCTCCTACTACTCCCTCGCTTCGCTCACCGAGGACGACGAGATCACCAAAGCCGTCCGCACCCTCGGCTACCGCACCGTCTCCCCACCCGGCTGCGGCGTGGTCACCGAGGTCATGACCAGCTTGCCCACGCTCTGGCACCAGCGCCTGCGCTGGCAGCGCGGCGCCCTGGAAAACCTGCGCGACTACGGCTGGACGAAGGTCACCGCCCCGTACATCCTCCGGCAGACGTTCATGGGCCTGTCCGTTCTCTTCCTGGCCCTCTACCTCGTCTTCACCGGATGGATGCTCGCCCGGGGAAGGCCGGAGTTCACGCCCTTCTGGATCGCCGTCGGCCTCGTCTTCGTCGCGGAGAAGGTGGTCACCGCACACGGCGCCGGCTGGAAGTCCCAACTCCTTGCCGGCACACTCGCCGTCGAGCTAGCCTACGACATGTTCCAGCACGCCGTCTACCTCCGCTCCCTGTGGGACATGGCCCGCCGCAGGGAAGAGCACTGGCGCGCCACCTGAGCCTGGCCGCGGCTCACCGTTCATCGTTCGGCACCGTCATCGAGGGGCAGAGATCGCGTGTACGGAGGATTGCCACCAGCCGGAGCGCTGGGCGTCGGCGGGGCGTCGGCACTCTCGGCGAAGGGCCTCGCGCGGCCCGGATCCGGCTTTCAGGCGCTGGCCACCGTGGTCGCGGCGACGACACTCGTGATGGCAGGGGCCTCCCTCTGCAAGCTCCTGCCACCCCGGCGCCGGGTCGTCCAGGCGCTCAGCGCCGCGCAGCCACCCCGACGGGAGCTCCGCAGCTCACGCATACCACAGGCCGACTCGGCCTGGGTCGCGGTGCCCTGACCCGGACTCATGCCGTATAGCACCCGGGGCTGATCAGTCGGTGGCGAGCCGGAAGGCCATCCGGCCGAAGCTCACCTGGTCGCCGTCGGCCACGAACACGGCTCCGGTCACGCGGCGCCCGTTGACGCAGGTCCCGTTGGTGGAGCCGAGGTCGCGCAGCAGCCACTTGCCGGACTGGAAGGCGAGTTCGGCGTGGACGCGTGAGACGGTGTCGTGGCTCAGCCGGAGCCCGTTGGCCGGGTCGCGGCCGATCCTCAGTGGATACGGGCCCGGCACGGGGAAGAGCAGTTTGGGCAGCCGCTCCGACTGCCAGGCCCGGCGCAGCGAGACCGAGAACCCGGACACCTTGCCGACCGCGCCGAACACGGCCTTCGACCAGCGGTTGCGGCGCTCCAAGTCGGCGGTCAGCGCGACCAGTTCGTCCGCCCCGCGGGCAGCGAGGGCCAGCTCCATGCGGCGCAGGAAGGTGTCGTGCGACAGCTTGCCCTGGGCGGCGCCCTCCCGCAGCACGTCCAGCACCCGGTCGCGCTCCGCGTCGGAGAGCCGGGCGGGTGCCGCGGAGGTGTGGAATTCGAAGGAGGACGTCACAGCGTCGATTGTCCTTCCAGAAGGCCCAAAGTGTCCAGCAGACCGACGCCCTCCCAAGGAGGCGCACTTTCACCACCCGTCCCCTCGCTGACCTGCGACGCAGCCACATCGGATGGCGAAATCCCCGGACCGGGCCCGCCCCGCCCGCTATCAGTGTCGGCCGACTTCTCAAACCTCGGCTTCGGGCGCGTGATCGACATGGTCGGGAAGTAGTCCCGAATTACGGGCATCTCCCCCTCCTCTGCCGCACCATGGTCGCAACCGGCAACGACAGGGGGACACGCAGTGCTGTTCGAAGTGTGGGCGCCGTACGCCGACCGGGCCGCCCTTCTTCTGGAAGACGCCACCCATCCCATGAGCCGCCATCCCGTCCGGGCGGGCTGGTGGCGGGCCGAGGCCGACGGGCATCCCGGCGACCGCTACGGGTACGTCCTGGACGACGGACCGGCGCTGCCCGACCCGCGGTCGCGACGCCAGCCCGACGGACCCGACGGCCTCAGCGCCGTCGTCGTCCACGAAACCTTCGACTGGCGGCATCCCTGGGCGGGCCGCCCCCTGCCGCGCGCCGTGCTGTACGAGCTGCACATCGGCACGTTCACCCCCGAGGGCACCCTGGACGCGGCCGTCCAACACCTGGCGCGGCTGGCCGAGTTGGGGATCACCCACATCGAGCTGATGCCGGTGTGCCCGTTCCCGGGACGGCACGGCTGGGGGTACGAGGGCGTCTCGCTCTGGGCGGTGCACGAGCCGTACGGCGGCCCCGAGGCGCTGAAACGGTTTGTCGACTCCGCGCACTCCCATGGTCTCGGCGTGGTCCTGGACGTCGTGCACAACCATCTGGGCCCGTCCGGCAACCATCTGCCGTCGTTCGGCCCATACTTCACGGACACCCATCACACGCCCTGGGGCGCGGCCGTCAACCTGGACGCGCCCGGCTCCAACGAGGTCCGCGAGTACCTCCTGGAGAGCGCGCTGGCCTGGCTGCGCGACTACCGCCTCGACGGACTGCGCCTGGACGCGGTGCACGCGCTGGCCGACAGCCGTGCGTACACCTTCCTCGAAGAGCTCTCCACCGCCGTGGACGTGCTGGCCGTCGAGACCGGCCGGCCGCTCTTCCTCATCGCCGAGTCCGACGCCTGCGATCCGCGTACGACCACCCCGCGCGGCGAGGGCGGCCTGGGCCTGCACGCGCAGTGGAACGACGACTTCCACCACGCGCTGCACACGGCGCTCACCGGCGAATCCCAGGGCTACTACGCCGACTTCGCGCGCGCCCCGCTGTCCGCGCTCGCCAAGACCCTCACCCGCGTGTTCTTCCACGACGGTACGTATTCGAGCTTCCGCGGCCGTACGCACGGGCGGCCGGTCGACCGCGGCCACACCCCCGCACACCGCTTCCTGGGGTACGCGCAGACCCACGACCAGATCGGCAACCGGGCCCAGGGCGACCGCCTCTCGGCCACCTTGTCGCCCGGTCTACTGGCCTGCGCGGCGGCTCTGACGCTGACGAGCCCGTACCCGCCGATGCTCTTCATGGGCGAGGAGTGGGGCGCCCGCACGCCCTGGCAGTTCTTCACCGACCACCCCGATCCCGAGCTCGCCCGGGCCGTACGGGACGGCAGGCGGCGGGAGTTCGCGGCGCACGGCTGGGCCGCCGAGGACATCCCGGACCCGCAGGACCCGACGACCCGGCAGCGCTCGTGCCTGGACTGGACGGAGCCGGCGGGGCAGCCGCACGCGAGGCTGCTCGCCTGGTACCGCGAGCTGATCGCCCTGCGCCGGAACCGGCCGGACCTCACCGACCCCGACCTCGCGGCCGTCAAGGTGGCGTACGACGAGGAGGCGCGCTGGCTGACCTACCGGCGGGGCGATCTGCGGGTCGCGGTCAACCTCGCCAAGGAGCCGGTCAGGATCAGGCTCGGGGACGGCGGCCGGGTCCTCGCGGCCTGGGAGCCGGTCGGGGCGCCGGGCGCGGACGGCCTGCTGCTGATGCCTCCGGAGTCGTGCGCGGTCCTCGGCCCCTGAGGACCGCGCGGCTCAACACCCGTACCACTGACGAGGATTACTCGACTGAAGGGGATTACTCGACGATCGCCATGGCGTGGTCGGTGTTGTTCAAACGCCGGCCACCGTCATCCGTAACGGTGACGATGTCCTCGATGCGGACGCCGAACCGGCCGGGCAGATAGATGCCCGGCTCGATGGAGAAGCACATGCCGGGCACCAGCGGCCGCGCCTCGCCCTCGATCATGTACGGCGGCTCGTGGGTGGTCACGCCGATGCCGTGGCCGGTGCGGTGGATGAAGTACTCGCCGTATCCGGCGTCTTCGATGACCGCGCGGGCCACGCGGTCGATGTCCTGGCAGGCGACACCGGGCTTGACCGCCTCGAAACCCGCCTGCTGGGCGGCGCGCACCGTGTCGTGAACGCGCTGCTCGTCGGCGCTGGGCTCGCCGACATGCACGGTACGGGTCGTGTCGGAGCCGTAGCCGTGCTTGAGGCCGCCGAAGTCGAGCACGACCATGTCGCCGCGCTCGATGGTGCGGTCGCCCGCCTCGTGGTGCGGGTTGGCGCCGTTGGGCCCGGAGCCGACGACGGTGAAGTCGACCTGCGAATGGCCGTACTTCATCAGGAGGGCAGCGAGATCGGCGGCGATCTCTGTCTCCTTCCGGCCCGCGAAACGTACCTTCACGATCTCTCCGTACGCCTCGTCCGCCGCCGCACCCGCGGCCTCCAGGCGGCTCAGTTCGTGCTCGTCCTTGACGGCCCGCAGCATCGGCAGGGCCTCGGTCAGCGAGACATAGGACGTGCCGGGGAGTTCCTTCTGGAATCCGAGCAGATGCATCGCCCAGGCGTTGTCGCTGACGCCGAAGCTGCCGTCGACGTCGAGCAGCGGGGCCGTCACCGCGTAGGGATCCTTGCCGTCGGTCCAGTCCCGCAGGGTCAGCGCGGCGGCCCCGGCGGCGTGCGCCGCGTCGGGCGCCTCCAGGGTGGGCACGACGAGGACCGGGTCCTGGCCGGCCGTGAGCACCAGGACGGTGAGCCGCTCGGTGATCGCGGTCGGCTGGTAGCCGGTGAGGTACACGAGGTCGGGTCCGGGCGCGACGATCACACCGGCCAGACCGGCGTCGGCGGCGGACTCGGCGGCGCGGGCCATCCTGGTGCGATAGTCATCGGCGGTGAAGGGCGCGGGGGCAGGTGTCGTGGACATGGCCCCATCCTGCCCGGGCGCCCGTTTGAGCGCGAGTGCGAATCGAGTGCGAGTGCGCCGGTGGCAGTGGCAGTGGCAGTGGCGGCAAGCGTCGCAGTCCCGCCGGGGGACGGTGAGCGCACGCGTCACAGTCCGTCCGTCTCCTCCCCCACCAGTCGTTCGAGCAGCTCGCCGAAATCCTCCCCGACGACGATGCGCAGCCCCTCGCCGTCCCGGTCACTGAGCTGGGTGAGCGTGCCGCCACGCCACCAGTAGACGTACGGGCTGATCGAGCCCGGAGTGTCCTCGAAGCCGGAGGCGGCGAAGGACGCCATGGCGTTGAGGGCGAGGACCATGCCGGAGTCGCGGATGACATGGAACGCGAGCTGGTGGCGGAAAGGCATCGCTACGAGCGCGCCCTCCGGAGGCAGCTCACGGCCGGTGACCTGACGGACGACGGCGTCCAGGGCGAGCACGCGGCTCGCCGTGTAGAAGGAGTCGCCGACCACGAGGTCGAAGCGCATCCCGTCGTCGCCCTTCACCGTCTCGTGGCCCTCGACGGGCAGCTCCCGCAGATTGCGCAGAGCCCGTTCGCGCAGGTCGGGGACCTTACCGAGGGGTTCGAGGGCCTCGTCCGTCAGCATCATGACGCTCTCGGGGAGATCGAGCGCGAGGATCTCGTACAGTCCGGGCGCGACACTGCGCGCGTATCCGAAGCTCTGCGGGTCGAGGCCGTCGCGGCTGATCACCCGCGGGTAGAGCTGGGCGCGAATCTGATCGGGCGACAGGGTTTCAAGTGCGGAAGGCGCGTCCATGGTGCGCAGCACCATCCCGACGTGCTTACGGATCAGTTCCGGCCACATGCGCGGACCGCGCGGATCGTTGTGGCAGACGGCGGCGAGGTTGCTCAGGCCGAACTGGCGGCCGGCGCTGTCTTTCACCAGGTCCGCGTAGACGGTGACCTCCAGACCCAGCTCGGCGAACGCCTCTCTGACCTGAGCACGGAACCGGGTGCCCTCGCCGTCCGAGAAGAAGCCGAACTCGGGGTCCCGCGGAACGTCGCTCGCGTCCCGCCTCGGCCCTCGCCGGAATATCCCCACGTCTGCTGCCTTCCCGTCGCACCGTCGCCGGAGCTGCGAGCCTACCCAGTGAGCGCCCCGGTGATGACAAGATCCGCCCGCTCCCGGCCAGCCGCCACGAGACGCGCGTTGACCTCGTCGGACTCGCGGACCCACCGCTCGGCGTACGGCTGGGACTTCCCGTGCCGCACATGCCGCTCCACCAGCCCGCGCGCCCGCCGCGCGTCGTCGGCGTGCAGGTACCAGATCTCGTCGACGAGGTCCCTGACCTGCGCCCAAGCCCCTTCGTCGTGGAGCAGGTAATTGCCCTCGGTCACGACGAGCGGCACGTCCGGCGCCACGGGGATACTCCCGGCCAGCGCCTCCTCCGACGACCGGTCGAATTCCGGCGCGTATACGACCGCGCCCGGCTCGGGCGAGCGCAACCGGGCGAGCAGGGCGACGTATCCGGCGGCATCGAAAGTGTCGGGCGCGCCTTTGCGTTCGGTACGTCCCAGGCGGCGCAACTCCGCGTTGGCGAGATGAAACCCGTCCATGGGCACGAACACGGCCTGCCCGTCGAGCCGCTGCACCAACTCCCCTGCCAGCGTGGACTTTCCGGCCCCGGGCGGGCCCGCGATACCGAGGATGCGGCGGCGACCGGGCACTATGAGGCGGCGGGCACGAGCGGCGAGCCGGGACAGGTCTGGATCCATGGCCGCATTGTTCCACCGGATCTTTCAGGTCCCTTCGGGCCTCTTCAGGCTTCTTCGGACTTCTTCGGACTTCTTGAGGGACAGCGCCTCTTCAGGGTCGAGTGATACGTATAACCTTGGCCACATGCCGCACATCGCACTGATCACTCTCGTCGTACGCGATTACGACGAGGCCATCGATTTCTACACCCGCGCCCTCGGTTTCGAACTGGCCGAGGACACCGACCGCGGGGACGGTTCGCGCTGGGTGGTGGTCCGCCCGCCCGGCTCGGTGAACGGGGCGGTCGCGCTGCTCCTGGCCCGGGCCAAGGATGATGCCCAACGAGCGAGCGTGGGCGCACAGACCGGCGGCCGCGTCGGATTCTTCCTGCACACCGAGGACTTCGCGCGCGACCACTCCCGGATGCTGGCGGCCGGAGTCCGATTCCTGGAGGAACCGCGGCACGAGCCGTACGGCTCGGTCGCGGTGTTCGAGGATCTGTACGGAAATCGCTGGGATCTGCTTGAGCCGGCGTGATCTGCTTGATCCGCCCTTAAACGCAGAAAAGCCCCGCACCGTGGTCCCGAAGGACCTTGGTGCGGGGCTTTCCCCAAAATTTGTTCGGCGGCGTCCTACTCTCCCACAGGGT
>NZ_JBITHR010000007.1:0-377248 GCF_044458185.1 Streptomyces sp. NPDC050485 | reverse complement strand
AACATCGCCCGGACACGGTTCACTTCATGTACGTCCACACTCCCAACATGCTCGCGATCAGGACTAATAGGAAGACCTAACGGAGTCCTACTAGGGGGTGTCCGGTGGGTCATGGCCGGGGGCGCGGCGTCTGGCACGGCACCTCGCCGCGTTGCCGAAACGTCCCCATAGCTCCTCCCCCAAGGCCTTAAGGGCCAGGGGGGACCCCCATTGAAGACGCTCCGGCGCCTTGCGATGCACCGCACCAGACGCCGCGCCCTATCCGCCCCTGACCCACCGGACACCCCCTACGCCAGCACCTCCGCCAGGTCGTACCGGACCGGCTCCTCCAACTGGGCGTAGGTGCAGCTGGCAGGAGCGCGGTCCGGGCGCCAGCGCCGGAACTGGGCGGTGTGCCGGAACCGGTCGCCCTCCATGTGGTCGTACGCCACCTCCGCCACCAGCTCCGGACGCACCGCCAGCCACGACAGGTCCTTCTTGCCGGTCCAACGGCTGGTCGCCCCGGGCAGCCGGGCGCTCTCGTGCGCCGACTCCTCGGCCCAGGCGGCCCAGGGATGACCCTGGGCCACCGGGTCGTCCATGAGTAGCGGCGCGAGCTCCTCGATCAACTCCGCGCGCCGTTTCATCGGGAAGGCCGCGCACACGCCGATGTGCTGGAGCCCGCCCGCCGAGTCGTACAGGCCGAGCAGGAGCGAGCCAACCACCGGGCCGCTCTTGTGGTGGCGGTATCCGCCCACCACCACATCCGCCGTGCGCTCGTGCTTGATCTTGTACATGAGGCGGGCGTCGGGCCGGTAGGGGAGATCGAGCGGCTTGGCGATCACCCCGTCGAGCCCGGCACCCTCGTACTGCTCGAACCACCGGCGGGCCACGTCGATGTCGGTGGTCGCCGGAGCCAGGTGAACGGGCGCCGAAACCGCTCCCAGGGCTTTGACCAGCGCCGACCGCCGCTCGGCCAGCGGGGTGTCGAGCAGCGACGCGTCCCCGAGCGCGAGCAGGTCGAAGGCGATGAAGCTCGCCGGGGTCTGTTCGGCGAGGAGCTTCACCCGGGACGCGGCGGGATGGATGCGCTCGCTGAGCCGGTCGAAGTCGAGCCGCCCCTCATGGGCGATGACGATCTCACCGTCCACCACGCAGCGCTCGGGCAGCCGCTCCAGGAGGGCCCCGGCCAATTCCGGAAAGTAGCGGGTCAGCGGCTTGCCGTTGCGGCTGCCGATGACGATCTCGGCGCCGTCCCGGTGCACGATCGCCCGGAACCCGTCCCACTTCGCCTCGTACTGCATTCCGGGCGGAATCCTCGCCACGGACTTGGCGAGCATCGGCTTCACAGGTGGCATCACCGGGAGATCCATACCGTCGATTCTCGCCGATATGCGGCATTGATGCCCTCCGCCTACCGTGGCCTGCATGGGCAAGGGCGAGGCGATCGAGCTGGTGGCCGGCGGGCGGACCATCCGGCTCTCCAATCCGGACAAGGTGTACTTTCCGGCGACCGGCTACACCAAGCTGGACGTGGCGAACTACTACCTGTCCGTCGCCGACGGCATCACACGCGCCCTGCGCGACCGCCCCACCACGCTTGAGCGCTACCCCGACGGCATCGAGGGCGAGTCCTTCTTCCAGAAGCGGGCCCCGAAGAACCTCCCCGACTGGATCCCCACCGCCAGGATCGCCTTCCCCAGCGGCCGCCACGCCGACGAGATCTGCCCCACCGAGCCCGCCGCCGTCCTGTGGGCCGCCCAGCTCGGCTGCCTGACCTTCCACCCCTGGCCGGTACGGCGCGAGGCCACCGACCATCCCGACGAACTCCGCATCGACCTGGACCCGCAGCCCGGCACCGACTTCGGTGACGCCGTCCCGGTCGCCCACGAACTGCGGGCGCTCCTCGGTGAGTTGGGGATCAAAGGCTGGCTCAAGACGTCCGGCGGGCGCGGCATCCACGTCTTCGTACCGATCGAACCCCGCTGGACGTTCACCGAGGTGCGCCGCTGCGCCATCGCGATCGGCCGCGAGCTGGAGCGCCGCATGACGGGCCGGGTCACCACCGCGTGGTGGAAGGAGCAGCGCGGCGAACGGATCTTCGTGGACTACAACCAGACCGCCCGCGACCGCACCATCGCCTCGGCCTACTCGGTACGCCCCAAACCGCACGCCCCGGTATCGGCGCCGCTGCGCTGGGACGAGCTCGACGACGTGCACCCCGAGGACTTCGACCTGCGGACCATGCCCGCGCGGTACGCCGAACTCGGCGATCTCCACGCGGACATGGACGACCACGCCTTCGGCCTCGAACCGCTCCTCGAACTCGCCGACCGCGACGAACACGACCACGAACTCGGCGACATGCCGTACCCGCCGGACTACCCCAAGATGCCGGGCGAACCCAAACGGGTTCAGCCGAGCCGAGCCGCCAAAGGGCCGTAGGACCCCCCTCGGCCCCAGGGCCTCCCGGGGCGCTCACCCCGGATTGTCAGTGCCCGGTGCAAGACTCAGGATTGACAGGACAACGGGACACCCGAAGGAGCTCACCATGCTCACCACCCGTTACGTCACGGGCTCTCCCAGCTGGATCGACCTCGGCACGCCGGACATCGACGCCGCGGCCGCCTTCTACACCGGCCTCTTCGGCTGGACCTTCCGGCCGGGCGGGCCGGAAGTCGGCGGATACGGCACGTTCCAGGCGGCCGGCAAGACCATCGCGGGCGGCATGACCGTCCCTGCCGAGCAGAGCGGCCCGGCCTGGAACGTGTACTTCCAGACCCCGGACGCCGACGCCACGGCCAAGGCCGTCGAGCAGGGCGGCGGCAGCATCACCTTCCAGCCGGTGGACGTCATGGAGCTCGGCCGCAGCGCCTACTTCCGCGACCCGGCGGGCGTCGGCTTCTCGGCGTGGCAGCCCCGGCAGATGAACGGCATGGAAGCCGCCGGCGAGCAGAACACACTGAGCTGGGTCGAGCTGTACACCCCGGACGTCCAGGCGGCCACCGCGTTCTACCACACGGTATTCGGCTGGGAAACCTCGGAAGTGCCCTTCCCGGGCGGTACTTACACGACCGTGAACCCCTCGGGCGCGGGGCCCGACTCGATGTTCGGCGGCGTCGTCCCGATCGACAGCGACCCGCTGGAGGCCGAGGCGGGACCGTACTGGATGCCGTACTACGAAGTGGCCGACGCCGACGCGATCGCCGCCAAGGCGCAGGAGCTGGGCGGCCAGGTCCGCATGGCGCCGGTGGACATGGCGGACGTGGGCCGGTTCGCCAAGCTCGCCGACCCGCACGGCGCGCGCTTCGCCATCATCAAGAGCGCGACGCCGACGTCATAGCCGGAGTCGGACGCCCACGTCATGGGCACAGTCACGGGCGGATGCCGGGTCCGGGCGCGGCAGCGCGGACGTCTGGACCCGGCGGCGCAGGGATGTCGACCGTACGGGAGGCGGTGATCAATTTCGGCGTTCAACGTTCGTTGACCGGACGTTGATCAGCGGCGGGCAACGTGGTCCGCATGCTGAACGACACCATCACCCCCGGGCCGGAACTCGCCTGGCAGGAGAGCGCGTTGTGCGCCCAGGCGGGAGCCGAGTTCTTCTTCCCCGCCCCGGGCAGCTCGACGCGCGAGGCCAAGCAGCTCTGCGGAGCCTGCGACGAGCGGCTGGCCTGCCTGGAGTACGCCCTGGCCAACGACGAGCGGTTCGGCGTGTGGGGCGGCCTCTCCGAGAAGGAGCGGCTCCGCCTCCAGCGCACCAGACAGCGCGACCGCGCCTGACCGCCCGACGTCCCCTGGCGCCACGGCGCCGGGGCGGTCCATGCTGGCCCCGCACGCCCCACAACTACGGGACGAGGGAGCCGGGTTGAGCACTCGGGGAACAGCGGGCAGCGGGACGTACGACTACATCGTGGTGGGCGCCGGATCCGCGGGCTGCGTCCTCGCGGCGCGGCTCTCGGAGGATCCCACCGTCCGGGTGGTCCTCGTCGAATCGGGCCCGCCCGACCGCAAGGCCGAGATCCGGATCCCGGCCGCCTTCCCCAAGCTCTTCAAGTCGCCCTACGACTGGAACTTCACCACCGCCAAGCAGGAGGCGCTGGGCGGCCGCGAACTGTACTGGCCGCGCGGTCACACCCTGGGCGGCTCGTCATCGATGAACGCCATGATGTGGGTGCGGGGCCACCGCGACGACTACGACGCCTGGGGCCGGGCGGCCGGGCCCGACTGGTCGTACGACCGGCTCGTCCGCTACTTCCGGCGCGCCGAGAACTGGACCGGGCCCACCGCCGACGGCACCGTCCACGGCACCGGCGGACCGCTCTTCATCTCCCCGCAGCGCGACCCGAACACCACGACCGGCGCCTTCCTCGCCGCCTGCCAGGAGGCCGGGCTGCCCGAACTGCCGGAGCTGAACGCGCCGGACCACTCGGGCTGCGCGATCACCCCGGTCAACCAGCGCGGCGGCCGCCGCTGGAGCGCCGCGGACGGCTATCTCAAGCCCGCCGCCCGCCGGCCCAACCTCGACGTCCTCACCCAAGTGCGGGTGACCGGGCTCCGGTTCGACGGGCCCCGCGTCACCGGTATCGCCGCCGAAGGCCTGCCGGGACCGCTCACCGCCCGCCGCGAGGTGGTCCTCAGCGCGGGCGCCATCGGCTCGCCCCATCTGCTGATGCGGTCCGGGATCGGCGACCCCGAACGGCTGCGCGCGGCGGGCGTGACCGTTCGGGTCGCCGCACCGGAGGTCGGCAGGCACCTCCAGGACCACCTGGCCTACGCGGTCACCGTGCGCTGCCCGATCCCCGTCAGCCTCACCGGCGCCGACTCGCTCGCCAACGTGGGCCGCTTCCTGCTGCGCGGCCGCGGTCCGCTCACCTCCAACCTCGGCGAGGCGGTCGCCTTCCTGCGCACCGACCCGCAACTGGCCGCCCCCGACATCGAGTTGGTCTTCGCGCCGGGGCCCTTCGTCAACCACGGCCTGACCCCGCCGACCGAACACGGTCTCACCATCGGCGTCATCCTGCTCCAGCCGGCCAGCGAAGGCCGGATCGACCTGGCGGGGACCGAGGCGTCCACCGCGCCCCGGATCGACCCCGGCTACCTCACCGCGGAAGGGGACCTGCCCCGGCTGATGGCGGGGATCCGCAGGGCGGAGGAACTCTTCGCGCGCCCCGCCCTCGCCCCGTACGTCTCAGGACCCATGGAGCCCTACCCGGGCACGGTCGACGACGAGCGGCTCGCCCGGTCGGTGCGGGACGTCGCCGAGACGCTGTACCACCCCGTCGGCACCTGCCGCATGGGCAGCGACGACGGCTCGGTCACCGACCCCCGGCTCAAGGTGCGGGGAGTCGAGGGGCTGCGGGTCGTGGACGCCTCAGTCATGCCGCGCATCACCCGCGGCCACACCCACGCGCCCACGGTCGCGATCGCCGAGAAGGCGGCGGAGATGATCCGGGAGGACGCCAGATAGCGCGACGGCGGACGCCCGCCGGTGATCCGGGGGCGTCCGCCGAACGGAGTGTGAGCGTGCGATGAGGAAGGCTTCCCGGCCCGCGACGAAGGCCTATCCGGCTCGCGCGGCGGGCTCCTCAGGCCCGCGCGGCCATCCGGGCCTTCCGCGCGGCCAGCTTCTCGTCGAACTTGGCCGCCTCGGCGTTGAGCCCGCCCATGTACATGCCGAGCTCCTCCTGCGCCTTGAGACCCTCGGGGCCGAGCCCGTCGATCTCCAGGACCTTGAGGTAGCGCAGCACCGGCTGCAGCACGTCGTCGTGGTGGATCCGCATGTTGTAGATCTCGCCGATCGCCATCTGCGCGGCCGCCCGCTCGAAGCCCGGCATGCCGTGACCGGGCATCCGGAAGTCCACGACGACGTCGCGCACCGACTGCATCGTCAGGTCCGGCGCGATCTCGAAGGCCGCACCGAGCAGATTGCGGTAGAAGACCATGTGCAGGTTCTCGTCGGTCGCGATCCGCGCCAGCATCCGGTCGCAGACCGGGTCGCCCGACTGGTGGCCGGTGTTGCGGTGCGAGACCCGGGTCGCCAGCTCCTGGAAGGCGACGTAGGCGACCGAGTGCAGCATCGAGTGCCGGTTGTCCGACTCGAAGCCCTCGCTCATGTGCGCCATCCGGAACTGCTCCAGCTTGTCCGGGTCCACCGCCCGCGAGGCGAGCAGGTAGTCGCGCATCACGATGCCGTGGCGGCCCTCCTCGGCGGTCCAGCGGTGCACCCAGGTGCCCCAGGCACCGTCCCGGCCGAACAGGGACGCGATCTCGTGGTGGTAGCTGGGCAGGTTGTCCTCGGTGAGCAGATTGACCACCAGGGCGATCTTGCCGATGTCCGTGACCTTGGACTGCTGGGGCACCCACGCCTCGCCGTCCTCGAAGAGCCCGGGGAAGTTGCGGGCGTCCGACCACGGCACGTACTCGTGCGGCATCCAGTCCTTGGCGACCTTCAGGTGCCGGTTGAGCTCCTTCTCGACCACCTCTTCCAGCGCGAACAGCAGTCGGGCGTCGGTCCACGCGTCCGAACTGCCGAGGTGGGGAGAGGTGATCGTCACGGGGGTGCTCCAGGGGGACGGAAACGGGGACGGCAGGCTTACCTACGGATTCGTAGGTTACGAGACCGTAGGTTAAGGCGGCGGTAAGCCCCCGGCCAAGCCCGCCTTCCCCTTCGTCCGGTTACGTTCTGTTATATGCGCAGGCCGTCGGTGTGGATGGAGAGGCAAGTCACTCGGTTCGGGAGTGGACCACCGCCCCCTCCCGGACCGCCTCGGCCGTGGTGTCGGTCAGCTCGCCGTCGAGCAGCAGCCATCGGGTGACCCCGATCGCCGCCAGGAACGGCACATCGTGACTGGCCACGATCAGAGCGCCCTCGTAGGCGTCGAGCGCGGCCGTGAGGGCGCGCACACTCGCCATGTCCAGATTGTTCGTGGGCTCGTCCAGCATCAGGAGCTGCGGGGCGGGCTCCGCGAGCAGCAGCGCCGCCAGCGCGGCCCGGAACCGCTCACCGCCCGAGAGGGTCCCGGCCGGCCGGCCCGCCCGGGCCCCCTTGAACAGGAAGCGCGCGAGACGTGCCCGGATGGCGTTGTCCGTCGCGCCCGGTGCGTACCGGGCCACGTTCTCCACCACGCTCAGCGCGTCGTCCAGCACATCGAGACGCTGGGGCAGGAACCGCAGCGGAACATGCGCCACCGCCTCGCCGGCCACCGGCTCCAGCTGCCCGGCGAGCGTCCTGAGCAGCGTCGTCTTGCCGGAGCCGTTGCGTCCGACCAGCGCGATCCGCTCGGGTCCGCGCACGTCGAGCTCGCCCTTGACGCGTGCCCCGTAAGGGAGTCGGAGCTCCCGCAGGGTCAGCACGGCGCGCCCCGGATGCACCTTGGTGTACGGCAGCTCGATCCGGATCTCCTCGTCGTCCCGCACCGCCTCCACGGCCTGGTCGAGCCGCTCGCGCGCCTGGTCGAGGCGCTCGGTGTGCAGGATGCGGTGCTTGCCCGCCGACACCTGCGCCTCGCTCTTGCGGCCATTGGCGACGATCTTCGGCACCACCTTGTTCTCGAAGCTCTTCTGCGCGTACTTCCTGCGCCGCGCCAACTTCACGTGGGCGTCGGTCAGTTCGCGTTTCTGGCGCTGTACGTCGGCCTCGGCGACCCGCACCATCCGCTCGGCCGCCTCCTGTTCGGCCCGCAGTGCCGCCTCGTACGCCGTGAAGTTCCCGCCGTACCAGGTGAGTTGGCCCTCGCGCAGATCGGCGATGCGGTCCACCCGGTCGAGCAGTTCCCGGTCGTGGCTGACCACCAGGAGTACCCCGCTCCAGGCGTCGACCGCGCCGTACAGCCGCTGCCGCGCGGGCAGGTCCAGGTTGTTCGTCGGTTCGTCGAGCAGCAGGACGTCCGGGCGCCGCAGGAGCAGTGCGGCAAGCCGCAGCAGCACCGACTCGCCGCCCGAGACCTCGCCGATCGTGCGGTCCAGGCCGATGCCGTCGAGGCCGAGCTGGTCGAGGGTGGCGCGGGCCCGCTCCTCGACGTCCCAGTCGTCGCCGACCGTCTCGAAGTGCCGCTCGTCCGCGTCGCCGCCCTCGATGGCGTGCAGCGCCGCGCGGACCGCGTCGATGCCGAGGGCCTGGTCCACCCGCAGGGCGGTGTCGAGGACCAGGTTCTGCGGCAGGTATCCGATCTGGCCGGCGGTCTTGATGTGGCCATCGGTCGGGGCGAGTTCACCGGCGATCAGCTTCAACAGGGTTGACTTCCCGGAGCCGTTGAGACCGACCAGGCCGGTCCGGCCGGGGCCGACCGCGAGCTGGAAGTCCTCGAAGACGGGGGTTCCGTCCGGCCATGCGAAGGAGAGCGCGGCCGAGTTGATCTGAAGGGGGAAGGTTGACATACGGGTCTCCCGGTTGCGGGGAAGGAGTGGGAGCCCGGGGCGTGAAGGGGCCGGGCTCTGAGGGCAACGGGGGTTCTGAGACACCGCTCAGGGCACGAAGAAGGCCCTGGTCGTGGAGGACATGGCTCGGAGGCAGAGGTCACACCGGGCGCGCGACACGGAAGGAAGTGCGCGAAACGGTGTCTCAGGGCCTCAGACGAGCAACGTCCTTCTCCGTTCGACGACAACAGGGCCAGTCACGAACGTACGCCGGTCCGGCGCGGACCCGCAAACGAATTAATCCGGATCGCGGGTCCACGTGAGGCGGGCTCACTTGAATGCGGAACACGGGTCCGCCGCCGACGCGGGGGAGCTGTGCATCGTCACGACCGGGCAGGAGCGGAGACGGTGCGGGGGGGGTGCCTCCCTGGAACTGGAACGCCTCCGCAGGATGGTGGACTCAGCAGGCGTCGCGCAGCAGCGCCGCGAGATCCCCGTCCATGTCGAGGTACTGGTGTTCGTGGCCGGCCGGCACCATGAGCTGCGCGCTCTTGAGGAAGCGGCGCACCTCGGACGTGCGGATGTGCACCATGGCGACACCCTCGCGGGCGTGGAATTCGAGCACCGTGCGGTCGTAGCCGTACGGCCGCACCCGCACGTCACCGACCCCGGCGGGCGCCTCGATCCCCACTTCGAGCAGTTCGCGGGCGAACTCCCAGGCGACTTCGGCGCCTTCGAGGGTGGCCGGGGCGGGGAACGCCATCTGGACGGCGAACGGGTCGTCGCGGTCGTAGCGCAGCGTCGCGGGCACGGTCTCCATGCGGGGCGCGGACGCGATCAGGCGTACCTGGACAGGCTGCTCGATGACGGTGGACAAAGCCCTGCTCCCTCAGCCTCGGTGGTTCTCTCCTGCCGCCCGGAAAGACGGCGGAACGCAGCATTCCGTGCACCGGCGGTTCACGTGAGCTGTATCACTACCGCTATTGCCGGGCTTCTTTCAGCTGTATGAGGAGATTGCCGCGCAGCGCGTGGCGGTGCCCGGCGCAACGGGCGCACTCTGGACGGGCCCGGCGCGCTGGGCTAGCTTCCGACGCCATGAGGCCCATGGGGAAGACGAGAAGGATGCTGTCGGTGGGACTGGGCGGGGTGGCGCTGGCGGCCGCGATGACCGCGCCGGCCCAGGCGCACGGGCACGGCCATGACGCACCGAAGTGGGAAGTGAAGGCCACCGGCACCGATGCCCGCTTCCGCGGCCTCGCCGCGGTCAGCCGGTCGACCGCGTGGGTCGCGGGCTCGAAGGGCACGGTGCTGCGAACGTCCGACGGCGGCCGCAGCTGGAAGAACGTGTCGCCGCCCGGCGCGTCCGGTCTGGAGTTCCGGGACGTGGAGGCCTTCGACGGGCGGCGCGCGGTCGTGCTGGCCATCGGTGAGGGCGAGGCGTCCCGGGTCTACCGCACCGAGGACGGCGGGACCACCTGGAGCGAGTCGTTCCGCAACACCGATCCGAAGGCGTTCTACGACTGCCTGACCTTCCTGGACGCTCGACACGGTCTGGCGGTGAGCGACCCTGTCGACGGCAAGTACCGCATCCTGTCCACGGCGGACGGCGGCCGCTCGTGGAAAGTCCTGCCGAACACCGGGATGCCGGCCGCCCAGCCCGGCGAGGCGGGCTTCGCCGCGAGCGGCCAGTGCCTGGTGAGCTCCGGGCCGCGCGACGTCTGGCTCGCCACCGGCGGCGGCGTGACCGGCCGCGTCCTGCACTCCTCGGACCGCGGGCTCACCTGGACGGCAGCCGAGACGGCCATCCCGGCCGGCGACCCGGCGCGCGGGGTCTTCGGCCTCGCCTTCCGCGACCGTACGCACGGACTCGCAGTCGGCGGCGACTACCGGGCCGGTCAGCCGTCACCGTCGGCCGCGGCCGTCACCGGGGACGGCGGCCGCAGCTGGCGGCAGGCCGCGACACCGGTCGCCACCTACCGCTCGGGCGTCGCCTGGCTGCCGCACTCCCGGTCGGCCGCGCTCGCCGTCGGGCCCACCGGCACCGATCTGACCCGCGACGGCGGCCGCACCTGGCGGACCGTCGACACCGGCTCGTACGACACCGTCGACTGCACCCCGGACGGCGGCTGCTGGGCCTCCGGCGAGCAGGGCCGGGTGGCAAGGCTCGCCGACTAGCGCGCGTCCGGTGCTCTCTCAGCTCGGCAACTCCTGCCGGTACGGGGCGAGTTCGGGCGCCACCTTGGTGGCGAGGAACTCGGTGATCCCGTACGCGCAGGCGCCGTTGACGACGAAGGGGTCGGTCGCCACGAGCTGCTCGATCGCCGCGCGATCGTCCCCGACGGCGAGGATGATCCCGCCGTCGCGGGGCTCCTTGCGCCCCGAGGCGATGAAGGTGCCCGCCGCGTAGTGCGTGTTCAGCCAGGCGACGTGGGTGTCGAGCAGCTCGTCCACGCGGGCGAGCGGGGCGGTGTAGGTCAACTCCAGTACGAACATGATCACCAGGCTACTCGGGGCCCGTCCGGCGACCCGGGCCCGCCCCTGGGCGCGGTAAGTCCCCCTGGGCACCCTTAGGGTGGCGGCATGGAGATGATCACGGGGATTCCGGACGGCTGGCCGGCCGATGAGGCGGCCGCCCTCGCCGTACAGGACGAGCTGCGCGGCCGCGTCGTACTCGACCAGCCGGGGCCGCCGCCCGGGAAGGGGCTCGTCACCGGGGTCGACGTGGCGTACGACGACGAGCGGGACCTGGTCGTCGCGGCCGCCGTCGTGCTGGACGCCGCGACCCTGGAGGTGGTCGAGGAGGCCACCGCGGTGGGCCGGGTGGCCTTCCCCTACGTTCCCGGACTGCTGGCCTTCCGCGAGATCCCCACCGTGCTCGCCGCACTGGAACGGCTCAACTCCGGCCCGGGGACGGTCATTTGCGACGGATACGGCCTGGCTCACCCGCGTCGCTTCGGGCTTGCCAGCCACCTCGGCGTGCTCACCGGGCTGCCCGTCATCGGCGTCGCCAAGAACCCGTTCACCTTCACCTACGAGCAGCCGGGCCCCCGCCGCGGCGACAGCTCAGCGCTGCTCGCCGACGACGGGACCGAGGTCGGCCGCGCCCTGCGCACCCAGGACGCCGTCAAGCCCGTCTTCGTCTCGGTCGGCCACCGGGTGAGCCTCGACAACGCCTGCGCGCACACCCTCCGACTGGCCGGGCGCTACCGCCTCCCCGAGTCCACCCGGCAGGCCGACTCGCTGTGCCGCCGGGCACTGAAGGCGGCGGTCGGCGCCCGCTGACCTAGGTTTCCGCCGCGGCTCAGCGTGTGCCGGCCACCCGGAAACGCATTCCGGCCGCCCGCAGCCGCTCGGTCAGGGTCTCGCCCATCGCCGTGGCAGGGGTCAACTGGCCTGCCAGTTCAGGGAGTTTGTCGAAGGCGAGGCTCAGCGCGGCCTCGGCGAGGATCTTCGCCGTCTCGTCGTAGCCGGGGTCGCCCCCGGAAACCTCGGTGAAGACCCGCCGACCGCCGCCCTCGCCGACGAACCGGACCGTGAACCAGCTGCGCCGGCGCCGCGCCTCGTCCGGACCGCGCCCCGATTCGTATCTGCTCATCAACCAATCGCGTGCGGGCGGTAGTTGAGTGGCGGCGGCGACGGCGCCCGCCGCGGCCACCCCGCCGATGGCCACCGGGAGGTGCTTCACCGCGGCGAAGTGCCGGTAGCGGAAGTCGGGCCCGTACCGCGCGTCGGCCGCCGCGGAGCGGGCGATCACCTGCGGGTCGATGGTGGGCAGCGGTACCGCCCAGGCGCCGGCCTCCCTGCTGAAGTGCGGGGCGCCGATCGGGGCGCGGGCCCGGCGCCCCACCAGGCGCGGCTCGTACAGCCGGCGCTCCCGGGCGGCCCGCGCGGTCTGCACGCCACGGCCCAGCGCGGTCAGCGCGGAGGCCAGGGTCCCGCCGGAGAAGGTCGCATTCGAGCGTACGAAGCCGTCGATCCGCAGCGGCACCCCAGCCGGCAACTGCTGCACGGTGAACAGCACCCCGAGGTCGTGCGGCGCCGAGTCGAAACCGCAGGAGTGCACCAGACGGGCGCCCGTCTCGCGGGCCCGCGCATCGTGACGTACGTACATCGTGTCCACGAACTCCGGCTCGCCGGTCAGGTCGAGGTAGTCGGTGCCCGCCTCGGCGCAGGCCGCGACCAGACCCTCGCCGTACCAGACGTAGGGGCCGACCGTGGTGGCGACGACCCGCGCCGATCCGGCGAGCGCGCGCAGCGAGGCCGGGTCGGTCGAGTCGGCGGTGACGAGGGGGAGCGTGGCGCACGCCGGGTCGATCTCCGTGAGCCGCTCGCGCAGCCGCTCCAGCTTGGCCCGGCTGCGGCCGGCGATCGCCCACCGGCAGTCCGCGGGCGCGTGGGCCGCGAGGTATTCGGCGGTCAGTGACCCGACGAAACCCGTCGCGCCGAACAGCACGATGTCGTAATCCCGATTCGACCGTTCCACCCTTGTGCCTCCGCACTTCTGCTGCCTGGTGCTGCCGTCGGCTGACGCCGGTTGCAGAGGCTAGCGTGCGTCCGCGCCGCGGGCAGCCCGGAGCATGCCGCTGCCATGGCCAAAGGCGGGGAAGAGGGGTGCGTATGCCCGGCATATCGGGCAACTGGCGCCCGAACTCCACTCCATCGCACTAAGCGCTTGCTCGCTGGGGCTTGTGCGGAGTGGAACGTGTTCTTAGCATCACTGATGTTACATCAGTTGTGTCACAGTGCTGGGGGCTTGATGACAGCGACAGGAACCGGCCCGCTGGCCGGGGTGCGCGTGGTCGAGCTGGCGGGCATCGGGCCGGGCCCGTTCGCCGCCATGCTCCTCGCCGACCTCGGCGCCGACGTGGTGCGCGTGGACCGGCCCGGCGGCGCCGGCCTCGCCATCGATCCGGCGTACGACCTCACCAACCGCAACAAGCGCTCCGTGATCATCGACCTGAAGGCGGCGGAGGGTCCGGCCCGCGTCCTCGACCTGGTCGAGCGCGCGGACGTCCTCATCGAGGGCTACCGGCCCGGCGTCGCCGAGCGCCTCGGCGTCGGCCCGAAGGACTGTCTCGCCCGCAACCCCGGGCTGGTCTACGGGCGGATGACCGGCTGGGGCCAGGAGGGCCCGCTCGCCCGGCGGGCCGGGCACGACATCGCGTACATCGCCGTCACCGGCACCCTCAACATGATCGGCAAGCCCGACGAGGGCCCCACCGTCCCCGCCAACCTCGTCGGCGACTACGCGGGCGGCTCGCTCTACCTCGTCATCGGCGTGCTCGCCGCCCTCCAGCACGTGCGGACCCAGGGAGCGGGGCAGGTCGTCGACGCGGCGATCGTGGACGGGACCGCGCACCTCGCCACGATGATCCACGGCATGCTCGCGGCCGGCGGCTGGCAGGACCGGCGCGGCGCCAACCTCCTCGACGGCGGCTGCCCCTTCTACGGCACGTACGAGACCTCCGACGGCCAGTACATGGCGGTCGGCGCCCTGGAGCAGCAGTTCTACGACCAGTTCATCCGGCTCCTCGGCATCGAGGACGCCGCCCCGGCGCGCAAGGACCTCGCGGGCTGGCCCGACCTGCGCACCACCATCGCCGAACGCTTCCGCACCCGCTCGCGCGCGCAGTGGACGGCCGTCTTCGAGGGCTCGGACGCCTGTGTCGCGCCCGTGCTGTCCCTGACGGAAGCGCCCCACCACCCGCATCTGGCGGCCCGGGGCACCTTCACCGAACACGGCGGCATGACGCAGCCCGCGCCCGCGCCCCGCTTCTCCGCCACCCCCGGATCCATCCACCGGCCCCCCGCGCTGCCGGGCGCCCACACGGCGGAGGTCGCCCGCGACTGGGACGTACCGGCCCTGGCCGACTATCCGGCAACTCCCGTACAGGAGGCTTGAGTTGAAACGGCAGATCTTCACCGCCGAGCACGAGGCGTTCCGCGAGACCGTCCGCACCTTCCTTGCCAAGGAGGTCCTGCCGCACTACGAGCAGTGGGAGAAGGACGGCATCGTCTCGCGCGAGGCCTGGCTCGCGGCCGGCCGGCAGGGGCTCCTCGGGCTCGCCGTGCCCGAGGAGTACGGGGGCGGCGGCCAGGCCGACTTCCGCTACAGCGCGGTCCTCGCCGAGGAGTTCACCCGGGCCGGGGCCGCCGGACTCGCGCTCGGCCTGCACAACGACATCATCGGCCCCTATCTGACCGGGCTCGCCACCGAGGAGCAGAAACGGCGCTGGCTGCCCGGATTCTGTGACGGCTCCCTGATCACCGCGATCGCCATGACGGAACCCGGCGCGGGCTCCGACCTCCAGGGCATCCGCACCACCGCCGAGGACCGGGGCGACCACTGGCTCCTCAACGGCTCCAAGACGTTCATCTCCAACGGCATCCTCGCCGACCTGGTCGTCGTGGTCGCCAAGACCACCCCCGAGGGCGGCGCGAAGGGCCTGTCGCTGCTGGTCTTGGAGCGCGGCGCGGAGGGCTTCGAACGCGGCCGCAACCTCGACAAGATCGGGCAGAAGTCGCAGGACACGGCCGAGCTGTTCTTCCACGACGTACGCGTCCCGAAGGACAATCTCCTCGGCGAACTCAACGGCGCGTTCATCCACCTCATGACCAATCTCGCACAGGAGCGGATGGGCATCGCGGTCGCCGGAATCGCCGCCGCCGAACACCTCCTGGAGATCACCACGAGTTACGTCAAGGAGCGCGAGGCCTTCGGCCGGCCGCTGTCCAAGCTCCAGCACATCCGGTTCGAGATCGCCGAGATGGCCACCGAGTGCGCCGTCACCCGCACCTTCCTCGACCGCTGCATCGTGGACCACTCCAACGGGGAACTCGACGCCGTGCACGCCTCGATGGCCAAGTGGTGGGCCACCGAACTGCAAAAGCGCGTCGCCGACCGCTGCCTCCAACTGCACGGCGGCTACGGCTACATGACCGAGTACCGGGTCGCCAGGGCCTTCACGGACGGCCGCATCCAGACGATCTACGGCGGTACGACCGAGATCATGAAGGAGATCATCGGCCGCTCCCTGCTCGGCTGAGAACGCTCTCACGAACCACCCTCATCTGGAAAGGCTGCTGACGTTGAGCACCGAAGCGTATGTGTACGACGCGATCCGCACCCCGCGCGGACGCGGCAAGGCCAACGGCGCCCTGCACGGCACCAAGCCGATCGACCTCGTGGTCGGCCTGATCCACGAGATCCAGGCGCGCTTCCCGGGCCTGGACCCGGCCGCCATCGACGACATCGTGCTCGGCGTCGTCGGCCCGGTCGGCGACCAGGGCTCCGACATCGCCCGGATCGCGGCGATCGCCGCCGGACTGCCCGACACGGTCGCCGGCGTACAGGAGAACCGCTTCTGCGCCTCCGGCCTCGAAGCGGTCAACATGGCAGCCATGAAGGTCCGTTCGGGCTGGGAGGACCTGGTGCTCGCGGGCGGCGTCGAGTCCATGTCGCGCGTCCCGATGGCGTCCGACGGCGGCGCCTGGTTCGCCGACCCGATGACCAACTTCGACACCAACTTCGCCCCGCAGGGCATCGGCGCCGACCTCATCGCCACCATCGAGGGCTACTCGCGGCGCGACGTGGACGAGTTCGCCGCGCTCTCCCAGGAGCGGGCCGCCCAGGCGTGGAAGGACGGCCGGTTCGCGCGCTCCGTCGTCCCCGTCAAGGACCGCAACGGCCTCGTCGTCCTCGACCACGACGAACACCTGCGGCCGGGCACCACGGCGGACTCCCTGGCGGGCCTCAAGCCCTCGTTCGCCGCGATCGGCGACATGGGCGGCTTCGACGCCGTCGCGCTGCAGAAGTACCACTGGGTCGAGCAGATCGACCACGTCCACCACGCCGGCAACTCCTCGGGCATCGTGGACGGTTCGGCCCTCGTCGCCATCGGCTCCAAGGCGGTCGGCGAGCGCTACGGCATGACCCCGAGGGCCCGCATCGTCTCCGCGGCCGTCTCCGGCTCCGAGCCCACCATCATGCTCACCGGCCCCGCGCCCGCCTCCCGCAAGGCGCTCGCCAAGGCCGGACTGACCATCGGCGACATCGACCTCGTGGAGATCAACGAGGCCTTCGCCGCAGTCGTGCTCCGCTTCGTCAAGGACATGGGCCTCAGCCTCGACAAGGTCAACGTCAACGGCGGCGCCATCGCCATGGGCCACCCCCTCGGCGCGACCGGCGCGATGATCCTGGGCACCCTCGTGGACGAGCTGGAGCGCCGCGACCTGCGCTACGGCCTCGCCACGCTCTGCGTCGGCGGTGGCATGGGCATCGCCACCGTCGTCGAGCGTCTCTGACCGTCCTTCCCGGCACCCTCATACGGAGAATCCGAGCCATGACCGAGAGCACCACCATCCGCTGGGAACAGGACGAGACCGGCGTCGTCACCCTCGTACTGGACGACCCCAACCAGTCCGCCAACACCATGAACCAGGCCTTCAAGGACTCCATCGCGGCCATCGCGGACCGCGCCGTGGCCGAGAAGGACTCCATTCGCGGCATCATCTACACCTCCGCCAAGAAGACCTTCTTCGCGGGCGGCGACCTCAAGGACATGATCCAGGTCGGCCCCGAGCTCGCCCAGCAGGCCTTCGACACCGGCACGGCCATCAAGAACTCGCTGCGCCGCATCGAAACCCTGGGCAAGCCGGTCGTCGCCGCCATCAACGGCGCGGCCCTGGGCGGCGGTTACGAGATCGCGCTCGCCTCGCACCACCGCGTCGCGCTCGACGCGCCCGGCTCCAAGATCGGCCTCCCCGAGGTCACGCTCGGACTGCTCCCGGCCGGCGGCGGAGTGACCCGCACCGTGCGCCTCATGGGCATCACGGACGCCCTGCTCAAGGTGCTGCTCCAGGGCACCCAGTACTCCCCGCGGCGCGCCCTCGAAAACGGCCTCGTCCACGAGGTCGCCGCCACGCCCGAGGAGATGCTGGCTCAGGCGCGCGCGTTCATCGACGCCCACCCCGAGTCGCAGCAGCCCTGGGACGTCAAGGGCTACAAGATCCCTGGCGGTACGCCCTCCAACCCCCGCTTCGCCGCCAACCTGCCCGCGTTCCCCGCCAACTTGAAGAAGCAGTTGCAGGGCGCGCCCTATCCGGCGCCGCGCAACATCCTCGCGGCCGCAGTGGAGGGCGCGCAGGTCGACTTCGAGACCGCGCTGACCATCGAGGCCCGCTACTTCACCGAGCTGGTCACCGGGCAGACCTCGAAGAACATGATCCAGGCGTTCTTCTTCGACCTCCAGGCCGTCAACTCCGGTGTCAGCCGCCCCCAGGGCATCGAGGCGCGCCCCGTCCGCAAGGTCGCGGTCCTCGGTGCCGGGATGATGGGGGCGGGCATCGCGTACTCCTGCGCTCGGGCGGGCATCGACGTCGTACTGAAGGACGTGTCGCTCGAAGCCGCCCAGAAGGGCAAGGCGTACTCCGAGAAGCTCCTCGCCAAGGCGCTCTCCCGGGGCCGTACGACCGAGGCCAAGCGCGACGAGCTGCTCGCCCGCATCACGCCGACCGCCGACCCGCAGGCGGTGGCGGGCTGCGACGCCGTCATCGAGGCGGTCTTCGAGGACACCTCGCTCAAGCACAAGGTGTTCCAGGAGATCCAGCACATCGTGGAGCCCGACGCGCTGCTGTGCTCCAACACCTCGACGCTGCCCATCACTTCACTGGCCGAGGGCGTCTCGCGACCGGTGGACTTCATCGGCCTGCACTTCTTCTCGCCCGTCGACAAGATGCCGCTGGTCGAGATCATCAAGGGCGAGCGCACCGGCGACGAGGCCCTGGCCCGCGCGTTCGACCTGGTACGCCAGATCAAGAAGACGCCGATCGTCGTGAACGACTCGCGCGGCTTCTTCACCTCGCGGGTGATCGGGCACTTCATCAACGAGGGCGTCGCCATGGTCGGCGAGGGCATCGAGCCCGCGTCCGTCGAGCAGGCGGCGGGGCAGGCCGGCTACCCGGCCAAGGTCCTGTCCCTGATGGACGAGCTGACCCTGACCCTGCCGCGCAAGATCCGCAACGAGACGAAGCGCGCCATCGAGGAAGCGGGCGGCGTCTGGCCCGGCCACCCCTCGGACGCGGTCATCGACAAGATGGTGGACGAGTTCGGCCGGACCGGCCGCAGCGGGGGCGCCGGGTTCTACGAGTACGGCGAGGACGGCAAGCGGGGCCTGCTGTGGCCGGGACTTCGCCAGCACTTCACGAAGCCCGGATACGAGATCCCGTTCGAGGACATGAAGGAGCGGATGCTCTTCTCCGAGTCCCTGGACACGGTGCGCCTCTTCGAGGAGGGCGTCCTCACCTCGGTCGCCGACGCCAACATCGGCTCCATCATGGGCATCGGCTTCCCGGCCTGGACCGGCGGCGTCATCCAGTACATCAACGGGTACGAGGGCGGACTGCCGGGCTTCGTGGCCCGCGCCCGCGAACTGGCGGAACGCTACGGAGAGCGCTTCCAGCCGCCGGCACTCCTTGTGGAGAAGGCGGAGAAGGGGGAGCGGTTCGGGGACGCGTGAGGTGAGAGCCCACGGGCTCTGCGGGAGCGCCGGCCGGAGAGCCCGGCCGGCGCCCGCCCGCTCAGGGCTCGTGTCACGCCTCGTCCGCGTACCGGGCGCGCAGTTCCTCCTTCAGGGAGCGCTGGAACGCGGTCACCAGGGCCTGTACCACCATGGGCTGCATGTGGGCCGAGAGCGATTTCATCGCCTCGACGGCCTCCGGGTCGCGCTCGCGCTGCCGGTAGGGCCCCCACACCTCGTCCTGGAACAGCCGGGTCAGCTCCTTCGCCGCCGCCCGGGTGTGTTCGAGCACCACCGTGCGCGCCGCCAGGATCGTCTCGTGCGCGATCGGTACGTCGAGGAGCTGGACGCCCAGCGCGAGGAGCCCCGGGTCCACGCGGAAGGCGTCGGGCGAACCGGGGACGCGCTCCAGGACGTTCATCGCCGCGAGGCGGTCGATGTCGTCGGCCGGGAGCGCTCTGCCCGCGCGTCGCTCCAGCTCGGCGCGGGTCGCGTCGTCGGCCGAGTCCGGGGCCCAGGAGGCCACCACGGCGCGGTGGATGGCGAGGTCGTGCGCGCTCAGGTCGTGCGGAAGCTGCTGGAGGTAGCGTTCGATCGCCGCCAGCGTCATCCCGTGGTGCTGCAACTCCTCGATGAGGGCGAGCCGGGACAGGTGCGCGGGACCGTAGTGGCCGACGCGGCGCGGCCCGATCACGGGCGGCGGCAGCAGCCCGCGCGTGCTGTAGAAGCGGATGGTGCGCACGGTGACGCCGGCCCGCGCGGCCAGTTCGTCGACCGTGAGGGTCGGCTCCTCGGTCTCCGTCGCCATGGCGGTGCCTCGCTTCCCGGTATCCCCCGGCCGCCGGTGTGCGCGGCCTATCCGGTGCAACAGTATTGCTGTCTCACCACAGTTGTGAAAGGTGTCCGGGGGCCGGGCAGGGGTGCGGGCGGTCGCTGTACGGGAGTGGACACCGCCGGGCGGACACCGCAGAGCCCGGCCCGAGCGGCAACTGCCGTCGGGCCGGGCCGAGTTGGGTTCAGGAGCAGGAGGAGAGGGTGGTGCTGGTGTTCGCGATGTGCAGCGAGCCGTTCTGCACGTCGAGCGCGCGACCGTTGCTCAGTGACGTGAAGTTCGCGCACTGGACCGGCGTGCCGCAGGTCCCGTCCGCGTGCGCGGTGCCCGTCATGGACGGGGACAGCGCGATCCCCAGGGCGACGCAGCAGGTCGCCACCAAGGCGGCGATCATCCGCAGGTAGCGGACCGGGTGTCTCGGGGGATGGTTCGTGACCAATGACTTGGTTCAGTCCTCGTCTCTTGGGGCGCGCGTGGGTTCTTGGACGCGCGCCGTCTCTTGGATGCGCGTCGTATCGGGACGCGTTTGAGGGATGCGTGGTGGGCGATGGAAGGGCAGGGACGGGCAGGGACGGGCCGCCGATGGGTCAGGCTGAGGCGAACGCCGCTTCCAGGCGCGGTACGTAGTCCACGAGGTCCTGGGCCCAACAGCCGCCCTCGTGGCCGCCGTTGCAGTGGGAGCCCCAGCCGGTACCGTTGCCGTAGTCCACGTAGTGGTACGGGTGGGCGAGAGCGTCCAGGTGGTCCTTGGCGTGCTGTGCCGCCGACTGGGCCCAGAACTCCATGTTCGCGGGATCGCCGTTGCCGTTGCCGGTGTAGATCGCGATGCCCGTCCCGGCCAGCGCGGCCATGTGCGTGGACGGGTCGGCCTCGTTCCAGCGCCAGTCGGCGTTGAACACCGGGTACGGGGAGCCGAAGATCGCTTCGCCGGAGACCGTGGGGCCGAAGGTGAGGGAACAGGTGGGGGAACTGGAGCCGCAGAGCGGGGCACCGGCATTGGTCAGCGTGGCGACGACGGCACCGCGCATGACCATGTGGTCCACCGAGAGGTCGTCGGCGCCGGAGAACGAGGCCACCTGACTGAACAGGCCGGGATGCCGCTGGGCGTAGGAGAGGGCGCCGAAGCCGCCCATGGAGATCCCGCCGACGGCCCGGCCCTGCCTGGTCGCGAGGGTGCGCAGGTTGGCGTCGATGAAGGGGATCACCTGGTTGATGTGGAAGTTCTCCCAGTTCTGCGCGCCCGCGACGGTGCTCTGGTCGAGCCAGTCGGTGTACCAGCCCCGGAGTCCGCCGTCCGGGATCACCGTGATCATCGAGGTGGCCGCGGTGAGGGCGGGGTAGGCCAGGTACGGGTTGGCCGGGTCGTCGGAGGCGCCGTGCAGGAAGTAGAACACCGGGTAGCGCTTGGCGGGGTCCGCCGCGTAGCCGGCGGGCAGCAGGATCCGGATGTGGTGCTCTCCGGCGACCTGGGCGGTCTTCACGGTGATCACGAAGTTGGTGGCGGTGCCGGTGGCGGCGCCGGCCTGGGTCAGGCCGAATCCGTCGGCCATCGTCGGCGGGGCCGGGGCATCGGCGTGCGCCGAAGGCGCGCCCAGCAGGAGGAGCGCGGCGCCCACCGCGGCGACCGCCGCCTTCAGACGCAGGAACCCCGGCCGAGGTCTGACCCCGCCCCGCCCGGCCTTCACGGCGCACCCCCGCCGTCGCGGATCCGTCTTTCGTCGGTACGGAGCTTCATCGGAGATCCCCCCTGCAGAACCGGTCAATGGACTGCGGTCGGCCACGCCCGGACGGGAACTGCCGCGGCGGCCTGCCGCGCACCATAGCCAGATCTAGAACGGGTTTCTATAAGAACGTTCTAATCCAGCCAAGGGTGAAGCCGACCGTGAACTCCCTTTCGCGCTCGGGTGATTGGACCCCCGGGCGCACAACGCCGGCCGCGATCGGCTGGAGGCAACCTCCCTGCGCTCGCTGTCGTACCCCTGTCGTACGATCTGGAGAACGACAGCTCAGGCCGCATGAGCCCCGGGCGCGTGTGAGAGAGAAGGTGCCAGGCGTGAATCTCCTCCCCATCGATGTGGGCCCGCTCAATCCCACGGTGCCGGATCTGCTGATCGGCCTGGTGCTGTTCGCGCTCTGCTTCTGGGTGATGGCCGGCGTTCTGCTGCCCCGCATCAAGCGGACGCTGGACGAGCGGGAAGCACTCACCACGGGCCGTACGCACGAGGCCGAAGCCATCCTCACGGAGGCGGCCGAGGTACGCGCGCGGTACGAGGCCGAGCTCGCCGACGCGCGCCACGAGGCGGCCCGCATCCGGCAGCAGGCCAAGGAGGACGGCACCGCGGCGATAGCCGCGGCCCGCGCCGAGGGCGTCCGGGAGCGGGACGAGATCCTCGCCGCCGGCACCGCGGACATCGCCGCGTCCCGAGCCGCCGCCGAGGCCGAACTGCGCCCGTACGTTGACGTTCTGGCCACCGAACTGGCCGGCCGCATCCTCGGCGAACCCCTGCCGGCCCCGGCCGGGCGCTGAGCCGGACAGCAGGAACACCCCGGCGAGACGGCCTCGCCGGGGCATTGGCCGCAGGCAGGGGTGGCCTGCGAGGCATGGCCGTAGGCAGGGGTGGCCTGCGCGGCGTGTGATCGGAGTTGCTCCCTCTGTGACCTGAGCCCCCGCCTGCTTCCGTGCCCCTGGGTGATCGCATACTGGAAACACCCATAGACCCGGCAGTGCATAACGACCCCGTCAGTCCCAGGAAGCCCACCCATGAACCGCCGCGACGCCGCACCCGTGCCGCCTCCGCCCGGCGGCGTGCTGTGGAGCCTCGTCGGGGACGTCCGAATGCTCCTCACTCTGCCCGCCGCGCTCACCATGCAGGTCGCGCACCCCGCGGTCGGCGCGGGCGTGGACGAGCACTCGGTGTTCCGCACCGACCCGTGGGGCCGGGGGGAGCGCTCGCTGCGTTCGTTGCAGCTCTGGGTGTACGGGGGCGACCGGGCCGCCGAGGAGGGGCGCCGGCTCCGTCAGCTGCACAAGACCATCCAGGGTACGGACGCCACGGGCCGGCGCTACCACGCGCTCACGCCCGCCTACTACGCGTGGGTGCACGCCACCGGATACCCCGTCTTCGCGCACGCCCAGCAGTACCTCGGCCGCCCGTTCACCGACGCCCAGCACCGCAAGCTGTACGCGGAGTGGCTCCAGGTCGGCCGAATACTCGGGATCCACGACCGGGACATGCCGCAGACCATCGAGGAGTTCTGGCCCTACTACCGCAAAGTCCTCGCCGACGAGATACACACCAACACCGTGGTAGAGGAGCTGGTCGCCACCGACCGGCCGGTCCCGGCCCCCGACCGCGGTCCGCCGCTCCTGCGGCTGCTCCTGAGAGCACTCTGGCCGGTGCTGCTGCCGCCACTCGCGCGCTTCAGGCGGTTCGTCACCATCGGATTCATGCCGCCGGACGCGCGCGAGGCGATAGGGCTCGACTGGACGGACGAGCAGGAGCGGAAGCTGCGCCGCTTCGGCCGGGTGGTGCGGGCCGTGGTCCCCGTACTGCCGGAGCGGCTGCGCTATCTGCCGCTCGCCCGCAGGGCCAGAGCGGAGTTCAGGCACTCGGCGGGCGGGCGGGTGCGATCCTGCTGACTGCTGACTGCTGACTGCTGACTGCTGACTGCTGACTGCTGACTGCTGACCCCAGGCCCCAGGCCGCTGACCTCACGCCGAAGCGCGGCGGACCAACGCCGTCGAGGTGATCACCGAGGCGGGCGGGGCCGCCCCGGCGCCGCCCTGGTCGAGTCCGCGCAGCAGCAGGCGCGCCATCAGCCGGCCCATCTCCTCGATCTCCTGGCGTACGGTCGTCAGCGGCGGATCGGTCGCCTCCGCCACCGAGGGCATGTCGTCGAAGCCCACCAGCGCGACATCCTCAGGCACTCGCCTGCCGCGCTCCCGCAGTACCCGCAGCGCACCCGAGGCCATCAGGTCGTTGGCGGCGAACACGGCGTCCAAGTCCGGGCGGCGCGCGAGCAGTTCGGCCATCGCCCGGGCCCCGCTCTCCGCCGTGAACGCCCCCTCCGCCACCAGCGTCGGATCCGCTTCCGGGAGTACGTCCCGGTACCCGTCGAGGCGGTCCGTCGAAGCCGTCTGATCGAGCGGGCCCGCGATGTGCGCGATGCGCCGGCGGCCGATCGAGAGCAGATGGCGTACGGCCTCGCGCGCCCCGCCCCGGTTGTCGGCATCGACGTAGGGGACATTCGTGGGCCAGCCGGGCCGACCGCCGTAGACCGTCAGCATCCCGGAGCCGCGGATGATCGCCGGCAGCGGATCCTCGTCGTGCAGCGAGAAGGCGAGCGCTCCGTCGACATGGCCACCCGTCAGATAGCGCGACACCCGCCCGTAGTCATCGGGGCCCTCCACCAGGAGGAGCACCAACTGGGTGTCGCGCGCGGTGAGTTCCCTGCTGATGCCGCGGATCTGCTGGGAGAAGAAGGGGTCGGCGAAGAACCTGGTCTCCGGCTCGGCGACGATCACGGCGACCGCGCCGGTGCGGCGGGTGACGAGCGAACGGGCCGCCGGATTGGGGATGTAGCCCAGCTCCTCGACCGCCTGGCGCACCTTGTCGACCAGGGGCGGACGCACCCCCGTACCTCCGTTGACGACCCGGGACGCGGTGGCCCGGGAGACACCGGCACGCGCGGCGACGGCTTCGAGGGTGGGGCGCGTCCCGAAGTGCTGCTCGGCCAAGGCGAGTTCTCCTCATCGGCGGATCCGGGCCAGCGTATCGGGTGCCGGACACGCAGGGGAGGCGAGCGGAAGAGCTCCGCCCGCTGCGGAAGAGCTCCGCCTGCCGCGGAAGAGCCGCCTGCTCTCCTCGCTCGCCCCCCGCTGCTCTCCTCAGTGCCCCGCGTGCACCGAATGCGTATCGGAGATCTGCTTCCACGACTTCGGCTCGACGGGCTTCACCGGGTCGGCCGCCTTGCCCGGCTGCGCCCCGCTGATGCCCGCTCGGGCCACGAACCTGGCCTTCGCCGCAGCCGAGTTGGACGGCCTGGCTGGCTGGAAGAGCCAGGTGTCGAAGAGCCCCGCGAGCGGCTTGCCCGAGACCTTCTCGGCGTACGTCACGAAGTCGCCCACCGCCGCGTTGCCGTAGGCGTGCTCGGCCGGCCAGCCCTTGAGGATCTTGAAGAAGGACGTGTCGCCGACCGTGTTGCGCAGCGCCTGGATGGCGAGCGCGCCCCGGTCGTAGACGGCGGCGTCGAACTGGTTGTCCGGGCCCGGGTCGCCCGGCTTCACCTTCCAGAACGGGTCGTCGGCCGGGTGCTGCGCGTACACCCAGTCCGCCAGTTCCTGCGCGGTGCCCTCGCCCTCCTTCTCCGACCAGAGCCACTGGGCGTAGGACGCGAAGCCCTCGTTGTCCCAGATGTCCTTCCAGCCCTTGACCGAGACGCTGTCGCCGTACCACTGGTGCGCGAGCTCGTGCACGACCACCGAGACGTTGGCGCCCTTGGCGAACTGCGCGGGGCTGTAGAACGGGCGGGTCTGCGTCTCCAGGGCGAAGTGGCTCGGCACGTTCGGGACGTACCCGCCGAGCGCGTTGAAGGGGTACTTGCCGAAGACGCTCTCAAGCCACTCGGCGACGTCCTTGGTGCGCTCGACGCTGGCGCGCGCCGCCCCGTCGTTGTCGCCGAGATCCTTGCTGTACGCGTTGAGGACCGGCAGTCCGCTCGCGGTCTTGTCGGTGGTGATGTCGAACTTGCCGACGGCGAGCGTGGCGAGGTAGGACGCCTGCGGTTTGTTGGAGCGCCAGTTGTACGTCGTCCAGCCGAGCTTCGAACTCTGGCCCTGGAGCACGCCGTTGCTGATGGCCTGGGTGCCGTCCGGAACCTTCACCGACACGTCGTACGTGGCCTTGTCCAGCGGGTGGTCGTTGGACGGGAACCACCACACGGCGGAGTCCGGCTCCTGGGCCGCGACGCCGCCGTCCGGGGTGCGCTGCCAGGCCGTCCAGCCGTCGATCTTCAGCTCGGAGGGCTTGCCCGCGTACTTCACCACCACGGTGATGGACCGGCCCTTCGGCAGCGGGGCGGCCGGAGTGATCTCCAGCTCGTGGCTGCCGGACTTGGCGAAGGTCGCCTTGGCGCCGTTCACCCGCACTTCGCTGACGGCCAGCCCGAAGTCCAGGTTGAAGCGGGAGAGGTCCTGCTGGGTGGTGGCGAGCAGTGTCGCCGTGCCCTCCAACAGGTCCGTCGCGGGCTGGTACTTGAGCCTCAGGTCGTAGTGCGAGACGTTGTAGCCGCCGTTGCCGCTGGCCGGGTAATAGGGGTCGCCGATGCCCGGGGCGCCCGGAGTGAAGTCCGCGGCCGATGCCGGGATCACCAGCAGCAGCGAGGCGGCGAGCACGCTCGGGGCGATGATTCTGCGGTACACAAAAGCTCCAAGTCGTCGGGGTCGTCGTGGGGTGAACGATCTCTTCGGACCCTATTCAGCCCCGGCCGCTCCGGTCATGTCCATGGCCCCTGCTGTCACACGATCGCCATTCGGCCGACATGTTGACTTGTGCGGCTTCGGTCGCTTTAGTTCTTCGACTGCCCCCTTTTGCACGGGAGTTGACCGGAGTACCTTCCGCCCATGCTGATACGCACACGGGGCATCCGCCTCAGGACACGATCCAACAGGTTGCGGCCCCTCAGATCCTTCGTCTTCGCGGCCGTGGCCGCCCTGGCCGCGGTGCTGGTCACCCCGGCGGGCGCCCAGGCCGCCCATGTCCGGGAGAGCCAGCCGGTCTACTCGTACGAGAACGCCATCCGCGAGGCCGTCTGGGTCGACACCGGTCTGGACGGTGACGGGGACGGGAAGAGCGACCGGGTCGCGGTCGACATCGTCCGGCCGCGCGAGCCCGCGCAGCAGGGCCGCAAGATACCGGTCATCATGGATGCCAGCCCCTACTACTCGTGCTGCGGACGCGGCAACGAGAGCCAGCTCAAGACGTACGACGCGAACGGCGACGTCGTGCAGATGCCGCTGTTTTACGACAACTACTTCGTGCCGCGCGGCTACGCCTTCGTCGGCGTGGACCTGGCCGGAACCAACCGCTCGGACGGCTGTGTGGACGTGGGCGGCCGCTCCGACGTCCAGTCCGCCAAGGCCGTGATCGACTGGCTGAACGGCCGCGCCCGCGCCTACACCACGCGGACGGGCAGCGAGCGCGCCACCGCCGGGTGGACCAACGGCCGCACCGGCATGATCGGCAAGAGCTGGGACGGCACCATAGCCAACGGGGTGGCCGCCACCGGCGTCGCGGGCCTCAAGACGATCGTGCCGATCAGCGCCATCTCGTCCTGGTACGACTACTACTTCGCCAAGGGCGCCCCGCTGTACGACGGGGGCCCCGCCGACCTCGCCGGCTACGTCGAGAGCCCGGACGCGCAGGCGCACTGCGCCGCGGTGCAGCAGAAACTCGTGGCGGGTTCCCCACGCACCGGCGACTGGACGAATCTCTGGACCGAACGCGACTACGTCCGCCAGGCCGGCAACGTGCGGGCCAGTGTCTTCGTTGTGCACGGCATGCAGGATCTCAACGTCCGTACGAAGAACTTCGGCCAGTGGTGGGACGCGCTCGCCGCGCACGGCGTCGAGCGGAAGATCTGGCTGTCGCAGACCAGCCACGTCGACCCGTTCGACTACCGGCGCGGCGACTGGGTGGCCACCCTCCACCAGTGGTTCGACCACTATCTGCTCGGCTACGACAACGGCGTCGAACGCCGGCCCATGGCCGACATCGAGCGCCACCCCGACCAGTGGAGCACCGACCGCGTGTGGCCGCCGGCGGGCACCGCGACGACCGTGGTGAACCCGGTGAGCGGACCGGCTCCCGGCGTCGGCGGGCTCGCGCTGAGCCCCGCGCCCGCCGGAACCACCTCGGCGTTCACCGACAACCCGGCTCAGGACGAGACGAGTTGGGCGGCCCAGATCGACAAGTCGACGCCCGACAAGGCGGGTTTCACCACCCAGCCGCTCACCAAGGACCTGCGGGTGTCCGGCTCGTCCAAGGTGACCGTCACCGCGACCCCGACGACCAGCAGCGCCCACCTCTCGGCGGTCCTCGTGGACCTCGGGCCCGACACGATCCGCAACTACGCCGGGGCGGGCGAAGGCATCCTCACCGGCACCGACCGCACCTGCTGGGGCGAGAGCACGGCCGGTGACAGCTCCTGCTTCCTGACGACCTCCGCCGACAAGAAGGACGTCGGCTACACCGTCTTCAGCCGCGGCTGGGCCGACCTCGGCCACTACGCCTCCGCCACCAAGGGCGTCCCGCTGACGCCCGGCAAGCCGTACACGATCACGCTCGACCTGGCCGCCACCGACCACGTCGTACCGGCCGGACACCGGCTCGCGCTGATCGTCGCGGGCACCGACAACGGCCTCATCAATCCGCCGACGAGCACGCCGACCCTCACGGTGGACCTGGCGCGCACGGCGGCGAAGGTGCCGTTCGTGGGCGGCCCCTGGGCGTTCGCCCGGGCCACTTCCGGTACGCATCCGCAGCTCGGTGCCGGGAGCTCCCTGACACCCAAGGGCGTTCCGGTCCCGCGCATGACGCAGCGGCTGCCGGGGGATCTCCGCCGGTGAAAGCACGTCTGGTGCTGCTGGGGGTGACGGCGGCCGCGCTCGCCGTCCCCCTGGCGACCGCGCCCGCCGCGGCGACCTCCACCGTGCCCCGGACCGGCTTCGAGAACAGCGACGGGGCACACTGGACCAGCCAGCCGGAGGAGCAGACGTTCCTCGCCGCGGTCGACCGGCTCAGCGAACGGACCTCGGTGCGCCGGATCGGCACCACCCGGCAGGGCCGTCCGCTGCAAGAGGTGCGCATCGGCGGCGGACACACCACGGACACCGTGCTGCTTGTGTGCAGCCAGCACGGTGACGAACCGTCAGGGCGCGAAGCGTGTCTCACCACGATCCGCGATCTCGCGCTGACCCGGGACGGGACGACGCTGCGCTTCCTGGAGCGCACCGCCGTCCTGGTCATCCCGACCGCCAACCCCGACGGCCGGGCCGCCGACACCCGGGAGAACTCCGAAGGCGCCGACATCAACCGCGACCACATGGCCCTGAAGACCGCGGAGGCGCGGGCCACGGCCACGGTCCTGCGTGACCAACACCCCGATGTCGTCTACGACTTGCACGAGTACCGGGCCACCCCCGAGTACTACGACAAGGACCTCTTCGACCTGTGGCCGCGCAACCTCAACACCTCTCCGTGGGTGCGTCAGGAGGCCCGGAACCTGTCCGGTGACTACGTCCGCGAGGCCGCCCGGGATGCGGGCTACCGGACCGGCACCTACGGCATCTGGACCGACCCGGCCACCGGCGCCCCCGTCAAGCAGGTCACGGGCGACGGCCAGGAACGGATCCTGCGCAACACCGCGGGCATCAAACACGCCGTGGCCCTGCTCATCGAGAGCCGCGCGGATGCGATGACCGAGGCGGAGAAGGCCGATCCTGCGGTCAACAACCGGCGTCGGGTGGATTCCCAACTGGCCGGACTCAACGGGCTGTTCACGTTCGTGACGGACCGTCGGGGGTCCCTTGAGGCGGCCACGCGAGCGGCCCGTGTCGCCGGGTACCGCGACCAAGGGCCGGTCTACCTCAATGGTGCGGACAACGCGCCCCCGGCCCCGGCGGACATCCTCCGCGACCCGCCGTGCGGCTACCGTCTGAGCCCCGCCCAGTACGAACAGGTCAAGGAGCAACTCGCCCTGCACGGCGTCCAGTTGAAGCGGACCGCCGACGGGGGAGCCTTCGTGCCGCTGCGCCAGTCGCTGCGCGCCCTGGTGCCGCTGCTGCTCGACGCACGGGCCCAGTACGACCTGATCGCGGCCGAGCCCGTCGAGCGCTGCTGAGTCAGCCGGAGGAACGCGGCGCGGGGGAGGAGGTGGCGAGCGCCGCCGCCTCCTCGGCGCAGCCCCAAGCCACCGTCACCCCGGCGCCGCCGTGCCCGTAGTTGTGCACCAACACCCCGCCGTCCGGGGTGTGTTGACGCTCGACGCGCACCCCCGAGTCCCGCGCCGGGCGCAGGCCGACGCGGTGGGCGACCACGCGTGCTCCGGCGATCTCGGGGCGTACCAGCGCACAGCGCGCGATGATCCGCTCGGCCGTCACCGGATCGGGCGCCAGGTTCCAGTCGTCCTCCTCGGCGGTGCCGCCCAGGAGCAGCCCGTACGGCTGGGGAAAGAAGTAGGTCGTCTCCGGGCCGCCGTGCTCCACCGAGGTGTACCAGTCCCGGATCCCCGGATTCTCGACCACCACCAACTGGCCCCGCACAGGCCGTACTTCGGGATCCGGTACCAGATCGCGGGCGCCGAGCCCCGTGCAGTTGACCACGACCGGTGCATCCGGAAGACGCTCGGCCTCCCGCGTCTCGACCGTCCCTCCCGCGGCCGCCAGCCGCCGCTCCAGCCACCGCAGATGGACCGGCATGTCGATCAGCGGGAGCCTGGCCCGCAGGCCCTGCGGGCAGGCGCGCAGCCCGGCCACCTGGGCCGCCCACGGCCCGAGACCGTCCAGCCAGGTCCCGGCGTGCAGCCCCTCGACCAGCCGCACCCCGGTCTCCTCCGACTTGTGGGCCAGCTCCTCGTACACTCGGAGCGAGGTCAACGCCCAGGCGCCGACGCGGATTTCGGGATCGATGCGGTACGGCCACCACAGCGCCCCGGCCGTCGCGGACGTCGTACCCCGCGCCGGCTCCGCGCGCCACACCGTCACCCGGTGCCCCGATTCGGCCAGGACGATCGCCGTCGTCAGCCCGATGACCCCGCCGCCCACCACGATCACTTCGCCGCTCATGACCGGCCCACGCTTCCCAGCGTTTCGGTCGGGTCCGACGCCCGCACTTGGCGGTGGTGCGGCGCAGGGAAACCGGAGACGATCAGCCGGTCGGGCTGCTGTCGGCCGGCGTCCCGCAGGGCGCGGATCCCGTACGAGACCGGGGCCCCCGGGCTGTGCCCGAAGAAGGCGTACGGCGCCCGGCTGAGCGGCACATCGGCGAGGAACGCCGCGACCTTCCGGAGCGGTGCCGCGAGCCGGGGCGCGGGTGGGTGGCTGGCGTTGCCTGGTTCGGCGGGGTGCGGTGGGGTCGGCGGTGCCGGGTTTGGCGGGGCTTGGTGTGTGGCTGGGGCGGGGTGCGGTGGGGTCGGCGGCGCCTGGTTCGGCGGGGTGCGGTGGGTGGCTGGCGTTGCCTGGTCCGGCGGGGTTCGGTGGGTGGCTGGCGGTGCCGGGTTCGAGGGGGCTCGGTGTGTGGCTGGCGACCGCTTAGGATCGGTCACCTCATGACTGCAACCCTCGTCGCCAAGGACCTCGCCGCCGGCCACGGCGACCGCACCCTCTTCGCCGGGCTCGACCTGGTGGTCGCCCCCGGCGACGTCATCGGCCTCGTCGGCCCCAACGGCGCGGGCAAGTCCTCCCTGCTCCGCCTGCTCGCCGGGCTCGACACCCCCGAACAGGGCGAGCTGCGGCTCTCCCCGCCCGGCGCGACCGTCGGCCACCTCCCGCAGGAGCCCGACCGGCGGCCCGGCGAGACGATCCGCGCGTTCCTGGCCCGCCGCACCGGGGTCGCCGCCGCCCAGGAAACCATGGACGCCGCCACCCAGGCCCTGGTCGACGGGGCCCCCGGCGCCGACGACGCGTACGCCGACAGCCTGGAGCGCTGGCTCGCGCTCGGCGGCGCCGACCTGGACGAGCGGGCCGAGGAGGTCGCCGCGTCGCTCGGCCTGACCACCGGCCTCGACCAGCCCATGACCGCGCTCTCCGGCGGCCAGGCCGCCCGCGCGGGCCTCGCCTCGCTGCTCCTTTCCCGGTATGACGTGTTCCTGCTCGACGAGCCGACCAACGACCTCGACCTGGACGGTCTGGAGCGGCTCGAAGCGTTCGTGAAGGGGCTGCGGGCCGGCACGGTCGTCGTCAGCCACGACCGCGAGTTCCTCGCCCGCACCGTCACCAAGGTGCTCGAACTCGATCTCGCGCAGCAGCAGATCAACCTGTACGGCGGCGGCTACGAGGCCTACCTGGAAGAGCGCGACACCGCGCGCCGCCACGCGCGCGAGGACTACGAGGAGTACGCCGACAAGCGCTCCGCCCTCGAAGGCCGCGCCCAGATGCAGCGCTCCTGGATGGACAAGGGAGTCAAGAACGCCCGGCGCAAGGCCACCGACAGCGACAAGCTCGGAAAGAAGTTCCGCAGCGAAGCCAGCGAGAAGCAGGCCTCCAAGGCCCGCCAGACGCAGCGCATGATCGAGCGCCTCGACGTCGTGGAGGAGCCCCGCAAGGAGTGGGAGCTGCGGATGGAGATCGCGACCGCACCCCGCTCGGGCGCCGTCGTCGCGACGCTGCGCGACGCCGAGGTGCACCGCGACGGCTTCACCTTCGGGCCCGTCTCGCTCCAGATCGACTGGGCCGACCGGGTCGCGATCACCGGCGCCAACGGCTCCGGCAAGTCGACCCTGCTCGCCGCCCTCCTCGGCCGGCTCCCGCTGGACGCGGGCCACGCCTCGCTCGGCTCGGGCGTGGTCGTCGGCGAGGTCGACCAGGCGCGCGGCCTGTTCCTGGGTACGGAGACTCTGCTCGACGCGTTCTGCGCCGCGGTCCCCGATACGGAACCGGCGGAGGTCCGCACCCTGCTCGCCAAGTTCGGCCTCAAGGCGCACCACGTGCTGCGCACCGCGGCCTCGCTGTCCCCGGGCGAGCGCACCCGCGCCGCGCTCGCCCTGCTCCAGGGCCGGGGAGTCAACCTCCTGGTCCTCGACGAGCCGACCAACCACCTGGACCTCCCCGCGATCGAGCAGCTGGAGTCCGCCCTCGACTCGTACCAGGGCACCCTGCTCCTGGTCACCCACGACCGGCGCATGCTCGACGCGGTCCACACGACGCGCCGCCTGGAAGTGGCGGACGGAAAGGTGACCGCGTACTGACCCGGCCAGGACCTGCTCGTGCTGTGCGGTCACAGCGGGCCCGGTCGCCCTGGGGCTGACACCGCCCGCGCTTGTGCCAACGAGGGGCAGGCGCACGCCAGTTGACGCGGCGCCTGCCCCTCGGCGCAGGCTCGTGCTCAGCGTCCGCCGCGGCCCTTCGGGTCGAGCAGGCCCGCCTTCCGCAGGGCGTCCGCCATCGCGCTGTTGGCGGGAGCCGGCGCCGGGGCACGGCCCTGGCCGCCCTGCCGGCTGCCGCCACGGGCCTCGCCGCCGCCGTTTCCACGGCGCTGCTGCCCTTGACTCTGCCCCTGCCCCTGTCCCTGGCGCTGCTGCGGAGGCCGGCCGCCCTGGCCCTGACCCTGGCCGCCCCGCTCGCCGCGTTCCCGCTTGGGCGCGCCGCCCGGCGCCGCAGCATCGTCGTCCAGCCGCAGCGTCAGCGAGATCCGCTTGCGCGGTACATCGACGTCGAGGACCTTCACCTTGACGATGTCGCCCGGCTTGACCACGTCGCGCGGGTCCTTCACGAACGTCTTCGACAGCGCCGAGACATGCGCGAGCCCGTCCTGGTGCACACCGATGTCGATGAACGCGCCGAACGCCGCCACATTCGTGACGACACCCTCCAGCACCATCCCGGACGCCAGGTCACCGATCTTCTCGACGCCCTCCTTGAAGACGGCGGTCTTGAACGCCGGACGCGGATCGCGGCCCGGCTTCTCCAGCTCGCGCAGGATGTCCGTCACCGTGGGCAGACCGAAGGTCTCGTCCACGAAGTCGTCCGGCCGCAGCGAGCGCAGCACCCCGGTGTTGCCGATGAGGGAGGCGACCTCGCTGCCGACGGTCTTCACCATCCGCCGCACCACCGGATACGCCTCGGGGTGCACGCTCGACGCGTCCAGCGGGTCCTCGCCGTCGCGGATCCGCAGGAAGCCCGCGCACTGCTCGTACGCCTTCGGGCCGAGTCGCGCCACGTCCTTGAGGGCCCGGCGCGAGCGGAAGGGGCCGTTGGCGTCGCGGTGCGCCACGATGTTCTCGGCGAGGCCGGAACCGATGCCCGAGACCCGCGAAAGCAGCGGCGCGGACGCGGTGTTGACGTCGACACCCACGCCGTTCACACAGTCCTCGACCACCGCGTCGAGCGAGCGCGACAGCTTCACCTCGGACAGGTCGTGCTGGTACTGGCCGACGCCGATGGACTTCGGGTCGATCTTCACCAGCTCGGCGAGCGGGTCCTGCAGGCGCCGGGCGATGGATACCGCGCCGCGCAGCGACACGTCCATGTCCGGGAACTCCTGGGAGGCGAACGCCGAAGCCGAGTACACCGAAGCGCCCGCCTCCGACACCATCACCTTGGCGAGGTTCAACTCCGGGTGTTTCGCGATGAGTTCACCGGCGAGCTTGTCCGTCTCGCGGGACGCCGTGCCGTTGCCGATGGCGATCAGCTCGACCGCGTGCTCCTGGGCGAGCCGGGCCAGCTTGGCCAGCGACTCGTCCCACTTGTTCGCCGGGACGTGCGGATAGATCACGTCCGTCGCCACGGCCTTGCCCGTCGCGTCGATCACGGCCACCTTCACTCCGGTACGGAAACCGGGGTCGAGGCCGAGCGTGGCGCGCGTGCCGGCCGGGGCGGCCAGCAGCAGGTCCCGCAGGTTGGACGCGAAGACCCGCACCGCCTCGTCCTCGGCGGCCGTACGCAGCCGCAGTCGCAGGTCGATGCCGAGATGCACCAGAATGCGGGTGCGCCAGGCCCAACGCACCGTGTCCGCGAGCCACTTGTCACCGGGACGGCCCCGATCGGCAACACCGAAGCGGCGCGCCACCATGTTCTCGTACGTCGAGGGGCCCGGCTCCGCCGAAGGCTCCTCGGGCTCCAGGACGAGGTCGAGGACCTCCTCCTTCTCGCCCCGCAGCATCGCGAGCACCCGGTGCGAGGGCAGCGCGGTGAACGGCTCGGTGAAGTCGAAGTAGTCGGCGAACTTGGCGCCCGCCTCCTCCTTGCCCTCGCGTACCTTCGCCGCGAGGCGGCCCTTGGTCCACATGCGCTCGCGCACCTCGCCGATCAGGTCGGCGTCCTCCGAGAACCGCTCGGCGAGAATGGCGCGGGCACCCTCCAGGGCGGCCGCCGGATCGGCGACGCCCTTGTCGGCGTCCACGAACGCGGCCGCCGCGGCGAGCGGCTCCACCGACGGGTCGCCGAGCAGGCCGTCGGCGAGCGGTTCCAGGCCCGCCTCGCGCGCGATCTGCGCCTTGGTGCGCCGCTTCGGCTTGAACGGCAGGTAGATGTCCTCCAGGCGGGCCTTGGTGTCGGCGGCCCGGATCCGCGCCTCCAGCTCCTCGGTGAGCTTGCCCTGCTCTCGTACGGACTCCAGGACCGCGGTGCGCCGCTCTTCCAGCTCCCGCAGGTAGCGCAGCCGCTCCTCCAGCGTGCGCAGCTGCGCGTCGTCGAGCATCTCGGTCGCTTCCTTGCGGTAGCGCGCGATGAACGGGACGGTGGACCCGCCGTCGAGCAGCTCGACGGCGGCCTTCACCTGCCGCTCCCGTACGCCGAGTTCCTCGGCGATCCTGCCTTCGATGGACGTCGTCACGTTGCCGTACCGCCTTCTCGCTGAGCCTGAGGCGCCATTGTGGCAGGAGGCACCGACAATCGACGATCAGCCCTTGCCGATGAGGTCCGCCGGGAAGCCGCCCGCCAGGGCCGCCGTCACCAGGTAGCCCTTGGCGAGCTCGGTGAGCCGGGCCACGCCCTGCTCGCCGAGGAGTTCGTACGGGGCGAGGTCGAGGCGGTCGGTGCGGTCCTCCAGCTCGGCGCGCAGCGCCACCCCGGCCTCCGTCAACTGGCCCTCGGCATCGAGCAGTCCGCGCTCACGCAGCCGCCCGGCGGCCGCGTCCCAGTCCGACTGCTCCCAGCCGCGGGTGACGAGGATCCAGCGGGGCGCCATGCCGTTGCCGGTCGCGGTGTGGCTGACGAGGGCCTCCAGCGGGTCGAGGCCCAGGTCGAGCAGGACGGCGAGGTGACCGTCGCCCCGGTGCTCGCGCAGCAGGGTCGTCGCGTGCCAGAACGCGAGGTGCGGCTGCTCCGGCACGGGCAGATCGGCGTGCGCGGCGTACAGCGGGCGGGCGTGCCGGGTGCAGCCCTCGGTGGCGCGCAGTGCGAGACGCGCCGCCTCGGCCATCTCGTCCGAGGCCAGCGCCTCCTCGCCGAGCAGTCGGCGCAGCGTGCTGTCGACGCCCCGCAGCCGCGCGGCCAGGACGGCCTCGGGGGAGGCGGTCCGCCACACCATGGGCAGGTGCCGGGCGATCACGTCGGGGCGGAAGTTGTAGAACGTGGCCGCCACGACACCGGGACCCACGGCGCCCATCGCGGCCGCGCGCCCCGCGAAGTAGGCGGCGGTGCGGTCCTCGATGCCGATCCCGGCGAGCTCCTTGGTGACGTCCGGCGAGAAGTAGACCGTGGCGTGCAGGGAGTTGAGGGGGCTGTGGCAGCGGCGTCCGGCGCGCGGCGGGAGAGTACTCATACCCGGCACGTTACCGACTGGTCGGTACGCCGTGAAGGGGTGGGGCGGACCGAAGCTCCCCGATTCCGATGGCAGGATAGGTGGGATTCTCGTCATTGCGGCCAGCGCGGCGGAGGCCAAGGATGGAGGGCATGACGAAGCGCTCGGTGCTGGTCGTCCTGTTCGACGGCGTCCAGAGTCTCGATGTGACCGGCCCCGCCGAGGTGTTCGCCGGGGCGGGGCAGGTCATCGGCGACCCCACCGCCTACCGGCTGCGCTTCGCCTCGCTCGACGGCGCCCCGGTCTCCTCGCACTGCGGGCTGCGCCTCATGGCCGACTCCGCGCTCGCGGACGCCGACCCGACGGACATCCTGCTCGTCCCCGGCGGCGAGGGCACCCGCCACCCCGACCCCCGGCTGATCGACTGGCTACGGGTGCACGGCCCGCGTGCCACAAGCCTCGTCTCGGTGTGCACCGGGGCGCTGCTGCTCGCCGAGACCGGGCTGCTCGACGGGCGCCGGGCCACCACGCACTGGGCGTTGTGCGACCAGATGGCCCGCCGCTACCCGGCGGTGCGCGTCGACCCGGACCCGATCTTCGTGCGGGACGGCACCATCGCCACCTCGGCCGGGGTCACGGCGGGGATCGACCTCGCGCTCGCCCTCGTGGAGGAGGACCACGGCCGGGAAGCGGCCCTGGCCGTCGCCCGCCGTCTGGTCGTGTTCCTGCGCCGCCCCGGCAATCAGGCCCAGTTCAGCGCGCAGCTCGCCGCGCAGACGGCCAGGCGTGAGCCGCTGCGCGAGCTCCAGCAGTGGATCACCGAGCACCCCGACGGCGATCTGTCCGTCGAGGCGCTGGCCGGGCGGGCCAGGCTCTCACCGCGCCACTTCGCCCGCGCCTTCAACGCCGAGACCGGCACGACCCCCGGCCGCTATGTGGAGCGCGTCCGCCTGGAACACGCCCGGCGCCTCCTGGAGGAGACCCCGGACGGCGTGCGCGAGGTCTCCCGCGCGGCCGGTTACGGCACCCCCGAGGCGATGCGGCGCGCCTTCGTCAAGCAGCTCGGCACGGCCCCCGCCGAATACCGCCGCCGCTTCCGCCCCACCTCCGCGTAGCCCCGTCACTTCTGCGCGGCCCCGTCACCTCCGCCCGGCCTCGCCACCTCCGCCCAGCCCCCGGCACCTCCACGTAGCCCCGTCGAAAGGCAGCCCATGCAGATCGCGATTCTGCTGTACGACCGTTTCACCGCGCTCGACGCGGTGGGCCCCTACGACACCCTCAGCCGGCTGCCCGGTGCCGAGACGGTGTTCGTCGCCGAGCAGGCCGGGCCCGTACGCAACGACAGCGGGAGCCTCACGCTCGTCGCCGAGAAGTCCCTGGCCGAGGTGGTCCGGCCCGACATCGTGATCGTGCCGGGCGGCCCGCCCGAAGCGGTCGAAGCGCACCTGGAGGGCGGGCCGGTCATCGACTGGCTGCGCGCCGTGGACGTCACGTCGACGTGGACCACCTCGGTGTGCACGGGCTCGCTGCTGCTCGCCGCGGCCGGGCTCCTGAAGGGGCGCCGGGCCATCTCGCACTGGCTCGCCCTCGACCACCTGGCGACGTTCGGCGCGACACCGACCGGCGAGCGGGTCGTGGCCGACCACAAGTACGTGACCGCGGCCGGTGTCTCCTCCGGCATCGACATGGGGCTCACCCTGCTCGGCCGGATCGTCGGGGACCGGTACGCGCAGGCCGTGCAGCTGCTCATCGAGTACGATCCGCAGCCGCCCTACGACGCGGGCTCGCCCGACAAGGCGCCCGCCGAGCTCGTGGAGAAGTTCAGGACGGAGGGCTTCCCTCGGGACTGACCCGCCAGGTGAAGCGCGGAGCCCGGCGCTCCAGGAAGGCGGCGACCCCCTCCGCGGCGTCGCCGCTGCCGCGCGCCTGCTCCGCCCAGTGGGCCTCCCGGTCGGTCCTGCCGTCCGCGAACTCCTTCGCCGCCGCCTGGGTGAGCTGCGAACGCGACGTCAGTACGCGGGTGAACTCGGCCACCCGCTTGGCCAGTTCGCCCTCGGGCAGCACCTCGTCCACGAACCCGGTCCGCAGCGCCCGGCCGGTGTCCATCAACTCGCCCGAGAACAACAGGTACTTGGCGGCGGCGGGCCCGACCAGGGCGGCCAACCGCCGGGTGGCGGACGCCGGGTAGACGATGCCGAGCTTCGCGGGAGTGATCCCGAACGAGGCGCCCTCCTCCGCGAACCGCAGATCGCACGCCGCCGCGAGCTGGCTGCCGCCGCCCACGCAGTAGCCGCGCACCGCGGCCAGCGTCGGCTTCGGGAAGGCCGCCAGCGCCTCCTCGGCCCGTACCGCGAGGGACTTGGGGTCCTCGCCGGGCTCCCGCAGCGCGGAGATGTCCGCCCCGGCGCAGAACGTGTCCCCGGCCCCGGTCAGTACCAGCGCCCGTACGTCCGGGTCGGCAGCCAGGCCCGCGAGGAGCGGCGGCAGCGCCCGCCACATCGCGGACGTCATCGCGTTGCGCTTGGCGGGATTGCTGATGACGACGGTGGCGACGCCCTGGTCAAGGCTCTGCTCCAGCTGCGGCTGCATGCGCCGGATGCTATCCGGGGACCCGGAACCTATGATCGTCAGGGGGTGTCCGACCGCGACCACCGGACAACCCCCGAGGGGGGCCGCACGCGGATCTGTGAGGAGACGCCGATGGCCGAACGCACTCAGCACGTCGGGCGTGACGGCAGGAAACTGCGCCGCAGCTTCGGACGGCTCGCCCTGCTCGGTGTGATCCTGGTCGTGGCCGGTCTCGTGGGCCTCGCCTATACGGGATTCGCGACCCTCACCACCATGCTGCTCTTCGGCTGGCTGCTGCTCGTCGGCGGCGTCGTCGGTCTGGCGCACGCGATCCAGTCGCGCGGCTCCAGCTTCTTCTGGCTCGGCGTCGTCGTCGCCGCGCTGAACCTCGCCGCGGGCGTGGTGGTGATCCGCCGGCCCGAGGGCAGCGCGGAGGCGCTCACCATGTTCGCCGCCCTGCTGTTCCTGACCGGCGGAGTGTTCCGCCTGGTGGGCAGCGTGGTGGTGCGCGGGCCGCAGTTCGGCTGGACGCTGGTGCAGGGCGCGTTCGGGGTGCTGCTCGGCGTGCTGGTGCTCGGCAGCTGGCCGAGCAACAGCCGCTACGTCATCGGCACCTTCTTCTCGCTGGCCCTGCTCTTCGACGGCCTCGGGCTGATCGCCATCGGAGTGGGCGGACGCAGAATCGTCACGCTGGTGAATGAGGCGACGACCCCCGCGGAGGCCGCGGAACACACACCTCCGATGTCTCCGACACCCCCGCAAGGCATGGCAAAGCCCTCAGACGAGGATCAGAACCCCATGGAGAAGTGACTTTCTCTGGCATCGGGGAGCAAATAGCGGCGATAGGTGCTGACTTCTGTTCAGTGTGCTGGCCCGGACCAGCACACTGCCGACACTCTTCAGTAGACGGGTGCAGCCGAGCCGCGAGGGTGGGTGCCGGAACATGGAGATCCGCGGGAGCCTCCCGCCCGACCCCGCCGCGCTGGCCGGTGCGCGTCCGTACGAGGGGGTGTGGCGGTTCACCGCCCCCGCCGTCGAAGCCTCCGTCCCGCAGGCCCGGCACGCGGTGCGCGACCTGCTGGCCCGCCAGGGCGTACCGGCCCACGACGAGCTCGTCCAGGGACTGCTCCTCATCGTCTCCGAGCTGGTCACCAACGCGGTCAGACACGCGGCACTGCTCTCTCCCCAGGTCGCCGTCGAGGTGGCGATCGGCGCCGAGTGGATCCGGGTCGCCGTCGAGGACAACCACCCCTACCGCCCCAAGGCCCTTGAGGCCGACTACGCCCAGACCGGCGGCAGGGGACTGCTCCTGGTGCGGGAGATCACCGAGGAGGCGGGCGGGGTGTGCGACGTCGAGCAGACCGCGAACGGCGGAAAGATCGTCTGGGCCGCACTCCCGCTGGCCCCGCTGCCGGGGATCACCAGCCCGCGTCGGGCCCCGTGAGCTCCTTGACCGCGGGCCGGGCCGCGTCGAGCACCGTCATGAACCACGCCGAGAACGTGGCGCGGGCGTGCCGCTCGGCGAGCTCCTCGGGCGTCACGAACGCCGTCTCGCCGACCTCCTCGGGGTCCGGCCGCAGCGGCGACTGCACGAGGCCCACGAAGAGGTGGTTGTACTCCTGCTCCACCAGCCCCGAGTCCGGGTCCGGGTGGTTGTAGCGGACCGTGCCCGCCTCGGCGAGCAGCGTCGGCGAAATGCCCAGCTCCTCATACGTACGCCGGGCGGCCGCGGCGAACGGGGACTCGCCGGGGTAGGGGTGGCCGCAGCAGGTGTTGGACCAGACACCGGGGGAGTGGTACTTGCCGAGCGCCCGTCGCTGGAGCAGCAGCCGGCCCGCCGGATCGAAGAGGAAGACGGAGAACGCCCGGTGCAGCTGACCGGGCGCCTGGTGGGCGGCGAGCTTCTCCGCCGTTCCGATGGTGTTGCCGCTCTCGTCGACCAGTTCGAGCATGATCTCTTCCGCGGCTGCGCCCGTGGTCCCGTTCGACGAGTTGTTCGCCGTGGTGGCTGGTGTGCTCGGCATAACCATCCTTCGCTTCGGTCCTCGGCTGCCCAGTCTGCCGTACAAAAGCGGCGTGTCCGCACTTCCACGGGCACCCGCATGTCCCTGCCCCGCGAAGGGCGCCGGGAACCGCGGAGGGTCAGTGGCAGAGCTTCGCCTCGTGCTCGGCATGGCCGCCGGGCTCCAGCTGGAAGGTGCAGTGCTCGACGTCGAAGTGATCACCCAGGCACCCCTGCAACTCGTGCAGCAGCTTCTCGTGCCCCACCGTGTCGAGGACCTCCTGGCTGACCACCACGTGCGCGGAGAGCACCGGCATCCCGGACGTGATCGTCCACGCGTGCAGATCGTGTACGTCCTCGACACCGGGCAGCTCCACGATGTGCGCCCGCACCTCGCCCATGTCGACCCCCTTGGGAGCCGATTCAAGGAGCACGTTGAGGGTCTCGCGCAGCAGCTTGACGGTACGGGGCACGATCATGAGGCCGATCACCAGCGAGGCGATCGGGTCGGCCGCCTGCCACCCGGTGGCCATGATGACCAGACCGGCCAGCACGACGGCCGCCGAGCCGAGCGCGTCGGAGAGCACCTCCAGGAACGCGCCGCGCACATTCAGGCTGTCCTGCTGCCCCTTCATGAGGAGGGACAGCGACACCGAGTTGGCGACCAGCCCGATCAGACCGAAGACGACGGCCGTGCCGCCTGCGGTGTCGGCGGGCTCCACGAACCGGGAGACCGCCTCGAACAGGACGTAGCCGCCCACCCCGAGCAGCAGCAGGCAGTTGGCGAGCGCGGCGAGTATCTCGGCGCGGGCGTAGCCGTAGGTGCGGTTGCCGCCGGCCGGCCGGTTGGCGAAGTGGATGGCGAGCAGCGCCATTGCGAGCCCGAGGCCGTCGGTCGCCATGTGCGCGGCGTCCGCGACGAGCGCGAGCGAGTCGGCGAGCAGACCGCCGACGATCTCCACGACCATCACGGTCAGTGTGATGCCGAGCGCGATCCGCAGCCGCCCCCGGTATGCGGCGGCGGCGGTGCCGGTCGGCGGCGGCCCTCCGTGCGTGTGTCCGTGGTCGTGCCCAGCCCCCATGAGAGCCCTCCTGGATCCGGTCCCGTTCGATGGTGACATCTGTGTACGAGGGGTCAGTGAACTACGGGTGGGGGGTATCTGCAACACGAGACTGAACACCGTTGTCATGTGCTCTGACCTGCGGAAATGCTCGCAGGTCAGCGGCTCGGCCGGAGCGCCGCGCGAGCGGCAGGGCGGCCGGGCCCGCAGAGCGCGCGGTACGCGGTTTGTGGGCTGCGGCCTTGATCGACAATGATGGCCGGGGCGCCCCGCAGCGGGCGCCGCCGGGCCCGGCCGGGCGCGAACGGCCAGTGAATTCCCGGTTCCGTACATCCGATAGCCTCTGCCGACGTGCCGCCCGCGCCGTGCCGGGCCGAGCCGCCGCGCATCCGTCCTGCCCGTCCAAGGAGTGAGTTCGACTGTCGACCGCCATCCTGACCGGTCCCCCGGTCCCCGGGTCGCAGCTCGGACCCGAGCTGGGTTCCTTGGGCTTCGACGTCCGCTCCGCCCAGCGGCCCGAGGACGTGTCCGACCTGCTCGCCGAGGTGTCGGCCGGTGAACGCGTCGCCCTGGTCGACCCGCGCTTTCTCGGACACATCCACTCCCTGCGCCTGGCGCTGACCGACCCCCGCTTCCCGGCGGCCGCCGTGCCCGGCGCGCTGACGGTCCAGGCCGAGGCCCGCCCCGCGCTCGCCCGCGCCCTGGCCGGCGCTCCGGCGGCGCCCGGCGCCCCGGTGCGTACGGGCTCCGTGCTCACCGACGACATCGCCGCGGCCATCGAGGCCGACGGCGTCGCGGTGCACCGCCCCGAGCTCGGCTCGCTGATCGCGACCGTCCCCGCCGACGAGGTCGCCGCGGCCGCCGCGAGCCGGGCCATCGCCGCCGTGGACGACGAGGCCGTACGCCTGCGCAACGCGGTCAAGTCCCGCGACGGCTTCTTCACCACCCACTTCATCAGCCCGTACTCCCGCTACCTCGCCCGCTGGTGCGCCCGCCGGGGACTCACCCCCAACCAGGTCACCACCGCCTCGCTGATCACCGCGCTGATCGCGGCCGGCTGCGCGGCGACCGGGACCCGCGGCGGCTTCGTCGCGGCCGGACTGCTGCTGATCTTCTCCTTCGTCCTGGACTGCACCGACGGGCAGCTGGCCCGCTACTCGCTCCAGTACTCGACGATGGGCGCCTGGCTCGATGCCACCTTCGACCGCGCCAAGGAGTACGCCTACTACGCGGGGCTCGCGCTCGGCGCGGCCCGGGGCGGCGATGACGTATGGGCCCTCGCGCTCGGCGCGATGGTGCTCCAGACCTGCCGCCACGTCGTGGACTTCTCATTCAACGAGGCGCACGTCGTGGGCACCGACGCCACCGCCAACGCCAGCCCCACCGCCGCCCTCTCCGACCGGCTCGACTCGGTCGGCTGGACGGTCTGGGTACGCCGCATGATCGTGCTGCCGATCGGCGAGCGCTGGGCGATGATCGCCGTGCTGACCGCCGTCACCACGCCCCGCATCGTCTTCTACGCCCTGCTCATCGGCTGCGCGTTCGCCGCCTGCTACACCACCGCAGGCCGGGTGCTGCGCTCGCTGGCCCGCCGGGCCACCCGCACCGACCGGGCGGCTCAAGCACTCGCCGACCTCGCGGACAGCGGGCCCCTCGCGCAACTGGTCGCCGCGAAGGCGCCCCGGGTGCCGGGAGCCCCCGTGGTGGCCGCCGTCGGCGTCGTGGCCCTCATCACTACCGCGCTCACGCAGCCGGTCGGCAGCCGCCAGATGGTCGTCGCGGCCGTCTTCTACGTGATCCTGTCGGGCCTCGCCGTCGCCCGGCCCCTCAAGGGCGCCCTCGACTGGCTCGTACCGCCGCTGTTCAGAGTGGCCGAATACTGCACGGTCCTGATCCTGGCCGCCCGCTCCGGGGTGGACGGCGCCCTGCCCGCGGCCTTCGGGCTCGTGGCCGCGGTCGCCTACCATCACTACGACACGGTCTACCGCATCAAGGGCGGCTCCGGCGCGCCGCCCCCGTGGCTGGTGCGACTGATCGGCGGCCACGAGGGCCGCACGCTCGTGGTGGCGGTGCTCGCCGCCGTCCTCGCCACGCGAGACACAGACTTCACCCTGGCGCTCACCGCCCTCGCGGCGGCCATCGCGCTCGTGGTGCTCGTGGAGTCCATCCGCTTCTGGGTGTCCTCCGGAGCACCTGCCGTACATGACGAAGGAGAAACAGCATGATTGGCCTCGTACTGGCAGCCGGTGCCGGACGGCGTCTGCGCCCCTACACCGACACGCTCCCGAAGGCCCTCGTGCCTGTCGACGGTGACACCACCGTCCTGGACATCGCGCTGAAGAACTTCGCCGAGGTCGGCCTCACCGAAGTCGCCATCGTCGTCGGCTACCGCAAGGAGGCCGTGTACGCGCGCAAGGAGGCCCTGGAGGCCAAGTACGGCGTCGCGATCACGCTGATCGACAACGACAAGGCCGAGGAGTGGAACAACGCCTACTCCCTGTGGTGCGCCCGTGAGGTCCTCAAGCGCGGTGTGATCCTCGCCAACGGCGACACGGTCCACCCGGTCTCCGTCGAGAAGACGCTGCTCGCCGCGCGCGGCGACGGCCAGAAGATCATCCTCGCCCTCGACGCGGTGAAGCACCTCGCCGACGAGGAGATGAAGGTCATCACCGCCGACGGCAAGGGCGTCCAGCGCATCACCAAGCTGATGGACCCGGCGACCGCGACCGGTGAGTACATCGGTGTCACGCTCATCGAGGCCGAGGCCGCCGAGGAGCTCGCCGACGCCCTGAAGACCACCTTCGAGCGCGACCCCGACCTCTACTACGAGGACGGCTACCAGGAGCTCGTCAACCGCGGCTTCACCGTCGACGTGGCGCCCATCGGCGAGGTCTCGTGGGTCGAGATCGACAACCACGACGACCTGGCGAAGGGCCGTGAGATCGCGTGCCAGTACTGACTCGGCTCATCCCCTCGCCGGTTGTCGTGGACATCCGGCGGGGGGCTCTGGACGATCTGGCGGTCGTCCTCGCCGACCAGCGCATCTCGGCCAACGGCAAGCTGGCGATCGCGATCAGCGGCGGCTCCGGCCTGAAACTGCGTGAGCAGTTCGCCCCGCTGCTGCCGGGCGCCGAGTGGTACCCCGTCGACGGCGGCACCATCGACGCGGCGGTCAAGCTCGCCGACGCGATGCGCGGCAAGCGCTACGACGCCGTGGTGGCGCTCGGCGGCGGGAAGATCATCGACGTGACGAAGTACGCGGCGGCCCGGGTCGGGCTGCCGATGGTCGCGGTCGCCACGAACCTCTCGCACGACGGCATCTGCTCGCCGGTCTCCACCCTGGACAACGACAACGGCCGCGGCTCCTACGGGGTGCCCACCCCGATCGCCATCCTGATCGACCTGGACGTGATCCGGGACGCGCCCGCGCGCTTCGTGCGCTCGGGCATCGGCGACGCGATCTCCAACCTCTCCGCGATCGCGGACTGGGAGCTGTCGCACCGCGAGACCGGTGAGCCGGTCGACGGCCTGGCCGCGGCGATGGCGCGCAGCGCCGGCGAGGCGGTGCTGCGCCACCCCGGCAGCGTCGGCGACGACGACTTCCTGGTCACCCTCTCCGAGGGCCTGGTCATGTCCGGCATCGCCATGTCGATCAGCGGCGACACCCGGCCCTCCTCCGGCGCCTGCCACGAGATCAGCCACGCCTTCGATCTGCTCTTCCCGACGCGGGCCGCCAGCCACGGCGAGCAGTGCGGCCTCGGCGCGGCCTTCGCGATGCACCTGCGCGGCGCGCCCGAGCAGTCCGCGCTGATGGCCGAGGTGCTGCGCCGGCACGCGCTGCCGGTCCTCGCGAGCGAAATCGGCTTCACGGACGACGAGTTCGTCCGGGCCGTCGAGTTCGCCCCGCAGACCCGCCCCGGCCGCTACACCATCCTCGAGCACCTCGACCTGTCCACCGACCAGATCAGGGACGCGTACGCCGACTATGCCAAGACCATCCGTAGCTGAGCTCCGCCCGGTCGTGCACCCGGCGGGTGTGAAGGACCGGGTCAGCGGAGAACACTGGGGCGGCCGCCTGTACATGCGCGAGATCTCCCTGCGCATCACCCGCCGCCTGGTCACCACCAAGGTCACGCCGAACCAGCTGACCTACCTGATGACCCTCTGCGGTGTCCTCGCGGCCCCGGCCCTGCTCGTCCCGGGCATCTGGGGTGCCGTCCTCGGCGTCGTGGCCGTCCAGCTCTACCTGCTGCTCGACTGCGTCGACGGCGAGGTCGCCCGCTGGAAGAAGCAGTTCTCGCTCTCCGGGGTGTACCTGGACCGCGTCGGCGCCTATCTGTGCGACGCGGCGGTCCTGGTCGGCTTCGGCCTGCGCGCCGCCGACCTGTGGGGTTCCGGACGGATCGACTGGCTGTGGGCCTTCCTCGGTACGCTCGCCGCACTCGGCGCGATCCTGATCAAGGCCGAGACCGACCTCGTCGGCGTCGCCCGGCACCAGGGCGGGCTGCCGCTGGTCAAGGACGCGGCGGCCGAGCCGCGCTCCTCCGGCATGGCACTCGCCCGCCGGGCCGCCGCCGCGCTGAAGTTCCACCGGCTGGTCCTCGGCATCGAGGCGTCCCTGCTGATCCTGGTCCTCGCGGTCGTGGACCAGATCCGGGGCGACCTGTACTTCTCGCGGCTCGGCGTCGCCGTGCTGGCGGGCATCGCGCTGCTTCAGACGCTGCTGCACCTGGTGTCGATCCTCGCTTCCAGCAGGCTGAAGTGAGCGCCCCCATGAAGGTCGGCGCGGTCGTCATCACGATGGGCAACCGCCCCGCCGAGCTGCGGGCCCTGCTCGACTCGGTCGCCAAGCAGGACGGCGACCGGATCGAGGTCGTCGTCGTCGGCAACGGCGCCCCGGTGCCGGACGTCCCCGAGGGCGTACGCACCGTGGAACTGCCGGAGAACCTGGGCATTCCGGGTGGCCGCAACGTCGGTATCGAGGCGTTCGGCCCGTCGGGCGCGCAGATGGATGTGCTGCTCTTCCTCGACGACGACGGGCTGCTCGCGAACCCGGACACCGCCGAGCTGTGCCGGCAGGCCTTCGTGGCCGACCCGGAGCTCGGCATCATCAGCTTCCGCATCGCCGACCCGGAGACCGGGGTCACCCAGCGCCGCCACGTCCCGAGGCTGCGCGCCGCCGACCCGATGCGCTCCTCGCGCGTGACGACGTTCCTCGGCGGCGCCAACGCCGCGCGCACCAAGGTGTTCGCGGAGGTCGGCGGGCTGCCCGACGAGTTCTTCTACGCCCACGAGGAGACCGATCTGGCCTGGCGGGCGCTGGACGCCGGCTGGATGATCGACTACCGCGCGGACATGGTCCTGCACCACCCGGCGACCGCCCCGTCCCGGCACGCGGTCTACCACCGGATGGTGGCTCGCAACCGGGTCTGGCTGGCCCGGCGCAACCTGCCCGCGCCGCTGGTCCCCGTCTACCTCGGGGTCTGGCTGCTGCTCACCCTCGCCCGCAAGCCGTCGGGCCCCGCGCTGAAGGCGTGGTTCGGCGGTTTCAAGGAGGGCTGGACGACGCCCTGCGGACCGCGCCGCCCCATGAGGTGGCGTACGGTCTTCAGGCTCACCCGGCTGGGCCGTCCTCCCGTCATCTGAGAGTCTCGGATCTGAGAAGTCCTGGGCTCTGAGACCATCGGGTGTACTTCATGACCACGAAAGTTTTCACTTGTGAGTGACACAACCCTGTCCCCGGCGGACCTCGCCGCCAAACACGGGCTGTCGGTGAGCGGGGCGCGGCCCCAGCTCACCGCCTACATCAAGCAGCTCTGGGGTCGGCGCCACTTCATCCTGTCCTTCTCGTCGGCCAAGCTGACCGCCCAGTACAGCGAGGCGAAGCTCGGCCAGATCTGGCAGGTGGCGACGCCCCTGCTGAACGCGCTGGTCTACTACTTCATCTTCGGCGTTCTGATGAACGCGAAGAGGGGCATCGACGCGAACGCGTACATCCCGTTCCTGGTGACCGGCGTGTTCCTGTTCACCTTCACGCAGAACTCGCTGATGGCCGGCGTACGGGCGATCTCGGGCAACCTGGGCCTGGTGCGGGCCCTGCACTTCCCGCGCGCCTCGCTGCCGGTCTCCTTCGCGCTCCAGCAGCTCCAGCAGCTGCTGTTCTCCATGATCGTCCTGATGATCGTGGTGGTCTCGTCCGGCTTCATGCCGGGCATGACCTGGCCCCTGATCATCCCGGTGCTCGCGCTGCAGTTCGTCTTCAACACCGGCCTGGCGCTGATCTTCGCGCGCCTGGGCGCCAGGACGCCGGACCTCGCGCAGCTCATGCCGTTCATCATGCGTACGTGGATGTACTCGTCCGGCGTGATGTTCAGCCTCAGCACCGTGCTCAAGGGCAAGCCGCACTGGCTGAAGGACATCCTTCAGTGCAACCCCGCCGCGGTCTACATGGACCTGGCGCGCTACGCCCTGATGAACGGCTACGGCGGCCACGGGCTGCCCCCGCACGTGTGGGCCCTCGCGGTCGGCTGGGCGGTCGTCGTCGGGGGACTGGGATTCGTGTACTTCTGGAAGGCTGAAGAGCGGTATGGTCGTGGCTGAGGACATCAACGACCGCGATGCGGCGGTCGACGCGCGCATCCCCACCGTCATCTGCGACGACGTGCACATCGTGTACACCGTCAACGGAGGCGGCGGCGGAAAGGGCAGCGCCACCGCCGCCCTGAGCCGCATAGTCAAGCGGGACAAGACCGGTGGCGCCTCCCGTGGCATGCGCCGCGTGCACGCCGTACGCGGCGTCTCCTTCACCGCGTACCGCGGCGAGGCGATCGGTCTGATCGGCAGCAACGGCTCCGGCAAGTCGACGCTGCTGCGGGCCATCGCGGGTCTGCTGCCGCCGGAGAGCGGGCGGGTCTACACCGACGGCCAGCCCTCGCTGCTCGGCGTGAACGCGGCGCTCATGAACGACCTGACCGGCGAGCGCAACGTGATCCTCGGCGGGCTGGCCATGGGCATGTCGCGCGAGGAGGTCAAGGACCGCTACGAGGAGATCGTCGACTTCTCCGGCATCAACGACAAGGGCGACTTCATCTCCCTGCCGATGCGGACGTACTCCTCCGGCATGGCGGCCCGGCTGCGGTTCTCCATCGCCGCGGCCAAGGACCACGACGTCCTGATGATCGACGAGGCGCTGGCCACCGGTGACCGGCAGTTCCAGATCCGCTCCGAGGAGCGGATCCGGGAGTTGCGCAAGCACGCCGGCACCGTCTTCCTGGTGAGCCACAGCATCGGCTCCATCCGCGACACCTGCGACCGCGTGCTCTGGCTGGAGCGCGGCGAGCTCCTCATGGACGGGCCGACCGACGAGGTCGTCAAGGCGTACCAGAAGGAATCCGGCCGCTGACGCTCAGTCATTTTCCGGACCGCGCAACCGGAGCCCCTGTCGATCAACCCCGGCGGGGGCTTTCGCGTCCTAGGGTGTGGCCGGAGGGTCAAGATCCCGTCAAGTTCCCAGTGTACGGGGAAGGTTGGGCCGGATTGGAGTGTTCTTGTAATGCTCTCAACACCCCGATGTGTTGTCGGCCGTTGTACAACGTAAGCTGTACCGGTGCTGATTCGCGGCAAGTGGGGTAATACGCCCCGGGCGCACTCGCGAGACGGGTCACCCCGTCCGGGGAGGTCAGGCGGCGTGTCCGAAATAGGATGTTTTGGGTCGGCGGTGTAGAACGGGAGATGTGACGGCCATGGCTACGGAAGATCTCCAGCTCAGAGGGACGGCCGCCGTTCCCGCGCCGGGCGGTACCCGGTGACCCCAGTCCGGGACGCGCGTACCGGATCCTCCTCGCGCAGCACGCTCGACAAGGCCACGGAAGAGAACTTCCCGGTGGCCCCCTTCTTTCTGCCGCGCGCCTGGCGCGACGACCTGATGGCCGTCTACGGCTACGCCCGCCTCGTCGACGACATCGGTGACGGCGACCTCGCCCCCGGCGGCGCCGACGCCCGCCACCTCGGCGTGGACCCCGCCGACGCGGACGACCGCCTCCTGCTGCTCGACGCCTTCGAGACCGATCTGCGCCGCGTCTTCGACGGGACCCCGCACCACCCGCTGCTCAAAGCCCTCCAGCCCACCGTGCGCCGCCGCTCGCTGACCCCCGAGCCGTTCCTCGGCCTGATCGCGGCCAACCGCCAGGACCAGCGGGTCCGGCGCTATGAGACCTACGGGGAACTGCTCGCCTACTGCGAGCTTTCGGCCAATCCCGTGGGGCGGCTCGTCCTCGCCATCACCGGCACCGCGAGCCCGGAGCGCGTCCGGCGCTCCGACGAGGTCTGCACGGCGCTGCAGATCGTCGAACACCTCCAGGACGTGAAGGAGGACCTCGGCCGGGACCGGATCTATCTCCCCGCCGAGGACATGGCGCGGTTCCACGTCACGGAGGCCGACCTGGCCGCCCCCCGAGGGAGCGCCTCGGTGCGTGCCCTGGTCGCGTTCGAAGCGGAACGCGCCGGGTCGTTGCTGAATGAAGGCACCCCCCTGGTGGGTAGCGTCCACGGCAGACTCAAGCTGCTGCTGGCCGGATTCGTGGCCGGAGGACGCGCCGCGCTCGACGCGGTCGCTGTCGCCGGCCACGACGTACTCCCGGGACCGCCCAAGCCCACCAAGGCAAGGCTGCTGCGCGAGGTGGGAGCCGTCTTGCGAGAAGCGCGTAGAGAGGGGTGAGCCGGACCGTGGAGGCACAGGCACCCGTGTCCGCACCGGTACAGGCCGCATACAGCTACTGCGAGGCGGTGACCGGGCAGCAGGCGCGGAATTTCGCCTACGGCATCAGGCTGCTGCCGGCCGACAAGCGGCAGGCGATGTCGGCGCTGTACGCGTTCTCGCGCCGGGTCGACGACATCGGCGACGGGTCGCTGGCGGCGGACGCCAAGAAGACGCGTCTGGAGGAGACCCGGGCGCTGCTCGGGCGCGTCCGGGACGGCGAGGTCGACGAGGACGACACCGACCCGGTGGCGGTGGCGCTCGCCGACACCGCGCGCCGCTTTCCGGTGCCGCTCGGCGGGCTCGACGAGCTCATCGACGGCGTCCTGATGGACGTGCACGGTGAGAGCTATGAGACCTGGGACGACCTGAAGGTCTACTGCCGGTGTGTCGCGGGCGCCATCGGCCGGCTCTCCCTGGGTGTTTTCGGTACGCAGCAGGGCGCACCGGGCACCGAACGCGCCGCAGAGTACGCCGATACGCTGGGGCTCGCCCTCCAACTCACCAATATCCTGAGGGATGTTCGGGAGGACGCGGGCAATGGAAGAACTTATCTCCCCTCCGACGACCTGGCCAAGTTCGGCTGCTCGGCGGGCTTTCACGGCCCGGTGCCGCCGGCCGGCTCCGACTTCGCGGGCCTCGTCCACTTCGAAGTACGGCGCACCCGGGCCCTGTTCGCCGAGGGCTACCGGCTGCTGCCGATGCTGGACCGGCGCAGCGGCGCCTGCGTCGCCGCCATGGCCGGAATCTACCGGCGCCTCCTCGACCGCATCGAACGCGACCCGGAGGCGGTGCTGCGCGGGCGGGTCTCGCTGCCCGGACGGGAGAAGGCGTACGTCGCGGTACGCGGCCTTTCGGGTCTCGACACCCGGCACGTCTCCCGGCAGACCGCCAGGAGGCGCGCCTGATGCCCGACGCACACCTGGACGAAGGGCCGAGCGCGATGACGCGGGCCCGGCGTGCAACTTCGAGGCGGCCTGACGCGTCCCTGACTGCATCGGCCTGCCGTGCGCCCCGCGCCGGCGCGGCCGGAGGGGAGGGCGCATGAGCACGGGGCAGCACCGGCGCGCGGTGGTCGTCGGCGGCGGACTCGCCGGCATCACCGCGGCGCTCGAACTCGCCGACGCGGGCCTCGACGTGACCCTGATCGAGGGCCGGCCGCGCCTCGGCGGCCTCGCGTTCTCCTTCCGGCGCGGCGACCTCACCGTCGACAACGGCCAGCACGTCTACCTGCGCTGCTGCACCGGCTACCGGTGGTTCCTCGACCGGGTGGGCGGAGCCGAACTCGCCCCGGTCCAGGCCCGGTTGGACGTGCCCGTCCTCGACGTGGCACACCCCAAGGGCCCCCGGCTCGGCCGACTGCGCCGCACGGCCCTGCCGGTGCCGCTGCACCTCGCCAGGAGCCTCGCGACCTACCCCCACCTCTCGCTCGCCGAGCGGGCCTCCGTCGGGCGCGCCGCACTCGCGCTCAAGCGGCTCGACCCGGCCGACCCGGCGCTGGACGGCGTGGACTTCGCGACCTGGCTGGGGCGGCACGGCCAGTCCCCCCGCACCATCGAGGCGCTGTGGGACCTGGTCGGCGTGGCGACCCTGAACGCCACCGCGCCGCACGCCTCGCTGGGCCTGGCCGCCATGGTCTTCAAGACCGGACTGCTCTCCGAGCCGGGCGCCGCCGACATCGGCTGGGCCCGCGTGCCGCTCGGCGAACTCCACGACACGCTGGCCCGCAAGGCGCTCGACGCGGCGGGGGTACGCACCGAGACGCGCACCAAGGCCGAGTCCATCTCCCGTACCGAGAACGGGAGTTGGCAGGTGCGGGTGACTGGCGAGACGCTGGACGCCGAGGTCGTCGTGCTCGCCGTACCGCAGAAGGAGACGTACGACCTGCTGCCCGACGGCGCGCTGGACGATCCGGGCAAGCTGCTCGACATCCACACCGCCCCGATCCTCAACGTCCATGTCGTCTACGACCGCAAGGTCCTGCGGCAGCCCTTCTTCGCCGCGCTCGGTTCCCCGGTGCAGTGGGTCTTCGACCGGACCGACTCCTCGGGGCTGCGGGGCGGCGGTCAGTATCTGGCCATTTCCCAGTCGGCCGCGCAGGACGAGATCGAGCTGCCCGTGGCCGAACTTCGGGCGCGCTATCTCCCCGAGCTGGAAAAGCTGTTGCCCGCGGCGCGCGGCGCGGAGATCCTCGACTTCTTCGTCACCCGGGAGCGGACAGCGACGTTCGCCCCCACGCCCGGCGTCGGACGGCTGCGGCCGTCGGCGCGGACCCGCGCGGACGGCCTGTACCTGGCCGGAGCGTGGACCGCGACCGGCTGGCCCGCGACCATGGAGAGTGCCGTGCGCAGCGGATTCAGCGCCGCCGGCGCCGCCCTCTCCACCCTCGGCCGCCCCCATGTTCATCCGCTTCAGGAGGCGGCATGACTGTTAGCAGTACTGGAACAAGAGGAGAGACTGTGCCGACTGTGCCTTCGGCTTCGGCGAATCCGGCTGTGGACACCGTGGACGTCACCGCCCTGCTGGAGCGGGGGCGCGCGCTGTCGACTCCGGAGCTGCGCGCGGCCGTCGACCGGCTCGCGGCTCCCATGGACACCGTCGCCGCCTACCACTTCGGCTGGATCGACGCCCAGGGCCGCCCGGCGGACGGCGACGGCGGCAAGGCCGTACGGCCCGCCCTCGCCCTGCTCTCCGCGGAGGCGGCGGGCGCCGCCGCCGAGGTCGGCGTCCCCGGCGCGGTCGCCGTGGAACTCGTGCACAACTTCTCGCTCCTGCACGACGACCTGATGGACGGCGACGAGCAGCGCCGCCACCGCGACACGGTGTGGAAGGTGCACGGCCCGGCACAGGCGATCCTCGTCGGCGACGCCCTGTTCGCCCTCGCCAACGAGGTCCTGCTCGAACTCGGCACGGTCGAGGCCGGCCGAGCCACCCGCCGACTCACCACCGCGACCCGGAAGTTGATCGACGGTCAGGCCCAGGACATCTCCTACGAGCACCGCGAGCGGGTCACCGTCGAGGAGTGCCTGGAGATGGAGGGCAACAAGACGGGCGCGCTGCTCGCCTGCGCCGTCTCCATCGGCGCGGTCCTCGGCGGCGCCGACGACCGGACCGCCGACACCCTGGAGGCGTACGGCTACCACCTCGGCCTCGCCTTCCAGGCCGTCGACGACCTGCTCGGCATCTGGGGCGACCCGGACGCCACGGGCAAGCAGACCTGGAGCGACCTTCGCCAGCGCAAGAAGTCGCTGCCGGTCGTCGCGGCCCTCGCCGCGGGCGGCCCGGCCTCCGAACGGCTCGGCGAGCTGCTCGCCGCCGACGCCAAGAGCAACGACTTCGACAGCTTCTCCGAGGCGGAGTTCGCCACCCGGGCGGCCCTGATCGAGGAGGCCGGCGGCCGCGAGTGGACCTCTCAGGAGGCCCGCAGGCAGCACGCCATCGCGATCGAGGCGCTCCGCGCTGTCGACATGCCGGAAAAGATCCGCGCGCAGCTCACCGCGCTGGCGGACTTCGTCGTCGTACGAAAGAGATGATCACCATTCCCATATGACTCGCAGTCGCCGGAAGGGCCCGGGAGACCGGGCCCCGTCCGACGGAGACCCCAGCACAGCAGAAGTAGCTACTGCACGAAGGGGAAGCCATGACAGCGACGACCGACGGAAGCACCGGGACCCCGCGGCCCCGGGCCGCCGCGGCCAGTGCACCAACCGGGACGGCTCCCGGCGCGGACGCGGCACTCGAAGCCGCCCGGCAGGCCGCCGAACGCGGCATCGAGCACCTGCTCGGCAGGCAGGACGCCCAGGGCTGGTGGAAGGGCGACCTGGAGACCAACGTCACCATGGATGCCGAGGACCTGCTGCTTCGTCAGTTCCTCGGGGTGCAGGACGAGAAGACCGTCCAGGCGGCCGCCCTGTTCATCCGGGGCGAGCAGCGGGACGACGGAACCTGGGCGACGTTCTTCGGCGGCCCCGGGGAGCTCTCCACCACCATCGAGGCGTACGTCGCCCTCAGGCTCGCCGGAGACCGGCCCGAGGACCCGCACATGGCCCGCGCCTCCGCCTGGATCAGGGCGAACGGCGGAATCGCCGAGGCCCGGGTCTTCACCCGGATCTGGCTGGCCCTGTTCGGCTGGTGGAAGTGGGACGACCTGCCCGAACTGCCGCCCGAGCTGATCTTCCTGCCCACGTGGGTCCCGCTCAACATCTACGACTTCGGCTGCTGGGCCCGGCAGACCATCGTGCCGCTCACCGTGGTCTCCGCGAAGCGCCCGGTACGGCCCGCCCCCTTCGCGCTGGATGAGCTGCACACCGACGCCCGCACCCCCAATCCGGCCAAACCCCTTGCGCCGGTGGCGAGTTGGAACGGCGCGTTCCAGCGGCTCGACACGGTGCTGCACGCCTACCGCAAGGTGGCCCCCCGCAAGCTGCGCCGGGCCGCGATGCGCAGCGCCGCCCGCTGGATCGTCGAGCGCCAGGAGAACGACGGCTGCTGGGGCGGTATCCAGCCGCCCGCCGTGTACTCCGTGATCGCCCTCCACCTGCTGGGCTACGACCTCCAACACCCCGTGATGCGGGCCGGGTTGGAGTCCCTGGACCGGTTCGCGGTATGGCGCGAGGACGGCGCCCGGATGATCGAGGCCTGCCAGTCGCCGGTGTGGGACACCTGCCTGGCCACCATCGCGCTCGCCGACGCGGGCGTACCCGCCGACCATCCAGCCCTCGTCAAGGCGGCCGACTGGATGCTCGGCGAGGAGATCACCCGCCCCGGCGACTGGGCCGTACGCAGGCCCCAACTCGCGCCGGGCGGCTGGGCGTTCGAGTTCCACAACGACAACTATCCGGACATCGACGACACTGCCGAAGTGATCCTGGCGCTGCGCCGCGTCCAGCACCCTCGGCAGGAGAAGTCCGAGGCCGCCATCGCCCGCGGGGTGCGCTGGAGCCTCGGCATGCAGTCGAAGAACGGCGCCTGGGGCGCCTTCGACGCCGACAACACCAGCGCCTTCCCCAACCGGCTGCCGTTCTGCGACTTCGGCGAGGTCATCGACCCGCCCTCGGCCGATGTCACCGCGCACGTCGTGGAGATGCTGGCCTTCGAGGGCAAGTCGCACGACCCGCGCACCCGGCGCGGCATCGAGTGGCTGCTCGCCGAACAGGAGGCCAACGGGGCCTGGTTCGGCCGCTGGGGCGTCAACTACGTATACGGAACAGGGTCGGTGGTGCCCGCCCTGACCGCCGCCGGGATCCCCGCCTCGCACCCGGCGATCCGCCGCGCGGTGGGCTGGCTGGAATCGGTGCAGAACGACGACGGCGGCTGGGGCGAGGACCTGCGCTCGTACGGCGAGACCGAATGGATGGGCCGCGGCCCCTCGACGGCCTCGCAGACCGCCTGGGCGCTGCTCGCGCTGCTCGCGGCGGGGGAGCGGGACGGCAAGGCGGCCGAGCGCGGCATCGCCTGGCTCGCCGAGAACCAGCGCGAGGACGGCTCCTGGGACGAGCCGTACTTCACCGGCACGGGATTCCCCTGGGACTTCTCGATCAACTACCACCTCTACCGGCAGGTGTTCCCGCTGACCGCGCTGGGGCGCTATGTCCATGGAGAACCGTTCTCCCTCAACAGCACCAAGGGGAGTTGATGGACACACCCCAGGCCCCGCAGCCCGTGCCGCTGGTGATCGCCTGCGCGCTCACCATCGAGCGGCTCGCGCTGCGCGGCGCCGCCCGCGCCGGCGCGGACACCCCGGTCACCGTGCTGCGCAGCGGCATGGGCCCCCGGGCCGCCGAACGGGCCGTCGCGCGCACGCTGGGCGCGCCCGCGAACCGCGACGCGGTGGTCATCGCCTCAGGCTTCTGCGCCGGCCTCGCCCCCGGGATGCACCCCGGGGACCTGGTCGTCGCCGGGGAAACCCGCGATCCGCGGGGCACCACTTCGTGCACCGACACCGAGGTGCTCGCCAAGGCGCTCGCCGAGGCACTGCCGGGCCGCACCGTCCACACCGGCCCGCTCACCGGCTCCGACCACGTCGTACGCGGCCCCGAGCGGGCCGATCTGAGGGCGACCGGGGCCATCGCGGTGGACATGGAGTCCGCCGCCACGCTGTGGGCCGCCCAGCAGGCCGGACCGCGCCCGGTTGCGGCCGTACGGGTGGTCGTGGACGCTCCAGAACATGAACTCGTCCGGATTGGCACGGTGCGCGGTGGAATATCAGCCTTCCGCGTTCTCCGTGCCGTCCTTCCCGCTTTCTTTGAATGGCACCGTTCTTTGCTGCTCCCCAGGAGGTGAGCCAGATGGCCATGCCGCTTCGCCAGTCCATCAGGGTCGGGACCTATCTCTTTGAACAGAAGCTGCGCAAGCGCAAGAAGTTCCCGCTCATCGTCGAGCTGGAACCGCTCTTCGCCTGCAACCTGAAATGCGAGGGCTGCGGAAAGATCCAGCATCCGGCCGGGATCCTGAAGCAGCGCATGCCGGTGGCGCAGGCCGTCGGGGCGGTCCTGGAATCCGGTGCGCCGATGGTCTCCATCGCGGGCGGCGAGCCACTGATGCACCCTCAGATCGATGAGATCGTGCGGCAGTTGGTGGCCAAGAGGAAGTACGTCTTCCTGTGCACGAACGCCCTGCTGATGCGCAAGAAGCTCAAGGATTTCACACCGTCGCCGTACTTCGCTTTCGCCGTGCACATCGACGGGCTGCGTGAGCGGCACGACGAGTCGGTGGCGAAGGAGGGCGTGTTCGACGAGGCGGTGGAGGCGATCAAGGAGGCCAAGCGGCAGGGCTTCCGGGTCACCACCAACTCGACGTTCTTCAACACCGACACCCCGCAGACCATCATCGAGGTGCTCAACTTCCTCAATGACGACCTCAAGGTGGACGAGATGATGATCTCGCCCGCCTACGCCTACGAGAAGGCACCCGACCAGGAGCACTTCCTGGGCGTCGAACAGACCAGGGAGCTCTTCAAGAAGGCGTTCGCCGGCGGGAACCGCGCGCGCTGGCGGCTCAACCACTCGCCGCTCTTCCTGGACTTCCTGGAGGGCAAGGCGGACTTCCCGTGCACGGCGTGGGCGATCCCCAACTACTCGCTTTTCGGCTGGCAGCGACCCTGCTACCTGATGAGCGACGGGTACGTGCCGACGTACCGGGAGCTGGTCGAGGAGACCGACTGGGACAAGTACGGCCGCGGCAAGGACGATCGGTGCGCGAACTGCATGGCGCACTGCGGCTACGAGCCGACCGCCGTGCTCGCGACCATGGGGTCGCTGAAGGAGTCGCTCAGGGCGGTCCGCGAGACCGTCCAGGGAAACCGCGGGTGACGTGATGGGCCTCGGAGAGCCGGTCTCCCTGGGGCTCCCCGCGCTGCCGGCCCGGCCGCTGGCGGTGCGCCGCACCTCGCGGCGCATCCAGGTCGGGTCGGTGGCGGTCGGCGGGGACGCGCCGGTGTCGGTGCAGTCGATGACGACGACGCGGACGTCGGACATCGGGGCGACGTTGCAGCAGATCGCGGAGCTGACGGCGTCGGGCTGTCAGATCGTGCGGGTGGCGTGTCCGACTCAGGATGATGCGGATGCGCTGGCGACGATTGCGCGGAAGTCGCAGATCCCGGTGATCGCGGATATTCATTTCCAGCCGAAGTACGTGTTCGCGGCGATTGACGCGGGGTGTGCGGCGGTGCGGGTGAATCCGGGCAATATCAAGCAGTTCGACGACAAGGTGAAGGAGATCGCGCGGGCGGCGAAGGATGCGGGTACGCCGATCCGGATCGGTGTGAACGCGGGTTCGTTGGATGCGCGGCTGCTGAAGAAGTACGGGAAGGCGACGCCTGAGGCGTTGGTGGAGTCCGCGTTGTGGGAGGCGTCGCTCTTCGAGGAGCACGGCTTTAGGGACATCAAGATCTCGGTGAAGCACAACGACCCGGTGGTGATGGTGAATGCGTACCGGCAGTTGGCGGCGCAGAGCGACTATCCGCTGCATCTGGGTGTGACGGAGGCGGGTCCTGCCTTCCAGGGCACGATCAAGTCGGCGGTCGCCTTCGGGGCGCTGCTGGCCGAGGGGATCGGTGACACGATCCGGGTTTCGCTGTCGGCTCCTCCGGTGGAGGAGATCAAGGTCGGCATCCAGATTCTGGAGTCGCTGAATCTGCGTCAGCGTCGTCTGGAGATCGTGTCGTGTCCGTCGTGCGGGCGTGCTCAGGTGGATGTGTACAAGCTGGCGGAGGAGGTCACGGCGGGCCTGGAGGGGATGGAGGTTCCGCTGCGGGTGGCTGTGATGGGCTGTGTGGTGAACGGTCCGGGCGAGGCGCGTGAGGCCGACCTGGGTGTCGCTTCCGGCAACGGCAAGGGCCAGATCTTCGTGAGGGGCGAGGTCATCAAGACCGTCCCGGAGTCGAAGATCGTGGAGACGCTGATCGATGAGGCGATGAAGATCGCCGAGCAGATGGAGAAGGACGGCGTCGCATCGGGCCGGCCCGACATCACCGTGCGTTGAACCTGAGCTTGATCGTGAGCTGAACAGGATCCGAAAAAGGGGGCCCGAGCGTGACGATCTTGGAGAACATCCGGGGGCCGCAAGACCTGCAAGCGCTGGACCAGGCGGCACTTGGCGAACTCGCCCAGGAGATCAGGGAGTTCCTGATCCAGGCGGTCGCGCGGACCGGCGGTCACCTGGGGCCCAATCTGGGGGTGGTCGAGCTCTCCATCGCCCTGCACCGGGCCTTCGATTCACCGGTCGACCGCATCCTGTGGGACACCGGGCACCAGAGCTACGTACACAAACTCCTCACCGGGCGGCAGGACTTCTCGAAGCTGCGCACCAAGGGCGGCCTCTCCGGCTATCCCTCGCGCGCCGAGTCCGAGCACGACGTCATCGAGAACTCGCACGCCTCCACCGTGCTCGGCTGGGCGGACGGGCTCGCCAAGGCGAATCAGGTGCTCGACAGGGACGGCCACGTCGTCGCCGTCATCGGCGACGGCGCGCTCACCGGCGGCATGGCCTGGGAGGCGCTCAACAACATCGCCGCCGCCCGGGACCGCCCGCTGATCATCGTCGTCAACGACAACGAGCGCTCCTACGGGCCGACCATAGGCGGACTCGCCAACCACCTCGCCACCCTGCGCACCACCGACGGCTACGAGCGGATCCTGGCCTGGGGCAAGGAGGTGCTCCAGCGCACCCCCGTCGTAGGGCAGCCGCTGTACGAGTCGCTGCACGGCGCGAAGAAGGGGTTCAAGGACGCGTTCGCCCCGCAGGGCATGTTCGAGGACCTCGGGCTGAAGTACGTCGGCCCGATCGACGGGCACAGCACGGAGGCGGTCGAGTCGGCACTGCGGCGGGCAAAGCGCTTCCACGGGCCGGTCGTTGTGCACTGCCTCACCGAGAAGGGGCGCGGCTACCAGCCCGCGCTCGACGACGAGGCCGACCGGTTCCACACGGTCGGCGCGATGGACCCGCTCACCTGTGAACCACTGGCTCCCTCCAACGGCCCTTCCTGGACAGCGGTGTTCGGAGCAGAACTGGCCCAACTCGGCGCTGAGCGGCGGGACATCGTCGCCATCACCGCGGCCATGCTGCACCCCACCGGCCTTAGCGCGTTCGCCGAGCGCTTCCCGGACCGGGTGTGGGACGTCGGGATCGCGGAGCAGCACGCGGCCGTCTCCGCGGCCGGACTCGCCACCGGCGGCCTGCACCCGGTCGTCGCCGTGTACGCGACCTTCCTCAACCGGGCCTTCGACCAGGTGCTGATGGACGTCGCGCTGCACAGGTGCGGAGTCACCTTCGTCCTCGACCGGGCCGGGGTGACCGGGGTCGACGGCCCGTCCCACAACGGCATGTGGGATCTGTCGGTCCTCCAGGTCGTACCGGGGCTCAGGATCGCCGCGCCGCGTGACGCCGGCCAGCTGCGGGCCCAACTGCGCGAAGCCGTGGACGTGGCCGACGCGCCGACGGTACTGCGCTTCCCCAAGGAGTCCGTCGGCCCCGACCTCCCGGCCGTGGCCAGGATCGGCGGCATGGACGTGCTGCGCCGCGACGAGGACGCCGATGTGCTGCTCGTGGCGGTGGGCGTACTCGCGCCGGTCTGCCTCCAGGCGGCCGAGCTGCTCGCCGGGCGCGGCATCCGGTGCACGGTGGTCGACCCGCGCTGGGTCAAACCCGTCGACGAACAGCTCGCCCCGCTGGCCGGGCGGCACCGCCTGGTGGCCGTCGCCGAGGACAACGTCCGTACGGGCGGGGTCGGTTGGGCCGTGGGGCAGAGTCTGCGCGATGCCGGGGTGGACGTCCCGCTGCGCACCTTCGGCATCCCCGAGCAGTTCCTCGCGCACGCCAAGCGCGGCGAGGTACTCGCGGACATCGGGCTCACCCCGGTGGAGATCGCGGGACGGATCGGCGCCGCGCTGGCGGCCACGGAGGAAGCCGCCGCGGCGGCCGAGAAGGAGAACGACGCATGACCGAAGGCGAGCCGAAGGGCTTCGCAGCACCGGGTCCGCAGGTCAAGGGCTTCGACCTGACGCGACTCCTCGCCGAGCGCGGGGCCGAACGCTACGAACTGCACACCAAATACCTCAACCATCAACTGCCGCGGATGCTGCACACCATCGGCTTCGACAAGGTCTACGAGCGGGCCGAGGGCGCGTACTTCTGGGACTCCGAAGGCAACGACTACCTCGACATGCTCGCGGGCTTCGGAGTGATGGGGCTCGGCCGCCACCACCCCGTCGTGCGCAAGGCCCTGCACGACGTGCTCGACGCCTCGCTCGCGGACCTGACCCGCTTCGACTGCCAGCCGCTGCCCGGACTGCTGGCCGAGCGGCTCCTCGCGCACAGCCCGCACCTGGACCGGGTGTTCTTCGGCAACAGCGGCACCGAGGCCGTCGAGACCGCGCTCAAATTCGCCCGGTACGCCACCGGAAAGCCGCGGGTCCTTTACTGTTCGCACGCCTTCCACGGCCTGACGACCGGCTCGCTGTCGGTCAACGGCGAGTCCGGGTTCCGCGACGGCTTCGCGCCGCTGCTGCCCGACACGGCCGTACCGCTCGGTGATCTCGCCGCGCTGGAAAGGGAGTTGAAGCGCGCTGACGTGGCCGCGCTCATCGTCGAGCCGATCCAGGGCAAGGGCGTCCACGAGGCGCCGCCCGGCTATCTGCTCGCCGCGCAGGAACTGCTGCACCGGCACAGGGCCCTGCTCATCGCCGACGAGGTGCAGACCGGTCTCGGCCGTACCGGGGACTTCTACGCCTACCAGCACGACCAGGGCGTCGAACCGGACCTGGTGTGCGTCGCGAAAGCGCTCTCGGGCGGCTATGTGCCGGTCGGCGCGACCCTCGGCAAGGAGTGGATCTTCAAGAAGGTCTACTCGTCCATGGACCGGGTCCTGGTCCACTCGGCCAGCTTCGGCTCCAACGCCCAGGCGATGGCGGCCGGGCTCGCCGTGCTGTCGGTCATGGAGGACGAGGGGGTGGTCGAGAACGCGCGCGCGACCGGTGATCTGCTGCGGACCCGGCTCGCCGCCCTCACCGACCGCTACGAGCTGCTCTCGGACGTGCGCGGGCGCGGGCTCATGATCGGCATCGAGTTCGGCAGACCGTCCTCACTGGGCCTTCGCAGCCGCTGGACCATGCTCCAGGCCGCCCGCAAGGGCCTCTTCGCGCAGATGGTGGTCGTGCCGCTGCTCCAGAAGCACCGCATCCTGACCCAGGTCTCCGGCGACCACCTGGAAGTGATCAAGCTGATTCCGCCGCTGACCATCGGGCAGCGCGAAGTCGACCGGTTCGTGGCGGCGTTCACGGCCGTGATGGACGACGCGCACAGCGGCGGCGGACTGATGTGGGACTTCGGCCGGACCTTGGTGAAGCAGGCGGTCGCCAACCGCTAGTGAGCCGCCTTTGCCTCAGAGGCAAAAAGTTTGCCCCTGAGGCAATGGCCTGTCTGAATGGAGTGCATGAGCACTCCTGCCGACGATGTCGCGGCGCTCCCCGGCGTCGCGTCCCGGCTGCGCGAACTGCGCCGCCGCCGCGCCCTCACGCTGGAGGCCGCCGCCCAGCGGGCCGGCCTCTCGCCCGCGCACCTCTCCCGGCTGGAGACCGGCGCCCGTCAGCCCTCGCTGCCGATGCTGCTCGCCCTGGCCCGTATCTACGGTACGACGGTCTCCGAGCTGCTCGGCGAGATGCCGCCCGAGCGCGAACCCGTCATCCGGGCCGGCCGCGCCGCGCCGCGCGAGGCCGACGGCTGGACGTACCACCAGACCGGCGGCCCGGGGCGGGCCATGCAGGCGCTGCGCGTCGAGGTCCCCTACGGCACCCAGCGGGAACTCGTCCGGGTCCACCCCGGCGAGGAGTGGCTCTACGTCCTGACCGGGCGGCTCCGGCTCAGCCTGGGGGATGCCACGCACGAACTCGACCCCGGTGACAGCGCGCACTTCGACTCGCTCACCCCGCACCGGATCTCCGCGGTCTCCCGCGGCGGAGCCGAGTTCCTCTTCGTACACACCCTGCTGCAGAGCCCGGACCCGCATCCGCACCACCCGCACAGCTGAGAGGACGGCTTGGTCATGTCCGAGCACGAGACCACACCCGCCACGCCCCGCAAGAACACCGAGGACACCGCGCAGACCAAGTTCCCCCGGGGCCTGGTCGTCCGGCTCTTCGCCTACCTCATCGCCGGACACATCTTCGCGGGCTTCCTCTACCTGCTGTTCGAGGTGGGCGGACGGTAGTCACACCCGTCAGTCACACCCCGTCCAGGAGCCGCTCGCGCAGCCGCTCTCGGGTCTCGGGCGCAAGGCCCAGGCCCTCGGAGAAGTAGCGCTCGGTGCTGCCCCAGGTCTTGTCGATGGTGTCGAACGCCGCGTGCAGATAGCTGGCGCGGGCGTCGAAGAGGGGGCTCAGGAGCTCCATGACCTCGGGGGACATCGCATCCGCCGACTCGCTGGTGCGGCGCACCTTGTAGCGGCGGTGCGGGTCGTTGGACTTGAGGTAGTCGGCCTCGATCGCGTCCCGCTCGACGCCGACCGCGAGCAGCGCCACCGCGATGGACAGGCCCGCCCGGTCCTTGCCCGCCGCGCAGTGCATCAGCGCAGGGACGCTGTCCTCGGCGAGCGCGTGCAGCACCCGGCTGTGCTCGGCCGTGCGCAGGGTGATGATCTCCCGGTACGAGTGGATCATCCGGTCCGCGGCCCGGCCGCCGGACAGGGCGGAGCGCAGTTCGTCCAGGCCGCCGTCGCGGACCATCTTCCAGAACTCCGCGCCGTCGGCCGGATCGCTCAGCGGAATGTTGATGTTGCGCACGCCCGGCAGCGCGATGTCCGGGCCCTCCAGCTTGTGGTCGCCCGCATTGCGGAAGTCGAAGACGGTGTGCAGCCCGAGGGTGGCGAGGAAGGCAGCGTCCGCCTCGGTGGCGTGCGCGAGGTGCCCGCTGCGAAAGAGCCGCCCGCCGCGCACCCGCAGACCGTCCACGGTCGGCAACCCGCCCACGTCACGGAAGTTGCGCACCCCCGCCAGCTCGGGCTCTGTCGAGGGGACCTGCGGAATCTGCTGGGTCACGGGGGCTCCTGACGTCGATCCGGGGTGGGCGCGGCCTGCGCGTCTCCCGACGATACGACATGCGTTTACGGGGCAACCTTCCCCGTGCGTACCGCACAGGCGTTGCCCCGGGGGCATCCCCACCCCGATCCTGTGCGTACGTGTGCGGATCTGGGGGTCGGGATGATTGAGATCGGTGACAACGGACGTCTTTGGCTGCTGTCCGGCCGGACCAGCAGCTATGCGTTGTACCTCACGGACCGGGACGAACTGCTGCACCTCCACTGGGGCCCCCGGATCTCGGGTGCCGACGCGGCGGCGCTGGCCCGCGTACCGCTGCCGCCCCCCTGGCCCTTCGAGTCCAGCCTGGACGGAGCGGAGGAGTACCCGGTGGAAGGCGGGCCCCGCTTCGTGCGCCCGGCGCTCTCGGTGCGTACGGGGGAGGCGCGGGGCACCGCATGGCGCTTCACGGACGCGGACGCCGACGGTGACGAGCTGCGGCTGGGGTTCACCGATCCCGTGAACGGGCTCGCGCTCACCCTGCACTACCGGATGCGGGACGACTTCGACGTCGTGGAACGGTGGGTCACCGCGGAGCATCAAGGGGCGGACGGCGCACTGGAGTTGCTGCGCGCGGACGCCGCGACCTGGACACTGCCGCAGCGCGACGGCTGGCGGCTCAGCCAGCTGCACGGCCGCTGGGCCGCCGAGTCCCGCCTCGTACGCTCCGAACTGGCCCCCGGCGAGCAGGTGATCGGCAGCCGGCGCGGGCACACCGGGCACCAGCACCTGCCCTGGGCCGCGCTCGACGCCGACGGCGCCGCGACCGAGGAGAGCGGGGAGGTGTACGGGTGCGCGCTCGGCTGGTCGGGGTCCTGGCGCATCGCGGTGCACCGGCTGCCCGACGGGCGGGTGCAGATCAACGGCGGTGCCGGGTACGACGATTCGGGTCTGGTGCTGCTTGCGCCCGGCCAGGCGTACACCTCGCCAGTGTTCGCCGGACTGTGGAGCGAGGGGGGCTTCGGCGGCGCGAGCCGGGAGTGGCACGCCTGGCAGCTGGCCCGGGTGGTTCCGCACGCCGACGAGGTGCGGCCGGTGCTCTTCAACTCCTGGGAGGCGACTCTCTTCGAAATCTCCGAGGACCAGCAGCGCGCCCTCGCCCACCGGGCGGCCGACATGGGTGTGGAACTGTTCGTGGTGGACGACGGCTGGTTCGGCGCCCGTACCCACGACGCGGCGGGACTCGGCGACTGGACTCCTAACCCGGGGCGTTTTCCTGGGGGGTTGAAGCCGTTGGCCGACGAAGTGCACGCGCTCGGCATGCGGTTCGGGATCTGGGTCGAGCCGGAGATGGTCAATCCCGACAGCGAGCTCTACCGCGCCCACCCCGACTGGGTGCAGTTCCAGCCCGGTCGCGCCCGCACCGAGTTCCGCAACCAGCTCGTCCTGAACCTCGCGCGCCAGGACGTGCGCGAACATCTGTGGGAGCGGTTGGACGGGCTGCTCTCCAGCGTTCCCGTCGACTATGTGAAGTGGGACTTCAACCGCTGCTTCACGGACGCGGGCTGGCCGGGGGAGCCGTACCCGCAGAAGCTGTGGGTGGAGCACGTGCACGCCTTCTACGCACTTCTGGACCGGCTGCGCGCCGCACATCCACGGGTCGCCTTCGAGTCCTGCTCGGGTGGCGGCGGGCGGATCGACCTCGGGGTGCTCTCGCGCACCGACCAGGTGTGGACCTCCGACAACACCGATCCGCTGGACCGGCTCGCCATCCAGCACGGCTTCAGCCAGCTGCATCCCGCCCGCGTGATGGCGGCCTGGGTGACCGACAGCCCCAACACCCAGCTCAACGGGCGGGTCAGCAGCCTCCGCTTCCGCTTCGTGAGCGCGATGGCCGGGGTGCTGGGCGTCGGCGGCGACCTGACCCGGTGGAGCGCGGCCGAACTCGCCGAGGCGCGCGACTGGGTCGCGCTGTACAAGGCGATCCGCCCGGTGGTGCAGCTCGGCGCCCAGTACCGGCTGCGGGCACCCGAGGGCGGTCTGAGCGCCGTCCAGTACACCCGGGGCGAGGACACCGTCGTACTCGCCTGGCTCCAGGCCCAGCACCACGGGGAGCGCCCGCCCGCGGTCCGGCTGCGCGGGCTCGACGCGAGCGCGGCCTACGAGTGCCTCGACACCGGGACCGTCCACCGGGGGGCCGTGCTGCTGCACCAGGGGCTCGTCACCGGCCTTCGGGGCGATCTGGACGCGGCGGTGTTCCGGCTGCGGCGCGTTGGCCGAGAGCGCCCCGCTCGGCCTGAACCACTGGGGTAACCGGGGCAGTTCGGCGCGCACACCGGAGCCCCGCGTTCCGTGCCGCGGGGCTCCCCAGCCCCTCTATTCCCGGTACGGGGAAACTGACCGGGTGGTCTATCTCACCCGCCGTCAACCCCTCCCTACGGTGGCGTAGGTCACTTGCGGGGGTGGAGGATAGGCCCTCGTGGCAGACGATTCGAGATCACTCAACAGCGGCACGTTCGGGTCGTACACGGCGATCGGCGACAGTTTCACGGAAGGCGTCGGCGACCCCGGCCCGGACGGGGCGTACGTCGGCTGGGCGGACCGGTTCGCCGTGCTCCTCGCGGACCAGCGGCCGGAGGGGGAGTTCCGCTACGCCAACCTCGCGGTGCGCGGCAAGCTCCTCGACCAGATCGTCGAGGACCAGGTGCCCCGGGCCAAGGAACTCGCCCCCGACCTGGTGAGCTTCTGCGCGGGCGGCAACGACATCATCCGGCCCGGGACGGACCCCGACGAGGTGGCCGAGCGGTTCGAACGGGCCCTCGCCGACCTGAAGTCGGCGGTCGGCACCGTCATGGTGACCACCGGCTTCGACACCCGGGGCGTCACCCTGCTCCGCCATCTGCGCGGCAAGATCGCGACGTACAACGGGCATGTGCGGGCCATCGCGGACCGCTACGACTGCCCGGTGCTCGACCTCTGGTCGCTGAAGTCCATCCAGGACCGGCGGGCCTGGGACGACGACCGGCTGCACCTCTCGGCCGAGGGGCACACCCGGGTCGCGCTGCGCGCCGCCCAGGTGCTCGGCCTCGACGTGCCCGCCGACCCGGACCAGCCGTGGCCCCCGCTGCCGCCGCGCAACACCCTGGAGGTGCGGCGCGACGACATCCACTGGGCTCGCGAGTATCTGGTGCCGTGGATCGGGCGGCGGTTGCGCGGGGAGTCCTCGGGCGACGAGGTCGCGCCCAAGCGCCCTGACCTACTGCCTCTCTGACGCTTCGTTAGATGTGATGGTTAGTCACATCCCAGTCCGGGCAGGGTTGATGGGCGCCTGCTTCCGGCCTGTACGCAACGGACGGGGCCCGGGGCCAGGAGCGGTCGCCCGCCCCGCCCCGGCCCGGGTCAGCCGCCGAGCACCTTGGCCTCCGTCTCCGGGTCGAGGCCGACCTGGGGGCGGTCCGGGCGCTGGGGTGCTGTTCCGCCGATCGAGCGGAGCCAGGCCCAGGTGTCGGCGACCGTCTCCTCGACGGGGCGGCAGCGCAGCCCGGCCGCGACGGCCTTCGCCACCGACGAGCCGTGCATGGTGTCGTGCATCTCGCCCGGCGGAATCCACACCGGCAGGTGGAGCCACGGCTCGATCCCGGCCGCCAGGATCGGCTCGGCATCGGTCCAGCGCGGCACGGCCACGCCGCCGGTGACCTCGACGCACGCATCCAGCAGCCCGCCCATGGTGGTGTGGCCGGGCGGGCTGACCAGGTTGTACGGGCCGCTGAGCCCGGCCTCGGCCGCGTCCAGGGTCCACTCCGCCAGGTCGCGGCAGTCCAGGTACTGGATTCCCAGGTCGCGCGGTCCGGGCGCGAGCATCTCGCCGCCGCGCGCGGCCCGGGTCAGCCACCACGGCAGTCGGCCGATGTTCTCCCACGGCCCGAGGACCAGACCCGCCCGCACCAACAGCGCCCGGTCCACGCCGAATTCGCGCACCGCGGCCAGTTCGCCGCCGCGTTTGGCCTGCGCGTAGTCCACCTCGCCCGCGTCGTCGGGGGAGCCCGGCACCAGTGGCGCGTCCTCGTCCGCGCCGAGTGCCGTGGGGTGGACGTACACGGACCGGCTCGACACATACACGTACCGGCCGGCCCGCCCGCTCAGCAGCCGGGCCGCGTCGCGGACCGCGGCCGGGGCGTGCGACCAGGTGTCGACGACCACGTCCCACTCGCCGTCCGCGAGCGCCGCGAGTCCGCCCTCGGCGGTGCGGTCGCCGTGCAGTGAGACGACCCCGGCCGGCGGCTCGTGGCGCCCCCGGTGGAAGACCGTCACCTCATGGCCCCGAGCCAGCGCCGCCTCGGTCACGGCCCGGCCGACGAATTCCGTTCCACCCAGCATCAGGAGTTTCATGGCCGCAACTCTGCCTGCGGGACGGGCCGCGGGGAACGGTTGCTTGCTGTGGGCGTAATCGGGGTGACCGGCGTACTCGGTGTGGTGCGGACGGGCCGGAACCACAGGCTCTCAGGGCCGGTAGACGGTGCCGGGCTCGGCGGTGCCCGGGGCGAGCAACTGCGGGACGGTCGCGAAGGTGTAGCCCCGCTTCTTGAGCCCGTCGATGATGCCGGGGACGGCGGGCACGGTGCCGTCGTAGATGTCGTGCAGCAGGATGATGCCGTCGCGGCCGGCCTGGTCGAGTATCCGCTTCTGGATCAGGGCGCTGTCGGTCGTCGCGTAGTCCTTGGCGGTGGCGCTCCACAGCACTTGGGAGAGCCCCAACTCCTTGCTGACATCGGCGACTTCGCCGTCGGTGCGGCCCTGTGGCGGGCGCATCAGCGTGGGCTCGCGACCGGTCAGGGATTTGATCGCCTGCTGGGTGCGGCCGAGTTCGGAGCGGATCTCGGCCGGGTCGAGCTGGTCGAGGCGCCGGTGCGTCCAGGTGTGGTTGGCGATCTCGTGGCCCTCGGCGGCGGCCCTGCGGACCGTGTCGGGGTAAGTGTCGACGTGGTTCTTGCCGAGCAGGAAGAACGTCGCCTACACGTTCTTCTCCTTGAGGGTGTCGAGGAGTTGGGGCGTGTGCGGGCCCGGGCCAGCGTCGAAGGTCAGCGCGATGCACTTGTCCTGGGCGCAGTCCACGGCGCCCGGGGCGCTCGCGGCCTTGACCTCGGCGCGGCCGCGGGCGTCCTTGGGGGACGTGGAGTCCTGGCCGCAGCCGCTCAGCGCCAGGGCGAGCGCGGCGGCCGCCGCCAGGCCGACGGCGGCTCGGGGCCGTATGCAACGTGATCTCTTCATGGGCATGGCGGTGCTCTCCGACGGTGGAATTCCCCTCGCGACCCTCTCCTGAGGATCCCTGGTGGACTATACGCGACGTGTATACACCGAGTGTATAGTGGGTCGGTTTCGGACCGGGTGATGATGCGCGCCGGAGGAGGATTCGCGCCGAATGACGAGGGGAGCCGGGGCAGCGGTGGGTGTCGGAGCTGTCGCAGGGGGCCGGGCACAACCGCCCGGTGAATTCCGGGAGGTTGTTCAGCGGCCCCGGCCGCCCCGGGTCAGCCGCCCGACGGCCAGGGGTCGCCTGCCACCCGGGCGTGCAGATGCTCGTCGTGCCAGCCATCGGCGTGCAGCAGCGCGCTGCGCATCGTGCCTTCCAGGGCGTACCCGGCACGCTGGGCCACCCGGCAGGAGGCCGGGTTCGCCACCGAGTGCGTGATCCGGATCCGGTGCAGCCCGAGTTCCTCCAGCGCCCACCGGCTGACCCGAAGGGTGGCGTCGAGCGCCGCTCCCGCCCCGCGTCCGGCCGGCAGCAGCCAGTAGAGGATCTCGCCGCTGCCGCCCCGCAGATCGAGGTCACCGATCCCCATGAGCCCCACGGCTTGGTCGTCGTCCCGCCGTGAGATCGCCCAGATCGCGGCGGCCTCGTCGGTCCAGCGCTGCCCCCAGCGGGCGATCTTCTCGCGGGCGGTGCGTGCCGAGAGGCGTTCGACGCGGTTCCACTGGACGATCGCCGGATCCCGGCCCGCGGCCACCAGCACGTCGGCGTCCGACTCCCGCCAGGGGCGCAGCTGCCGCCCGCCGGGCAGAACGAAGGAGGGCTGCGCCTGCCGGGCCATCCGTCCGGCGGGCACCACGGGAGATATCGGAGTGATCATCCCCGCATCATGGCAGGCGCCGCGGGGCGGTCCCGGGGAATCCGGCAGTCCCTTTCGGCGTTCCCCAGCCATGACGGCATTCGACGCACCCCAGGAAGCCCTGCTGAAGCTGGTCGCCGAACAGGACGGCGGCGTCCTCGTCACCCTGAAGCGCGACGGGCGGCCCCAGCTCTCCAACGTCAATCACGCCTATTACCCCCACGAGGGCGTCATCAAGGTCTCGCTCACCGACGACCGGGCCAAGACCAGGAACCTGCGCCGCGATCCCCGCGCCAGCTACCACGTCACCAGCGACGACCGCTGGGCGTGGACCGTGGCCGAGGGGACGGCCGATCTCACCCCGGTCGCGGCGGACCCGTACGACGAGACGGTCGAGGAACTGGTCTCCCTCTACCGGGACTTGCGCGGCGAGCACCCCGACTGGGACGAATACCGCGGCGCCATGGTGCGCGACCGGCGGCTCGTGCTGAGGCTGCGCGTGGAGCGGGCGTACGGCCAGCCGCGCCAGGGAGTCTGAACGACCGACGAAGCCGCGGTGGAGCGCGTGCACGGTGGTTTTCGCCGGGGAGTCTGAACGACGGGCGAGGCTTCGGTGGAGCGGGCGTACGGTCGGTTGCGCCAGAGAGTCTGAACGACCGGTGAGGCCGCCGTGGAGCGGGCGCACGGGCGGTTGTCCCGGGGCGCATGAACGACGGGCGAGGCTGCGGTGGAGCGGGCGCACGGGCGGTTGTCCCGGGGAGCCTGAATCACTGTCCCGATGCCACCTGCCCGAACGTGCGCTCGCGGCCGCCGCACATAATGGAACGACCCCGAGCCCCAGGAGGTGCCGTGACCGGCGCTGGTTCTCTGCTTCCACTCCGCTCCAGGCTGCGCGAGCTGCGGCCCGACGCGTTCGGTGCCGACCCGACGGGGGAGCGGATGGCTCGGATCCGCCGCTCGCCGAACTTCGCGGACGGCGTGTTCCAGAACCCGGAGGGCGCCCGGACCAGACCGTCGGGTTCCACCCTGGAGTTCGCGAAGCTGTTCTTCGAGAAGGAGCAGCGGGTACGCCGGGCCCCCACCGGCAACCTCCCGGTGTACCCGACGACGCTCGCGGACATCGCGAAGCCGCCGGTCACCGGAGTGCGGCTCACCTGGATGGGGCATTCGAGCGTGCTCGCCGAGATCGACGGGCGCCGGGTGCTGTTCGATCCGGTGTGGGGCGAGCGCTGTTCGCCGTTCCCGTTCGCCGGGCCCAGGCGACTGCACCCCGTCCCGGTACCGCTCGCCTCGCTCGGGCCGGTGGACGCCGTCGTCATCTCGCACGACCACTACGACCACCTCGATCTGCCCACGATCCGCGCGCTGGCCGGAACCGGTACGGTCTTCGTGGTGCCGCTCGGTGTCGGCGCCCACCTGGAGCACTGGGGCGTGCCGGCCGACCGGATGCACGAGCTGGACTGGAACGAGTCCGCCAAGGTCAACGGGATCACCCTCACCGCGACCCCCGCCCGCCACTTCTGCGGCCGCGGCCTGCGCAACCAGCAGCACACGCTCTGGGCGTCCTGGGCGGTGACCGGGCCCGAGCACCGGATCTACCACAGCGGCGACACCGGCTACTTCGGCGGCTTCCGCGACATCGGCGCGGAGCACGGCCCGTTCGACGCCACCATGATCCAGGTCGGCGCGTACAGCGAATTCTGGCCCCAGAACCACACGGAGTGTACGCCGCTCCCTGGCCCGTGGCCAGACATCCACATGTCGCCTGCTCAGGGGGTGCAAGCACACCTTGACCTGCAAGGAGGCGCCGCGAGCGGTGTCATGCTGCCGATCCACTGGGGCACCTTCAACCTAGCGCCGCACGCCTGGGCCGAACCCGGTGAGTGGACCCTGGACGCGGCAGAGGAGGTTGGCCAGGTCGTAGCGACCCCTCGGCCCGGCGAGCCTTTTGAGCCCGCTGGGACGGTTCCGGCCGATCCCTGGTGGCGAGCGGTGTCGGCGCCGATCGCCCATCCTTGGCGCCGCCCTGCGAGTGTGCTCACCTCACGGGTTACCGCTCCGGAGGCTGACCTTGACCTTGCTGGCGACCGGTGACGCCTGGCTATGAGTGATCTCGATGAGATGGCGCGGTTATGGGGCGGGATGACCAGTGAGGAGCGTGACCGGCTTGTGCGAAGGATCGACGGTCCGGTCAGGCCTGCGCGGAACGAAGAGAGCAAGCAGTTCACGCCTCTGCCTACTTCAACTGGGAAGTCGCGCATCGTTGTTCGAACTCGGTTCGTAGGGCCGCAAGATGCACCACCGTGCGACGAGTGAAAGTCAAGGCAACGAAAGATCAGTAAAGTCGGGGCGGCGGGCTGCTGAGCGCGCCGCCCCGGCCGTCACAGTATTGAAGCCGCATCCACCGATGTGATCAGGCAGCCCAAGCGGCGGTGTGCACGATGGGCAATCACGGCAGTGCTAACAGGCCAGCCGCCGAAGGCCCTCGCCCCTGGCAATTCCGGGCTCAGCGGAGGGCCTTCGCGCATTGCACGACGTCACTCACCGAGGAACGTCTTTCGCCACTCCAACGGCGACATCGTCAGTGCGGCCTCGGCGAGCGCCTGCGCGGAAGCCGTCTTGAGGCTGCTGAGTGAGGTGTCGATCCAGTCTTGGACCAGGCTGTAGCCCTGGGCGCGGTATTCGACGGCCTGAACCAAGCACTCCAACTTGTCGGCATCCTTGGCCACGATGGCTTCCGGCGTGCCGCTGTTCTCGTACTCCTCGACGACGCGCTGTACCCCGGCCTTCACGGCCGGGTGGGCCGCAGAGACCTGGTCGGCGGTGACCTTTTCGTTCGTCGCTGCGTCGATGTAGCGACGGCCGATGTGCGGGATGTCGCCGAGCCGGGTCTCCTGCGTGTCGTGGAAGAGACACATCAGTGCGACTTTCGCAGGGTCGACGCCCTCCATCATCGCCAGGACGGCGCCAATGATGCCCACACGGAACGAGTGCTCGGCGATCGACTCAGGGTTGTTGTTCCCGGTAAACCACCAGCCCGTGCGCTTGGCGTTCTTGAGAACCCCCATCTCGAAGAGGTATCCGGCCGTGCCCTGAGCGTTCGTCGTCTCGTCTGCCATGTGGTGGACCTCCGATTTCAAGTGCGATCACGAAGAAGGTAGTTCACGGTGCCGAGTTCCCGCCGGGACCTTTCGGAGATGCCCCCTCCGTCCATGAGCCGCTCCGTACGCCCCGCCAGCTCACGCGCGAGCAGGCCCGACGCCTGCGGCAGCCACGGATGCGCGGTCAACAAGGACCACAGTGTGTGTGCGTACAGATCGACGTAACCCGGGGCGTCGTGAAGGCCGTTGGTCAGGCTGCGCAGGAGCGTGACGGGGTCCCAGCCGGTCAGCTTCCGGTCCCGCATGAACCCGTCGTCGGCCTGCGGCAGCGGGGTGCCGCCCAGCCAATAGGCCCAGTAATTGAGATTGGCAGCCTCCCCGGCGTCGTCGTTCACCACTGCGCGCTCGATGAAGTCCCAAAGGGGCTGTGGATCGCCGAGCCGGGCAAGCGCGGTAGCGGTCGAACGTGCCTCCGCCCACTGGGGAGTCCAACCCCTGCGCGAGAGAAGGCCTCGCCTCGTATGAAGCGCCTGCGCCGTCCAGGACACCGCCTCGGGGCTTCGATCGTACGAGGTCAGATAGAGCGCCTGACGGTGGAGAAGCACGCCCTGGGCCTCCGTCCTGGGCGCCGCCTCCGCCGTGGTCCGCAGTTGCTCGAAGAAGACTCGGCGGTCTTGTGCAGGGAGGAGCGGGGAAGCCGCTGCCGGTCCTCTCCGGCGCGAGGATGGGACCAGGACAAGCGAGGGCGGCCGAGCCCCAGTGAGGGCCCACGCCAGCATGTGCGCGGTATCGCGGGTGTGCACCCACTCAGCGAGAGGGTGCGGCCCCCCAATGGGCCGGAGAGTGGCGCTGATGATCCGGTCAGCGTCCATCGCCGCATCCAGCATCCCCACGGCAGCCGGGTCCGCCCCCAGCGTGGGTAACCGCCGCCGGAGGGCGATCAAGTCCGCAGCCTTCATATTTGCGACCGGCCGCCGGCCCGACTCCCAGCCCTGCACCGTGGCGAGATCAACGCCCAGTAGCTCGGCCATCGCCACCTGTGTACGCGGGATGGACTCACGCGCTGTGCGCAGCACAAATCCCGCAATCGTTCCGGTGATTTGTCTCGCGGCCATGACACCCCCGAATGCGGTCCGTCCCTCAAACACGTACCCGTGGTCAGTCCTACCGCACCCAGCGCGACCGTACGTTCATCTCGCGGAATCAACCAGGGGCCTCCCACCGCCCGGAAGTTGACGACGCAGCCGCCCGGAGCTAGCCAACCGCACAGGGTTCCCCTAGCACTCTGGACGGCCCAGTCAGCGGCCGGTCCTCGGCGTCCCCCGTCGTCGGTGACCGGCCGCCATGCACCGAGGAGCCTCCTCATGAACACAGTCGACTCACTGGGGCATGAGCGGGACCCCCGTATCGGGAGACGGGTCCGCGACATTGCCTCGCAGGGTGAAGGCGAGCTGACCGCGATCGTCCGCGAGAAGGTCTCCCGCAGTGGAGACGAGCCCCGGTATGCGCGCCTCGCCTACATCAAGTCCCCGTCCGGCGTTGAGTGGTCCACCGCCCCTGAGAACATCGAGGTGCTGCGATGAGCGGCCGTCACGGCCGCGAGCCCGAGCCCGTCCGGTTACCTGGCGTCGGATTGTTGGCCGCGCTGCTCGGCATCGGGCTCGTCGGCCCCGCCATCGTCTTCCACGATCGTGTCGCTGACCTCTGTCAGGCTGACTGGGCCCCGGCGCCGGTAACCGCGCCCGACAGGCTGCCGCCCGGCGAGTAGAACCCCCAAAGCTCCGCCCGCCCCTCCTGGCAGTCGGCACGGGCGGAAACCGGCGCCGGGGCCTTCCCCCCCGATGGCTCCGGCGCCACCTTCCTTCGGATCAGTCATGTCGGTAACCACGAGGAGACCCACTTGAAATTCCGAAAAGTCCACGGGGCGGGGAACGACTTCGTCCTCCTCGCCGGATCACCTGAAGACCTGCGCAAGGACTGGAGCGGCACGGCGCGAACCCTGTGCAGCCGCCGAACCGGTATCGGTGCGGACGGGTTCGTCGTCAGTGCGCTGCTGGACGACGCACCTGACGTAATCGGTGTCGCGTGTATCAACGCGGACGGCTCGGTCGCCACCATGTGCGGCAATGCCCTGCGGTGTGTCGCCCGGTGCGCTGCCGAGGATTACGCCCTTCGGGACATGACTCTGGTCATGTCTGGTGTGAAGCACAAAGCTCTCGTGCGCGACACCCAGGTTGAGGTGACCGCCGAAGTCGGAGCCGTCGACCTACGGCTCTTCGAGGCCGTGTGGAACGGCCGGCCGTTCTGGTTCGACTCTGCGCACACTGGTACCGAACATGTCGTGGCGGTCGTTGAGAACGTCGATGCCGTTGACGCTGCCGCCTTCGGCCGCCTCGTGCGCCACCACCCCCAGCTCGCGCCCATCGGCTCGAACGTCAACTTCATCCAGACGACGGGGCCGAGCGAGCTGAAGATCCGTACCTACGAGCGCGGGGTGGAAGCCGAGACGTTGTCCTGCGGCAGCGGCGCCGTGGCCGCCGTCGTCATCGCACGCCACCGCGGCCTCGTCGGAAAGGACGAGGTCACCGTGCACAACGAATCTGGGACACCGCTTACCGTGCGCCCCCACTGGGATCGCCCCGCGCGAACCTACTGGGTCGGCGGCCCGGTCACCCACGTCTTTGAAGGAGCGACGGCATGACGATCTTCCTCGACCCCGCTGACACGGGGAACGTGCAGCGTGCCACCGGCTGCCTTCGAGGGTGGCGCCGTGAGCACCAGGGCCTGAAAGTTGCAGTGGTCTACGGCCCGGTATCAGCCGAAGACCAGCTCTACCACTCGAAGTGCCCCGTGGAGCAGCGGTCAAGCACCGCGTTGGCGGAATCACTCGCGGCGGTCGGCGTGTGGTTCAAGGTACTCGACCCGACCGAACCGGACTTCGTTCAGGAGCTGGTCGGGTACGACGTGGCGCTCTCGAACCTCCACGGCCCCTTCGGAGAGGACGGGAGGTTACAGGGCCTGCTCGACTACCTTCGGATGCCGTACTGCGGCAGCGGCGTGGCCGCGTCAGCCGTAGCGGCCGACAAGATCCTGTGCAAGCGGGTCATGGAAAACCTCGGGGTTCCGACTCCCGGCTGGCGGCTGTGGTCAGGCGGGGCACTGGAATGGGGCGGTGGTGCCGTCATGGTGAAGCCGCCGTTCGGGGGCTCCAGTGTGGGGATGACGCTAGTTCGCGAAGAGGCGGACTTGCTTGGGGCGCTGGTGGATGCCGCCGGTCCCGAGGGCGCGCCGGTTCTGGTTGAGGACTATGTCCCTGGCGTTCCGGTGACGGTGGGCCTGCTGGAATTGCCCGCAGGAGAGGTACTGACCTTCCCCCCGCTCGCGACCGAAGTCCACGAAGCCGAGTACTACGACGCCGAGACGAAGCTGGACGTGGACTCGAAGGGAACGGTGACGGTATCGCCAGCGGACCTGTGGCCCGAGGTTCTGGCGGCAGTAACAGGGCACGCCCAGGCGCTGTGGGACGGGCTCGGCCTGCGAGGACAGGCACGGGTGGACTTCATGGTGGCCGGCACTGACGACGTATACGCGCTGGAGGTGAACACCACGCCGGGCATGTCGTGGTGCTCCAACTTCGTCACGGGCGCGGGGCTGTGCGGGCTCACCCACAGTGATGTCGTACTGGCCATGCTCCACGAAGCGCTCGCACGGCCGCCGTACGATGTGCCCCTGCCCGCTCCCGTATTCGCCCGCTCGACTTCGGTACGGGAGGCTGCTGCCTGACCCGTAGGAGTCCGCCACTGTGCCGCGCGTCCACGATGTCCCCATGTGCCGCCAGCTCATCGACCCCGCCGAGTGGGATCTCCACGGGGGGTGGGCACTCGGAGACAGGACCGAATGGTCCAACCGGGCGTGCGGCCTGGCATCGCTGAGAATGATCTTGCTCGCCTACGGCCGCCAGGCGCCGACCGTCACGGAACTGCTGAAGCTCGCGGTCAAGCACGAGGTTCTGACCCCGCGCGGAGCGCTTCATGCCGGTATCGCCGCCCTGGCAACCGACCTCGGAGTCTCCTCCCGCGCGGAACCAGCCACGACCGGGGAACTGCTCGATCGTCTCGACGATGCTCCGCTGATCGTGTCGGTGACCGAGCAGTTCCCCGACGACGGCCGCGAGGGCGGCCACCTCGTCATCGCGCGCGGCTACGAAGAAGGGCCCGACCCCGACATCCTCATCCGCGATCCGTCCTCCTGGGGGCAGACCCACGACCGGGTGTCCCTGAGGCGTCTGTCCGCTTCGTACACCGGGCGTGCGATCACCTTCGCACCCCTGACCACCGGAAAGGCGCAGTTGTGACGGAGACCGAAGGCGGCCGGAGGATCGCCGTACTCGGGGAAATGCTGGAGCTGGGCGGCGAAGCGCTTGAAGGCCATCGAGCCGTGGGGCGCATGGCGGCCGAGAACGGCGTCGATCTGCTCGTGGCCGTCGGCGGGGACCTCGCCAAGCAGCTTGCGCTCGCCGCCGGAGCGGCAGGCGTACCCGAAGTGGCAATTGTCGCCGACAACGCCACCGCCGCCGCTTTCGTCAACGCCCAACTCCGCCCCGGTGACGTCGTATTGACCAAGGCATCTCGCGGCGGCCAGCTATGGCAGGTTGCCCAGGCCCTCACCGGGCAGCCTGTTACGGGCCTCGAAGGCAATCATTAGGCCTCATCGGGCCAGTCCTCCACGCCGCCGCCCCGCCACTCGATCAACTCCGAGTCATTGAGGTCAATGTCGTCGGGGTCTAGGCCCGCCTGTCGGAGGAACTCAACGACGTCGGAGAACCTGTAGGCGACCCCGTAGCGCTCGCCGCGGATCGTAACCAGGCGGCCCTTGGCCCCGGGCGGATGGACGACGACAGGCGGGTGGTCCATGGGTCCAGCGTGAGGCGCCGACGGTCCTACCGCATGTCGAGTACGCCCTCGATGCCTCTTGGTGCCCATCGGGGGCACTTTTCATGGCTGCCGACCGCCTATCGGCAGTCCCGCTACTCCGCCCTTCACAGTTCAGCTGCGTAAGCAGCACTACCAAGGTAGAGAGAACGGATATTCATGGCCTCAAATCAGCCATAGACTCCGCTCATGGCACAGAAGATCGTAACCATCTACACCGATGACCTCACGGGCAAAGAGTCCGAGGAGGCCGCAACCCACACCATCGTGATCGACGGAGTGGGATACGAAATCGACCTCGGCTCCGACAGCTACGACAAGCTGCTTGAGGCCGTCGCCCCCTTCACCAAGGCGGGTCGCCGCATCAAGGCAGGCCGCATCAAGACCGCCCCGAAGGCCACAGGCGGGCGTACCGACACGGCGGCAATCAGGGCCTGGGCCAAGGAGAAGGGCTACGACATCAACGACCGCGGCCGAGTGCCGGCCGAGATCCGCGAGGCCTACGACAAGGCCAACTGAACACGACGCACCTCATGAGGAAGGCCCCCGTAATGGGGGCCTTCTTGTGTCTCAGGCCAGCACTCCGAGGCTCGTGAGCACCAGGAGCAGGAGGGTCAGCGAGCCCCCGAAGGCCACAGTGCCCCGTGCGATGCGTGCGGGCATCTGGTTGCCGTCGAGGCGCGCAAGCATCCCGGCCAGCATCCCCACGATGACCGATACCAGCGCCGCCGCCAGGACGAGCAGCAGCTTCACGCTGAACGACAGTCCCACTTCAACCTCCGTTGCACACAGCCCAGATGACGCCATCAGCATCCGCGCGGTCCAGTGATGCGACTACGATTCTGGAGTACCTAAGAACTAGTCAGGACTACTCGGGACTACGGCCTCGGCTCTACGGAGAGGACTACGGTGAGTCACTATGGGGAGACGGCCCAATAAGTTAGACCCGAGTAACCCTCTGCACTCCTTTGCTATCGAGCTTAGGAAGTTGCGAGACTCGGCTGGTGCGGCGGGCGGGTGTCAGGCTACCTGCAAGAGCGCTGGTATTTCTAAGGCTACTTATTATGCATGGCTGAGCGGTGTGCAAATTCCAGGTCGAGCCGCCTTTGAGCTCGCAGTTGCTTCATGGCGTGGAGATCGTCAGTATTGGCTGTCGCTACGGAGGAACGCCGAAGACCGCACATTGGAGAAGGGAGCAAAATCTCCTACCGAAGACCGCACATTGGAGAAAACAGCAAAAACTCCTTCCTGGCCGTTCGAGCGATCAGCGGAAGAGTCCGCATTGTATGCGGAGGATATCCCTATCACAGATCAACAAGCTCGATCTCTCCTGTCAGCGTACCGGAACGCAGTGACAGTTTTCACCGAATCCTTGTACAGCCTAAGATGCTCCATGGGCTCTCCTGGGGCCGACGAGCTGGTAACTCTCAGGTTATCTCCCAGCCGCGTGAAATCCATTCTAGATGGAGAGGCCCTGCCGATTGATGTCGTGGAAACCTGTCAGCAGCGAATCGAAGTAATCAATGCGCTTGTCTTCTATGCGCAGGAAAGTAGGATTTCAACAACGCGGATGAGAACAGTCGCTGAAGGGTGCCGAGAAGAGGCTCGGGATCTTCTGAGGCTCATGAGCAAGAAAGATAAGTAGGTAGGCGGTTACAGCCGAGACTCAGATGCGTACGTAGGGCGAGGACGGGCCTCGGCTGGCGGTTCCGACTGAGAAAGCAAAACATTACCCCGCCTAATCTTCTACCTATTTAACTATTCGCCTTTCAATTCTTCTGGCATCAAGCCTTCATGCGTCGAAGCATGCAGATATAAAGGCGCGGGGAAAGATAGGTAAGCCGCCGGGAGTCGGAGAAAGTGGCCCGCCGTAACGTCGGAGTGGTGGTCCATATCCACTCACCGTGAGCCCCGATAAGCCGCCTGGGCGTCATCCTGAGGGCCCATCTCTGACCCCACGGGTAGTTGCCTATCGCCCGCTTTCCAGGGCCCCGGGAGGCCGTTAAATTGATCCCGGATTTCGGCGTACTGGATTACTCAACTCTGTACGTGTGGTGCTATAGTTAAGACATCGCCGAGAGGGGAAGGCGAAAAGCGGGACCGAAAGGTATCGCGATTCGCCCCCTCGGGGTGGTGCTAGCAGTATCGATTGATGATGCCCGGAGGGGCGTGGATCGGCCTGTGACGCGATGGTTGGTGCAGCGATAGGCAAGCTGCACTCGTGTGACTCCATCGTACGAGGCTGCCTAAGTGAAGCGTCGCAAAGGAAGCATTTGTTGCTTGAGAACTGAATAGTGTAGCCATGTTCGCGGGTGGATACCTTTACTGGCGATACAGCGTTACGGCAGACGGGATACTTGTATCTCTGACTAGCTCCCTGGGCTTGCCTAGGGATGACTACCGTAGTGCGCGTCAATAGTACGGCTTTCTGTCGTGATCGGATCTGCTTTCGATCCCGCGAACTTCTCCAATTTCTTTCTTTCTCTCTTTGTGCTTCGGTGCAGCGTGGGGGACAAGTCGGGGTGCTGCCTGCCTAGGTGGTCCTCTAATGCCAGTCTTGTCCTCGGCGCTGCCCTCACAGGTTCGCTTCTGTGAGGCAAGTCGATGTCAGAGGAAATGTAGGGTTTATTTTTTTGGCAAGTAAGTCAACTCTGTACGCCCTGCGGTAGGGAGAGTGAGATGTCACGAGTCTTTGGTCTGTGGCGCGGTGGGTCTGGATATGGCCTCGGCGACATGTTCGAAGACATGGAGTCCTGGCCGTCACGGAAGGCGGCCAAGACGGCTCTGTGGCGACGAGCGGAAACCGGAATGTGGCCCTGCGACGACCATGCCCAACGCGTCGAATTCGACGATGAAGGATTTGCCTCGCTGGGAGAGGCGGTTGGTGCTGTTGCATATCCGCTCGTCGAATCGGGCGAGTGCAGCCTGGAAGTCTTCGGTTCCGAGCGGCAAGGCCAAAAGTGGGCTGTGTCGGGTGAACCCATTGAGCGATGGACGCTTGGCTCTCGCGGTGGAGTCCGCGTTGAGAGCTGCTGAGAGATTGCCGAAACATCCTCTTCCCTCGCGGCCGGCCAGGGGAGAGGTGTGTCCGCGGAACGTGGCCTTTCCGCGCTGATGAGGCAGGCCATTGAAAGACAGGAGATCTGTGATGACTCAGAGCGTCGATGCAAATGATGGATTTGTCGAGACGGATGAGTATGCGCCTTGTTCAGGGTGCTGGAGGTGTCACGGCACGCAGGACCTCTTGGCGCAAGTTAAGCGGTCGATTGAAGAGGACCGAGTGAAGAGCTATCTGCTTGATGTCTTCGATGTCGACACGCAGGAGACGGTGCATTTTGTTGCTCTTAAGTGCAAGGACTCTGATTACGAGAACCGAATCACGGAACTCGTTAACGCCTTCATGGCTGTTTCTGGGCGGGATGTAGAAGCCTCGGTGATACACGAGGCATAGCCGAAACGTCGTTCCGGGGGTTTCTTCGAAACGGCGTCCACGGGAGTTCGCCTACCCGTGCTGATGAGGCAGGCGTCGAGAAAGGAGAAGTCATTGCGAAACGGACCGATGCTGTGTGGTCAATGCAGTACTGGCATGTTCGCTGACGTGAGGCGCCCGTATTACGAGTGCACGGAGTGCGGGCACAGGCTGGCTCTCAGAGACATTGTGCTTGATCCGGGAGAGACAACTTACCTGGTTCATAGCCGTCTCTACATCCAGTACGCCGATTCGTATGTTCCGGAGGTTTCCTGCGGTGAGTAGTTCCGCGATGTTCTATTACCGAGTGGTGGTATTGAAGCGGACTTACGGGGCTGGTGTGAGCTATAGGGAAGCCATCCGTCAAAGGCAGCATGGAGCGCGTCTTAGGGCCACCAAAATGGAGGCCCGGCAAGTCGACTACGTATCTGCCAAGTATTCGAGTGAGTTGATTCACCGATTCGGTGACCTTACCTACGGTTTCTCGCTGTTCAGTCTGGCGTCTGGTTCTGGTCCTGGTTACAAAGTGTCTGCCTATTGGCCGGGCCAGGACTCCGCTGTGAGTCAGTGCTATATCTTCCGCGATCGGCGCGAGGCGATACGGGCTGCTCAGCATCGAATGGTGCTGGAAACAGCGGCCTACGCGTATAGGGCGGAGCGTTCCTATGACCGAGCGGAGAAGCGGCGCCTATATGTAGGCGACCAGCCTTTCCAGCGAACAGTTCTCTGGCATAGCGAGATGGAGTGGTGACGTAGCGAAAGAGCCCCGGATCGCCCATGGGTGAACTGGATACGTGCAGGTTCGATTCCTGTCCGGGGCGCCGCAGTCATGACGGCTGCGAGAGAAAGAACAGGAGACACATGGAATACAGGAACGTCGCGTTCGGCTACGTCCCTCAGGCTGGTTACGTCCGGCTGGAGTGGAACTGCGAAGGCGACATCAAGGCCACCCGTATGTTCACAGGCCAGACCATGGACCTGTGCGGGGAGGCCCACGGCCCGATTCCAGAGGAGGCCACACCTCAGGCCCTATTCGAGGCGTTGGCCGCGTGCAACGGGCACGCGCTGTTCGGTGAACCGGCGACCTGGTCCCGCTACGAGGCCCTGTGGGGCGATGACTCCATGCACCGTCGTGCTCGGCACGGCCACGGCATGGGGATCACCTCCGACAGCCTCTTGAAGGTCTTGCAGAAGGCCGCGTCCTGGGACCGGATCGAGATTGCCGTAGAGCAGTTGCAGGCCCCCGCGGCCTGGCAGGCAGGCATGCACGTACCCAAGCCACACGTGGATGGGGAGTGGTTCGAGCCTGTCCTTGTCGATGCCGGCGACGTGCGCACGATGCTGCGTACTGCCGACTACCTCATGCCCGAAGACAGCCTTGTTGCGGGCGTCGTTGTCGACCTCTTGCAGACAGACGGGGCTCGCGTAGCCAAGTTTATCGAGCACGACCTCACGCCCTATGAGGCTGAGGCGACCTTGGAATGGGCCATCTTCGGCTCTGGTTTATGACCGACTGATTCAACTGATTTAAATCAGCCCCTACCCCGTTCGGGGAGGCGTACCGGTTCGATTCCGGATAGGGGTGCTGTGGCCTGCCCTGGCCACGCTGAGAGAAGAGGGAGAAGAGTGAATCACGACGACTTGAGGTACGGCAATCTCAAGCATATGCAAACGGCCTGGAGTGAAGCGACTCCGGGAGTTGTGCATGCCTCTTGGTCGGGACACCGCACAGCGTGTGGGAAGTCAGTGGTTGAGGCGAAGCCTGTCTATGAATCGCACCCGCGTGACATCACGTGTGCGGAGTGCGGTGCAACGGCAGTTTTCGACCTTAATACTGCCCGTGAGCACGCTAGGGCTGTCACCGAGAAGTACGAGGCCAGTGGTGCAATCAGGCACGACTTTGCATCTAGCTTTCGAGAGGAGGCTATCGAAGCGATAGCCCCAAAGGCTTTCGAGATGCGCAGGAACGGTGAGTCGTGGAACAAGATCGCCACGGACTTTCTGCTGATTGCCGCATCTGGCGAAGATGGTACGTCGAGGTTCGTCGGCAAAGTCGGCCAGGCTGTGATTGACGCTCTGGAAGAGTCCGAGTTCCCGGAGGGTTACTGATGTCGGTCAGGTATCACGGTCGCGATGTCGATCCAATCGAGCCACTGAATGAGATGGTGGCCGAGGTGGTAAAGCATGGCGTCGAATGCCGTCTGCGGCCTGAGCGTGGTGACTTCCTCATCACCTCAGGTGCCTGGGCCGAGCGAATGCGCATCTCTTATGACAACGGTCGAGGGATGTTCGTGGCTGAGGTTATCACCTACGGTGAGAACGAATGGCGTCAAGCCGGATTCCTTCCGCCGACATCAAGCGCGCGCTACTTCGCGCAGCGGGTATTTCGCTAAATAAGTAGAAGCCCTCCTAGGTGGATCAGGCCGGTTGCAAATGCCGGGCGGGGCACAATGCTGCCTTTTTCAGGTGGCAGAGAGAGAAAAGGAGAAGGTCATGCGATGTGGACCCTGCGCAATGGAGGGAACCACTACCGATGCCGTAGGTCTGCTCAGCATGACCTTCGGCAGCGTAGCCGAGACCGGAATGTGTCAACGTCATGGAAAAGCCCTATGGGACTACTTCATGGACGCTTTCGGCTCGGTTGCCGTGATCGACGGAGAGGAACAATGAACGGATCGCGGGACGTAGAATTCTACGGGCCAATCGGCGATGCAGTGCAGCGGATAGCTCCGTACGTTGAAACGGATCCTGTTGGTATCTATGCGGCATGCCTGTCCATGTGGTCAATGGCCATAGGGAACAGGGTGTTCATGGATGCCGGCCGCAGGCGGAGCCCCCTCGTGTCCACAGCCATCGTGGCTGATACGGGTTCGGGTAAGGGCGTATCGCTTGAGGGAGCTCGACACATCATGGCCGAGTCGATCGGGCGTGACATTGAGCTGAGGGAGACCTCCGGCCTGACATCGGGTGCCGCCTTGGTGGACCACGTGTACAGGCAGATGGTTAAGACCGAAGAGGCTTACGGGATTGCTGACACTCGGGTCCTGGTCGTTGAGGAGGAGTGGCGGGAGATCCTGGAGAGGACTGCCCGAGACTCGTCCTTCACGTCCAAGATTCGGCACTGCTGGGACTGTGCCACTCTGCGGAACACGACGAAGAAGAAGTCAGAGAACGACACTCCACAGGAAGTACGTCATGCGCGGGTGGTCTTCCACACGCACATCACACCTTCCGACTGGAAGAAGTTCGTCAGCTTCACCGACGCGGCGGGCGGAAGTTTCAACCGAATCCTGCCCATCGCTCTGGACGACGTACCGCTCCTGAGGAAGCGCAAGCTACCGCCAGTTGACACCACTCGATTGATCGAGGCGTGGGACTGGGCCTCAAGCGAGCGACATGTCATGCAGTTCACGACTGGCGCAGACAATCTCAACTGGGTACTGCGCAGGGCGGAACGCATTCTCCTGAAGGCCTTGCCTTCGCATCAAGGGGACTTCGTCGCACGAACCGCTGAGCAGACGACGCGCGTTGCCGCACTGCTGGCGACGTCGGAGGGCACACACCGCATCACCCGAACTCATATGGACGCCGCTGTCACCTTTGTGCGGCACAGCGTTCGTACCGTCCTGGATCTCACCAAGGACGGACCGGGGAAGAAGGTGAAGTCCACGCCCGAAGATCGCGTGTTGAGCGAGCTGGGGAAGCATCCCGGCGGCATGCGGTCGGCTGTCCTGCAACGAGCAACGGGCGCACTCGCGCACGACCTCCAGAACATGGAGGAGCGCGGCCTCATCAGGCATCGCGTGATCAAGGAGGGCCCCGGCCGCCCGGTCAAGCAGTACCAACTCGTCGGAAAGTCCGGCGTGCTAGCGCGGCCGGCCTCGGGTACACCCATGCCTTCTTCCACGCGAGGCAATCCGTTCCTGATGGCGCTTCAGAGCGCCTGAATCCTCCGTCGCTCTATCCGCAACTCCTATGGGGTTGCTGTATCCAGCACATGAAATAGGGAGAACACATGCTGTACCAGGCGCCGACCGGCAAGGTGCATTCCTCGCTGGTCGACCACGACCTGTGCGTCTTCATTCGTAACAACGCGAAGACCGACTACGCGGCTCTTTCGGAGCTACCGGTTGGCGGGTACGAGCCGGGTGACGACTGCCTCAACTGCCAGTCGGCTATCGCGGAAGAACTGAAGTCGGCTCCTGACCTCGAAGGTTCGAACCAGGCCGATAGCGGCGAAATGCTGTTCGGGCAGGGCGGCGACGAATCTGACGTTGACGATTGGGAGGACGAGGATGAATTTGTCGTCGACCCGGAGAAGAAGGCCGCAGCCGAGGTAGACCTCGGGATCCGGGATGCAGAACAGGCCCTCTACAACTGGGAGTACATCGTCGACCAAGCAAGGAGCGACCAGGGTCGGGAGTTCTGGCGAAAGAAGATCCAGGACCTCCGAGACGCCATCGAGTTCAGGCCGGAGGCAGAAAACCCCACCGGCGGACAGGAGGAGATTTCGGCGCAGGAAGCAGTCGAGGACGAGAGAGTTGCGCCGAAGGGGACTGCCTCACGCCGTAAGCCTGTGAAGAAGGCGGCGACATCTGCCGCGTAGACCATCAGCCCGCCTAGTTTGGGTAAGCCGTGGTGCAAATCCACGGCCGGGCACCATGCCGATCAAGTCGGTCGGTAGCAGAGAAGGACATGGAGGCAGAGATGGCAGTCATCAAGCGTGTGGTTCATGACTACACGGACGATATGACGGGTCTGGAGATAGCAGAGTCTGACGTCGAGTTGAAGTTCACATTCTCGATTGATGGCGCACGATTCCAGATCGATACTCACTCGGAGACTGCGAAGGAGCTCCGCGAGTGTGTTGCGCGGGCTGCTGCTAATGGATCGATTAGCTACTACGTGGAGAAGCCGCCCGCACCCCAGGTCAAGAAGAGGACCAATCCGGAGCGGAGCCGACTCCTGAAGAAGATCCGATACTGGGCTAACGAAAACGGCAAGCAGGTAGCGAGCCAGGGAAGGATCCCGGAAGACATCGTCACCTCTTACCGCACTGCCAACCCCGGCGTAGACATGATGCCTTACGACTCGGAGTAAAACGAATAGTTAGCTTCGATAGGGGCGCGGTCACCAAGAGGGGTGGTCGTGCCCTTTGTCGTGGCTGCCTATCGGGGCGGTCCGAAAGAGAGGCTGACAGTGGGAACTTGGAAGTATGAGATCTGGGAATGCAAGACCGGCTTCACCGAGCCACACGAGCATGACGGCTCATGCGGCTTGTGGGAACGAACCGCGATTTGCTGGGATTCACTGTGGTTCTTGGCGATCGAGAAGGCGTCGACCCTCCCGCACGCATTCGTGCAGTCCATCTACACCGTGAACGGCAAGACGAGGACGATCTACGAGCACGTGGAAGGTGGCGGCCTGTGCCATGGATGCTGGGAGCGGCACGAGAACACGCACACCAAGCACGAGCTCGACGAGAAGACAGGCCTGTGCACACCGTGCGTAGACGTTCAGAAGCGGAGAGGCCCATATACACGCACCGCATCCGGCAACGAGTTCATGTGTGAGGACTGCCGGGCTGCATTCCGGCGCGTGCACGAGCAGACAGCGTATGAGATGGGATGGGACGCAAACACGCGGCTGTACCGGCCAGTCCTGGACATCTCGCGCGAGGATGCGAACCGTGACTGACCCCGCAGAAGAGAGAGTGCTTCGATTCCTCAAACGCTCTCAGGCGCCGGTAAGAACGTCAGAGATCCTGCGGGGCACGGCCATCAAAGCAGCCACGCTCAGAACCATGGAGGCACGTGGTCTCATTCTGTCCGAGTTAGTTCGTATAGAAGAGCCCGGCCGACCTGCCCGCATGTACCGGCTGCCGTACGGATCACTCGACCCTGTAGACGTCCGGGCTTACACGGTTGCTAAGGGGCTTTACGACGCGAGCGACACATCACCGGTCACCCTTCCGGAGTTCCGGGCCTACGAGGCTCATCTGCAACATCAGGAGAGGCGTGCCCACGCAGACACGGCAAGACAGAGGAAGGAGGCCGCCGATCTCCGACGGCAGCATCGCAACGACCTGGTGGCCAGTTGGCCGCACACCAAGATCCCTCGCGTGCGCAGATGGGCCGAGCACAAGGGCTTGGACATAGGCAAGAGGGGGCGCCTGCCGCAATGGGTCATGGACAAGTACGACCAGGAGGTGGACGACCAGGCCGAGCTTCAGTCCGTGCTCAGGAACCTTGGGCTATTGGATGACGTGAACCGGTAGAACGCAGAAAAGGCCCCCAAGGCGCGCCGCGATGGCATGTCTTGGGGGGCTTCTGTGGTTAGGGGGAGGGCCGGTGCTACAAGAGGTCACATCATTTGAAAGGCGAGGGCCTCACCCCTGCTCCTGGCCCAGGCGCTGGTTCAGTTAAAGGAGCAGGGGATGACGAAGTCGTCGTAGGAGCGCTTCACGTCGATTGCGCGGTCCGAGCCGTAGTATCCGCCGACCTGGTAGTAGGACACGTCAAGATGGCGGAAGCCGCACTTGATGATCCCGATGCCCCGGCCCTCATTGTTGCTGCGGGATTTCTGCTCCCAAGTGACCGGTTGCGTGACTGAGGGGCCACCTTGGGACGGGCTGGCGCTCATGTTGACGGTCGCACTTACGCGGGCACTGTAGCCGGCGGTGGTGTTGTACCAAGCGCCGCTCCACCAGTAGGTGTTCCTGTCGGTCTCGATGCTCACGCTGGATCGACCTTCACGGTCTCCAACTTGGACACAGACGCGGAAATCGGTGAAGGTGTAGTCGCCACGGCCGTAGACCGATTCCCAGGGGGTGCAGTGCGTGCCAACTTCGGGGTGGGGGCCGTCGGCGGCGGCCGGCGAGGCCGCGGGAGCCATAAGGACAGATAACGCCATGGCCGAAGCTGCGGCGGTGGTGCGGGCCAGGTGCTTGATCTTCTTCATGGAGACTCCTCCGTGCGGCGATCCCGCCGCCGTGGGTGCGCGACATTGGAATTTTCCCAATGAGAAGGCGTGCCAGGAAATGCCCCGAAGGTGTGGGTTTCATTCTGCTTCGGCTGGTTCTTCGTGGCCTACGACATGCGGTCGACCAAGTCGCATCACGACGCGATGGCTGACTGGCGGCAGCAGGCGCGCAGGCCGCAAGACGAGGACTAGCTTCGGGTTAGCTTCGATGTTCTGACTACCCGTCGGCCGGTGGTACCAAGGGCGATACAGCGTGCCCCTGGCCCTCAGGCGTGACGACCTCTGGCTTCTGGGGCCACCCGCTATCTCGGTCGCAGTTACGGGCAAGCCCTTAGCCGAGAGTGACCTCCTGCCCGGCTGCTGTGGTCTTGCTGTCCTCGGTGCGCTGGACGGCTTCACCGACACCGAGCACGGCCGCCGCAAGTCCAAGGCCCAGTGCGGTCGGCAGGTCCGGTATGTAGTGGGCGGCCAGGGCGAGTGCCGCGACCAGGACGGCGTAGATGCGCGCGGGGTGCCGCTTGATGAACTCCACGTGGTTCCTTTGCTGTTGGTGGCGTTGCGAGTGGGGAGGGGGTTAGACGGCCGGGACCTTGAGGGCATCCCAGCTCTTTCGTCCGGGCCAGCCGTCGGCGTCGCTTCCGGCGTAGCCAAGGTGCCGCTGCCACTTCGCGTAGGAAGTACGGTCGGCGCTGGTCCACTGCGGGGCCGGCCCCTCGTCGTACGCGGAGCAGCCTTCGGAGACCAGGCGCTTGCCCATGGCCGTGATCAGCGCGGAGCGCGGTTGTGCGCGGAACCAGTCAGGCCCCGGAAAGGCGGCGTACCCGCTCGGGGTGCTGCCGCCGTTCGGGATGTCGGCCTCGCTCGCCTCCTGGCCGAAGTAGACGACACCCTTGCGGCCCTTCCAAGACGGGTCGGCCAGGACCACGCCCTCAGGGAAGTCGGGGATGCCGTAGCCGTACACGTACGACGACTTGCGGGGACGGGACTTCAGGTACACGCCGTCGCCCTCGGCACTGCCGTTGACGTTCGTGTTGCCCTCGATCGTGAAAATGGTGTCGCTGGTGTAGGCGTAGACGATGCCGGTGTGCGTGCCACCGCCGGGACCGTAGAAGACCTGTCCGCCGATCACCGGGTAGTCAGTGAAGCGTCCGCGCTGCTCGAACCAGTCGACGCCCTCAGCGCATGACGCGGTTCGCGGGTACAGGGATGCCGCGCCGGCCTGCATGGCGGCCCATGAGGTGAAGACGGCGCACCAGGGCTCTTCGTCGTCGGAGACCCATGCCAGGCCCGGCACCTGACCGGCGTACTTTTCGCGGTTGTTCCAGTGGCCGTTGCTGCGGCCTTCCTGGTATCCCTTCTCGGCCTTGGCGATACGGATGACGTTCTGAGCGATTGACAAGTGCGCGTGTTCCTCTGTTCGGGGGCATGAAAAAGGCCTGCCGTAGCGGGCCGACATGTACTGAGATGGGGCTTAGCTGCGTGCGATCTGCACGAGAGCTACGATCGCGGAGGCGGTTGACGTGACGACCGATGCGGAGATGGCGTAACGCCATTTCTCGATCCCCCGGATACGTGTCTCGTGGTCGTCCAGTCGACTGGCATTGGAGTCCATGACCTGTCCGATTCGCTGTACCTCGATGGAGAGCGTGCGCAGTTCGCCGTAGATGTCACGAGCCGTGATGGTGACGACGGCGTCAGTGTTGTCGGGCAAGTGCGTGCCTTACGGAGTGATGGCGCCAGGGGCAATGAGCGTGAACGTGACGCTGTTGAGTTGGCCGCTGGGGCGGGTTCCAGAGGAGACCTCCCACGCGCCCGTACGCGCGGCGGCGTTCGCGCGGATGGTGAGGCGATCTCCTTGTGTGGCAAAGACGAGGCCCCGCATGGAGCTCGTGAGATAGGTGCTGGGAACCAGGACCGTGTTGTACGAGCGGAGCCACTCGCGTTCCCCGCCGGTGGCCTGCATGTTCACGCACACGAGGCGGAACGCCGGGTACTTGCTGACGTCGGTGGGCACGAGGGCGGTGACGCTGGCGGAAGTGAAGTAGATACCGGTGGCCGGTACGGTAAACGATTCGCTGTCGTTCGTGGCCCATCCGCCGTACTGATCCGCGCTATCCCACTTGAGAGGCTTGTATATGCCGTCGTCGGGGATGCTACTGATCTTACTCAATCCGCTGATAGCGAGCCGTGGAGGATTGGATAGACCGCGGATTGAGTCGCGGATTCTGGAATTCATCTTGGCTGCATCTGCGAGGTCTCGCGGATGCCATGCGCTTACGTCGACTGGTCTTACCCCTTCGTGCTGATCGCGGTTGATCCCAACATGACGGCACCAAATGCATGCCATCCGTCATTGCTGGGCTCGGGCCGCCATGTCAGTCCCGTACCAGTTCCCATAAGTTCAGTAGAAACGGTGTCGCCCGCCGCGAGGTACAGAACCTCACTGAGGGGAATGGTGGTTGAGTAGCCAATGCGCGTGTTCTGCCGCTGCCGTACCGCGAAGGGCTGGCCATTCCGCAACAGGTTGACCTGGTAGGACCCGTAGGGCCCTTGCGTACCGTCGCGCTGCACTCCCGTGAAGGCGGTGACCAGGTAGACACCTGAGCGGGGGACCGTGAACGTGGTGCCGTCGCCGCTGATCCTCCACCCGCCGCACTCCTCCATGACGGCGGTACTCCACGGGATGAGAGTCCGCTGATTCGAGGCGGACGTGTACGGAGCAACCGCGCGCGTGAGAACCCGTACGGGGCTGTAGAGGGTGCGTAGGGGAGCGGTGATGCGCGTCGTCATGTCGGCCGCAGTAATCACGGCCTGGTCCATCCAGTCCGCCAGGGATCCGACGGGAACCGGTGTCTCTGCGAAGGAGGCCGCTCCGGCACCGACCATGAACACGCTGAGGTGGCATTCCCACTCGCCGCCCTGGATTGCGTAGGCGGGATTGGGCGAGCCGGAGTCGAGATAGGACGCCACCGCGACGGCTTCGCCTGCCCGGAGGTGGGCCACCGTGCATACGGAGACGACTTGGACCGATGCCTGAACCGAGAGCTCGCGGACGGTGGCAATGGGGGAGATCGTTCCGTTCACTGCCCGGCGGTCCACGTAGAGAACGACACCATCTCCAGTTGCTGCCACGGCAGTTGTGCTGACGCTGAGGGTCGAGGAGAGGACGTAGATGCCGGTGTCTGGCGCGGTGAACCATGTGCTGTCCTGGCTGGTGAAGCCGGTCAGGCTGGGAGGCGCCCATGCAACGTAGATCTTCCTTCCCCGAGGGATCTTCTGCCCGGCCGTGGCGCCGCGAGTGGCTATCCGCGGGGGGTTAGATAGATAGGTCAGAGGGCTAAGGATGCTGTCGAGGCTGTCGGCGGTGACGACTTCACGTTGAGCCCATGTGGGCAGAGGCGGCGCTGCTATAGGTCACTCCAGGTAGGTGGTCTTGCCGAGGACGGAGGCGGCCTGGTCACCGAGGATCCACACTCCATGCCCGTCCGGATTGGCCCTGCCGGGGATGGTGATCAGGGCTACGCCCACCTGGTCGACGGTGGCGTCGAGTTGGAGCACTCCAGGTGAAGCGGGGGCTCCTACGGTGTCTGCGGCCATCATGTGGACCTGTAGATCGCCGAACCGGCCGTAGGCGTCGCGGGGGTCGGTGAATCCCGTGGGCCAGGCATTGCCGGTGAGATCCCGTGACAGGGCGACGACGACGTACAGCGAGGTGAAGTCGCTGCCGGCCTGGAGGTCCAGGTGGTCTGTGCTGACTGCCGTCTTATAGTCGACGATCGGTTCTGCGGGCAGTGCGGCCGTGTTCGCCTGCCGGTAGATGAAGTTGGCGACCACGGCTCCGGTGTCCTTCTTGCCGGAGACTCGCCAGGACACTGAGCGGCCCTGGCTCGGATGCCACTCGACCATGCTCACCTTGAGGCGGAGTTTGGTCGGATCGAGCACCGCGGCATAGGCGCCACGGAGCGGTTCGAACTCGGTCTCAACACCCCTGTCCTGAGGCGAGTCGCTGGCGAGCATGCGCCGGGGTGCGGGCTCGGCTTCTCCGTACGACGCGCATACCGAGACCACGACGTCCGAGAGGCGTATCCCGTCCGGGAGCGGAAGAGTGATCACATCCACGTCGGTGAAAGCACCCTTGGTACTGCCGATGTACCGGGGGAACTCGACAGCTGGCAGGCGTGCGGTGCGCCACTGCGAACCGTCCCAGATGCGTGGTGGATCAGATGGCTTCCACGCCTTGCTTGTCCGCGCCTGAAGCGTGGCCACCCGCCACTTGGTGCCGTCCCAGGTCAACGTCTCATTCGGCATACATCACCCACACATCCCCAATCTGTGGATTGTCAGGCGGAGTTGCTCCGGAGAAGATGCGGGCGTTGCCGATGTTGGTGCCTGTGACGGTTCCGGCTGAGATGACCGAGCCGTCCGCCTTGACCGTGAAGACAGAGCCTGTGATTGCGGGGGCTGAGCGTCCAGTGTGAGCGGTGATGAAGTTGCCCGCGGGGGTTGATGTCCCAAGGGCAAGAGCGGTTGGAGCACCGGAGACAGGGTCGATGTGCAGGGCGCCGTTGTTGAACAGGCGGGTGTAGACATCGGTTCCGTTGGTGAACTGAACGACTGTGCCGGCTCCGTCACCAGGCACGCGAACAGTGAGCCAGTCGCGTTGCTCGGGTGCCTGGACGGTTCCGCCGGCCTTGGGCAAGGCGCGGTCGAAGATGGAGTTCGCGTAACTGCGGTCACCGTGGGGATCGAGTCCCTGCACGTGCTCGTCGAGGCGGGTGACGGTGTCGGTGGGCAGCATCATGTACTTGCCGGATCCGAAGTCCACCCACAGGTAGCGTGCCCCATCGGGCCCGTAGAACGCTGGAACCATGCCGTTCTTGTCGGCGCTCAGCATGGACATCGGGTTGCCGTTGATGTCGATGAGATCGGTGAGTTGACTGGCGTCCGCGGCGCCTGAACTCCACACCGTGCCCGTGGCGTTGGGGAGTCTGGCGCCAGTGGCGGTCTCGGCTGCGGTGTCGGTCGTGCCGCCGAAGAGGTATCGCATCAGGCATTCCCCTCACGGAAGTAGTCGGCAACGTAGACACCGGTAACGATCAGTGTGGAGTCCACAGGGAACGTTCCCCACCAGTCGCCGCCGTTCATCGGGGGCCCGGTGGTCTGGAACACGGGCTGGCAGGTGGATCCGCCGTAGGTGTAGGCGCTGCCAATGACGTAGTTCGGCATGCCGCCGTTGCCGTCGGCGTGGTCGTTGTTCATCAGCGCGCATGTGAGTACCTGCCACATGCCGCCCCGGGACTTGGTGGGGAGTGACACGCTCAGCGCATCGGTTCTCCACGTCTTGCCGCTGGTGTTGCGGACGTTGAGGGAGACGAACATGGAGTTCGAGCTGAGCCACTGGTACTGACCCTTGGCGCTGTAGCTTCCGGCCGACCAGTTGAGCTGTGGCGTGTAGCTGACGGCCTTGCCGAGGCTTGCCGCGATCGACCAGCCTCCATTGGCCGCATACATGTGCAGCTCTTCGGCGCCCGTGTCCTGGCTCTTGTAGTAGGCGAGATCACCAGGTGTCGGGTTGGTGGGGATGTTGGTGTTGGCCACCGCGGGCGGCCTGCCCGAGTCGATCAGCGTGCGCACGTCCCGAATGAAATCGACTGCTGTCTGTCCGCGCCGCACGGTGACCTGCGCGAGTGGGTATTGCCAAGTGCCGCCGTCGATCTGGCGGACTCCAGGCGCTACAGGCGTCGTGGCCGGCTGGCCCTTCACGACGCGGAGAGCGGCCTTGCTGTTGGGAATGTCGAGCTCGACCACCACGAGGTCGATGCGGGGATTCGGCTCGGTCTGCGTCGTCAAAGTAAGGGTGACGGGCTGGTCAGTTTGGTAGATGACGCCGCGTACGAACGCCTTCCCTGGTGCCACATCCACGGCGCCGGGCTGAGTGGAAGAGACGGACACCGACAGGGCGGAATCGCCCCAGCGTCCGATCACACCGTTCGCCGATCCCGGAGTGATGAGGGACTGCCAGCGGGGGGGATCAACGCGCTGTCCGTCGCCCTTGTCGAAGGGCCAGGAGGTCTCTGCCAAGAAGAGGTTCCTTTGGTTCAGCCCCCGACGTAGGAAAGGTAGCGGGGGACATGGTGCAGTCGAATGAGGGTGGTGGGGCCGACATCAGTCGCCATGACACGGAGCTGGTTCCTGCCAGGGCGCAGGGGCCATAGGGCCGAGTCGGCGTTCATCTGCGGCCACGCGTTCACGCCGTCGAGTTCAACGGTCTTGATTCCGGGCCGTGTGTCGATCACCAGCGCCTTGCCCGTGGGGACGGTGACGTTGTCGCGCAGGCGGAAGCGCTGGCCGGTCGTGACGTTCTCCAGAGCCAGGCTCGTGAGGGGCCCATAGGCCGTCCATACGGGCCAGGCCTCAACGGAGGAGTCATTGACGGCGTCGACCAGGCCGCCGGGGCTGAACCCGGCGCTGCTGATGCGCATGGGGAAGAAGCCGGGGTAGGCAGCATTCGACAGGAACGGCATCGCCGTACCCGTATCAAGGTGCCAGTCGTATTGCCGCTCGGCCGCGGAGTACCAATAGGGGTCCATCGCGCGCAGAACGAGCGCCATCTTCATCCAGGTGAACGCCCCGTTCTCCTCGGTCTCGGAGCCTTCCGCGCCGGAGATGTAGTAGCACTCCAGGTGCCGGGCGATACCGTCGCCCTCGGTTGCGGTGATCCAGCCCGGCCCCGTATTTGGGTTGAGTGCGCGCAGAAGCCGGTTGTGCATCTTGAGCAGGCTCGTGCGGTCCACACCCCGGATGATCAGCGGAATGGTGATGTCCCGTGTGGTCGCCCTTGTCGAGCGGAACAGGCCGCCGTCCATGTTGGGCAGCTGATCGGCTTTGAGGTCGAACGTTGGCATGCCCAGACCTGCCGGTCCCTTGGCGATGGCGATGCCGGCCGGAGAATCGCGGCCGGTGATGTCGCCGGTCAACGGGATGGTGTCGCCGTTGGATCCGCACCAGGTAAGGAAGGTACGAGGCCATGGGACCGGTGTATAGGTGGTGTCACTCGGCTGTCCGATGTCGGGCCGGTCGTCGTATGTCGCCGGAATCGGCATCGATCACATCCTGGTACTGAGAGCGTTGACCTTGCGCCACAGCGCCTTGATCTCGCCGAACACGTTGGAGGGCTGGTCGGTGCCCTGATTGCCGATGCTCGGTGTGATGGTCGAGCCGTCGGCGGAGTCGGAGATGGTGACCTGCCGGACAATGTCCTCTCGAACCACACCGTCGACAAGGCACGTGACCTTGTCGCCCAAGCGCCAGTGCACACCGAACGTCTGCGAGGGAGTGTCGATCGGATACACCTGCATGTTGCCCACGGCCTGGCCCTCGCTGAGAGCGGCTGCTCCGCGCTGATCCATCGTGGCCTGAGCGGTCGCCACAGTGGTGCCCTGCTCGGCCTGAGGCGCGAGAGCGGCCTTACCGTCCTTGCCCTTCACCAGCGGAATGTCACGAGCGTCAACGAACTGCTCCGCGACGATGCCCCAGTACACCTCAGCGTTCGTGTCGATGTACTGCTTGATCCAACGATCCTTGCCCTCACCCTGGGCGGCAACGATGGCACGCGTGACCTTCGGTGCGGTCTGGCTATAGACGACCTGCTTCAGGTTTCCGAGATCGGGACTGAAGCGGACCGTGTCGGTGCGGTCCTCAACCTGGTAGGTCTCCAGGCGGATGCTGCGGGACTCGGGGTCATAGACGTTGCGCCATCCCAACTGGCCGGCCTCGGCAATGGGCCTGATCGCATCCCGCAGATTGTCGAACCTGGCACTGAACGGCGTCTTCGGCCCCCAGCGGTCATAGGGCCACGCAGCACCGTCCGGTGTGGTGTATCCCAGCGGTCGGCGGTCACCGCGGGCATGTGTTCCCACGTTCCAGTCGACCAGGGACTCCAGGGCATACGCGGACTCTCGATCAGTCGCACTGTCGGTTGCCCGGGTCTGCTGATCCACTGCATTGCCCGGATCGGGGAAGGCAAGACGACCAGCAACGATCTGGTTGTCATCGGCGCCAGTGATCCACAGAGCGCCGTCCCCGGAGTCCTCATCGACGGTCCAGTACTTCTGAATCCCCTGGACGGGACCGCTCATGACGGGCTGCCCCATGCCATCGCGGTACACGGCAATGCCGCAACCCGGCTGAAGGAGACGTGTATGGGGTCGGCCCGCATTGATCTTCAGCGTCCATTGGCCGACGTCGTTGAACTTCAAGACCATCTCAAGGGAGAGGTAGTCGTCGATCTGGCCAATGGGCACGAGCTGGCTGTCACGGACGATGATTCGGTACTCGCCGATAGGTGACTCCCTTCGTGGGGCCGCTGTCCACAGTGGATGCGATGGGCGGCAGGGCGCCAAGATCGCCAGCTTCCAACGAAATATTGACGCAACAGCACGCTGAGACGGCGTCGCTAAGTGCAGAAATATCCGGAACGCGCGTACAGATCGGGCAAGGATAGTTTTCGGTCAACTGGTTTAGCTTCTCTTTACAGGCAGGTGTAGACCTGTAGATGATCTCTTCCGGTTCCCACACGGGGAATCAACGGGAGGGGTTTTCGTGAAGATTTTCGGTAGGTCGGTTGGATTCGCCGTTGCGGGTGCAGCCCTAGCTGCTGGAATGCTCGCCACACCGGCCACTGCGGACAGTGCTCAGCGCGATGGCTCTGCCGTCATCACTGTCCACCACCGCGGGGATGGAACCCAGCCGCCCGCAGAACTGGGCAACCCCAAGGAGTGGGGCGTTATCACGTTCTCCGTGAACGACTCGGCGGGCCGCATGAAGCCGATGGCTGTCGAGCACCCGGGTGGGGGAGACTGGTACTACGGTTCCGAGGCCAGGGACGACCACAAATACTGCTACTCGAACTACTACCACCCCAGCGTGCAGCACGGCTCGACCGCGAAGCTCGGCAACGCCTCGAACAAGGGTGTAGCGTTCCCGGGCCAGATCTCCTACGCCAACGTCACGGGCAAGCTGTGGGAAGACTGCTCCGCCTACTACGCGAAGTACTAGACAACTAGGCCAAGAGGAACCGTGAATACACTCCGCACCCGTGTCGTTTCCATTGCGCTAACTATCGGTGCGGGTGCGGCTCTTGGTCTGCTCGGACCGGTGGCAGAGAAATTCAGTAACCCAGTATGCCAGGCCGTGGGTGTTGTGTTCACCGGAGGTTGGCCGTGGGCGTGCTTCGCATTTATGGTCGGGTATTTCTGCCGGTCCTGGATCGAGGCGGTCCTCGTAGCACCCCCGGCTCTGGGCATCGGCGTTATTGTGTATTACCTGGCGAAGGCACTGCACCCGACCGGACTAGGCGGTGCCGGCCATGGGGCGGTGTCGGATATCAGCTCCATGACCGTGGTGTGGTGTATCGGCGCCGTGGTCCTCGGCGTTCCGCTCGGGGCCATCGGATATCTAGCGGCCACCCCTGGTATTGCCGGGCTTTCATTCCGGCTGCTCATTCCGGTGATCGCATTCATGGAGACCGGCTGGCGCCTGGATACGGCGGGCGGGTTGGAGAGCCCGGTTGCCGCCGTGACTTGGGGCGCGGTCCATATTGGTGCTGTCGCGGTAGCCGTGGCTCTTTTGGGACATACGGTATGGAGCTGGCATGCTCGGCGCAGCCAACCTGATAGACGAGCAAAAGCCGATGCGTAGGCTCGTGCGTGTAGCAGGACGGAACGCGCGGCTCACCGAAATACGGTGAGCCGCGCGACCTACAGTCCGTGCATGATGTGCGCCCGCTCCAGAGCCCGAAGAATGGTCTCCTCGGTGGGCACGTCGGGAGCCGCGTACACGTTCACCGTGATGTCCCGGCCGCCCATCATGGAGGCGGTGTCACGAGCGGAGAACACCCGCTCTCCGCCCTGCATCTGGATCAACTCAGGACCCTGCTCGCCGACCAGGGCCAGGCCCGGTGACGCGCTCTTGGTGCCCTTGGCGTACCAGTGGTTCCGCTTCCAGAAATCCCAGGCCTTCGCCGGATCCCCGTAACGGTCCTTGATGTAGCCGAGCCCCCAACGCTCCTGCGTGACGGGGTTGGTGAGCCAGTCAGGTCCAGCCGTTGCCATCTTGTCGGCGGGGAGCGACTGGGGGATGCCGTACGCCCCACTGCTCGGGTTCTTGGCGTACTGGGACCACCCTGACTCGCGCGACCACATGGAATCGAGCGCACCGAACTGGCTGCCCCATCCCATCTGGTTGAGGAGCTGCTTGGCGACGCCCTTGTTCTGCTCGGGGGTGCCGCCGTCGAGTCCGCCCGCAGTCGGGATGTCCACACCTGTGGCGTACGCGCCGGGCCAGCCGGAGAACGATGCTCCTTCGGCCTGGCCGCCCTTGGCCCGGAACACGTGATCCGGGTCCGAGAGTGCCCGTGTGAGGCGTCGGACGGACGGACCGGTGTTGCCTTCGATGGTGTGCAGGACGCCGTTGGCGACGGATTCGACCAGGCCGATATGCCCGCCGTTCCGGAAGGACACGACGTCACCGGCACGGGCCTGTGAGGCGGAGATCTGCGAGCCCGCGGCCTCGCTGTTCCAGGTGGAAACGCTCGGCCAACGGCTGCCCGGAGTCCCTGTCGGGCTGTTCCAGTACGACGCGTTCGCGGAGGCCTTGTCGACGACCCAGGAGAGGAAGTCAGCGCACCATTCCTCACCGTTGAACTGGTTGTACTTGACCATGTTCGGTCCGGTCTCGGTGTAGCCGAGCTCCTGCTGAGCTTGCTTCACCACTGCTGATGCGCCGCCTACGTGGTCATCGAGGTACTTGCCCCAGGACAGGACGGAACCCTTGAAGTGCTCCACCGTCCCGGAACTGACGACACCCGCAGTGGCGAAGGCATCGTTCACCGTGCGTGTCATCGCCTCGACGATCTCAGACCATCCGTGCCCGAGGGCATCGGCATAGCCGGTATAGGCGTCGTTCTTGTGGGCCTCCACCCATGCGCTTGCGGTCGGGGACTTCCAGCCGATGGGCTGGACGATGCCACCGTTGGCGAACATGTTGCCGCCCATGCGGGCCGCACGGTTCCATGCGTGGATGACGTCCGGCCCGAGGGCTCGAACGACTTCCGGGCGCAGGATTCCCTCACCGGGACTCAGTACGGCCGGCACCGTGTCATTGCCCGGCGAATAGCCAGGAACGACACCACCGTGCGCGAACTTCAGTGGCTTCAAGGGAGCCGGAGCACCCGACAGCGAGGCCATGGCCGAAGTCATCGACACCACACCCGAGTTGTACGGGCCGTTCAGTGTCGACCTCGTGGAGGAGTCCACGTAGGACATGGCAGAGCGCCATGAACTGGTGATCTCCGATCCAGCTGACCCGAAGGTGTCCCGCAGGCCGCTGACGCCGGACGCCAGGGACCCGAACGAGGACAGTGACGATGCCTTCGACTGATCAACCTGCTGAGCAGCGGCCGACCAAACGCCCTGATGAGCGGCCAGGAAATCGCGTTCAGAGGAGGTGAGATCACCACGTACGCACGAGGACCAGGCGCTCGTCGTCGGTAGGACGTCGTTCTGCCATGTGGCCCGTACCGTCGTGCCCACGGTCGTCCAGGTGTCCACGCTGGTGGCCTTGAACGCGTTCGTGGTTGGAGTGAGGTCGGTCTTGACCTCCTGAGACATCGACACGAACGACGGTTCGATGAGCGTGCGCCACATGCGCTCGATCAACTCGGCCAGGCCCTGGAAATTCCCGGCCCGTGCCGCCGAGTTCATACCGTCGATCTGATCGGAACCGAGCATGCGCGTGATCTCCGGGCGAAGGATGGCCTCACCGGGGCTGAGCATGGCCCGGACGCTGTCGCGGCCCGGCGAGTAGCCAGGCACGACGCCACCCGAGGCATAGCCCTTGGAGAAGTCGAACAGGCCCGTCATGTTGGGCAGGGCATCTTTCAGGCCCTGGAGGAGATCGTCCAGGACCTCCTTCGCATAGCCGGAGGGGCTCGATGCGATGGCGTCGATAGCCCGCCAGGCGTCGGAGAACATCCCGACGAATCCGGTGAACTGCTCGGTCGCCCAGTCCTTCAGATCGCCGAGGACGCCACCGGGATCGGTGATGAACCGGCCTGCCAGCGACAGGAGTTCCTTGACGCCCGTCCACACGTCCTTGATCAGGCTGAGCAGATTGTCGAAAACCTGCTCAACGGTATCGAGGCTGAAGACCTCCCCGGCCATGCGCTTGGCACGCCCAACGATGTTGCCGTCACCGTGGTAGACCTGCGACATGAAAGCGTCGCCAACTACCGGCGAAACCAGTCCTGTTGCGAGGCCGGCAAGCTGCGTCCACGGAGCACCTTCCGCCTGTTCGATCAGAGCCGGAGGCAGCTTCTTCGTGACCCACTTGAGCAAGTTGTCGGGCAGGCCCTGAAAGCGGCTTCCGGCCCACGTGACCTTGGTGCCGACGAAATCGCGGATGTTCGCGCCCGTCTGACCGAGCTTGGTCGTGGCGCCGTCTACGCCGAGTGCGGCCGTAGCGGTACGGGCCAGACTCGACAGGTCGAGCATGCGACGCAGTTCGTCGAACTGCGAGAAGAGCGAACCCAGTCGGCCACCGCCACCACCGCCACTGCGTCCGCCTGCCGCTGGTGCTGCCGCAGCGCGCGCCATACTCGGCGCCGCCATGAGGGAGAACCCAGCAGGAGAAGCAGCGGAAGCACTCGGACCAGAGGCCCCGCCACCCGCAGCCGGACCGATCGATCCGCCACCGAATGACGCGTGAACGCCGGTATCAACAAAGCCGCGAAGCGTGGGACCAGGCGCGGAACGGGTCTTCTTCCCGCCGCCCTTGTCCTTGCCGCTTCCTCCGCCGTTGCCGCCCTTGGACGAGCCACCGCCGGTGGCTTCATCCACCGACTTCAGGGCCAGGACCAGAGCACCTGTGGCTTCAGTGACGCTCTCGATCTTCTTCTTGAGATCGTCGAGCTTGCCCTGGGCGCCCTTGAACTCGACATTATTGATCTTACTCAGGGCCGAGTTCAGACCCGTCTTGGACGTCGGAAGGCCCGTCGCATCCTTCACCTCGTCAACGGCACTCTTCAGGCTTCCCGGGCCGTTGAAGCGTGCCTTGATCGCCTCAAGGCTGATGTCCGCAACGTTGGTGATAGCCGACGCGAGACGGGATACGGACTCCTTCGCACCCTGTGCGGCAGTGCGAACAGAGCCCTCTGCGCCGTCGAGCTGGCCGCGTACCTGGGCAGTCGAAGCCCCCTGATTAAGATCAGTAAGAGCAGAGCCGACACCGTGAACATGACGCTCAGCCGTCGAGGCAGATGAAGCGACAGAGGTCGTTTCACCACTGAGTTCAGACTGGGCAGGGCCAAGACTGGTGGTGTTCAGTGGTTCCAAGGCCTGGGTCTTGATGGCCTTGACAGCGCTCTCGGCCTTGGCCGCCGAGGACTCCAGAGAGGAGCCGCCCTCCAGGCCGGCCAGACGTCCGCGGAGCTGGCCTACGTCCGCCTGGTTGAGCGGCGTGATACCGAGCGTGCGGATGTGGTCAATGGCGTCCTGAGCCTTGACCGCCATGTGGGAGATCGACTGCGGCTGACCGTCGAACTCGCCCTGAACATGGGCCAGTCGCACGTCATTGACGCGCCGGAGATCAAGGTTGAGTGCCTTGATCTTCTCCTGGAGCTGCTTGATCGCGGTCTCCGCTTCGGAGACGTTGATCCGGATCCGCTCCTCCTGCGTCTGCGGGACGGCAGGGAGGTGATCACTTGCGGTCCGGCGAGCAGTGCGGCGCCGCTCTCGTCCCTCTTCCCGGCGCTGACTGCGCAGCTGGCGGTTGAGGAGATCACTCTCATCGTCGGAGAGGTCACCGCCATCCCTCGCCCGGGATATCCCTTCGCGAGTCTGGCGACGAGAGGCCCTTGCCTGCTGGCGGGGCGTGCGGCGGTTCTCTCGGTAGCGCTGCCGGTTCGCACGGATATCACGCTCGTTACGGACCAGTTCACCCGCGTTCTCCGCCGTCTGCGGAGTGACATTGCGGAACTGGCGAAGAGCACGGTTACGGCGCCGGAACGCATCGCGGTCGCGCGCTCGCCGATCGCGCTCATCAAAGTCGATCAGCCCGCCAGTGGCGTACTGAGTGGTTGCACGACCGTAGCCACGAATCGTCTCGGCGCGTCCGGCACCCCAGCGTCGGCGAGCGTTGTCACGGCTGTCACGGAGCCGGTTCGTCCAGCCCCAACCATCCTCCCGTGCGGCATTGCTCCGGCTGCGGGACGCCTGATAGCCGCCGAGGAAGCTGCCCCCGTTGCGGCGCGAGATCGCCCCGCTTGCTGTGTGCTTGATGCCTCGCGAGAGGGCCAGGCCGGACTTGCTGATGCCCTTGGCCGTACCCAACGCGGCCTTGCCGAGTACCTTGCCGGAACCGAGGAGACCGCCGACCATCCCGCCGAACTTGCCGAGGACCTTCGCGGCGACACCGAAGGCAATCAGTAGCGGTAGGGCCTTGACGGAGAACAGTGCTGCGGTCTTCAAGGCACCGGCGAGTGCCGGGTGATCGCGGATGAACTCCACGGTGGTCGTGGCGATGGCGATGACCTTGTTCACGCCGTCGACGAATGCTTTCGCGGCGACCTTCAGGCCGGGAAGGCTGACCTTCCACAGGTATTGCAGGCCGTCGAGGACCTTGAGGACGTGCTTGTACAGGTCGGTCTGGACGTGCGTGAGCATCCCTGTATTGGGGTCACGCTGGACCTCGAAGTTCCCGTTCTTGTCGCGCTTGGCGAACAGGCCCATGAGGTCTCGCTGGGCGTTCTCCTTCATCGCCTGGAGGCGGCCCTTGACCGTCGCGTTCTGAGCGCGCTTGGCCGCGCCATCGATGCCGACCCCGGACTTGATCAGGGCTTCAATGAACTCGTGACCGGACGGCGCGACTGACTTGGTCATGGCCGCCATGAGCTGAGCGGACGCGCTCTTGCCCTTGGTGGGGGTGCCCTTATCTTCCTTGTAGACGGCCTTGCCGTCCTGGAAGCCGGACTTGATGAACTTGCCGTCGTCGTCCTTGACCCACTTGCCGCCGACCTGGCTGAAGTGCTGGCCCTTGGCCTTGGTGGTGCCGCCGCCCGGCGCATCCTTGTACCCGAGCATGGTGGCGATCTGCTGCATGCTCATGTTCGTGGCGTTCTCGAACGGCTTGAGATTGCGCAGCGTCAGCTTGTCGGTGTCGAGGATGTACGCGATCTGCTGCATCGCCCGCGCGAGCTTGTCAGGGTCGGTGATACCGCCCTTGGCCGCATTGTTCGCGATGGCCTTGATCAGCGCCTCAGACTGTGTGGCTGCCGCGTCCGGCTTGGTGCCGTGAGACGTCAGGATCCTGACGTACTGCGGGGCGAACTCGTTCATGTCGTCCAGCGAGAAGGACGAGTTGATGGCGAACTGCTGAAGATCGTTCAGCAGGCGCTTCGTGGCGCCGATCGACACACCGAGCCCGCCAAGGGAGTTGGCGGCCTTGTCGAAGCTGTCGGTGGCCTTGATGCCGAACACGGTCGCCATGCCGCCCGCTGTGGCCAGGGGCGTGACGATGTTCCGGTTGATCAGGTTGCCGAGTTCCACGGACTGGGTGCCCATGTGCTCGATCTGCTGGGAACCGCGCTTCCACCGGGTCGCGGCCGTGGCGAAAAGCCCGGCCTGCGTGGCCGACGCGGTCTCCTGCGCGCGGGTTGCGGCGGCCAGCTCGGTACGCAGGGAGGTCAGCCGCTCGGCGAGCTCGGCCTTGTAGGCGAGCGTGGCCTCCCGCTCGGCCGCGATCTCCTGGCTCTTTGCGGCCTTGTAATCCCGCAGTCCTTCACGGAGGTTGGCGACAAGAGCTGTCTGGTTCTCCCGAAGGACTGCCTTGTACTGGAGGCTGGTCTCCTTGAAGGCCTGCTGTTTGCGGGCCTCGCCGAGTCGGCTCGCGCGAACCATCGCCTTGACGGCGGACTCTTCGTCCAGGCCCATCGTGGAGAGGATCCGCTTGTGCCGGGCGGACAGGCCCAGCAACGCGCGATGCTTTTCGTCGGCCGCGCTGAAGGCCATCTTCACGACGGCGGCGACGGCCTGGCCTTCCTTCTCCACCACCCAGTCGATAGCTCGGGCCTGGGCCTGAGATGCCCGAGTGGCGGCAGCCTTGAGGGCGGCTTCGGAGCGGCGGCCGGCCTCGGCAGAGGACACGGCCAGGCCCTCAAGGGCAGCATCAACCCTGGGGACAAAGCCCCGGTCGAATGCGGCACCAGCACCTTCACCGGCCTGGCCCATGGCCCGCTCGACAGCCTGCTTCATGCGCCGAGCGCCGGACTCATCCAGCGTCGGTGTGACGGGAACCTTGGCCCGCGCTACGGGGATGCCCGAGTCTTCACCAGCCAAGTTCACGTTCCTTAAAGCGAGTTCATGTGACCGAACCAGGCCGCCACATCGGCACCCGACGCCGTAACAGGGGCCGGAGGTTCGGAAGGTTCAATGCCAGGGCGCCACATCGGCTCGGGCGCATCGAGGGTGGTGTCACCCGTCGAGTTGGCGCTGATGAAGAGCCAGTTCGATGCCTCAAGCGCGTCAGAGATCCGCGCAAGGATGTGCGCCTCATGAGTCCAGATGGCCGACTCATCGATGGCGGCGACCAGAGCACCGGTGCCCTGACGAGTCAGGAGAGACGAGATCAATACGTGCAGGCGCCGCAGTGAGATCCGACCCGTCCAGAGGTCCAGCAGATCGACGCTGAAGAACTCCAACAGGTCGGCCTCAAGCGCGTCGCTGTGCTCCCTCACCACGGTGAGGGTGCGGATCAGTTTCCCGAATCACCGAACCCGGCAGCCTCGGCCACGTCCTGGGCGAACTCCTCGAAGTCCTCGATGGTCGGGCGGGTGTCCTTGAACGCTACCCACTGCTCGGGGCCAACGATGGAGCGGATGATCGCAACTTCGCTTCGGTCATCGTCAATGGCCTCCAGGACCTCGAATGGCAGCTTCTTCGCGGACGGGATTGTGAACTCAACACCGTTGAACTCAAAGGTGGTCGGCGCGTCGGTGGCCTCGGCCTTCTTCGCGACAGTGGTCTTCTTCGTGGTGGTGGCAGCCATGGTCATACTCCGTAAGCAAGGATGAGAAAGAACAGGCCGGAGCGGTTAGAGCCAGCCCCGGGAAGGCGTTAAATCAATAAGTCAGGCGCCGATCGGCTTGTTGCCGCCGCCGATGTCGAGCGGGTTCTCAATCGGCGAAGACGTCCCGCCGGCGTCCGGCAGAGACTTCGGAGCCGGAGGAATGACCGGCGGAGGGGTCGGAGAGATCGAAGGGTCATCACTCAGGAAGTAGCCCAGAAGGCTGTCCGAATCGAGAGCGTCAATCGTGAGCTCAAGCCCCTGGTTCTTGGTGCGGGTCAGAGAGATGGAGCCGCGGTCAGAAACCATCGCCCGCCCGATCACCGCACGATAGGAGGCAACGTCGTCCGACCAGTCGACCGCGAGCGAGATCTCCGCAAGATCGGGGTTGGAGGACAGGTCGAGCCGGTACTGATCCCGTCCGGCCTTCGTCTTCTCCGTGGTTTTGGTCCACTCGGCGCCGTAGAACAGGCGCGTGGTGTTGGCGTTGACCTGCTGGAGAGTCGACTTGATCTGGAAGCTTGCGGACTTCACGTATCGCAGCACCGGGACGCTGGACTGCCACACGGACAGTTCGTCAGTCTCGATCTTCGGCGTGATCTCCACGCCGTCCTCCGACGTGTAGCCCAGTTCAATGAAGCCCGTTGCCGTGAGGTCTTCATCAACGGCCTTGGGAAGAGAGGCGCCGGGCAGGGCGCCGAAGTGAACACTGAGCTTGCCCTTGGGGGCGAAGCGGATCTGAGAAGCATTGTTGGCATTGGCCACAGACAGGCAGTTCCTTACGAGGTGGGGACATGCGAAGGTACGGCCACCCCGAGTATATGGGCGCCGAGTCATGAATTAGAAGCGAGGAGATTCGAGATTTTGGAAAGCAGCCCCTGTTGGGACGGATTACTGATGGGCGGCACAACCCGGCTGCTGCCCCGGGTGGTGAGCTCAGACACCCGGGAATCGAACAGGGGGGCGGAGATTCGGCAAGGGGGTATCTCCGAGCGAGGGCAGGTGCTCCGAATGGCATTTCTGAAAACGGATATCGTTTCACGCCTACCGCTAATTTCAGCCCAAACTCAACTGAATTCAGCCACGGCGCATAGTTTGAATCGGCGAGGGGCAGCACTGGATTTGGGCGATCCCCGGCCAATTGATGACCGTTGACCCCAGGAAAAATGAAAGCGAGGCGCCATGAATTCGAACGAAGGTACTGTTGCTGGCGACTGCACATGCGGCCCGGGCTGTAGTTGCGGATGCCAGAGCGGCGGCCCCTGCCAGTGTGGCGGTTCATAGACGAGCAACATGATGAGCCCCTGGATAGCCTGTCCGGGGGCTCTGTCGTATCCCGGAGAAGAACCGAGCCACGTGGGCACATCATCCCGGAGCCCCGAACTCCGTTGCGGTCTTGAGCTGGTGGCACCCCTGGCCAGCACTTGCACATTGCTGTCTATGTCCTCCGCCGCTGAGTGACAGTGGGTGCACACGGTCCACGTCCACCACGTCCGCGGGGAAGTCGCCCAAGTATCAGCGCAATAAATCAAACACTGTGTCTGAGTTGTGCGTGTTAGACAGACGCTTCGGTGAGGTAGACCGCGATAGCTGCGACGTAGCGGTACTCACCGGAGGTCATGTCGGCCAGGAAGAACGGACTGTGTACCTCGGTGACGTCGAGGACCAGGCCGCCGCTGGCCACCGTTCCGGGAAGCTCTTCAAGGAGGCGTTCCCGCAGGGCGAATGCCAGGTCGGCAGCCTGGTGCATGGTGCGGTGGTAGGTGTTGATGGTGAAGTCGGCGCGGTCGGCGCGATGGCGTACGACGCGGTATCCGCCGGTGCCGTCGAGGATCACGGACGGTTGTCCTTTGACCCGGTCGATGAGGGATGCGGAGACGAGGATCCCGGCGGTTTCCGGGAGGGCTGTGAGGTAGGCGTGCAGGACGCGCATCGGATCAGTCCGCATGCGTCGTCCGCTCGCGCATCACAGCATCCCGGAGCAGATGCCTGCCAGGCGTCTTGTTGGTGCCGTACTCCAGGTGCATCGCATGAGCGGCGCCGCTGGGAACGTCAGCATCGGGGATGACACCGCCGACCGGTTTCCCGTCGATCCACACCATGGCGGTGCGTACGTTGATGGAGGCGGCAGTCTTGTTGCCTTTGGGGCGCTTTCGGTTGTAGCGGGCCAGCATGGCGCGATAGCGGCGAGCGATCCGCAGGGTGGCCTTCTCGACTTCGGCCGCGGCTTGGGTACTGCCCTCAAGACGGACGATTGCGCGGGGATCCCACTCGATCTCGTAGGGCTGCCGGCTCAGTGGGTCACGCCCCAGAGGCGGACCTTTACGTGGCGAAGGCGTCCCTTGTCCCAGCGAGCAGGCTCGCCGAGCACGTCGTACCAGGACCCGTTATAGAGGACGCGGTCAGCCGAATCCGGCTCCGCTGATATGGGCAGGTAGGCGTTCAGCATGGTGCTTGCGGTCTCGTTCGACGGGTCGCGGTCCTCGTACGCCTTGTAGGGCTGGACGCTGGCCGGACCTGACCAGATGCGGCGGGCGTTGTCCCAGTCGCGGCGCCGGGTGTAGGCGTCTTGGCTGATCGGGGCGCGGTAGATGTCGAGGACATCGTCAAAGCGAATGGGACCTCCTCACGTGGGTGGATGCGACGCGTCGCCGGTGGTTACGAAGTGCCTGTTCGGCTGCGGGTGACAGGCTTTGTGTGGGGGCGGCTGTGCCGTAGTGCATCTCCAGTTCGCCGACCTTTTCGGCGGTGACACCGGGTTGCACGGCAAGCCAGCGGATGACCTCGGTGCAGATGACGGCGGTCACCGTGGGAGGCACAGCGGGATAGCCGTAGGAGGCCCGCACGGTAATCGTGCGGGCCTTCCCACTGGCGGGAGGCTGCCACCCCCCAGCGCGCCACAGAGAGCGGCGGCTGTAAGACCAGTCCTCGACGAGCGTCCCGTCACCCCACCTGACCTCGATGACAGAGGTGAGCGGGAGCATGAAGCGGGGGAGCGGCAGTTCCACCCCGGAGACCGGATCGAGCACGGCCAGGCCGTCGTCGTGACGCTGGAAGTCGGTGCCGCAGTAGTCAGTGACCAGGGTGGAAACATCGAGGAGGAAGGCGCCGATGCGGGGCTTCTCCTCCTCGATGAGGGGGCGGCCGATCCGGGCCGCCACGTCCTCAATCGTCGCGAGGCTCGACATCAGCCTCCTTGGGAACTGCCTTCTTCCGCGCCCGGCGGACAGGCTTCTTCACCGCGGGAGCGGCGGATTCGTCACCCTCTTCCCAACCGTCAATCCGCTCTGCAGCGCGCATTGCGGTGACGGCACTTTGCGGGGAGAGGGTCAGGGAGAAGGGGCCGACTTCGGGCCCACCGCGATCAGCTGCTCCGGCCTGATGATCTTCGCGTCATAGTGGACACGCGACTTGATGGCGTCGGTGAACTTCTTCTCAGGCTTGTACGCGGCCATCTCCGCATGCGGGATCACCACCGACACGCAGTTGGTCGCGCCGAGCAGCATGTCAACGTTCCGCAGGGCCGTATCGAGCGCGGGCTTCACCAGCGGCTTGCTGGGCGTCTTGACCGTGCCGAGCTGGTTGGAGACGTACACCGGAACACCGAGGATCTGGCCGATGTGGCCGGTCGGGATGACCGGCTGGCCGCCGTAGTAGCTCGCGTTGACGAACATCTCGTCCTTCAGGAGTTCCTTGCGGAGCGATGGCGAGATGATCAGGTAGCGGTCTTCCGGAGCCTCGATGTAGTCGAGCTGCATCATCGCCTCAAGGACCATGTCGTAAGCGGAGTCCTTGGCCGTGCGTTCGATCTTCTCGACCTTGCTGTGCAGGTCGAGCATCTTGGTCTCGTCGGTGATGCCGGACGCGGCGCTGTTGTAGTCCTTGCCGTTCATCGCGTGCCCGATGGTGTTGGCCACGAGCTTGTCGATGGACTTGGCGGCCTGCTTGGCACGCTGGGCCATCAGGTTGGTCATCTTGGCGATGCCGGGCTGGGTGAAGAGCTGATCCAGGGCATCGATCTCGATGTGGAAGGAGCTGCCCTTCTGCACCGTCATGCGGATGTAGTCGAGCTCCGCATGGTCGGCGGTACCGATCTCGCCGTACGACGGCACCACACCCTTGTCCTCCACGGTGTCGAGGAAGTGCGGGATGCGGATGGTGTCGCCGCCACGCTTGAACTCGCCCTCGTAGCTGTTGTTGACGATGAGGGGGGAGGACAGGATGGAGTTCTGTTCCAGGTCCTGTAGGAGCTGGGCAGTCCAGATCTCGGGGGAGAAGACGCCCTGTACGCCAGCGTTGAGTCGCTGGCCGGCGTCCTTGTAAAAGCCAGTAGCCAAGTGGAGAAACGTTCCTTCTGAGTGGTTAGAGCTCCCCGCGCATCAGCGCGTCCAGGAGGCCCTTGGAGCGGGCTGCGTTGATCTGGGCGGGCGTCATGCGGGAGAGGTCGGAGCGGGTGAGCTGTCCTGCCTGGCTGGTGCCCTGGCGGCCAAGGCCGATGTCCTGCTTGTACTCGGGCTGCGGCGGCGTGTTCGTGGACAGGGTGGTGACAAAGTGGGTGATGGCGTTGGTGTCCGGCTGGCCGTCCTCGCCGAGGAAGCGGGAGAGGTTCAGATAATCGGCGGCCGGGAGCGTGGCGCCGGTGCTTGCGGCCTGGGCGCGCAGTTCAGCGGCCACCAGCTGGCTCCCGACTTCGGAGAGGGCAGCGGTGCGAGCCTCGGCACGGGCGGTTTCGATGGCCCGCTCCTGTTCGGTCATGGCGGCCTGGCGGAACTGCTCAAGTTCCTTCGAAGCGTCCTTGAACGCCTTCTCGTTCTTGCGGCTCATCGAACGCCACTTGTCGACCTCGGCCGTCAGGACAGTCGGATCCGGCGCCTGCTCGGACCCCGAAGTGGTCGAGTTCGCGGCAGGCTCGTTGGTGGAAGCGGGGGCGGGAGTCAGCTCAGTCATGGGGCTATCAGTCCGTTTCGGAGGTACAGAAGGCTCCCGTTGCGGGAGCCATGGGAAGGAGCGCTCTAGCGGCGCGTTCCGTCATCGCCTGCACGCTTGCGTGCGGAGTTTCCGGCGTTGCCCTGCGGGGCGGTAGCAGCCATCTCGGCTGGATCAACGGTCTTGTCCGTGCCGGAGGATCCGTCGCCGGAGATGGCAGAGGGATAGGAGCCGATCAGCTCCTCCTGGTCCTCCAGGAGGGCAGGGAAGCGGTCGATCTCCTGAGGAGTGAAACCGGCGCGCTCCCACAGGACAGCGGCAGGAACACCGAGAGAGAAGAGCTTTACCAGGGCATCCATGTGCTGTGCTTCGGACCGGTTCTCGACGTCGGCCCAGATGACGGACGCGTCGAAGGCGTCGGCCCGGCGGTCCTTCTTGACCTTGAAGCACAGGCGCATGACCTCGACCCAGGCACGCCCGAAGTGAAGGATCCGCTCCCGGATCTTGGCGACCAGGCCGTACTCGGCGGCCTCGGCGCCTTCGCCTGTTGCGGGCTGTCCCGTGGAGTCGATCATCCAGTGCGGCAGGCGGGCGATGCTCGCCAGGTGCTTGGTCAGCAGGTCGACCAGCGTGCCGTAGTTCGACAGGTCTGCGGCCTGGAACTGTCCGAACTTCGCGTTCGGGTCCTCGGCCTGGAGGACCTTGTCGATAGCGACACGGAAAGGTTCGATCGGGTTGCCGTCGGCGTCCTCCGCGATCTCCAGACCCGTGACGAAGCGCGCCGGGAAGGCCGCCATTTCGGAGGCCACCAGAGCATCGGTGATCGTCTTGTTGATCGCGTCCTGGAGGGGAATGATCGCCTTGAGGTCCGACTGTGCGGTACCCGTCAGCCGAAGCCGATTGGAGATCGGTACCACGGGAACCACGCCGAGCGGGTTCCGCGCCCGTACAGGCTCAAGCCATCCGTGGTCGCCGGTCACCGACGTATAGAGGTACTCCGGAGTCCACAGCGTGACGTGATCGCGGCCCCAGTCGTCCGTGAAGAACTTCGCGGCGGCGTCCAGTTCAGTCCGGCTCCCGGGCTTGTACTGCACCACTACGTGCTCTGCGGACTCGCAGGAGATGACGGGTTCGCCATCGACGCCGGCCCACACAATGGCGTAGGACTCGCCGTGAATCATCGCGTCGAGGTGCGCCGCACTGGACTGCACGTCCATCTGATTGCGCTGCCAGATCGCGTGGGCATCCTCATCCGCATCCGGATCCTTCGTCATGCGGAAGCCGATGACCTTCATGCGCTCGTTGACCGCGTCGACGATCAGCGCACAGAAGTTGTCGGACCAGGAGCGGAAGGTGTCGCCGAAGGCGGTGTTGTAGATCGCCTGGGAGAACGGCATCGTCTCCTGGCGGCCCTCGTAGTACTCGGCGTACCGGCGGATCTGCGAGAGCTGTGAACCATGCTTGCCCTGGAGGTAGTTGATCCACTCAAGGGCGGTGGTGGGTGGGGAAGTGAAGTTACTGATCTTATCCAAAGCCGACTACGCGTCTCCTCTTTCTCGTCAGTCGCCCGTCGGCTATCGCATCGGCCCGCGCCTCGAACGCCAACACGGCGCATACGGCCAAGTCGATCTTCCTCTTGGACTTCGGGGAGTCCTTGCGGATCAGCACGCCTTGGGGAACCTCGCGGGCCACGGCGTTCAGCACGTGGCGAGTCAGCTTGGTCTCGTCGGAGTGGCTGAGGTCCTTGGTGGTCACCGCGGTACGGAAGCGCTCGATGGCATTCACCATCCGGCTGGGCTTGCTGGTCCAGTACTCAAAGACCCTGTCGTCGCCGTAGGCCAAAGCCCAACGGCCAATGGCCTCCTGCCAGTGCGGCGGATCGGCGTACATCCACTCAACGGTGTAGTCGCTGAAGGCCCGTTGAACTGCGGCCTCCACGGCCAGGACGTCCACCTCCCAATCGGGGCCGGCCGTCTCCGGCTTCTCCCACACACCGATCGTGAACAGACGCCCATCCCTCAGACGGACGCCCACGATCCCGGTGGCGTCATTGAAGAGGCTCCCGTCGAACCCAAGGGCGATCTGATCCCCGGGACGGATCGGATCATCGTCGGTGAAGCACGCTTCCCACTCGGTCTTACTCATCCACGAGTCAGCGGACTCCGCAATGTTGTTCAGGTAGAACCGGTAGTCATGGGCGGCATTGGTGCCGTACACGATGACGCTGACGAGCTGCTCGATCGGCGCCCACCAGGAGTCCCCGTAGGCCTCGATCAGTCCGGCCCGGACTGCATCCGGATCCTTGAGGTTGATACCAGGGGAAGCCTCGCGGCAGTCGTAGAGGATCAGCGGGTTGCCGTTCAGCACCTTCTCGTGTGTGAGCTGAGCAACCGATTCCTCGTTCGGGTCGTACGCGTTCGTCGTCTGGACGACCCGCGAACCCTGACTCAACGTCTTGTTGGTGTTGCGGCCCAGGGTCTCGAAGAACCCCGGGCCCGCGTTGCTGTGCACCCAGTGGTGCGTCTCATCGGCTACGACGAACGCCACGCGGCCCCGGCAAGCAGTCAGCTCACCGGGGCCGCGCAAAGGTGGGCCTCGCCCCCTCATTGCCACGAGTCGAGGACGTAACCGGCGTGATCTTTCCAGGGCGGTTGCCCTTGAACTGGATCATCGTCTTCGAGATGTCCAGGTCGTATTCACGCTCGGCCGGCGACTCCGAGAGCATCCCGCGGATCATGTCCATCGTCTGGGCCGTCTGGTCCAGTGAGGTCGCAGCGAGCTGCACAAGGGGGAGGTGCACCGGCTTGCCTACCGGGATCAGTGTCCCGTCCTTGGCTGTTTTGATCTGGCCCGTCCAACGACAAGGCCCGATGAACTCAATGATCGCGAGCGCTGCCAGAAGAGGCGTCTTACCAAAGCCCTTGGCTCGGCGCAGGGTGGCCTCTGTATAGGCCCAACCGCCATCAGGCTTCAGGGCGTAGAGCCAGAGAATGAAGTGACGCTGCTCGGGAGTGAAGCGCCATGGGCTTCCGGCGTTCTCTCCATCGGGCTGGACGATGTAGCGCTCTGCCCAGGCCAGAATGTGATGCCCGAGGGTGAGGTCAGGCTCATGCGCGGGGAGATTTCCCGTCTGCGGCACAGCCCTCCCTCGATCTTATTTATCCAATCAAGTCGTCCAGGACGTCATCACCGGTCGACTGTTCACTGTCCTTCTTCACCTTCATCCGCAGCCGTTGACGGTCGAGGACCGTGCCACCGAGAAGGGACTCCTGCTGCCGGAGCTCGGCATACGCCTTGAGGTCTGCACCTTCCATCTCGTAGATGCGCTGGACCAGAAGGACCAGGATCTTGAGGCGCTGCACGTCGGTAGGAAGGAACTGCTCAGCCTGTGCAGACCGTCGCCAGGTCTCCCACCACTCCTGTACCGCCGGAAGGTATCGCTCGGCGTTGGGAAGCTCGGGGACGATGCTGGAACCGGCACCGGTAAGAGGTGCTTCCATGTGCTTGTTGCGGCGTACCGCGTTGATCTTCGGCGGCACACCCCTGCCAGCCATGCAGGCTCCTTTGAGTTAAATAAGTCAGTGTCCGTAGCGGCCCTGTCGGGCCTCACGGCGCGTCTTGTCCTGATGACAAGTCCGGCAGCAAGCCGAAAGATTCAGTGGGGATTCGGTACCGCCGAAGGCGACAGGAACAATATGGTCCACCTCGTTCGCCTTTGCTCCGCAGAGGTAGCAGCGGTAGTTATCCCGCCGGAGGATTGCCAGACGAATCCTGTTCCATCCTGTGGAACGTGACTGGTTTCTCTTGGACTTGTTGGCCCAGGGCTTTCGATGGTCAATGTACTTGGGTGCGTGTTCTGCACACCCGCCGGACTTGATAGCTACCCTGGGGCATCCGGACCTGAAGCAGATCTGTCGAGCTCTGGGCATTTGAAATCCTCGGGGCTTCGCCCCGGGTGAGACCAGACTGCACAGCCTCTGTCGACGTGTTGAAATCTCACCCGGGGAAAAGAAACCCCGCAGGGGTGCTCAAACCTTTAAGGGAGCATCAACCCTGCGGGGAGTCTCTTAAGTATTGAAAATAAAGGAAGTCTCTACTCTTCTAAAGAAGTAGAAGAGTTTTTGTTTTTCTTACCTCTCATACTTAAGGCATGGTCACGGAGGCCGGATCCCACTCGCGCTGCGATGTGATCGTCGTCACGTGGTGTCGAGTTGCCTAAGCGTACAGAGTTGAGTAACTTTCTGTCTGTCACCGCACAGCACGTGCTTGAGACCCTCCGGCTTCTGCTGGATTGACAACCTCAGAGCAACACCCGGAGGCCACCCCGAGAGCGCGGGAGGCCCCACTAGACCTAGGCGCCAACTCTGGTTGGCGCCGCCGTCAGCGGCCTGCGAGCCACCAAGGATTCACCGTCTTCTGCAGCCCGTCGAACAAGACCCGTCGTTGCCGGCTTCGGCCGGATGCTCAGTGCTAGCGATTCGACAGCACCAGCGCGGGGAGCGGTGCGAAAGCCTGCCTTGATGAGCAGTTCGTTGACTGCTGACGGCCAGTAAGTAGTAACTCCCTGATGGTCTTGCCGCAGTGCCCCGGCATCGACGGGGTCCCGAGGCTGGATCATCAGGCTCTATTGAGGATCCAGTATGAGCAATACCCAACGTGAGCGGGAGAAGTGGCGCAATAAGCGTCGCCAGGAGCGAGAGGCGCTTAGTGTCTTCTCGTCCGTCAAGCCTGTGCAGCGGATGAATTTAAAGATTATTCGTCACACGCGAGCTGAATGGGATGCAGTCCCGCAGGAGATCTACCACAGAAACAACGGGGCTATCACGGGAGTCGATTGCACAACTTCATAGTAGAAGGTGAGGAGTTTGCGAGGGCTGCCTACAACGCTCTTGCGTTCACCCCTGCGCGTTCACCGGTGCCCGCCGCCATGTTCTATGTATCGGATACGGAAGTGTTCTTCCTGGCTACCGACACGTACGCCGTGGGGCGGCCAACCCTTGGTGAGGTGCCGGATGCGAAGTGTGAGGCAGCAGTTGAACTCACGCGTGCGGATCTTGCCAACTTGGATAAGCTAGGCCGTACATGCAAGGGGGAACTGCGTGTGGCCATCCCAGACGGCCGCGGACTCGTTGTGTCCGGAGTTCAGGCCACCATGCAAGAGGTGATACCCAGTCGGGTTGAGTCTCTGAGCTACGACCGCAAGGTCTGGGAGCTCTGTCATTCCCTTTTGAACCATTTGGATCGGAAGGAGGCGAATATGCCAGAGCTCCTGGCCCTGGACCCTGGGCTTCTGTCGCGGTTCGGAAAAATCAAGACGCCGCGTGGGACAAGTCCAATGCTTGATATGAAGATCAGTTCCGATAGGGATCCGATCCTCGTCAAGTGTGGGCCGAACTTCAAGGGGGCTCTCATGCCAGTAGACAGAGAAGTAGCAGGAAGCGCTGCTGCCCGTGGTAGTGACTTTCTCTGGTGAGGGAACGGTTAGTGTGACAGCAATCTGTATTGGAGAACCGAAATGGGGCGCCCACCCATCCTGCCCCCGGCCAGCGAGATATTCCGAGATCTCGCTCTGGGGAAGTACAAGGACAAGGCTTCCATCGCCAGAGCTTATGGCGTAACCAAGGGCGCGGTGACCAAGGCTCTTGCCCCGTATGAAGAAGGTAAGATCGATTACCGGGCGTTGATGCCATGGGATTTCAAGGTGTCTACCGACGCCTACAACGCCAGGCCTGCTAGGATGCTTCGTTTGCATCTCAAAGCCCAGTTGCAGAACCATGCGCTGACCCAGAAAGAGGCTGATGACCATCACAATTGGATCGCGAGCCTCGCAGATCGGACGCTCGCCTATTCTGCGGACGAGCGTTGGCACTATGTGCCCCGTACCCCTGAGCACAGGGGTTTGGTTGCTGTTCTCCCTGTAGAGGCAGAGTTGCCCGCTGAGACGGTATCGCTCTACGAGCGGATCGAGGCGGGCTAGAGCCCGTTAAGCGTCATTAGGCAAACGAGCCGCCCCCTTCGGGAAGCGGCTCGTTGGCGTTTTGGGCGGCATCCGAGACGCGTGCGTCGACTCACATGATCAACTCCGTTGAAAAATAGTCCTGTTGAAAGTGTCAGGCCGTGCTCACTTTAATGCTAATTGACGAACCGTTAACCATTGCATAGGTTGACTTCGGGCCTTCGCCGGGGTGGGAGAAGGCTGATCGGACGCGCGAGATGTGATCTCGCGGCATCCCTGTCGCAACAGGGAAAGGGGAAAGATAGTAGTGGCAACACCGACCATGGTTCCCTCAAGCTATCGGTCACTGCTCGAAGTGGCTCCGGAGGTAACTCGGATCATCGGGGGGATGACTGCCGTAGCGGGTTTTGTTGTACGGTTTGAGCACCGCGACGGCGACCACATTGTTCATTATCACTGCGAAAAGACCGACGGGCGGCAGCACCGTGCCCATTTCGACGCTATCCCCGACGGGTATGACTTCCTTCGGACAGAGAAAGTCGAGGGATTCGAGTACGTGCCCGTCAACGGAGGGGGAAGATTTGCCGACGTCTACCGGCAAAGGAAAGCCGCGTAGTCATAGTCAATACAATCGATACGCCCAGTGCGGCGAAGCGTACAAGCTGGAGCGAATAGATAGGCGCCCCAGCGATCCGGCCGGATGGTTCGTACAAGGCACCGCAGTGCACAGCGGAGTCGAAGCGTACGAACGATCCGGCCGAAGTCTTTCCCGGGCTCAAACGGTCGCCTCCTACCGACATGCGTGGGAGCGGGAACTCGCGGCCGGCCTCGCGAAGCAGAGCGACATTAGCCAGTGGATGACTGGCGGATTCAAGTCGGGAGCCAAGGATCTAGCCGACCGCCGCGAGCTCGGCGAACACCAGGTACTCGACTACATCGACTACGCCGAGCAGTCGGGAGAGTCCATCTGGACCACCCCGGACGGCAAGCAGGCGATCGAGCTTGAGTTCAAGATCCGCCTCGGTGATGTACCCGTCCGGGGATTCATTGACCAAGTCGTACAGACGCCGTACGGCCTGACCGTCCGTGACATCAAAACCGGCACCAAGAAGCAGTCCTCTGCCCTCCAACTCGCCCTGTATCGACGTGCGATCTGGGAGACCTACCAGATTGACATCACCTGGGGGGATTTCTTCACGTGCGCCCGCAAGGGCCGCTCACCCAAGCAAGGAGGGCCCACCGAGCCCTATGACCTGACACGCATCGACCAGCACTGGCTCGAAGCGCAATACGCAGCAATGGACGCCGCGGAACGTAACGGCGTCTACCTGGCCAACCCTGGCGACCACTGTGCCACATGCGGAGTCAGCCGCTTCTGTAAGGCGAAGGGAAACTGAGTGAACGATCCGGGCTTCACCTGCACATTCCGGCCGGCACCCAATGTCGAAGTGGCCTTCCACGGAGAAACACCCATGACAGTCGGACCAAACGTAGAGGCCTTTGCCGTAGCGGCACCCCGATACGCCGACCTCCTCAACCAGGCCCAGGCCGCCTTCAACCTCGGCGACCTTGGCGCCACCGTCATAGCGACCACCAACCCTCGATAGTAAGGGACCTCCTCTTGCACGACAACACCACCAACGACTTCGCCCCGAGCGCTCCCATGGGCAAGACCTTCAAGTTCAGCAACGTCGGAGACACAGTCAACGGGTACGTAGAAAACGTGTCCCAGCGGATTCCGCTCAACAAGTTCGGGACCGAGCAGCAGGACACCGATCACAACGGAAATCCTCGCTGGCAGCGTGTCATCACCCTGGCCACTCCAGAGGGAGGGGACTCGGATGACGGTCTCCGTACTGTCTGGATGCCCGTGGGATCCCAGATGGCTACGGCCATCGGGGACGCTATGAAGCGCGCAGGTGCGGCCACCGGTAACCCCGCCAGCGGCGCCTTCTTGAAGCTGACCTTCGCCCGAACGCGTCCCTCGAAGTTCGGCAATCCGGCCAAGATTTACGTTGCCGAGTACACCCAGCCTGCCGCAGCTCAGGCCAAGCCGGTCCCCGAGAGCGCAACGAGCTCCTGGCCGACGAACAGCAACGGATGGGCGCCGCCGACACAGAACGCTGCCCCTGCCCCCTGGCAGCAGTAACCCCACCCCCTTTTTTTGCTCGATTAATCAACTCTGTACGCTGATGGGTCGGTATTGGCCCACCCGCCACGGGGAGGTCGCTCATACTCACGCTCTCGCAGGCACTCCATAAGCGGGGCTCAGCAGGCGAGCCCATCCCAACCAGCCTTAAGGCCCTGCACGATCTGGGTGTCCACATCCGTCGCGGGCAGCTCCACCTCATTGCGGCAGGACCCGGCACTGGTAAGTCAGCGCTCGCCTTGAACATCGCGATCAAGTCGGCGGTCCCTACCTACTACTTCAGCGCCGACAGTGACGCCTTCACCCAGTACGTTCGCAGCGCCGCGAACATCAGCGGCTGGACCACCGCACAGGTGGAAGAGGCGATCGAGCAGCAGCGGACCGAGGCCTTCGACAAGTCTCTGGCCGACCTCGACATCCGATGGAACTTCGACGCGTCGCCAGACCTCGACGAGATCGAACAGTCCCTCAAGGCCTACGCCATGATCTACGGCTGGCCGGCCCTTGTCGTGATCGACAACGTGACCAACGTCAGCGCCCCCGAGATGGGGGAAGGGCATGCTGCGCTCGATGAACTCTGCGCCTTTTTCCATGACTTGGCCCGCCGAACAGGCAGCGCCGTTGTCCTCCTGCACCACGTCACCGGCCCGTACAACGACGGCGTCAACCCCATCCCGCTCAGCGGCATCAAGGGCCAAGTCGGCCGAGTCCCCGAAGTCATCCTCACCCTCCATCGCGGCGGCACCGAGTTCGAGGGCTACGACCTACGGGTGTCCAACGTCAAGAACAGAGGCGGCAAGGCCGACGCCTCCGGCTTCACCTTCGCCCGCCTCCAGTGGCAGCCCGAAAGGATGCAGATCATTGGCTAACCCCAAACCTCGCAAGCTCACCAAGCCCAACGGTGCCGCCGTAAAAGCCAGGGGCCGCAACTGGGAGAACGACCTCGTCAAGGTCTTCCACGACCTGGGATACGAGGATGCCAAACGCAACGGCGCCATCTACGGATCGCACGACCGCGGCGACATCGGCAACATCCCACTTACCGTTCAGGCCAAGGCGGTTGACCGCATCCAACTCTGGAAGCACCTGGACGACGCCCTAGTGCAAGCCCACAACAACGGCACGGGTGATGAGGCGTGCGTGATCTACAAGCGGCACAACGCTCCCACCGAAGACGCCGCATGGGTGCTTCCCGGGGCGTTCGCTGAACGACTCATTCACACCTACTACAACAAGTAAGAGGAACGAAGTGTTCAACAAGATCTTCAAGCGCAACGACGGAAAGCAGTTCGAGGTGCGGGTGCACCAGGACATGCAGGGCGATCCTTGGTTCGTGGCTGGCGACGCCTGCAAGGTTCTCGACCTGGGCAACGTCACGATGGCTCTCTCGCGGCTTACCCCCTCTGACCTGCGAACTTTCAGCGGTACTGAAAGTCTGCCGGGCTTCCGCAGGGACACCCGATGGATCAATGAATCCGGGCTGTATGACCTGATCCTCGACAGCCGGAAGCCGGAAGCCAAGCAGTTCCGTCGCTGGATCACCTCGGAGGTCCTGCCGACTATCCGCAAGACGGGTAGCTACCAGGCTGACGACGTTCTCCAGGCCGCGATGCAGCAGCTCGTCTCTGACCCAGCCGCTGGCCTCATGAAGCTGGCCGAGTTGAGGAAGCGTGTGGACCAGGCCGAGGCTCTGGTGGAAGAGCAGGCACCCAAGGTCAGTGTCTACGACCAGATCATGGCGTCCGAAGGCGACTACGACGTGGTCCAGGCCGCGAAGGTGCTCGCCCCTCTGTTCGGCGGCGAATTGGGCCGCAACCGTCTCTTCGCCCTCCTCGTAGACGAAGCAATCCTCATTAAGAACCGGAAGGGTTACCGGCCTTACCAGCATGCAGCCCACCACTTCCGAACTCTCACCTGCTCCGTCGAGCACGGCAATGGATCATTCATCGCAACAGGAGTGAAGATCAAGCCCTCTGGTCTCGTATGGCTCTTCAAGCGCTTCGAGGCCAAGGCGGAAGCGGTGTGAGTTGCCGTGATGGTAGGGCGCAGCGAAAAGCCCCCCATTCTTGAGGTCCTGAAGCACTACTACGCCGACTGGGAAACACCCCGCCGAGATAGCGGTACCTGGCAGGCATGCAAATGCCCGGCACCCGACCACGACGATACCAACGCCAGCGCCTCAATCAACATTGACGAGAACGTTATCCACTGTCATGGCTGCGACTTCAGCCATGACAGTTGGAGCGTCATCATGGAAGAGGAGAGGTGTGACTTTCTCGCCGCCATCGAAGCAGCGAATCGCCTTTTTGAATCAGGCAGCAGCCACCTACCACAAACAGCTCGACGGCTCACCCGCCGCCGAGTATTTGAAAAAGCGGGGCCTATCCCAGGACAGCGTTCAATACTTTCGACTCGGGTACGTCGCAAGCCCACTCTCGGGTCATGAACGTTACGCCGGACTACTTGCTATTCCCTACATCAACCGCCAAGGCGTCGTGGCAATCCGGTATCGCTGCATAGCCGATCACGACTGCAAGACCATCGACAAGCACACCAAATACATCAGGGAACCGGGCGACGACGCCAAGCTCTACAACATCCTGGCCCTGACACTCCCCGTCTCCCGCCTCGCGATCTGTGAGGGGGAGATCGACACAATCACCGCCTGGCAGGCCGGTATCCCAGCCGTCGTTGGAACGGCCGGCGCGCAGAACTGGAAGCCCATCTTCAACCGACTGATCTGGGGATACAACGAAGTCATCACCCTCGCAGACGGCGATACCGCAGGTCTCAAACTCGCCGACACGATCGCCGAGAAGAACGAGCGCGCAACCACACGTCAGATGCCCCACGACCTGGACGTGAACCAGTACTACCGAGAACACGGCCAAGCGGCCCTTCTGGAAAAGGCGGGCTTTTGATGTCCCCATACAGCATCGGCGACTGGATCGAGGTCAATGCTGAAGTCTATCGAGAACACCGGCACTTCCACGGAAAGCGTGGCGCTATTACCGCCAAGGACTACGTCGATCGCTATGACGGCCAAGCATGGCGTGTGCTTCTCGAAAGCGGCGGCGAGATCACTCTGTACGAGAAGGAGATGAACCTCGTTGACTGGAACATAGACAAGTCCAAGCCCGTGCAGTCCTCGACGATCAACGACGCTGTCAACAGCCCCTCGTACTACACACAGGGATACGCCAACGGCGCTGAAGTCATCGACATTGCCGAGGCCCTGCCTTACAACCGGGGCGCCGCACTGAAGTACCTCGCACGTGCCGGGAAGAAGGAGAACGAGATCGAGGACCTGCAAAAGGCCCTGTGGTACATCAAGCGCGAGCTGGAGCGAATCGGGGCCAGCGCTTGAAGCGAATCATCCTGATCTCCGACCTCCAGATGCCGCTTGAGAACAAGCGGGCCAACCGCAACCTCATCAACCTCATCCACGACTCCCAGCCGGACGAAGTGATCAACATCGGCGACATCAACGACTACACGGCGTCGGGTAGATGGTCGGCCGGCAAGCGCGCCGAATACGGAATGACCGTCCGGCAGGAAGCCAACTACACCATCAGGACCCACATCCAGCCGCTACGAGCCGGATACGACGGGCCTATCACCCTGCTTGGCTCCAACCACGGGGAAAGGCCACACAAGTACCTCGTGGACCGGGCCCCCGCCCTGTACGACGAAGAGTCCTTCCGTGAGGACAAGCTCCTCCGCCTGGACGACTTCGGGATCAAGTTCGAGCCCGTGCGCTACGACTTCGCCCCCGGCTGGAGCGCCATTCACGGCCACGGCAAGGGCATCAACCTGGCCCGCTACTCAGGCGGAACCGCCATCAACGCAGCCCGCCGGTACGGACGTTCCATCGTCATGGGCCACACCCACCGTGCGGGCATCGTCTCCGAAACCACCGGCCCAGCCGGTTCCAAGACCGTCACCGGCGTCGAGCTCGGCCACCTCATGGACATCACCAAGGCCGCCTACCTGGGCCCCGAACGCCTCGCCAACTGGCAGTCAGCCTTCGGCCTGTTCTACGTCGACGGCACCACCGTCACACCCCACCTCATCCCAGTCAGCCGCAACGGCTCGTTCATCGTGGAGGGCGAACGCTACAAGTGACCCAGATCAACCCCGAGATCATCAACACTTCCCGCAGGGTGGCCTCCAAGCTCCAGCGGGAGAACCCCTACTGCGAAGCCGATGACATCTCGCAGTTCATCCTCCTCAAGTACTGGGAGAGCAGGCACCGTTTCGACTCCTACGAGCCCGCCGTCCTCTACACGATCTTCCGGGGCATCGGCGTCGAGCACTGCAAAGCCGAACGACTGCACTACACGTACAACACCGCCGAATGGATCTACACCCCCAAAGAAGTCCGCAACGTCCTCCAGCACGCCTACTACCGCGAAGAAGCCCGCGAACTCATCCCCAACCGAAAGGACGACCTCCTCCGCGTGGCAGGGGACCCCGGCAGCGTCGCCCTCAGCATCTGGGACATCGACGAAGCCATGAGCAGCCTCTCCGATGCCCACCAGGCCGCCATTGAACGGGCCTTCCTCCACGAGGAGAAGCCCCCGCACGGCAGCGCCGAACACAAACAGCTTCAGCGTGCCATCGACCGGCTCACTGAACGACTCAACAGCAAGACCGACCAGCGAGGCCGCGAACGAGCCGCCGCGCAAGGGAATGCCGGCCGGATGGGATCCGCCGCCGCAACCGCCGTCGCGGACACCACCTACTACGGGGCTGGTGGCGCCTCCATGGCCTACGTCATCACAGAACGAATCGGAGCCTAGAACCACCCATGCTCGACAACACAGTCGCGTGGCTCAGCGTCAACCGAGAGGCCATTGCCTTCAGCCTCGGCGGGGGTGTTCTCGCGCTCACCGCCTGGACGTGCGGCCTCATCACCCGAACCGTCATCGACACCATTGCGAAGGAAGACTGTGACTGCTGACTCCATGCCCGACCCTGACGAGTTTGCCGCCTACCTGCTCAACCTCGACGCGGAAGGCCTGGCCGACAACCTCAAAGAAGAGGCCTTCAAACGAGCGGCGGAAGGGGCCGAAGTCGTCATCCGTTACGCATCAACAGTCCGCCAGAAGGCCCTTGATGCCGGGTTCTCCATACCGACCGCAGAACGCATGGCCCTCGACTTCTGGGACGTAGCAAGCGGCCTGGGAGATGCATGAGCCAGAACATCGCCAGTACTCGTGAGGAGCCCCCTAGCACGCATTACTGCCCAGGATGCACCGACTGGAGGATCGAGTACGCCTCGGTAGACATCACTACTCCGACGGGCAAGACCACGATCTGCTGGTCCTGTCGCGAGATCCTGGACAACCTTGGCTTTTCTGACTGATCTTACTGATCTTACTGAACGGCAAGAGAGCTGAGTGCGACGTTTGAACACAGTTATCTGTGTGGGAGCTGCTGTGAAGGTCTATGTCTACACGGTCAGCAAATCAGGCGAGCGGAAGCTGGTCACCGTGGCTGAGCGCTGATCGAATCCCGCCACACCCTCAGGTGTGGCGGGATTCTTTGCGTTACAGCTTCTTCTCGAAGTAGTCCTTCCTTATGACCAGGCGACTCTTCACGTCATCGGGGATGAGCAGATCGCAGTGGTCTGGGTGGACGACGAACGTGATGCCAGCACGCAGCAGGTCTTTCTCTATCTGTTCGGTTCCGAGCCGTGTCCAGTGCTCGCGGTAGGTCACACCCATCGAGGTGTATGTCCACCGGTCCTTTGTACTCTCGGGGTCGATCTGCTGTAGTTCGACGCCAAGGCTTTGGAGGGTCTCTTCGGCCTGCTTCTGGATGAAGCCACCCACGGAGAATGTGCCACCGGGCGCAAGGCCATCCATGTAGTGCTTGATGGATGCCTGCAATTCGGTAACCCGAGCGAGGTTTTCGGCACCCATGGCGTACTCGCGGTGAACTACCTCGTAATCACCCAGTTGATCTAGCGCAGTGTCAGACAGCGCTGTGTACATCACGTCGGGGTCGAAAACCGGAGCACCGCACGGTTCTGTGGTGTACGTAGAACAGCGAAGCTTGGGGTATCGGCGAACCTCGCCGTTCTTGCGCTGCTTGGTCGAGACATGCTTGTACATGTTCGCCAGGCAGTTGCCACACTTGATCACCCCGAGGAAGCTCGACAGCTTCTTGCCCTTCCCGGTCCTCTGCCCGTGCTTGGCGTTTCGCTTGAGCAGAGCTTGGATCTCGTCGAACTCCTCGTCGGAGAAGATCGGCGGAGCGACCCTTACGGGCTGTCCGTCCGACCCGTAGACGATGCGGGAAATCTCGTTGCTCGTAGCCTTTGGCGGGCGGATCACTCGAACCCCCTTCAGTGCGGGGTTCGTGAGGATCGCAGTGAGGTTCCTTGCGTACCACTTGCCGCCGTTTGGTGCAGGGGCACCTGCGCGGTTCACGATCTGCGTGATCTTGTACATGGATCGCCCGCGCTTGAGCATGGCGTAGATCCACCGGAGTACCTTCCGCCTGAAGGGGTGGACGACCAGCTTGCGGCCTTCAGCCGTGTCCTCGCTGATGTAGCCGTAGATCGGCTTACCGATCACCCAACGCTCGGTGGTCCGGGCGTACTTCCAGAGTGATTCCAAGCGAACCCCGGTGTTTGCAGCCTCGATGCGCGCCATGCCAGCGATCATCGTGACCATCATCTCGCCGTATGCGCTGTCAAGGTCGATGGGGTCCTTGTCGGCTGCAAGGACCTTGTTGTGCTCCTTGCACCACTCGATCATGAGGTGCAGGTCGGAGATGCGCCGAACGAAACGGTCGAGCTTCCAGAAAAGGATCTGGTCGAACTCGGGCGCCCGGTTATTGATCCAGTCGCCCAGTTCCGGGCGGCTCCACGGTGGCACCTTTGTGGCGGACACGTTGAGGTCCTGGGCCACACCCACGACACGGCAGCCCCGGTTGATGGCGAAGCGCCGAAGATCCAGCTCTTGCCGTATGGGGGAAGTGGTCTCATCCGTAAGTACAGAGAGACGGACGGAGAGAAGGGCCCTGGGCGCGTCGGCTGGCAGAAGAAGTTCCCTCTGCCTGAGATCCTCTAGTTCCCGCAGCTCAGCAAGCGACCACGCTATGTGAAGCACCAGCTAATCCTAACCATCGGTGACACATCGGATGGTTCGAGGCAGAGCTGCACGCATGTGTAGATGACCGCTGGCCTCCACGGCGTGTGGTTCTGGCCGGACATCCACATGACCCCGGCCGAGGGCCTGCGCGCCCATCTCGATCTCCAGGGCGGTGCGCCGCACGGCGTGCTGATGCCGATCCACTGGGGCACCTTCAACCTTGCGCTTCATCCGTGGGCCGAGCCCGCCGAGTGGACACTCGACGTCGCGGACGAAGTTGGGCAGGCCGTAGCAATTCCTAGGCCAGGTGAACCCTTCGAGCCCGCTGGCAAGCTTCCTTCTGACTCCTGGTGGCGGGCGGTGTCGGCGCCGATTGCCCATCCCTGGCGCCGCCCTGCGAGCGTGCTGACCCCACGGGTTACCGCTCCTGAGGCTGATCTCGACCTTGCTGGCGACCGGTGACGCCTGGTTATGAGCGATCTCGATGGGGTGGCGCGGTGATGGGGCCGGATGACCAGTGAGGAGCGCGACCAAGCCGTGCGGAGGATCGACGGCCCGGTTAGACCCGCACAGAGCGAGCCGCCTCAGCATGTCACCCCCCTGCCCACTTCAAGTGGACGGCCGCGCGTGACTGTTCGGACAAGGTTCGTGGGGCGGCGCCTTGCAGGGAGTGACACCTTGGAGACAAGGAAAGATCAGTAAAGTCGGGGCGGCGGGATCCTCATCACGCCGCCCCGCGCAGGGACCGGCGATGGGTCATCGGCCGAGTGTTGTCTTGCTGGCGAGCAAGAGGGCAAGCGGCCCGGCCGGGAGGAGGAAGCGGCCTGCCTCTGCCGCTTTGATGGCATCGTCCATGCGCCACCACGCGAGGTTGAATCCCACTTCCGTGCAGGTGAGATCTTGTGGCCCACACGTCAGTTGTCGAGTCTCAAAGAGGTGCACGCGCGCTGTTGAGGCGAGATTCGGCGTACGAGCGGAGTGGGCGCCATTCTTCGGCAGCGCCGCCAGCCTCCTCGCGCAACGCTGTGCAAGGAGTAGACGGAGCGGAGGGCCACGGGACAGTCAACCCCGTTCTGCTCGAAGCGCGGTTTCGCTGAAATGAGTGCCATCGAAATCTGTCGCCCTTAAGAGTGATGAACGAGACGTGCTGGTGGATGCAATATGGCTAGAATCGAGGGCACCGCCACGCCTCGAAGAATGGAGATCTTCCATGCCCCAGATCACCCGTCAAGGTGGAAAGATCAAGGCGCCGGAGGCTCCTCGAATTCCTTCTGTGCTGAGGCCCGCAGATGGTGTCGAGCTGGAGGACGACGCGATCCTGAAGGGGATCAACTTCGATGGTGAGACCTTCGTGGGGCTGGAAGTCGAAGCCGCCGAGGCCGACTCCTGCGTCTTCGCCAACGTCCGCTTCACCGGCACCAGCCTGCGCCAAACTCAGTTCAGTGACAGCAAGTTGGACACCTGTGACTTCTCCCAGATGTCCGCCGGAGACGTTTCGCTGATCCGGTGCACGGTGGAAGGCAGCAGGCTCACCGGCTCCTCGTGGAAGGCCGGTACGTTCCGGGACGTACGGCTCTCCGGCTGCGTAGCAACGCCCGGGATGTTCCGGAATATGAAGATCTACGCGACCGTATTCGAGGATTGCCGACTCGCGGGGATAGACTTTCAGTTCACCGAATTCCACAACGTCAGGTTCGTAAATTGTGACCTGACCGGTGCTCAGTTCGGAAACGTGAAAGTCGGCTCCATGCGAATCGAAAATTGCACGCTTCTCGACGTGGGGGGAGCGGCGTACCTGCGGGGGACCACCGTGGCAGGCCCGGGGTCGATGGAGCTGGCCCTGAGCCTGGCACGTGAGGCAGGGATCGTCTTCGAGTAGGTCAGGCTGCGACCTGTGGGCGGTAGCCGGAGAACTCCGGGCTTGTGATGCCCCGGACGACCCGGTCGAAGTCGACCGGGTCGGTCTTCACCCATGCGGTCATCTCGTCCAGGATGAGCTGGCCGTATTCGGTGAACAGCTCCCGCTTGGTCTGCATGTCGTCGCAGGCGTCCCGAAGGGACGCCGTGTACTGGTCCACGAGCACGTGCTCGCCCTGGCTGTGCTCCATGTACATCAGCGGTACCGCGACGGCCGCAGCGTGCAAGGCAGCGTGCAGCGGCCTCTTCTCGCCGATCTTCACGGCCGAGAGCGCGCGGTTCTCCGCCTTCCCCAACTCGGCCGGCGGGAGGGTGAACATCGGAGACACCGAGTCGAGGATGAACAGCCCCGTGTGGAGGCCCTCATGGACGACGCACATGGCGTAGTCGAGGGTGAGCCACGTCGCCCCGGGGCTCACCATCACGACCCCAGGCATTCGGTTGGCGGAACCGCCGCCATCCGCGCCTGAGTTCAGGACCACGATGTCGGTGACCAGCAGGTCCACCATCCGACGCAGGCCCGGGTTGATCTTCGTGATGAGGTCCAACGCGTTGGTTACCTCGCGGTCCCATACCTCGCGGGTCGGTCCGTCCGAGGGGGAGGCCGGTCCGACGATGTGCGCGAAGATCTGGTTCTCCTTGCAGTGGCCCACCCACCCACTGTCCTCGTATCCGAGCTTGATGCCCTCGGGTTCCGCCTGGAGGGCGGCAGGACGCAGGGTGTTGATCGCCTCGACGTACGCCGGGCGCAGGCAGTCGATCGAGTCCACGTGCTTGCCATTGATGGCGTGGACGAACCGGGCCAGGGTCTCCACCAGATGGCCGGTGTTCAGCATGTGCATGGTCGTGTAGCCCCTCTGCCAGGTGACGGGGTGTGCGCGCCCGGAGTGAGGTCGTCTTCAACTCCGGACGCTGTGTGCAACTGCTGGGCCTGGGTGGCTAGTCATCACAACCTCGGCGTCCGACTGGGCCGTGGTGACCCGGCTCTTGATGCCGGCCGCGACGGGCTCCGGGTCGGACTGGATGGCCGTGATCAGCTCGGCGAACTGCGGCTCGGTGCGCTCGATCTTGACGGGCATAACTGCTCCTTCGTCGGATGAACGTGGGACCTTGCTACCCGCCCCGTGAGGAGCGGGGGCTTTGGGGGCGTCAGACGGCCATGCCGCGCGCCACTATGAGCGCGACGGTGGCAACCCATGCGATGGCGCCGAGCGTCACGGCGATGGCGTCACGCTTCACGCTTCGCTCCGGTCCGGCAGAGGTAGCACCGGCACGGCGGCCACATGTCGGCAGCGGGGGTGGGCGGGGGCGTCTCTTTGTTCGTGGGGTAGACGACCTGGCCCGCGAAGGTCCGGCCGTTGTCCCGCGAAACTCGGATGGTCATGGTCACGGCCGTCACCCCGCCTTGATCGGTCGGTTCAGGTGCGGGTGTCGCAGGATCTCCCGGTTGCACTCGCCCACGGTGCGGAAGTCCCCTTCGCCGTAGGCGTCCGTGCGCTTCTCCGACTGGCTTAAGCACGTCATGCACCGGGGGGGCCGTGCAAGGTGCGCGCTCGGAGGCGGTCCCCGGGCCGGCGCAGTCCGAGGGAACCTTTCGAGCCGGTGAACAGGTACTTCCTCGGAAGCTCGCCACGGCTTCGCCTCGTTCCTGTGTCGCTCGGGGGTTCTCAACGAACGTAAAGCCGGGTGTCCCCAACTCCCAAGAAACTTGCAGATGTTTGCAGCATGGCGATTGACGGGCCTGAACAGTCAGACGACCATCTGACCACCGCGCAAACTCGTGCAAGACAGAAGACGGGAGAGCGATCATGAAGCTACGGTTCTTGGGTAAGAACTCGACTCCGGGCGACAGCCCGACGTTGTACGCCACGGACAAGGGCAGCTACGTCGTGCAGGGTTGGAAGATCTTCGCGAACGATCTGCTCATGCAGCTCGACGTGCCAGCCGGGCACACGGCGGTCGAGGTCCCGATCGAACTGTTTGAGCACCTGACCAAGGACGGACTATCGTCCGGGACGATCAAGAACTTCGTGGCCCCGATCATGATCGTCACCGACCACGGGACGTGCATCCTGCAGGGTCCCAAGATGCGTGACCCGGAAGCCCTGAGCCAGATGCGGCTGCCCGACTACGAGGACTGCATCGAAGTCCCGCGATCCGCGATCCTGAATCTCCTGGAGAAGAAGAGTGGACCTGATCACCAGCGCGCAGCGTGACGAGTTGTTCAACAGCTTCGAGCGCGACGCCTTCCACCTGGAGCTGAGGGACGACTACGGCTCCCCGGTAGAGGACACGCCGTACGTGCGTTGGCAGCGGGGCGAGCCGGACAGCTACGAGTGGCTGGACCCGTGGAAGGACCTGATACGCCGGGTCACGGGGGAGGGCAAGACCGTGCGGCGGGTTCGGGTGATCACGGAACCCCACTCTCAGTACGTCAGATGGGAGCACTCCCTCACGTCGCAGAACATCGACGTTGGCGAGGACATTCGCTGGCTCCCGCGTCACCAGCTCCCCGAGAGGATCAACTTCCCCGTGCAGGGAAATGACTGGTGGCTCTACGACGACAGGCTGCTCGCCGTCGGCCACTTCGATGGCGAAGGCCGTGTTCTCGGATCTGAGCTGATCACCGATCTGGAGACCGTGACTGAGTGCGTCCGCATCCGGGACCTTCTCTGGGGCCTCGCTACTCCCCACACTGAGTACAAGCCCTGATCACCGGATCGTGAGCACAGAGGCACAAGACCAACGAGAGGCGCTGGGCGCCCGCTTGCGCGTGTTCCGGAGAAACGCCGGATACGCCAGCGGGCGTTCCTTCGCTGCGGCCACGGGCTTCCACGAGTCCAAGGTCTCTCGGATCGAGCACGGGCGGCAGACGCCCAGCGAGAACGACCTCCAGGTCTGGTGCGAGGTGTCCGGCCAGCAGGCACAGCTTCCGGACATGATCGCTGCTCTGCGGCACATCAACGAGCTGTGGTTGGAGTGGAAGCGTCAGCTCTCGGATGGAGCGGCGGCGAGGCAGCAGAAGGCCATACCGGTCTACGCCAGGACCAAGCTCTTCAGGATCTGGCATCCGACGCTCATCTGGGGCGCCCTGCAAACCGCGGACTACGCCGAAGACACCTTCAAGCAGGTCGTCAGCTTCTTCGAAGTTCCTGACGACATCGAGGCCGCCCGGGACAAGCGTTTGGAGCGGCAGAAGTACCTCTACGAAGGCGACAGGTCATTTCACGTCCTGCTCGCAGAGCAAGCCCTCTACAGCAACTTCGGCGGCCGGAACGTGATGCTCGCGCAGCTTGAGTGGCTACTGAACGTCATGCGGCTTTCACGATTGAGTCTGGGGTTCATCCCACGGTCGGCCCCGTTGTGGATCTGGCCCGGCAACTCGTTCTCGATGTTCGACGACAAGCTCGTCCTGGTGGAGACGTATTCCGCAGAGCTGACGGTGACGAAGCCCTCGGAGATCGAGATGTATGTCAAAGCCTTCGGGCTTCTCAAGCGATCAGCGGTCTATGGGGACTCGGCCAAGGAGCTGATACGTGGTGCCATCCGGCACTACGACCGGTACTGACACTAGGAGACGAAATGACCGGACGTCTGAACTGGCGTACCAGCACCTACACGAAGACGGACAACTGTGTGGAGGTGGCCGACAACGATCCGGCCACGATTCACGTCCGTGATACGAAGGATCGGACCTGTCCAAAGGTCGAGGCCGGCCGGAAGGCCTGGGGAGAGTTCATCGACTACGTCAGCCACCCCGAGGTCTGATCACACGATGACACAGCGCCGACTTGCCTCGTTCGCCGAGGGCATGGCAAGGCGCGTTACGCAGCTCGGCACGGCGAACCCCGGAGTGAGTACGAGGTCGATCACGAATCCGGGGCTGGCCGGTTCTCCACGCCGCCGCCCCGCCACTCGATCAACTCCCAGTCACTGAGGTCAATGTCGTCGGGGTCGAGGCCTGTCTGTCGGAGGAACTCAACGACGTCGGAGAACCTGTGGGCGACTCCGTAGTGCTCGCCGCGGATCGTCACCGGGCGGCCCTTGGCCCCGGGCGGGTGGACGATGACGGGCGGGTGGTCCATGGATCGCCGTGTCGGGTGGTGCCGAGTTGTCACCGGATGCACGGGTAGGCGGGTAAATCGCTGTCGCGCAGTCGCTCTTGAGCTCGGCCCGTCCGGAGGGTCCGCTGCCTTGCGCTGTCTCGCGGCGGCGGCTCTTGTTCCTCGTCACTCAGCCGTTCGGCCGTGAACGTAGACGGCATGGCCGTAGGAGCCTTCGGGTTGCTTGGCCAGGAGCGGAGGAAGGCGCTGTGACACCGTTGCGACCGCTTCGGAATGGGTGGTGGTGTCGTGTGCTTCCCTATCGGTCCACAACTGCGTCATCCAAATTGTGTCCGGGTCCTCAGGTGCCGTGTTGATGCTGTAGGTCAGCAAGCCGCTGTCATCGCCGCTGGCGCGGAACGCTTCATGGAGCAAGGCGATGAGCGCGTCGCGCCGTCCAGGCAGTGCGGTCATTCGTCCGTAGACGCTGAACATATTCGCGCTGGACATGCCTCGCCCTTTCGCTGGATCTGTCCGCGCCCAGCCTACTCGCCCCCTCCATCACGCGTACTGGTCGTCCTGCGCCGAAGGAGAGCCAGTGTGATGCGCCAGTAGTGGTACGTCAGTTGTTGTGTGACTTCTGCTGCTGGTGCGTCAGTTCCTTGTCGCGGTCCGAAGCTGGAGCCGTTGCTTCTGGCCGAGGACGAGCGGGTGGTGCTGGAACGACGGCCCCGTCGGCCGAAGTCGGCGCAGGCACTTGCTCTGCGGGCGAGGATCGTGCTGGCGTGCCGTGACCGGGCCCATCCCCCATCCCCGGCGGCGGCCGATGCCGGGCTTGGCGGGGCCGGAGACGGCCCCGGCGGAACTGGATCTCGCGGGCGAGCGATAAGCGACAACGGACGGTGGTGACCCTGACCGCCCTGTCGCCCGAACCCGGCCCGATGCGCGGGCCGGGGTTCGGGCCGTCGCGGGATGATCGCCCGCCGCCCGCGGCTACCTCCGGCGACCGGCCCAGCGCATCGGCAGCCTCACGAACGGGACGCGGCCAGGGCGGAGGAGTCGCTGGTGGTGTGCAGGGCCGCGGCAGGCGCGGGCTTCTCGGGGTGGCGGAGATGGTGCTTCTCCACCAGTGCCCCGGCCATGAAGGCCAGCGCCGCGGCCACGCCGACGGCCAGGAGCAGCGTCAGCCACGGCATGTCCCGCCACGGCGGAGCGCTGCGCTTCTTCAACTCGCCCGGCGTGCACGGCAGTTCCGCGAAACCCTGCGCGGGCGAAGGCGTTGATGGAGTCGATGCGCCGGTGCCATCGGTGGGCTGTTCGTGAACCACGGGCTGAACCTCGGCCTGAACCACGGGCTGGACCGCGGTGGGGGCGGGTGAGGGGGCGGTCGCTGGAGAGGCTGGCGTGGGGTCCTGGCCGTCGGGCTTCGTGAACTCGTCACGGTCTCGGACCATGTTTTCGGTACTCCCTTGGTTCGTGTGTTGGTGCGGTCGTGATGAACGCCGTGAGAGTGGTGATGAACGCCGTGAGAGGGCCGCACGGCGGGCGGGCCGGGGACCGGACGCCCTGTCACACACCCCGTGGCCACCCTGATCGCGACCGCGTCGCCGACCGGATCAAGGGGAGACTCACCGTCGCGGACACCGCCCCCGGCCCCGGATCAGTACCGGTTGCCGAGCGCGCCGCTCGCCGAGCCGCTGTGGCCGGACGGCGCAAGGGTGGTGATCCGCACCTTCTGCCCCTGCGTCAGGCCGCTGGTGATCTGGGTGTTGGTGTCTCCCTCGACGCCCACCGTCACCGATGCGGGGTGCGCGGTGCCATCCGTTCCGACCACCGTTACCGTGCGGGTGGGCCCGGTACCGCTCAGCGCCGCCGTCGGCACGTACAGGGCATCGGACGCCTCACCGGCGACGATCTGGACGCTGACGCTCTGTCCGGTATGCAGGTCCTTGGTCGGGCCCATGATGTCGAGCGTCACGGGGTACTGCGCGGTGGTGCCGCCACCGGTGCCGGCGCCGCCGTTCACCGCGAGCGTACCGACCGACAGGACCTTGGCGTTGAGCACGGTGGTGGCCTGGGCGTTCAGGGTGACGGTGGCCGGCTGGCCCGGCTTGAGCCTGAGCGCGTCGGCTTCCGAGACGTTGGCCTTCACCTGCATCCCGGTCGGGTTGGTGATGACGATGAAACCGCTTGGTGCGGACGGGGTGCCGCCCGTGCCGTTTCCGCCCGGGGTGCCCGATGTGGCCGGCGCGCCCGGTGCCGAACCAGGGGCGGCGCCCGATCCGGAGGTGTACGTCGTGCCGATGACCGTCTGGCCGACGGCGGCGCTCACTGATCCGACCGTCCCGTCGACCGGTGCGGTCATCACGGTTCCGTCGACCGTGTGCTGGGCGTTGTCCACCGCGGTCTGCGCCTGGGCCACCTGCGTCTGGGCTTGCAGGAGTTGGGTGGGATCCACAGGTCCGGCGGCGGGGACCGCGTCGACGAACGAGGCGTTCCGGACGGATATGCCGCTGAAGGCCGCGCTTGCGGGCGAGGCGGTGGACGACGAGGGAGTGGGAGTCTTCTGACTGGGCGTCGGTGTCGGGGTGGACTTCGGGGTGGGGGTCGGCGTGGGCGTGGGGGTCGGCGGCTGGCTCGGACCGCCGGAGGGGTTGGCACCGGGACTGGCCGGCGGGCTGGGTGTCTGACCCTCCGTCACCTTGGTGAGGTACGCCTTGGCCGCTGCCAGCGACGTCTTGGCCTGGGCGAGTGCCTGGCGCGCCGCCGTGTCGTCGACCTTGGCCATCACCTGCCCCTTGGTGACCTTGTCGCCGGCCTTGACGTCGACTTCGGTCAGTTGCCCACCGGTGGTGAAGTTCACCAGGGCATCGCTCGGCGATGTCAGCGAACCGGACCCGGTGACGGTTGCCTGCACCCGCCCCGTCGCGACGGCGACCGTGCGGGTGTCCGTCCGGGTGGGAGGGGCGTCGTCGGAGTTCACCACCGCGTAAGCACCGCCCACGGCTGCAAGGAGTACTACGCCGAGCGCCGAATTCAACAGGACGGCTCTGTGCAGCCGTGGAAGGACCTTCATACCGCGGATCCTGACACCCGCCCCCGCCGCGCACCATGACCCTTCGGCCAAGCTTCCGGACCAGGACGTTGGTTAAATGATCTAGCGTACGGGGCCGTCAGGCGGGCCGGAAGGCCCTCGTGCCGACGGGGCGGAGGAACACAGGGGCGTCCTAACTGCGGTTGGGGTTCGGCGCCTTGGCCGTGACCGTCAGCCCGGCGACCAGTCCGGCGAGCAGCAGGGTGGCGACCACCCACCAGAGGGTGGAGGTGTATCCGCCCATGGTCGCTTCGGCGAGCGGCTTCCACAATGCCGGCGGAAGCCCTCGCTGCCCGACGGCGTGCCCGCTCCGGGCCAGCTCGTCAAAGACCGGCGGAGCCCCTGTCACACCACGCAGCCGGGCGGCGATGACCGAGCCGAGGACGCTGCTGAACGCCACCGCGCCGATCGAACTCCCCAGCTGCTGGGCGCTGTTCACCGTCGCCGACGTCACACCGGAATCCTGCGGGGTGCTGCCGGCCGTCGCGATGGCGAAGAGCGGCATCAACGTCACGCCCGTCCCGAGGCCGGTGAGCAGCATGCTGGGTAGCACCTGGGTCGGGTAGGCGCCGTCGAGCGTGAGGCCCCTCAGAAGCAGCACGCCGAGGGCTACGAGCGCCAGGCCCGGCACCATCAGGGTGCGGGGTGCGACGCGGTGCAGCAGCCGGGCGGAGATCTGGGTGGAGCCGACGGCCATCGCGGCGACGGAGGGCAGGAAGGCCAGGCCGGTCCTGGCCGCGTCGTAGCCGAGGACGTCCTGGAGGTAGAAGGTCTGGGTCAGGGAGAGCGCGAGCAGGGCCATGCCGACCAGGAACAGGGTGAGGACGGCACCGAGGCGGTTGCGGTCCTTGAAGACGTACGGCGGCAGGAGTGGACTCGACGCTCTGGTCTGCCACCACGCGAAGACCGCGAGCAGGAGGACGCCACCCACGAGCAGCGCCACGATCCGGGGGTCGGTCCAGCCCCATGTCCCGGCATTGCCGCAACCGTAGGTGAGGGCGGCGAGTCCGCCGGTGCCGAGGACCGCGCCCGGCACGTCCGGGCGCGCCGCGGTACGGCCCGGCCGGTCGTGCACCAGGGTGGCCGCGCCGACCGCGGCGATCGCGGCGATCAGGACGTTGGCGTACAGGCACGGGCGCCAGCCCAGTGCCGTGAACAGCCGGCCGCCCGCGAGCAGGCCGATCGCCCAGCCGCCGCCGGCGATCACACCGAAGACCCCGAAGGCCCTGCCGCGTTCCTTCGGGTCGGTGAAGGAGGTGGACAGCAGGGACAGCGCCGACGGCCACAGCAGCGCGGCGAAGGCACCCTGGAGGGCGAGGGAGCAGATCAGCATGCCGCTGACGGGGGCCGCGCCGCCGAGCGCGGAGGCCGCCGCGAAGCCGACCAGGCCGGTGATCAGCGCCCGTTTGCGGCCCACGAGATCCGCTGTGCGCCCACCGAGCAGCAGCAGACCGCCGAAGGCGAGCGGATAGGCGAGGAACAGCATCCTCAGGCCGGCGACGGGCAGGTGCAGATCGGCTTGGAGGGACGGCGCCATGACGCTCAGGTACGACGCGTTGATCAGCACGAGCAACTGCGCCAGCGTGATCGCCACCAGGCCCCACCAGCGCCGGGGATGCGGACCCCGGACATCGGCGGAAGGCGCGGGCGCGGCGCCGGGGTACGGTCCCGGCGGCGGGCCGAAACCCGGCGCCGGGCGGAGGTCCGCCGGGGCCGTCGGCGCGTACGCGGGCGGTGGAGGCAGCGGCTGGGCGGGCGGGGCAGCAGGGACCGGCGGGGCGGCCGGAGCCTCGGGCGCATAGTCGAGCAACTGGGCCGCATGGCGCCCGAGTTGGGCAAGGACCGGGCCCGGGAGCCACTCCTCGGCCCGGTCCGTCGCCGTGCGCGCGGCCACCTCCGGTGGGGTGGGACGCCCGGCCGGATCCTTGTGCAGACACGCGCGTACGAGGTCGACAAGCGATTCCGGTACGCCCGTCAGGTCCGCCTCTTCCTCGGCGACCCGGAAGAGGTGGGCGTTCAGACCGGTGTCGGTGGCGCCGAAGAGGAGGCGTCCGGTGGCGGCGTGGACCAGGAGCGCGCCCAGGCAGAAGACGTCGCTGGCGGGGGTGAGTTCAAGGCCGCGTACCTGCTCCGGCGACATGAAGCCGGGAGAGCCGACCAGGATGCCGGTGCGGGTGTGCAGGCTGTCCCCGGTCAGGCTGTCCAGCGCCCGCGCGATGCCGAAGTCGATGACGCGGGGGCCGTCGACGGTGACCAGGACGTTGGACGGCTTGAGGTCACGGTGGATCAGGCCCGCCTCGTGCACGGCCTGAAGGGCCAGCGCGAGGCGGTTGGCGAGGACGTGGACCGAGTGCTCGGGCAGTGGCCCGAAGTCCTTGGCGACCACGGTGTGCAGGTCGGGCCCGGGAATGTACTGGGTCGCCACCCAGGGCACCGCGGCCTCGGTGTCCGCGTCGAGCACGTCCGCCGTCCAGGCCCCGCCCACCCTTCGTGCCGCGCCCACCTCGCGCGTGAACCGCTTGCGGAACTCGGGGTGGTGGGCGAATTCGGCCTGGACGACCTTGACCGCGACGGTCCGCCCGATGTCGGAGCGGGCGAGGTAGACGCGCCCCATACCGCCCTCGCCGAGGCGGGCGATGAGGCGGTAGGAGCCTATGTGGGTCGGGTCTTCGGCGATCAACGGGTCCACCCGCAGGAAGTTAGCAAACCGGCCTGCTCCTTGGCCGGTTTTGGCAAGGACGGAACCGTAACTCCCTTTCACGGAAAGGGAGTCGTGTTGTTAATGTTCCGGATGCGCGTGGCGCTTCGGACGACATTTCGGGGGGATTTGTGCAGAACTCAGAGCCGATGCGGCCGGCCGAGCCGCCTGGGCCGCCGGGGGCGACGAGCTCGTGGCAGCACATGCCGGACGTTCCCGCTCCGCCTGCGGCGGCGCCGACCGTCAGCATCGATCTGCGGGTCAGCAAGCGGTTGTTGTGGATCGGCGATGCCGTCTACCCGCTGCGGAACATAGCGCGGGTCCACACGTTCACCATCCACCCCAGGCGCAAGGAAGCCGCACTGCTCTTCTTCAAGAGGGCGGCGATCACACTGTCGGGGGCGATCGGTCTGACCCTGCTGAGCGCGGCCTGGGGAGGACTGCACTCCTTCGGCGGCCGCTCCGACGGCGGGGCCGGAACGCTCCTCGTCTTCGTGTGGCTGGGCGCTGCGGCGGCGCTGATCTGGTCCGGGGTGGAGCTGGCGTCCGTACTGACGGCCCAGTCGCACTACGTGCTGTCCGTCGAGACGTCCGGCCCCTCCATCGCGGTGGTGACCAGCGCCAACCCGGGACACCTGCGGCAACTCGTCGGCTACCTCACCAACGCGATCGAGCACCCGGAGACCGAGTTCCACGTACGAGTGGAGGCTCTCACCATCAGCCCCAAGAACTACTACTTCGGCGACAACGTGAACATGTACGGCGGATCGGGAAACGTGGGGATGGCCAACTCATGAGCGGCGACAACTACTACTTCGGCGACAACGTCACCATGCACGGCGGCCGGAACAATACCGGCATGATCAAGAACTCCGGGACCGGCGACACCCAGGAGGTGCCCCCGGCGCTGACCGAGGCCCTCACGGAACTGCACCACCTGCTCCAGGACCTGCGCGCTCAGGTCCCGCCCGCCAGCGTCCAGGCCATCGACGACTCGTTGCCGAGCATCACCACCGACGCCCCGGTCCCGCAGCAGGAGCGCCACCGCGCGCTGATGGCCGTCGCGGGCATCGCCGCGACCGTGGGAACGGTGGGGCGCCCGGTACTGGAGACGGTCAACAAGATCCTGGACCTCGTGGGCGGGCGGTAACCGCCGCGCAGTCCGGGCGTCTGGGCTGCCGTTCAGGCCCCCGCCTCGTCGCCGTCGAGGTGTTCGGCGATGCGCAGCAGGGCGGGCAGGGCAGCTCGTACGGCAGTGCGGTCGGCCTCGTTCAGGGCGTCGAGGGCGGTGTCCAGGCGGCGTTCGTGGGCCTGGGCCCAGGAGGTGAGCTGGGCGCGGCCGGCTTCGGTGAGGGTGACGACGGAGGCGCGGCGGTCGGCGGGATCGACCTCGCGGGTGACGAGTCCGGCGGTGACCATCTGCCCGACGAGACCTGAGACGGTGCTCGCGGCCAGCCGCTGGCGGGTGGCGAGATCGCTGACGCGGGCCGGTGAGTGCCCGGCGAGGACCTGCAGGAGCTCGACCTGGGCCATGGGCAGGGTTTCCCACGGGTAGTCGGTGCGGATCGACGCGCGCAGCGCACGTCGCAGCCGAGTGACGGCCTCGGTGAGCACGCGGGCGTCCGGCGCGGCGGTCCCGCCGGGCGGCGTCTCGGTGCGGGTCTGCGGCATGGCGTCAGCCTAAAGGGCGTTGCGGCAGGCTGGGTGCGGGGCGTTTTGCCATGCCTGATCTTGCGTGGGTATCCCCGGCTTCAACCGGGGGAGGAGTCACGACTGCTCGGTCCGGGAACCCTCGCGGGACCGGCCCGTGCAGTGGATCGGCGCGCGCGGGCGGACGGCTGGTCACGCGGTGCGGCGGGGCAGCGGTGACTGCCTCCGGAGCTGTCCGCTCCGCCGGTGTACGGGCCGACGCGGGGCATTTGAATCGGTGCGTGAGTATCTGGACTTTACTGGAGCCCGCCGCGACGAGTGTCGACCCGGGGGACAGCGCCGTGGTGAGGCTGCGGGTGCGCAATACCGGGGACACGGTCGAGGAGTACCGGCTGTCCCCACTGGGGGACGGGGCGGGCTGGACCACGGTGGAGCCTGCCGCGCTGCGGCTCTATCCGGGTACGGAGGGGATCGCGGAGATCACGGTCGCTCCGCCCCGCACCCCCGACGCGCCCGCGGGTCCGATGCCGTTCGGCATCAGGGTCGAGCCGCGGGAGCACCCCGGTGCGGGTGACGTGGTGGAGGGCCGGGTCACGATCGGTGCGTACCACGCACTGCGGGCCGAGCTGGTGCCGCGCACGGTGCGCGGGTGGCGGCGGGCCAAGGGGCGCATCGCGGTGGACAACCTGGGCAACCAGCCCCTGACGGCGTCGTTCTCGGCCCGGGACAACGGGGACGCGGTCGAGGTGGCGGCCTTGCCGGGGGCGGTGCGGGTGGCGCCGGGCCGCGCCGGGTTCGCGGAGCTGAACATCACGCCGGGCAAGGTGAAATGGGTCGGCACCACCACCCAGCACCCGTTCTCCGTCTCGGTCCTACGGGCCGACTCACCAGCGCCCGAGGAACTGCACGGCACGTACATCCAGCCGTCGGTGTTTCCGCGCTGGGTGCTCGCGGCGGGCTCGGTTCTCGTGGCGGCGACGGTGGCGCTGACGGTGGTGTGGTTCCAGCACGATCCGAACATCAAGACCCAGGCCGGCGAGAAGGCGGAGGGCGCGGCCCAGCTCACACCCCAGCAGAACTCCCAGGGCCCGGTGGCCAGTCAGGCCCCCTCGGCACCACCGTCGCCGCAGGCCTCCGGCGCGGCCGGCGCCCCCGCGGCCCCGCAGGTGCCCCCGAAGGCGGACGCCCCCAAGGGTGGCGGTGGTGGTGGCGGAGCCGCGCCGCCGCCCCCGGCCAGGAGCGACAGCGGCAAGAAGCTCTCGGTGTCCGAACCGGTGGTCATCAAGAGCCGCGGGAACTCCATCGCCGTGCTCGACGTCCTGGGGGGCAGCAAGGAGAACGGCGCCAAGGTCACCACGTACCAGTGGTCGAACGAGCAGTACGGCCGCAACCAGTGGTGGACGCTGTACCGCTACCCCGACGACACCGTCGCCTTCGTCCCGGGCAACGCGCCGGGGAGCGTGCTCGAAAAGAACGGGAACGACCGGGACACCGCCATCCGGTCGGTCAACGGCGGTGACCAGTACCTCAAGGAGGGCAGGCTGCCCGCCAACCAGAAGTGGCGCCTGGTGGACAAGGGCAATGGCTACGTCAACATCCTCAGCGTCGAGACCAACCAGTGCCTCAGCGACCCGGCGGCCCTCAACGAAGCGGTGCTGGTCTATGACTGCAGCCAGGCCAACGCCCCCTGGCAGGAGTGGAAGATCGGCTGACGCGCCGCCCAGCGGTATCTCCATGCCTCGCGAGGCACCGCACCAGCCGCCGCGCCCCGCCCGACCCTGACCCACCGGACACCCCCAGGTCGCCGGATCCCATCCGTCACTCGAAAGGTTCGGGGCCCGATGTAATGTCGTGCGGGTCCTCCGGCACTGGCCCGGACCGTACGGCGAGAGCGATGACCCCCATGACGCTGGCGTATCTGCCGAGCCCCTCCCAGGGGGTGTGGCACCTCGGGCCGGTGCCGATCCGCGCGTACGCGCTGTGCATCATCACCGGCGTATTCGTCGCCGTGTGGCTGACCGGGCGGCGGTGGGCCGCGCGGGGCGGCAACCGGGAGGACATCGCCGACATCGCGGTGTGGGCGGTGCCGTTCGGCCTGCTCGGCGGGCGGCTGTATCACGTGATCACCGATCCGGAGCTGTACTTCGCCGCCGGAAGGCAGCCCATCCGCGCGCTGTACATCTGGGACGGCGGGCTCGGCATCCCCGGCGCCGTCGCACTCGGCGCGGTCGGGGCGTGGCTTGGCTGCCGCCGGCGCGGCATCAAGCTCGCGGACTTCGCGGACGCCGCCGCCCCGGGCCTGGTGCTGGCCCAGGCGATCGGGCGATGGGGCAACTACTTCAACCAGGAGTTGTTCGGCGTCCCGACCAGCCTGCCCTGGAAACTCCTGATCGACCCGGCGCACCGCCCGGACGACAGCCCCACCGTCGCCTTCTACCACCCCACCTTCCTGTACGAGTCGCTGTGGGACCTCGGCGTGATGGCCCTGCTGCTGTGGCTCGACCGGCGCTACCGGCCGCGCCGGGGGCGGCTGTTCGCCTGCTACGTGCTGGCCTACACCGCGGGCCGCGCCTGGATCGAGGCGCTGCGCGTCGACCACGCCAACCACTTCCTCGGGCTGCGCCTGAACGACTGGGTCTCCGTCGGCCTGTTCGCCGGGGCCCTCGGCTACCTGTACGCCACCCGCCGCTCCGGGCCCCGCGAGACGCCCCCGGAGACGGCGGACACCGGGGCCGGGCACGAGGACGGCGAGCAGCGCTGATCCGGCAGCGGGGACGTCGGCGACAGCGGCGAACGTCCAGGTCGTCGGCCTGAGGGCAGCCGGAATTACCCTCCAAAGACGATTATTTGACGGAATTCATAGGTGTGCTGCGTATGTTTCGCAGTATGCCCTCGATGCGCTCCCGCCCGCCCGGATCCACCACCGCCCGCACCTTCCGGTTTCTCGGGGTCAGTATCCTGGCGGGCGCGCTGGCCGCCGGGATCGCGCTGCCCGTGGTGGGCGCGCTCGGGATGGGCGCCAAGTCCGCCGCGCAGAGTTTCAACAGCCTTCCGGACGTGTTCAAGACGCCGCCGCTCTCCCAGGCGTCCCAGATCTACGACGCCGACGGCGGTCTCATCGCCACCGTCTACGACCGCAACCGCACCGTCATACCCGGCGGGCAGATCGCCCCGGTCATGCGGAAGGCGCTCGTCGACATCGAGGACAACCGCTTCTACCAGCACGGGGCCGTGGACCTGCAGGGCGTGCTGCGCGCGCTGAACAAGAACGCGGCGAGCGGCAGCGTCGCCCAGGGTGCCTCCACCCTCACCCAGCAGTACGTCAAGAACGTGTTCGTGGAGCAGGCCGGCAGTGACCAGAAGGCGGTCCTCGAAGCCCAGCGCCAGACCGTCGGCCGCAAGATCCAGGAACTGCGCTACGCGATCGAGCTGGAGCAGACCCTGCCCAAGGACCAGATCCTCACCAACTACCTGAACATCACCTTCTTCGGCGAGCAGGCGTACGGGATCGAGGCGGCCGCTGAGCGCTACTTCAGCGTGCACGCCAAGGACCTCTCGCTGCCCCAGGCGGCGCTCCTGGCCGGGCTCGTCCAGTCGCCGTCGATGTACGACCCGGTCACCAACGCCCGCCTGGCCAAGGAGCGCCGCGACACGGTGCTGACCAAGATGGCCCAGTACGGCTCGATCACCACCGCACAGGCCAAGGAGGCGATCAGCACACCGATCAAACTCCAGGTCAGCGCGCCACGGCAGGGCTGCATCACCGCCCAGCAGGGTGAGGGCTTCTTCTGCGACTACGTACACCGGACCCTCGTCACGGATCCGGCGTTCGGCAAGACCGCCGCCGAGCGGCAGGCCCTGTGGAGCAGGGGCGGTCTGCAGATCCGCACGACGCTCGCCCCGAAGGCGCAGAAGTCCCTCCAGCAGTCGGTCACCTCCCATGCGTTCACCACGGACGATGCGGCCGCCGTGATGAGCCTCGTCCAGCCCGGCACCGGCAAGATCGTCGCGATGGGGCAGAGCCGCGACTACGGCCTGGGCGCCCACCAGACCGAGATCAACCTCAATGTCGGCACGGACCTGGGCGGCGGTCTGGGCTTCCCGACCGGCTCGACCTTCAAGCCGATCGTGGCGGCCGCCGCCCTGGAGAACGGCACACCACCGGACCAGCGGTTCCCGGCGCCGTACTCCATGCCGTGGCCCGCCATGTCCGACTGCTCGGGCCACACCTACCCGGAGAGCGGCGAGGTCCACAACGACAGCAAGTCCCTGGCCGGACCGTTCGCCATGCCGGACGCCATGGCGCAGTCCGTCAACACCTACTTCGCCCAGCTGGAGGCCGACACGGGTCTGTGCCCGGTGGCGAAGATGGCCAACGCGCTCGGCATCACGGTGCAGGCAGGCGGCACCAAATTGCAGGTGGTCCCCTCGCTCACGCTGGGCAGCAACGACCTGACCCCGCTGGAAATGGCCAATGTGTACGCGACCTTCGCCAATCACGGCACGTACTGCACCCCGGTCGCCATCACCTCGGTGACCAAGCCGGACGGCCGGAACGTCCCGGTGCCGCAGGCCAATTGCCATCAGGTGATGTCCGCGCAGACCGCCGACACCGTCACCACCATGCTCCTGGGCGTCGTCCAGGACGGCACCGGCAAGCCCGCCGGGCTCACCGACCGGGACAGCGCGGGCAAGACCGGCACCACCGACGCCAGCAAGCAGGTCTGGTTCGCGGGGTACACCCCCGAACTGTCCGGCGCCGCCGTCGTCGGCGACACCAGGAGCCCGCAGGACCTCGACGGCCAGAGCATCGGCGGCAGCACCGTCGGCCAGGCATTCGGCGGCACCCTGGCCGGCCCCGTCTGGCGCGACGCCATCGAAGGAGCACTCGCCGGAGACCCCGCCGGAACGCTCACCACGACCCCGCTGCCCGGATCGAAGAAGGGGTAGGGATCCGGCGCGGATCGGTCCGCGCCGGGGAAGTCCCGGCAGCCGTCGCCGATGCGGTCCCAGCCGTCGCTGCCCTTCGAACCCACGTAGCAGCACATTCCGGCCACCTGTGGCGGCGACCCTGTCACCGCCGCGCGGCCGCACCGGCGTACGACACGAAACGGAACGCGGAAGAGCAGAAAGCGGCAGTAGCCGTTCCGTAGTGGGCAGTTGAAGATCCCGCACGTTATCGGTCTGTCGTACGATGCGTCATACCAGAGCGGGACGCTGTGCGTGGAACTTTGCCAACTGAGCACCGAGGGTGATGGATTGACGACTACCGTAAGTGGTCGCCGATCAATGTGGGCCCTACAGCAGCCGAGTTGGGCCTGCCACAATGATCCCTGGGACCACCCCACGCACCGAGGACGCCGATGTCTCATCTCCGCGCACCCGCCGCGCGGCCGGACCGCCGCGAGGGCGGGCGGCACGGCCGCAACGCCACCCGGCCGCAGCAGCCCCCGGCCGACGCCGGTCGCCAGACCCCGGCCGGCCGGGCGCCGACGCCCCCCGGGCCGCGCCCGTCGCCCGAGTCCCGCATACGGCCGCAGCTGCTGCGCGCCGCCGTGCTGCCCGCCACCGTGGCGGTGCTGTGCGGCGCGGCCGCCGTTGCCTTCACTCTGCACTCCACCGGCAAACACCCCTCGCCAGGACTCTGGGCCGCGCTCGCGGGCCTGGCCGCGCTCGCGATCGCCGCTCTGGTCGCGGCCGGAATCGGCGCGGACCGCGCCGCCAAGACGGTGCTCGGCCGCGCCAACGGACTGCGCCGCGGCACCGCCCGATCCGCCGCCGACCTCCGTACCGTCGTCGAGGCGCTGCGCCGCGGCGAAGGCCCGCCCGGGCGCCATGCCCCGGCCCAACTCCCGGCGGGGGCCGACGAGTTCGAGCTGCTCGCGCATGAGCTGAACCGCTCGCACGACGCCGCGGTGGCCGCCGTGGTGCAGGCCTCCCAGCTCTCCAGCAGCGTCGGCAACGAACAGAAGGTCGAGGTCTTCGTCAACCTCGCCCGCAGGCTCCAGTCCCTCGTGCACCGCGAGATCCAGCTCCTGGACGAGCTGGAGAACGAGGTCGAGGACCCGGAGCTGCTCAAGGGCCTGTTCCACGTCGACCACCTGGCCACCCGCATCCGCCGGCACGCCGAGAACCTCGCCGTGCTCGGCGGCGCCATCTCGCGGCGCCAGTGGTCCCACCCGGTCACCATGACCGAGGTCCTGCGCTCCTCCATCGCCGAGGTCGAGCAGTACCCCCGGGTCAAGCTGGTGCCGCCGATCGACGGGACGCTGCGCGGCCACGCCGTCGCCGACGTCATCCACCTCCTCGCCGAACTGGTCGAGAACGCCACCGTGTTCTCCGCCCCGCACACCCAAGTCCTGCTGCGTGCCCAGCATGTGACGGCGGGTCTGGCCATCGAGGTCGAGGACCGTGGCCTCGGCATGCCGCTCACCGAGCAGAACAAGATGAACGCACTGCTCTCCGACCCCGACCAGGTCAACGTCGCCCACCTCCTCCAGGACGGCCGCATCGGGCTGTTCGTGGTCTCGGCCCTGGCCCGCAGGCACGGCATCGCGGTCCGCCTCCAGACCAACATCTACGGCGGAGTACAGGCCGTACTCGTGCTGCCGCAGGGCCTGTTGGGCGCCGAGCAGGAAAGCACCAGCCAGTTGGGCGACGCCCCGCAGCACGCCACCGAGAGCACCGGCCGGATGCCCGCCGTCCCGGCGCCCGCCCAGGTCGCGCGACCCGCCGAGGTGAGCGTCCCGGTCCCGGCCGCCGTCCCCGCGCCCGCCCTCGCCCCCGCACCTGCGCAGCCCGCGCACCAGGCGCGGCCGACCCACGACCTGCCGCGGCCGACCCACCACCTGCCGCCCGTGCCCAGGCCGCGCCTGGACGAGCCGACCACGGCCGGACACGGCAGTGTGCCGCTGCCCGTGCGCGGCACGCACGACGAGCGGCCCAACCCGGCCGCCGCGCCCCCCGGCATCAACCACGGCACCGCCCCCGAGCCCGCCGAACCCCGGCTGCCCCCCGTGCCGCGCGCCCAGAACGGCGCCGTGCGCGGCACCATGGGCCGCCCCGACCTGCCCCGGCGCCGCAGCCAGGAGCACCTCGTACCCCAGCTGCGGGACGCACCCGCACCCCGCCGGGAAGACGAACACGCCCTGCACGACCCGGGGTTGATGGCCGCCTTCCAGCGGGGCATCGGACTCGCCGAGTCCCAGCCGACCCACTCCGCACAGCCGACCCACCTCTCCCTCCAGGCGCACCAGTTGGACACTGACGCCGAACACTCCAAGGAGTAGATGCACCATGGCGAGCGATGCCCCGACCGGACACGTCTCGGACCTCGACTGGCTGCTGAGCGGACTGGTCCAGCGGGTGCCCTACACCCGCAATGCGGTTCTGCTCTCCTCCGACGGTCTGGTGAAATCCGTTCACGGCCTGGACACCGACAGCGCCGACCACATGGCAGCCCTCGCCTCCGGCCTGTATTCGCTGGGCCGCAGCGCGGGGGCGCGCTTCGGCGACGGCGGCGAGGTCAGGCAGGTGGTGGTGGAGCTCGACTCCACGCTGCTGTTCGTGTCCACGGCCGGCTCGGGCACCTGTCTCGCCGTCCTCGCCGGCCGGGAGGCCGACGCGGCGGTCCTCGGCTACGAGATGGCCATGCTCGTCAAGAGCGTACGGCCGTATCTCGTGACCCCGGCCCGGCAAGGCGCCGGATCACCGAGCGGCCTGAGGAATTGACCGTGCCGGCCCCGCAGGACGGCCCGTGGCTGGACGATGCGGCGGGGCGGCTGATCCGCCCCTACACCGTCAGCAACGGACGCACCAGGCCGACCGCGACCCTGGACCTGCTCTCCCAGGTCATGGCCACCGGCTCGGTGCCCCAGGCACACCTGGGGCCCGAGCACTCGCAGGCCCTCGGCCTGTGCAAGGGACCCACCTCGGTGGCGGAGATCTCGGCGCACCTGCGGCTGCCGGCCGTCGTCACCAAGGTGCTCCTGTCCGACCTGGTGGACTGCGGGGCGGTGACCGCACGGGCCCCCCGCTTCCACCACACGCCCACCGACCGATCTCTGCTGGAGGCAGTCCTCGATGGCCTACGACGACGGCTTTGAAGCCCTCCCCGCCGGGGACGCCGTGGACCTGTTCCCGACCGCGCTGAAGATTCTCGTCGCGGGCGGGTTCGGGGTCGGCAAGACGACCTTTGTCGGAGCGGTCAGCGAGATCGAACCGCTCTCCACCGAAGAGCTGCTCACCACGGTCAGCGTGGCGCACGACAGTCTCGAAGGGGTCGAGTCCAAGACGACCACCACGGTCGCCATGGACTTCGGCCGCATCACCCTCGACGACCGCCATGTGCTCTATCTGTTCGGCACGCCCGGACAGGAGCGCTTCTGGTTCATGTGGGACGAGCTGTCCGAGGGGGCCCTGGGCGCGGTCATCCTCGCCGACACCCGGCGGCTCGACGAATGCTTCTCCGCCGTGGACTTCTTCGAGCGGCGCGGGATCGGATTCCTCGTCGCCGTCAACGAGTTCGACGGTTCCTACCGCTACGAGCCGGAGGAGGTGCGGGCCGCCATAGACCTCAAGCCCGAGGTCCCCGTCGTGCTGTGCGACGCCCGCATCGGCAGTTCCGGCATCAGCACGCTGGTCACCCTGGTCCAGCACCTGCTCGCCACCATCCCGGCAGCCACCAGCCATGGAGCCTGACTATGACGTACGACCCGACCGGACACCTGCTGCTCACCCCCGTCGACCGGGAGGCGCCGGTGCGTGTGCAGCGGCTGCGCCAGCTGGGGATAGGGGAGCAGCCCGACCCCGCCTTCGACGAGTTCGCCCACAAGCTCGCCGAGGTGACCGGGGCGCCCTTCTCGATGGTCAACTTCATCGATGAGAACCGGCAGTTCTTCGCCGGACTCCACACCCCGGACGGCACCCGCACCGGCTCCGACCTCGGAGCCGCGGCCACGGCCGGCGGGGTCAGCCGGATCATGGCGCGCGACCACGGGTACTGCCCGCACGTGGTGGTCCGCCGCAAGGCGCTGGTCCTGGAGGACGTCTGCGACTACCCGCGCTTCGCGGGCAATCCCGTCGTGGACGAGATCGGCATCCGGTCGTATCTGGGGGCGCCGCTCATCGACCGTACGGGGATCGCGCTCGGCACGATCTGCGTGGTCGACACCGAACCCAGGCCCTGGGGCCGGGCCGGGCTCGAAACCATCAAGTCGATGGCGGCGGAGCTGGTCGAGCAGATCCACCGGCGCGAGGACGGCGGCTACTGACCGCCGTCCCGCTCGTACGCCGCGCGGTCAGTGGGCCGCGGCCAGCTCCTCCATGCGCACCAGCTCGGAGAGCCGCTGGGACCACTGGCCCTTCGCCGTGCCAAGCGCCGCCTCGGCCAGCCGCAGCAGCTGTACGTCCGAGGTGCCGGCCGGGGCGAAGATGTGGTGGGCATCGCGCAGATACCGCTCGATGGGGCGGTCGGTGAACAGACCGGCCGCCGCGTGGATCTCCATGGCGTTGCGGGCCGAGTCCAGCGCCGACTCCACGTTGACCACCTTGGCGTTCATCAGCTCGGCGTCGCACGGCAGACCCTGGTCGAGCAGATGGACCGCGTGGTAGGCGGCGAGCCGGGCCGTCATCAGCCGGGACTGCAACTGCCCCAACTTGATTTTGATGTTGGGGAGTTCGTGCAACGGCTTGCCGTAACGGATCCGCTCCGTGCAGAACGTGGCCGTCTCCTCCAGGATCGCCTGGTGGATGCCGAGCGAGACGGCGGTCAGGTTGGCCCGCCCGTACAGCACGCTGGAGGAGTACGCGACGGCGAGCCCGTCGCCCTCCTCACCGAGCCGATTGACGGCGGGGACACGGCAGTTGTCGAAGGACAGCTCGCCGAAGCTGAAGCCGTGCAGGCCCATGGACTCGCGGTGCTCGCCAAGGGAGAAGCCCGGCCGGTCGGACTCGACGAGGAAGGCGGAAAGCCCCTGGGAGCCGGGCCCGGTGCGCAGCACCACACCGTGAAGATCGCCGACATGGCTGTTGCCGACATACACTTTCCGGCCATTGAGTAGGTAGTCGTCACCGTCGCGGACCGCACTCGCCGCCATTCCCAGCACATGGCCGCCCGACTCGGGCTCGGTGACCGCGATCGTCGGCAGGCACTCACCCGCGGAGACCGCGGGCAGCCAGGTCTTCTTCTGCTCCTCGTTCCCGAAGTGGACGATCTTGGCGACACCGAGCTGGGAGGCCTGCACCATGGCGCCCATCGCGCCGCTGACCCGGGAGAGCTCCTCGATGATGATGGTCTTGCCGAGGTGCCCCACCCCCATCCCGCCGTACGCGGGGCTGACGGTGGCTCCGATCCAGCCCTGCCGGGCGATGAGCCGTGACAGCTCGTGCTGGACGGTGCGAGCTGCCTCCATCTCGGCGATCCGTGGCCGGACCTCGCGTTCCGCGAAGTGCCTGACGTCTTCCCTGAGTTGATGGTGCAGCCGGGTGTTGAAGTATCCGTCCATCCGTGAGCCCTCCTCCGCGAAACGCCTGTCGCGGGTGGCCCGCGCAGGTGGTGCATCGGCAGTGGTCCCGTTCCGAAGAGGCCGACCCCCCTCATGCTGTTGATCACCGTCGGCTCGTACAACGTTCATCGTCAACTTTGGCCGGAACCCGGCGTGTTGACGTGTGGTTGACGATGTGTTCTGTGTGGTCCGGCCCGTTCGGTCCCCGTCGATTGCATCCCCTTCACCCATGTTTCTGCCACATGCCCACGGCAAAGGTTTCGTGGGCATGTGGCACTGAGGGACAGCAAGCGGAATCAGATGGGCACGGTCGTGACATCCGAGGACAGTTGAAGAACCGATTCGGCTTCGAGATCGACGGAAATGAACTCTCCTTGATCCGTGTGGGTGAACGGCACAAGCCCACGCTGCCGTACGGACCAGCCCCTTCCCTTCGCTGAGGTGGCGTCGGGTGGCGGATCGCCCCGCAGCGGACCGGAGTTGACCCGCGAACAGACGCCCCGCGCAACCGACCCGGAATGCCGCGCGAGCACCCCTGCCGCACCGCTGACCTGGCCGCCTTCCGTACGGGGCGAAGCATGGCGGAACCCTGTCCGGCGGCGGTGCGAGCGGTTGCGGAGCGAGGCGCGGCGAGTGAAGCGCTGAATCGACGGTACGGCACCGCCCGGGGAAGTCCGCGCGGGCCGAGGGCCCCGATGTCTGAACTTCCGTTCACCGCAGGGGAGTCGATCACAAACGAAGCGAGCCTGAACGCCCTTTCGCACGAGAACGCCAACGCCCGTGCGCAGCGCGTTGGGGTACGGTGCGGCGCGAACGGTGTGACTGGGTGGTGCAGGGGCGCAGGCCGGAGCGGGCGATGCGGAACCGGGCGCCGCTGTCGTCGCGTTCCCTCGGTATTGGCGCGATCCGGCCGGGAAGCAACTGTATCCGGACACCCGCCACTGAGGCGATACCCGGATTGGCCGAGCGGCGCGCGTGAGGGAACAGGCCCGCGTGGTCCGTGAGGTGTGGGGAAGTGGTGAGGAATCCGGCCACCTGCCGTGTCATGCGAGCGAGGGCCCGGCCGATGCCGGGAACCGGCTGCCGCGATGTACCCGCATCGGCCACCGGCATCGAGAACAATGCCCAGCATGCCCGTCGGCCGGCGCCCCGCCGCCCTTCGCACCGGCGTTGCCCTGCGCCGCCCGGCCCGCCCGGCAACACCGCCCGACGAGAAGGAAGTTGACATGACCGACCTCCGTATCGGCGTCATCGGATACGGCATGCGCGGCAGCATCGCGCGCACCGCGCACCGGCCGGGACGCGGTGCGACCGTCGCCGCCGTCGCGGACCCCGACCCCAGGGCCCGCGCGGCCGCCGCCACGGCGTTTCCCGGCGCGCGCGTCGCCGGTGACCACCGGGAGGTGACCGAGGCCCCGGACCTCGACGCCGTGCTCGTCCTCACCCCGGACCACACGCACGCCGACGTCGCCTGCGCGGCCCTGCTCGCCGGCAAGCCGGTCTTCGTGGAGAAGCCCCTCGACATCACGGTCGAGCGCTGCGACGAGATCCTGCACACCGCGCGCGAGACCGGCACCCGGCTGTACGTCGGCCACAACATGCGGCACATGCCCGTCGTGCGGATCATGCGCGATCTCATCGGCCGGGGCGCCATCGGCACCGTCAAGACGGTCTGGGTGCGCCACTTCGTGGGGTACGGCGGCGACTGGTACTTCAAGGACTGGCACGCCGAGCGCCAGTACACCACCGGCCTCCTGCTGCAGAAGGCCGCGCACGACATCGACGTACTGCACTGGCTGTCCGGCGGCTACACGCGCGACGTCCAGGCCATGGGCGATCTGATGGTGTACGGCGACAACCCGCATCGCAGGGCGCCCGGCGAGCCCAAGACGGACGACTGGTACACGGAGGACGGCCACTGGCCACCGCACAGCCAGCGCGCGCTCAACCCCGTCATCGACATCGAGGACGTCTCGCTGCTCAACATGCGCCTCGACAACGGCGTCCTCGCCTCCTACCAGCAGTGCCACTTCACCCCCGACTACTGGCGCAACTACACGGTCATCGGCGACGCGGGCCGCCTGGAGAACTTCGGCGACGGCCCCGGTGGCCAGGTGAAGGTCTGGAACTCCCGGCGCTCCGAGTACCGCCCCGAGCCCGACGAGACGCACGAGATCCCCCAGGCCCAGGACGACCGGGGGCACGGCGGCGCGGACCCACTGATCATCGACGAGTTCCTGCGCTTCGTACGCGAGGGGGGCCGTACCGACACCTCGCCGGTGGCGGCCCGGATGGCGGTGGCGGCGGGCTACCAGGCCACGGCCTCCCTACGGGCCGGCGGCACCCCCCGCGAGGTCCCGCGGCTCGACCCCGAACTGGCGGCGTACTTCGAGCGGGGGCAGCGGTAGGGGAGCGGCCGAGGCCGGGTCGGGGCTCGGGCCGTGGGCGGGCGCGCGGCCGGGCTGCGTCGTGCGTCGCGCCGGGAACGGGTTCGTGACCACCCGGCGAAGTGCGGTATTGTTCTGATGCGCGTTCGGCCCGGGGAAACCCCAGGTCAGACGAGCACCGGGACGTGGCGCAGCTTGGTAGCGCACTTGACTGGGGGTCAAGGGGTCGCAGGTTCAAATCCTGTCGTCCCGACCAGCGTATTCGCCGGTCGGAGGCCGCTTTCGCAGAGATGCGAGGGCGGCCTTTCTGCTGCCTCCGGGGCCGTGCGGAGTCGAGTGGTCACGGTCTGTGTCCGGGCTCGTGCCAGGGTGTGCCGCTGCGGTGACAGGGGGGAACACCGTGGCGGGGGAAAGCGATTACGATCCGGGCTCATGAGCACCTCGGATCAGGAACAAACGGTGGACGCGGCCGCGGAAGCGCCCACAGCGGCGAAGGCGACGATACCGGAGCAGCCCCCGGCGCGGCGGCCCTCGAACCCGGAGAGCCCCGAAGCCCGCGAGGGCGCGCAGAGCTCCGAGTCCCCCCGGTCCGAAGCTCCGGCAGCCGCCCAACAGGCCGATGGTTCCACTGACTTGAAGGCCCAGGAGGGCCAGAAGGGCCGCGAGAGCTCCGGGGACTCCGATGACTTGAACGCCGCGGTGGCCCCCGAGAGCTCCGAGGACTCCGACGGCTTCGCGGACGAGCCCGCGCGGCAAGGTATGGCGCCCCGGCAGGCGCGGCGGCTGCGGATGGTTGCCGCCGGTGTGCTCATGGCGGCGATGGCGGTGGTCCTCGTCGTACGCCTGGCGAGCCGCTCCTCCGTCCTCGTCGTCGGCGTGTACGGACTCGCGCTGATCCTGTGCGGTGTGGTCATCGAGCTGAGCCGCAACGGGCGTACCCGGCTGGGTTCCTGGCTCCTCGTGGCGGGTCTCGCGGCCGCGCTCGGCATGGACTGGTTCGTCCTGCCGTAGTAACCGGCCGCCGCCCAGCCGTTGACATGTACCCGGCCCACGGTGAATCTTGATGCTCGAAACTCCAGTGTTCCAAGCACGAACGCGCACGCCGCGCGCTCGGCTGCTGCTCGGTACGAACGGAGAACGACTCTTGCGGATCCACCGGCACCGTCCCCACCCGCCCAGGCGGCCCGCCGTCGCCGTGCTTTCGGCGCTCGCGCTCGCCCTCACCGCCCTGACCGTTCCGGCTGCCCGGGCCGAGGCCGCGGCGCCGCCCGGCGGCGTCCTGGACAGCGGTACGAAGTCCGTGACCTGGCAGAGCCCGGTCTATGAGAAGGGCACGGTCGGCTCGCCCGACAAGTGCCCACCGCTCGCGCAGGACCCGGCGAACGCGGTCTGCGACCGCTTCGACCTGACCGTGAACCCGCCGGCCGGCCAGTGGGACGACAACCCGGAGGGCGGGGTGCCCGTCTCCATCCAATGGGCCACCCCCACCGACGACTTCGACCTGTACATCTATGACGCCGCCGGCAAGCAGGTCGCCTCCAGCGCGGGCACCGCCGACCCCGAGGCGACCGTCATCCCGAAGGCGTCGGGGACGTACCACGTGGTCGTCGTCCCCTACGACGTGCACCACACCTCCTTCACCGGCAAGGCGTACCTGCCCGAGCCCACCGACGCCGGGAACCTCACCGGCTTCAGCGGCAAGGGCGGCACGTACGACATCGCGGCGGGCCCGCTCAAGGCCCGCGCGGACTTCCTCGCCGACGACACCCTGCGGCTGCGCGCCGCCCCGGACGGCACCTTCACCGACCCGCCAGGCAGCCACATGATCCAGGCCGAGCCGAAGCCGCAGAAGGACACCAAGTCCTTTGACGCGGGCGCCTATTACGGGATCCGGAGCAAGGGCGTCGTCCTGCGCGTCTACAAGAAGCCGCTCCGCTTCGCCCTCTACAAGGGCGACAACCGCACCGCGATCTGGTCGGAGGCCGACCCGCTGCGCTGGACCTCCGGCGGCATGCGGCAGAGCCTGACCCGCGGAACGAACGAGCAGTTCTTCGGCGGCGGCGAGCAGAACGGCAGCTTCTCCCACCGCGACCAGGTGATGAACGTCGGCAACAACACCAACTGGAACGAAGGGGGCTGGAACAACTCGCAGCCCTTCTACATCTCCTCCGCCGGATACGGCGTGTTCCGCAACACCTTCTCGCCCGGCGTGTACGACTTCGGGCCGCACGTGCGCACCGGGCAGCAGGAACGGCGGCTGGACGCCTACTACTTCACCGGTGACGTGAAGTCCGTCATCAACAAGTACACCTCCCTCGTCGGCAAGCCCTTCATGCCGCCCGTGTACGGACTCGAACCCGGCGACTCCGACTGCTACCTCCACAACGCCAACCGGGGCGAGCGGCACACCCTGGACGCGCTCAAGGTCGCCGACGGCTACGTCCAGAACCAGATGCCGCTCGGCTGGATGCTGGTCAACGACGGCTACGGTTGCGGCTACGAGAACCTCGCCGAGACCGGCAAGGGCCTCCAGGCCCGCAACACCCAGCTGGGCCTGTGGACCCAGGACGGCCTCGACAAGCTCGCCGAGCAGGTCAAGGCGGGCCAGCGGGTCGCCAAACTCGACGTGGCCTGGGTCGGCAACGGGTACGGCTTCGCCCTGAACGCCTGCGACCAGGCCAAGGCCGGCATCGAGAACAACAGCGACGCCCGCGGCTTCGTCTGGCTGCCCGTCTCCTGGTCCGGCGCCCAGCGCTGCGGCGTCCTGTGGAGCGGCGACCAGAAGCTCAGCTGGGACTACATCCGCTGGCAGATCCCCACCTACGCGGGCGCCACGCTCTCCGGCATCGCGTACAACACGGGCGACATCGGCAGCATCTTCGGCCACGACCCCAAGATGTACACCCGCGACCTCCAGTGGAAGGCCTTCCTGCCCGCCGTGATGACCATGGACGGCTGGGCCAAGGACCTCACCACCGGCAAGGCCGCCGACCAGCAGCCCTGGCTCGACGGCGAGCCGTACGCCGCCATCAACCGCAAGTACCTCCAGCTGAAGGAGCGGCTCGTCCCGTACATGTACGGGCTCTCCAAGGACGCCGCGAAGACCGGCGTCGGCGCGGTCCGGCCGCTCTCCCTGGAGTACCCGGACGACCCCAACACCCTTGGTCCGGACGCCAAGTACGAGTTTCTGGCCGGGCCCGACTTCCTGGTCGCCCCGGTCTACAGCGACACCAGCGTCCGCAACGGGATCTACCTGCCCAAGGGCACCTGGACCGACTACTGGACCGGCAAGACCTACCAGGGCCCGACCACCGTCAACAACTACGCGGCACCGCTCGACACCCTCCCGCTGTTCGTGAAGGGCGGCTCGATCGTGCCGATGTGGCCCAAGGGCACGACGTCCTGGCAGACCCGGGACAAGGGAGAACTCGACTACGACATCTACCCGCAGCGGGGCAGTTCCTCGTACACGCTGTACGAGGACGACGGGGTCACCCGGCAGTACGCCCAGGGCTCCTCGGCCACCCAGCGGGTCGAGGTCACCTCGGCCGGGCGCGTCTCGGTCGTCAACGTCGGTGCCAGTGTGGGTAGTTATCAGGGGAAGCCGTCCACCCGGTCCTACCGGTTCACCGTGCACACCAAGTCGGCTCCCGCGGTCGTCGCCCTCGGCGGGGACCGGCTGCACCGGTACGGTTCCGCCGCCGAGCTCGCCGCGGCGGGCAGCGGATGGTGCTACGACGCCGCGACCGGAGTGACGGAGGTCAGGACACCGTCGCTGCCGACCGGGCACGGCTTCTCGGTCGAGCTCGCCTGAACGGCCGTCACCAGGTCGGGGGCCGTACCGTGAGCCGTCCGGTACGGCCCCTCCGCACGGCGGTAACGGCGGTGGGGCAAGATCGAGTCGCGGGCGGCCGTACCGCCCGCGGCTGATCAGGCACTCGACTGCTAGGGGATCGATTCGATGTCATTCCGCGCCATCCGCGTGAGCAAGGACGAGCAGGGCCGCCGCGTCGAGACCGTCACGCTGGAGGAGAGCGAGCTCCACGAGGGCGATGTGACCGTCGCGGTGGACTACTCGACCGTCAACTACAAGGACGGCCTCGCGCTCGCCGACAAGGGCATCGTGCGGACGTATCCGCTGGTGCCCGGCATCGACTTCGCGGGCACCGTCGAATCGTCCGGCCACCCCTCCTTCGCGCCCGGCGACAAGGTCGTGCTCAACGGCTACGGAGTCGGCGAGAGCCACGACGGCGGCTTCGCGCAGAAGGCCCGGGTCAGCGGCGACTGGCTGGTCCCGCTGCCCGCCGGGCTCAGCACCCGGCAGGCCGCCGCGATCGGCACCGCCGGATACACCGCGATGCTCAGCGTCCTCGCCCTGGAGGACGCCGGAGTGACCCCGGCGAGCGGCGACGTGCTCGTGACCGGCGCCGCGGGCGGTGTCGGCTCGGTCGCCGTGGCGCTCCTCGCCAAGCTCGGATACCGGGTGCTCGCCTCCACCGGGCGCCCCGCCGAGGCCGACTACCTGCGCGAACTGGGCGCCGCCGACATCATCGACCGGGCCGAACTCTCCGGCCCGGGCCGCCCGCTCGGCAAGGAACGCTGGGCCGGGGCGGTCGACTCGGTCGGCAGCCACACCCTCGTCAACGTCCTCGCGGGCACCCGCTACGGCGGTACGGTCACCAGCTGCGGGCTCGCCCAGGGACCCGATCTGCCGGGCACCGTACTGCCGTTCATCCTGCGCGGGGTGACGCTGGCGGGCATCGACTCCGTGCAGGCGCCGATGGAGCGCCGGGTGAGGGCGTACGAGCGGCTGGCCCGCGATCTCGATCTGGCGAGGCTGGAGACGATGACCACGGTCGTCGGCCTGGACGAGGTGCCCGCCGTCGCGGAGCGCATCCTCGCCGGCCAGGTGCGCGGCCGCACGGTCGTGGACGTCAACGCCTGACCGGCAGGTCCGGTGCGGTCCGGCTCGCCCTCAGGCGGCGATCCGGACCGGCTCGGGGGCCGGCAGCTCCGCGGGCAGTTCCGCCGGGGTGGCGCCGGTCAGCATGATCACGCCGCGGGCGGCCACCCCCGCCGACGCGGCGGCGATCGCCCAGCCCACCGGCCCGCCGTGGAAGCTCTCGCCGAGCAGCGCGACACCGATCACCGCGGCCGCCGCGGGGTTGGCCAGGTTCACCACGGCCAGCGGGGCGGCCAGGCCACCGCGGTAGGCCGCCTGCGAGAGCAGCAGCCCGCCGACCGCGAACGTCGAGACGAGCACCGCGATCAGCGCGGTCTGCCACCAGGCGAGCGCGCTCCCGGGCACCTCGCGGGCCAGTGCCGCGGTGACCGTCTGGGTCAGCGCGGACGCCACCGCGGAGGCGACGCCGGACGCGGTGGCGAGGCCGAGGCGGCCGCCGTGCGCGGAGTGCGCTCCGGCCCGTACCAGGAAGGCGAGCAGCAGTGCGGTGGCCGCGGCGATGGCGAGGGCCTCGCGCAGGTTCAGCGCGGCGCCGGGGGTGGCGGGTCCGGTGACCGCGATCAGTCCGGCGAGCCCGGCCAGCGTCCATGCCGCGCCGCGCCACTCGCGCCGGGTGACGCGGCGCCGCTCGTAGTACGCGGAGAGCGGGAGCGCCGCGACCAGGGTGAGCGCGCCGAGCGGCTGGACCAGGGTGAGCGGGCCGAAGTGGAGCGCGGCCACGTGCATGAGCGCGCCGGCCGCGTTGAGGCCGACCGCCCACCACCACAGCGGCCGGTTGAGCAGCTTGCCGAGCCCGCCGCCGCCCTGGGCGGCGAGCCGGGACTGGCCGACGGCTGCCAGCGCGTAACCGGCGGCCGAGGCGAGCGAGAGCAGGATGGCGAGCAGCGCGGACTCGTTCATCGCACGGCCTCGGAGAGCTGGGGCGCGGCGGTGCGCGGGACCGGCACGGATGCGGCGGGCTCCGGCGCGCGGCGCTTGGGTGCCGGGACGAAGCAGAGCGCCGCGCCGAGCAGTCCGGCGGCCACGATCGCGTCCAGCCAGTAGTGGTTGGCGGTGCCCACGACCACGAGCAGGGTGAGCAGCGGGTGCAGCAGCCACAGCCACCGCCGGCGGCTGCGGGTCGCCGCGATCAGCCCGATGGCGACCATCAGCGCCCAGCCGAAGTGCAGCGAGGGCATCGCGGCGAACTGGTTCGCCATGGCGTCGTCGTCCGGCGTCGCCGCGTACACGGAGGGCCCGTACACCTGCGCGGTGTCGATGAGGCCGGTCGCCGCGAGCATCCGGGGCGGGGCGAGCGGAAGCGCGATGTGCAGCACCAGGGCGCCGGCGGTGAGCGCGGCGAGCACCCGGCGCGACCACAGGTAGTGCTCGGGGCGGCGCAGGTAGAGCCAGACCAGGAAGGCGACCGTGGCTGGGAAGTGCACCGTCGCGTAGAAGGTGTTGGCGGCCTTGACCAGGGTGTCGCCGTGCAGCAGCAGATGCTGTACGGCGCCCTCGCCGGGCAGGTGCAGCGCGCGCTCCCAGCTCCACACCCGGTCGGCGTTGTCGAAGGCCCTCGCCTCGTGCCCGTTCGCCAGCTGACGGCCGAACTTGTAGACGAGGAAGAGCGCGGTCACGAGCAGCAGCTCGCGTACCAGGGGCGGCCGGGATGCGGTCGTCTCCGGTCCGGCGGGACGGGTCTGACGACGCGTCCCCTTGGTTATACCGGCAGGCATTCTCCGGCCCCTTTGAACCTGGATCGATACGTGGCAAAAACACAAGCAAACGTAGGAAGGCTAGATCGAAACTCATCGAGACGCAAACGTCTCGATACGTTTGCGTCTCGGTTGAGCGGAGCCTACTCTCGTATGTGCAGGAGCACCCCGTGTTTTCTCCGGAGGGAACGATGTCGACGCAGGCCGCCACGGCCGCTGCCCGCCGCAGCAAGATCAGCCCCGAGCGCGAGCTGGAGCTGTACGAAGCGGTGCTCGACCTGCTCAGAGAGGGCGGCTACGACTCCGTGACGATGGAGGGCGTCGCCGCGCGCACCAAGTGCGGCAAGGCCACCCTGTACCGGCAGTGGAAGAGCAAGCCGCTGCTCGTCACGGCCGCGCTCGGCAAGAGCCGCTGCTCCTTTTTCACCGGCATCGACACCGGCACCCTCGCCGGGGACCTGCGCGAGGCGGCCCGGGCGGTCGGCCGGCGCGAGGGGCCCGACACCGAGCTGATGGAAGCCGTCGGCCAGGCCTACATCAAGCACCCCGACCTGCGCGAAGCCCTCCGCGAGACCGTTCTGAACCCTGAGATCGCCGCACTGGACGCGATGCTCCGGCGCGGCGTCGAACGCGGCGAGGTGGCCGCGGACAATCCCGCGATCGGCTACGTCGCTCCCATGGTCATGGGCATGCTGCGCGTCGAGCGCCTCTTCGAGGACCGCTTCCACGGCGAGAACACCCTGCTCGGCCTGCTTGAGTCGGTCATCTTTCCGGCGCTGCGGATCGGCTGACCGGACGCGCGAGTTCCGGGCAACTGCCGCAACCCGCCCCGGTGTTGGCGCCCGCCACCGTCCCCGCCAGCAGTCACACCGCGAGGACTCGTACCCCGGCCTCGGTGAACGACGCGGCCGTCTCCTCGGACACGGCCGTGTCGGTGACCAGCGTGCCGACCTGGGCCGTCGCACAGATCCGGGCGAACGTGCGCTTGCCCAGCTTCGTGGAGTCCGCGGCCACGATGACCCGCTCGGCCCGCTCGCACAGCAGGCGGTTGATGCCGGCCTCGTCCTCGTCGTGCGCCGATGCCCCGTGCGTCACATCGAAGGCGCCGACGCCGAGCACCGCCACATCCATCGTGATCTGGTTCAGCACCCCGCCCGCGAGCGGCCCCGTGAGCTCGTACGACTGCGGACGGGCCACCCCGCCCGTCACCACGATCTTGAACTGCGGGCGCACCGCGAGTTCGTTCGCGATGTTGAGCGCATTGGTCACGATCGTCAACGCCGGTGATCCGGCAGCCAGTTCGGGGCGCACGGCCAGCGCGCGGGCGACCTCCGTCGTCGTGGTGCCCCCCGTCAGGCCGACCGCCTCGCCCGGGGCGATCAGAGCCGCCACCGCCTTCGCGATCCGCTGCTTCTCCGAGGCCTGCCGCGCCGTCTTGTAGCGCAGGGGCAGCTCGTAGGAGACGCCGTGGACGACCGCGCCACCCCGGGTGCGCACCAGCATCTGCTGCTCGGCGAGCTGGTCGAAGTCGCGGCGGATCGTCGCTGCCGACACCCCGAGGGCCGCCGCCGCCTCGTCGACGTCGAGGCGGCCCTGCTCCACGAGGAGTTCGAGCAGTGCCTGCCAGCGGGCGTCGCGCGACATCCGCACCCTCCGTTCTTCGTACCGGTAACCGTCCGTAATGACCTTAGCGCACCCTTGAATGCTTGATTGTGCTCGAAATCGAGCTATATTTTGCATAAACAAGCATGGGAACGCGTCAGATCCAGAGGGTGGGAGCCCGGCATGAGCCATGTCGAGAACGAACTGAGCAGTCAGCCCGAATGCTGGAAGCGGGCGGCCGAACTGGCCGTCCGGCACAAGGACGCCCTGCCGGCCCCCGGCGAACGCGTCGCCGTCGTCGGCTGCGGCACCTCCTTCTTCATGGCGCAGGCCGTCGCCGCGCTCCGCGAAGGCTCCGGCCTCGGCGAGACCGACGCCTTCGCCGCCTCCGAATTCCCCGCCGGACGCTCCTACGACCGGATCGTCGCGCTGACCCGCTCCGGCACCACCACCGAGGTGCTCGACCTGCTCACGCTGGTACGCGGCCGGACCCGTACCACCGCCATCACGGCCGACCCCGCCACCCCGGTCATGCGGGCCGCCGACGACATCGTCGTACTCGACTTCGCGGACGAGGAGTCGGTCGTCCAGACCCGCTTCGCCACCACCGCCCTCACCCTGCTCCGCGCCCACCTCGGACTGCACACCGAGCAGGCCGAGGCCGACGCCCGCACCGCACTCGCCGAGCCGCTGCCCGAAGGGCTGGTGGGCTGCACCCAGTTCACCTTCCTGGGCCGCGGCTGGACCAACGGCCTCGCCCAGGAGGCCGCCCTGAAGATGCGCGAGGCCTCGCTGTCCTGGACCGAGGCATACCCGGCGATGGAATACCGGCACGGCCCCATCAGCATCTCCACCGCCACCACCGCCACCTGGATGTTCGGCGAAGCCCCCGAAGGCCTGGCCGACCAGGTGGCCGCCACCGGCGCGCGGTGGATCGAGGGCCGCCTCGACCCGCTCGCCGAACTCGTGCGCGCCCAGCGCCTGGCCGTGGCCGTCGCGGCCGCCCGCGGACTCGACCCCGACCGGCCGCGCCACCTCACCCGCTCCGTCATCCTCGACGGCGCCTGACCCGGCCGGGCTCATGACAGAGATCACCATGACGCAGGCGAAGGGGAAGTACTGATGCCACTCGCACGGACCGGCACACTCGTCGCCGAAGCCGCCGTCAAACGCCGCGCGGTCGCCGCTTTCAACATCATTACGCTGGAGCACGCCGAAGCGGTCATCGCGGGCGCCGAGGCGGCCACATCACCGGTCGTCCTCCAAGTCAGCGAGAACGTGGTCAAGTTCCGCTATGGCCGGGTCCTGCCGCTGGCCCGCGCCGCCGCCGCGGCCGCCGAGGCCGCCTCCGTACCGGTCGCGCTCCACCTCGACCACGTCAAGCAGGACGAACTCCTGCGCCAGGCCGCCGACGCCGGATTCAGCTCCGCCATGTACGACGCCGCCCACCTGCCGTACGAGGAGAACCTGGCCGCGACGCGCGCCGCCGCCGACTGGGCGCACACCCAAGGCCTGTGGATCGAGGCCGAGTTGGGCGAAGTGGGCGGCAAGGACGGCAAGGCGCCGCTCGACGCCCACGCCCCCGGCGCACGCACCGACCCAGACGAGGCCCGGCAGTTCGTCGCCGAGTCGGGCGTGGACGCGCTCGCCGTCGCCATCGGCAGCTCGCACGCCATGACCTCGCGCACCGCCGAACTGGACCACGCCCTGCTCGCCAGGCTTGACGGCGCCCTGCGGGTGCCGCTGGTCCTGCACGGCTCCTCCGGAGTCCCGGACCAGGCACTGTCGGCCGCGGTCGTCGGCGGCATCGCCAAGGTCAACATCGGTACCGCGCTGAACATCGCCATGACCGACGCCATCCGCAGCTACCTCGCCGCCCACCCCGAAGCCGTGGACGCCCGCACCTACCTGACGGTCGGCCGCCAGGCGATGGCGGCGACCGTCACCCGTCTCATCGGGGTACTCGACGGGACGAGTTGAGGGGTAGGTACGCCCCGGTTCCTTGAGAGCGCTCCCGCGGGAGTGCTCTCAAGCAGCCCTCGCGGTGAGAGCGCTCCCATCACCGTCCGCCCCCACGTCCGCCCCCTTCCGCTCGCCCGGCGCTCTTCCGATGTCGCCGGACGTCGTAGACGATGGGCCTGTGGACCGGCATGAGCACGCTCGGCTCGACGCGCTGCAGCGCGACCCCTATCCGCACTATGAGCGGGCCCGGCACGCCGAGGGTCTGACCTTCGTGCCGGAGCTCGACGCCTGGCTGGTGGCCCGCGACGCGGATGTGCGCGAAGTGCTGCGCCGCCCCGAAGCGTTCTCCTCCGCCAACGCGCTGCGCCCCGACGTCCTTCCGGGGCCCGCGGTGCTCGCCGAGATGGGCCGGGGTTTCGGTGGCCGCCCCGTCGTGGTCAGCTCCGACGGAGCCCTGCACCAGCGGCTGCGCGCCCCGATCGTGCACGGCCTCTCGCCGTCGCACGTGGCCGCGATCGTTCCGTACGCCGTCGAACGGGCCTCGGCGCTGATCGACGCCTTCGCGGAACGCGGTTCGGCCGAACTCATGGCGCAGTACGCGCTCCAACTGCCCGGCGAGGTGATCGGGCGGCTGATCGGCCTGGACCCGGCAGATGTCCCGCTCGCCGTGCACGGCGGCCACCGGGCCGAGCAGTTGCTGTTCCGGCCGATGGAGGAGGCGGAACAGCTCGCGGCGGCCCGTGACGTGGTCGCGCTGCAGCATCTCCTCGACACATACGTAAGGGACCGGCGCGCCCACCCCCAGGACGATCTGTGCACCGCTCTGATCACCGCGCTCGCGCCCGGCGGCGGGTCGGCCGCCGGCGAACTCACCCTCGACGAGCGCCACGAAATGGTCGCCCATCTGCAGAACTTCCTGCTCGCCGGGCACCTCACCACCAGCGCGCTGATCGGATCGACACTGCTGCATCTGATGCGCCACCGCGCGCAGTGGGAACTGCTCTGCGAGAAGCCCGACCTGATTCCCGCCGCCGTCGAGGAAGCCGCCCGCTACGACAGCCCGATCCAGGGCTTCCGCCGCGTCACGACCCGCCCCGTCGTCCTGTCCGGCACCGAACTGCCCACCGGGACCGTGGTGTTCGTCGCGTACGGCTCGGCCAACCGCGACCCCAGCCGCCATGAACGGCCCGACGTCTTCGACGTCACCCGCACTCCGGCCCGCCATCTCGCCTTCGGGTACGGCGTGCACGGCTGCCCCGGCTCCCAACTGGCCCGCGAACAGCTGCGGATCACCCTGGAGCAGCTCACCTCGCGGCTGCCGGGACTGCACCTGGCGGAGGACAGACCGGTCGCCATGCGGCCCACGTTGATCCACCGCTCCCCGGAGGAACTGCCACTCGTCTGGTGAACCGATCACGGTCCTACCGCGCGCTCCCGGTGCGGCATATCCTCCGACCATGCGAGTCGCACTCTTCGTCACCTGCGTCAATGACGCGGTGTACCCGGCCACCGGCATCGCGACGGTGAAGCTCCTGGAGCGGCTCGGGGTGGAGGTCGAGTTCCCCGCCGGGCAGACATGCTGCGGGCAGCCGCAATTCAACACCGGCTACCGGCACGAGACCGAGCCCCTGGTGCGTCGGATGGGCCGGGTCTTCGAGGGCTACGACCACGTGGTCACCCCGTCCGGCTCCTGTGCGGCGATGGTCCGCGACAACTACCCGCGCATCGCCCGCAAGGCGGCCGCCGAGGGACGCGGCGCCGAGCTGGCGGAGATCGCGGAATCGCTGGGGCCGCGCATGTACGAGCTGACCGAGTTCCTCGTCGATGTGCTCGGAGTGACCGATGTGGGCGCGTACTTCCCGCACACCGTCACCTATCACCCTTCCTGCCACGGCCTGCGCGCACTCGGTCTGGGCGAGCGCCCCCGCAGACTGCTCGACGCCGTGAAGGGCCTGGAGCTGCGCGAACTCCCGGGTGCCGACGAGTGCTGCGGGTTCGGCGGCACCTTCGCCGTGAAGAACCCCGATGTATCGGCCGCGATGGGCACGGACAAGGTGCGCAACGCCGTATCGACCGGCGCGGAAGTGCTGTGCGGCGCCGACAATTCCTGCCTGATGCACATCGGCGGCATCCTCCACCGCCAGGACGCCCCGCTGCGGGCGCTGCACATCGCCGAGATCCTTGTCAGTACGGAAGCGGAGCCCCACGTATGAGCGGCACCTTCATCGGCATGCCTGCGTTTCCCAAGGCCGCACACGACGCCGTACGTGACACCACCCTGCGCGCCAATCTGCGCCACGCCACCCACACCATCCGCGACAAGCGCGCCAAGGCGGTGGCCGAACTCGCCGACTGGCAGCAGCTGCGCGAGGCGGGCAAGTGCATCAAGGACCATACGCTCCGCCATCTTGACCGCTATCTCGTGCAGTTGGAGGAGTCGGTCACCGCGGCCGGCGGCACCGTGCACTGGGCCGCCGACGCGGACGAGGCCAACCGGATCGTCGCCGATCTGATCAGAGCCACCGGTGAGAGCGAGGTGGTGAAGGTCAAGTCGATGGCGACTCAGGAGATCGGCCTCAACGAAGCGCTCGCCGCCGAAGGCATCCACGCGTACGAGACCGACCTCGCCGAGCTCATCGTCCAGCTCGGCGACGACCGGCCGTCCCACATCCTGGTCCCCGCCATTCACCGCAACCGGGGCGAGATCCGCGACATCTTCCTTGAGAAGATGGGGAGTTGGGGCAGGGCAGCTCCGGACGGTCTCACCGATGCGCCGGCCGATCTCGCCGAAGCAGCCCGCCTGCACCTGCGGGAGAAGTTCCTGCGGGCGAAGGTGGGGGTGTCGGGCGCCAACTTCATGGTCGCCGAGACCGGCACGCTGGTCGTCTTCGAGTCCGAGGGCAACGGCCGGATGTGCCTCACCCTGCCCGAGACCCTGATCTCGGTCGTCGGCATCGAGAAGGTGGTCCCCAGCTGGCAGGACCTGGAGGTCTTCCTCCAGACCCTGCCACGCTCCTCGACGGCCGAGCGGATGAACCCGTACACCAGCATGTGGACCGGCACGGCCGACAGCGACGGTCCGGCGGAGTTCCACCTCGTGCTGCTCGACAACGGCCGCACCGACGCACTGGCCGACGAGGTGGGCCGGCAGGCGCTGCGCTGTATCCGCTGTTCGGCCTGCCTCAATGTGTGCCCGGTGTACGAGCGGGCGGGCGGCCACGCGTACGGCTCGGTCTACCCCGGCCCGATCGGCGCCATCCTCACCCCTCAACTCCGCGGCACCACAAGCGAGATCGACGCCTCACTCCCGTACGCCTCGTCACTCTGCGGCGCCTGCTATGAGGTCTGCCCGGTCGCCATCGACATCCCGGAGGTCCTGGTCCACCTCCGCGAGAAGGTCGCCGAACAGGGCGGCCCGGGGCACTGCCTGGAGAAGGCCGCGATGAAGGCGGCGAGTTGGGCCATGGACCGTCCGCGGGTGCTGGCCGCGGGGGAGCGGGCGGCGGCCAGGACCCGCGGGCTGCACCCGAAGCGGCCGCCCGGCGCGACGGCCTGGACCGACAGCCGCGACCTGCCCGCATTCCCCGAAGAACCCTTCCGGGACTGGTGGAAGAAGAACCGCTCATGAGCTCACGCGACCGCATCCTGGCCCGGGTCCGAGCCGCCGTGGACGGCGCCCCCGCCGCCCCCGCCGTCACCCGCGACTACCTGACGAGCCACACCCCGGACGACCCGGCGGCCGTACTCGACCTGCTGCACGAGAACCTCGCCGACTACCGCGCGACCGTGCATCGCACGGACCCGGCCGGGGTCGGGCCCCTCGTGGCGCGGCTCCTCGCCGCACGAGGGTCCGCGAGCGTCCTGGTGCCGGCGGGGCTGCCGCCCGAGTGGCTGGGCTCCGCCGCCGCCGTGCGCGTCGACGACACCGCGCAGACCACGGCCGCCGAACTCGACGCCGTGGCCGCCGTCGTCACCGGCTGCGCCCTGGCCATCGCCGAGACCGGCACCATCGTCCTGGACGGCGGACCAGCCCAGGGACGCCGCCGCATCACGCTCGTCCCCGACCACCACATCTGCGTCGTACGGGTCCCGGACCAGGTCGTCGCGTCCGTACCGCAGGCCATGTCCCGCCTGGACCCCACCCGCCCGCTGACCTGGATCTCGGGCCCGTCCGCCACCAGCGACATCGAACTCGACCGGGTGGAGGGCGTCCACGGCCCCCGCGCCCTCGAAGTGGTCCTGCTCAGCGCCTGAGAGCGGGAGCCTCGGCCGCCGCGTCCACCGGACCCGGCAGGCGGTTCGTCAACTCCCGTGCCCATGCGGCGAGTTCACCGAGATCGAGGCCGTACGTCGGTACGCCGCCCTGTTCCGCGTACCGGGCCAGCGAACCCGTGCCCCGCTCAAGGAGGGAAGCCGCGCCCGTCGCGTTGCCGCGCGCCGCATGTGTGAGCCCCACCGCGAGCTGCGCCAACCCCCGCCACAGCGCCTCCTCCTGGGCGGGCCCCGTCTTCCAGGCGTCCTCGAACACCTCGTGCGCGTGGAACGGCATTCCCGCGTCCAGCAGCCGCTGCGCCTCGCGGAGCGTCTCCTCGGGCGAGCGAGCCACTCCTTCCGGCTGCCGTGCCACCCCCTCCGCTCCATAGGGCAGCGGCCGGCCAAGCCCGTCCCTGGGCCGGGCGTTGCGCGCCCGTCCCTCGGCGTCACGATCCCGGCGTGCAGAACTCTCCATGCGCCGATTGTCCCCCGTTCCTGATCGGGGCCCGGAGTGCGGTATGGTTCTCATGCACGAACGGCCGGGGGAAACCCCAGGTCAGACGGGCACCGGGACGTGGCGCAGCTTGGTAGCGCACTTGACTGGGGGTCAAGGGGTCGCAGGTTCAAATCCTGTCGTCCCGACTCGAAAGAGTCGTACATGCAGAGGCCGTATCGGAACATTCCGATACGGCCTCTGCTCGTTTTCGGTCACGGGCGGGCCGGGTTCGGCGGACAGGCGGCGCGTCATGGAATGTGACTGTATGGGTAGGGGAAGTAAGGGAAGCCTATTCATGCCGATGGGGAAGTCCGGGTTGGAAGGGGCGTGGGATGGCGCTGCTGACGGCGGGGGTCCTGGAGCCGAGCGGGCAGGGCTGGCTGCAGGTCGGTGAGTTCGGGCTGGCGTTCCTGCTCTCCGCGGCCATCGGTCTGGAGCGGGAGATCCGCCAGAAGGCCGCGGGCCTGCGGACGTACACCACGGTCGGCGTGGGTGCGGCGCTGTTCACGCTGGTCAGCAAGTACGGGTTCAGCGACGTCCTGCACGCCGGGACCATCGCGCTCGACCCGTCCCGGGTGGCGGCGCAGATCGTTTCCGGGGTCGGCTTCATCGGCGCCGGGGTGATCTTCGTGCACCGGGGTTCGGTCCAGGGGCTCACCACGGCGGCGACGATCTGGCTGGCGGCGGCGGTGGGCGCGGCCGCCGCGGCGGGGCTTCCCCTGCTCGCGATACTGGCGACCGCCGCGTACTTCGTCGCCGCGTACGCGGTCCGCCCGCTGGTCCACCGGCTGCCGGCCATGCGGTCGCTGGCGCTGACCTTCCGGATCGCGTACGAGCAGCGGCCGGGGCTCCTGCAGGAACTCCTGGAGCAGTGCGAGCGCGGCGGGTTCACCGTCGCCGGACTGCAGATGGTCAGGGCGGGCGGCACGGGGGACGTGGCCGAGGTCCTGGTCTCGACGGTCGGCCGCGGTGACCCAGGCGTCCTGACGGCCCGGTTCGCCGATGTGGCGGGCGTGGTGGCTTGCAGCCGCAATTACGAAGACGAGTGAGCCGGATCGGGGAGGGCGGTCCGGCCGGTCCTGCGGGTGGCGAGGAGGCCCAGGAGTACGGCGACGGTGATGGCCACGATGTGTTCGCGGCCCGCCAGGTTCGGCTTCTCGAAGGCTCTGACGACGGTCGGCACGACGGCGATCAGGAACAGGACGGGCGCCCGCTTCACCGTGGCGATATGGGCGAAGAGGCCGACCACCGCCGCGGAGGACCCGGTGTCGATGACATGGGCCGCTTCGGGCGGCAGCCCCCACCACTGGGGCCCCGCCGCGATCATGACCCGGGCGCTGAGCGTGCCCGCGAGCGACACGGCGTACGCCACCAGCACGGTCCGGGTGCGCCCGAGCACCAGCTGGGCCAGTGCCACGCAGAGGAACAGGACGGGTATGCCCGGCCAGGCCGCCAGGTTGCGGGCGGGGACGAACAGGGAGAGGGGGGTGCGCAGCAGAACGACGGGGAGCGACACGTCGCCCCGCACGTGCGAGGTGAGCCGCACCAGCGTCGCGCCGGTCCGCGATTGGTCCACCTGGTGCAACAGGAGCACCGCCGCGGACGCGAGGATCGCAAGCAGGACGCCGGGCACGCCGCGCCGCACCAGTGCGCGGGCCGGCTCCACGACGATGGCGCGGAACTCGCGGCGCAGGTTCCGTCCGAGGAAGCGTGCGAACCGCTTGAGGCTCCGTTCGCCCGCGCCGAGCCGTTCGGTCTCCGGAGCGGCAACGGGTCGCCGAACCTCCGCGGGGGCCGATTCCGGCTCTCCCGCTCGTACCCGGGCTTCCGTGTCGCCGCTCACCATCAACCCCCAGACCCGCCCCGGCCAGGGACTCCCCGCCGACCTTCGGACGATCCTGCCATGGGGCACGCGCTGGCCAGGGGCCGCCCCCTGCCCCATTCGACCAGGTGTACGGCGCCTTGTCGCGGGCCCGCATATTGGTAGATAAAGAATAAAGCTTACCTTTCCTGACGGAATCGATAAGCGGGCCACTCGTATGGGGTGAAGGGCGTATCGGGCATAACCCTTCAGGCATGTTCCGCGTTGATGGTGGTGCGGGCGAGTGTCCCGCGACAGACTCCGGAAGGCAGGAACCCATGAGACGGGTCGCCATGAAAGGCCTGGTCACCGCGGTGGCCACGGGCGGCGTGCTGGCCGCGACCGGTTACGCGTTCGCGGACTCGGACGCCGCCGGCAGCGCCGAAGGCTCCCCGGGACTGCTGGCGGGCAACGCCATCCAGCTTCCGGTGGACGTCCCGGTCAACGCGTGCGGAAACACCGTCGACGTGCTCGGTCTTCTCAACCCCGCCGCGGGCAACACGTGCGTCAACGCCTCCTCCGCCCACCACGACGGCGAGCGGGGCTCCTCGCACGCGGGCAACGGCGGTGGTGCCTCCGCGATTGGCGTGGCAAAGGATTCGCCCGGGGTGCTCTCCGGCAACGGGCTCCAGCTGCCGGTCGATCTCCCGGTGAACGTCAGCGGGAACTCGGTCAGCGTCGTCGGGGTGGGTAACCCGGCCGTCGGCAACACCTCCACAAACCACTCCGCGCCGGCTCCGCACCACCGCGCCACGCCGCCCGCGCCGGTGGTACCGGCTCCGGCCCCGGCCGCGCCCACCCAGGCCGCGCCCACCCAGGAGGCGTCCTCCGTCTCCGCGACGCAGGGCGCTGTCCTCGCCCACACCGGCGCCGACGGACTCGGCTACGCCATTCCCGCGTCCGCGGCCCTGCTCCTGGGCGGCGCGGTCCTCTACCGGAGGTTCCGCAGCACCGGCCAGTAGCTCGTACGCGATGTCACCCTGGCCCCGGCCTCCAGGCCGGGGCCATCGTCGTGCGAACGGCGAACCACGACTCGGGCACCGAACAAGACTGATGTGTAGGGGAGTTGGGCCTCGATGGGTCCGGGCGGGGAACAAGGGTGATGCGCCCGGGCGTTGGGCAGGGAAGCGGGGTACGGCTTCGTACGAGCCGGCAACGCGACCGCATTGGGGGCGGATGACGTGATGGAGAAGACGGCCTGGCGATTCTCGGACGACCGCGGACAGCTGTCGACGGCGGCGGCACCCCCGTCCCGTGTGGTGGCCTACATACAGGCCGGTGCCACGCTCTGGGACCTGGGGATACGTCCGGTGGCGCTGTTCGGGTCCTTCCACGACGGCCCGGATCCCGACCTCGCCAAGTCCGGGGCGCTGCCGCTGGACGAGGTCGGCTACCTGGGAGCGGGTGCGGACCTCGGCGCCGAGACGCTGCTGGGCGCAGGACCGGAGCTCGTCGTGGCGGTCAGCTATGGCGGCGGCCAGGTGTACGGGCTCGACCCCGAGACGGCCAAGCATCTGGAGGAGCAGGTTCCGGTGGTCGTCCTGGACGTGGGCCAGGCCCGCACCCCGGCTCAGGTGCGGGGCCGATTCGCCGATCTGGCGCGGTCGTTGGGGGCCGCGCCGCAGGACACCGCCGAGCTGGCCGCCGCCGAGGCCCGCCTGCGAGCGGCCGCCGCGCGGGCACCCCGGCCGCGGGTCCTCGCGCTGTCCGCCGCGAGCCCGGACCAGGTCCACCTCGCCAGGCCCCGGGCCTGGCCCGAGCTGCGGGACCTCGCGGCGTACGGAGTCGACCTGATCGAGCCGGGTGAGGACGCGGGCGCCAACTGGTCCACGACCGGGTGGCGCGAGGCGGCCGAACTGCGCCCCGCCATCGTCCTCGCGGACGTGCGGTCGAACGCCGCCCCACTCGAGGTGCTGCGGCCCGACCCGTCGTGGCGCGCCCTGGAGAGCGGGGCCCGCGTCCTTGCCTGGAACCCGGAGTCCCCGTGCAGCGCCCGAGCTCACGCGGCCTTCCTGCGGCTGGTCGCGGAGGCGCTGGAAGGGGCGTGAGGGGACGCGGTGCGGGCGGGGTGGTGGTACACGGGATTGCGTACGGGATCGGCCAAAAGCGGCGCAACAGCGGTCAATGCCATTGTTTACTTGGCAGGTTAATCACCCATCCAGTCGGGAAGTGACAGAGGATGACCGCGCTGACCCGTGTGCCCCTCGACCCGTTCGGTAAGGACATAGCCGCCGAGAGCGCCCGGCTGCGCGCGCTCGGGCCGATCGTGCCCATCACGCTGCCCGGCGGCATCCCCGCCTGGGCGCCCACCGGCTACGACACCCTCAAGGCGCTGATCCTCGACCCCCGCGTCAGCAAGGACCCGCGCAAGCACTGGTCGCTCTTCCCGGAACTGGGCCAACACCCCGACTGGGGCTGGATCCTGGGGTGGGTCGGCGTGATCAACATGCTCTCCACGTACGGTCCCGACCACGCCCGGCTGCGCAAGCTGGTCGCCCCCAGCTTCACGGCGCGGCGCACCGAGGCGATGCGGAGCCGGGTCGAGGAGATCACCGCCGAACTCCTCGACGGCCTCGCCGAAGCGGCCGCCTCCGGCGGGCCCGTCGACCTCAAGGCGGGCTACGCCCACCCGCTGCCGATGCGCCTGATCTGCGAACTCTTCGGTGTGCCGGGGCACTTGACGGAGTCCACCGGCCGGCTGATCGCCGCCATCATGGACACCTCCGACCCGACCCCCCGGCACGCCGCCTTCGTGCAGGAGCAGATCGCCACCGTGCTGCCCGCGCTCGTCGCCTACAAGAGGGAGCGGCCCGGCGACGACATGACGACCGAACTCATCAAGGTGCGCAACGACGACGGGGACCGGCTCAGTGAGCAGGAGCTGGTCCACACCCTGCTCCTGGTCATCGGGGCCGGGTTCGAGACCACGGTGAACCTCATCGGCAACGCCGTCGTGGCGCTCCTCGGCCACCCGGGCCAGCTCGCGGCCGTCCGCTCGGGAGAGACGAGCTGGGACGCCGTCGTGGACGAGACCCTGCGGGTCCAGCCGTCGATCGCCAGCCTCCCGCTGCGGTTCGCGGTCACGGACATCACGGTCGACGGCGTCACCGTCCCCGCGGGCGACGCCATCATCACGACCTACGCGGCGGCGGGCCTCGACCCGGCACACTACGGCGCCGGGGCGGACTCCTTCGACGTCGCGCGCGGCGCCGACGACCATCTGGCCTTCGGTATCGGAGTGCACCGGTGCATCGGCGCCCCGCTCGCCAGAATGGAAGCCCTCACCGCGCTCCCGGCACTCTTCGACCGCTTCCCGGACCTCGAACTCGCCGTCAAGTGCGAGGAGTTGAGGCAGGTCCCCTCGTTCATAGCGTTCGGCTGGCAGGAGATTCCGGCGCGGCTCGGGGAGTAGCTCAGGACTGGCCGGGCGCGAGTTCCCGGGATGCGGGTGTGCGGCGGCGGGGTCTCTGTGACAGATCGCAACGCCAGTACCTAGATTGGCCGTTGACGCAGCGCCGCACCTCCAGAACGCCAGGAGAGACACCCGTGACCGAGAACCCCGCACCCGCCTCGACGCCCGACCATGTGCGCGACCGCATCAACACCGCGCAGCCGCACACCGCCCGGATCTGGAACTACTGGCTCGGCGGCAAGGACAACTACCCCGTGGACCGCGAGGTCGGGGACCAGATCCGGTCGCTCCACCCGGGCATCGGCGACTACGCGCTCGCCGACCGGCTGTTCCTCGGGCGGGCCGTGCGCCATCTGGTGGCCGACCGTGGGGTGCGCCAGTTCCTCGACATCGGCACCGGGCTGCCCACCGCCGACAACACCCATGAGGTGGCCCAGCGGCTCGCGCCGGACGCCCGCGTCGTTTACGTCGACAACGACCCGCTCGTCCTCGCGCACGCCCGGGCCCTGCTCACCAGCACCCCCGAAGGCCGCACGGACTACCTCGACGCTGATCTGCGCGACGCCGGCGCGATCCTGGAACATGCGGCGAAGACCCTCGATCTGAGCCGGCCGGTCGCGCTGATGCTGCTCGGCGTCGTCATCTTCATCCCGGACCACACCGAGGCGCGCCGGCTCGTACGCGAGCTGATGAAGGAGCTCCCGGCGGGCAGCCACCTCGTGCTGTCGCACACCATCACCAGCCCGGCCATGCCCGATGTGGACGCCGCCGTGGCGTTCTGGAACGAGCACGGCACGCCGAAGCTGACCCAGCGCACCCCGGAGCAAGTGGCCCAGTTCTTCGAGGGACTTGAGCTGCTCGACCCCGGGGTCGTCTCGTGCTCGCGATGGCGCCCGGAAGCGGGCGAGGACGCACTGCCCGACGAGGTCGCGATGTACGGCGGCGTCAGCCTCAAGCGCTGACCCGGCCGCCGGCGCCGACACAGCCTCAAGCGCCGGCACACCGGCCCGCGGCTGCCGGGTCACCGGCGGGGCCGCCCCTGTGCGGGCGCCCCGCCGCCATGCAGGCTGCCGACGAGGGTGAACAGCGCCTCCTCGTTGCCCGCGAGGCCAGCCAGCGCGAGCGCCTCGTCCGCTTCCGCGATCACGCCCTCCAGGGCGAGCGGGCCCTGCGGCCGGTCCGCGGGCGAGTCGAGGGCGGCGCGCACGGTGCTCAGCAGCCGCAGATAGGCCTGAGCGGCGGAGCGTTCATGGGACGTCATCACAACGGTGGCGGTCATCGGCAGCCTTCCCTCGGCAGTACGGGCTCACCATCACGATGCCGTACGGCACTGACAATCGGCCGTCACGGCCTGCTGACGCGCGGCCGCGCAGCCGATCCTTGTACTCAGAGTGCTCAGCAATCACAGGGGTCTCAGCGTTCTGAGCGCTCTCGGCGTTCTCAGACCACCAACCGCAGCGCCGTGTCCGCGACGCCCACGCTCACCGACTGACCCCAGGTCAGATCCAGCGCATCGCCCTCCATGCCGTCGCCGAACGCGACCAGACGGTCGGACTCGACGGTGATCCGGAGCCGCTGCGAGCGCGACAACTCTCCCTCGACCAGCGAGGTTCCGGTGACGGGCGAGGGCCACGCCTCGCGCACGAACCACACCAGGCGGGGATCCGCGCGGGACGGCAGGACGGGAGCGCTCTCACGCTGGCGCCACAGCGAGCGCAGCCAGCCGGTGGCCCCCGTGCCCGTGCCGATCAGGACACCGGAGGAGGCCTGTGCCTCGGCGGCGTCCGGGGCTTCGGCGGCGATGCGGTAACGGGCGGTCTGATGGCCCGGGGCGCCGAGGTAGATCTCGTTGAGGGCGAGCAGGCGCTGGGTGTCGTCGGTGACCGCCTCCACCATCGTGAGTTCCTCGACCGCGCAGCCGCGCGAGGCCGCCGCGGGCAGCAGCGCCGCCGCCACGGACGGCTGGTGGCGCACCAGGACCCCGGGGTTGCGCCCCGGCTCGGTGTCGATGCCGATCACCGGCTGCCCCGACAGGTACTTGGCGGCGTTGGCGACCAGACCGTCCTGCCCGACCACCACGACCACGTCCTCGGCGGCGAACAGGAAACGGTGGAGGTCGGCGCGCTCGACCCGGGCCTGCCGCCACTGCGAAGGCACCGCCGCCGCCACATCGGCGAGGGCCCGCCGCACCCGGTGATGGCGTTCGGCGACCTCGCGGATGCCGCGCCCCCGAGAGGAGAGGAAGAACTCCGCCTGGCCGTACGTGCCGTGTCTGGTGAGCAACTCCTCGTACTCCGAGGTGCGATGGACCAACACCGCTCGCGGGGCCAGACTCACGGCCGTTCACCCCGGCCGAGCCGGGCGACCAGCGCGGTGAGTACGTCGGGGGACAGGGTGAGGCTGTCGATGCGGGGCAGATTCTCGGCCAGCCGGGTTGCGGCCAGGGCGTGCAACGTGGCCGCGTCCGCCTCGCCGTGCACCCGGAGCCAGGCCGCCTGCGCGCCCGCCCGCGCCTCGCCCGACGCGCGGGCCGCTTCCGCCTGGGCCTGCGCGAGCCGCACCGTGCGGGCGGCCTCCGCTTCGGCGCGCACCGCGTCCGCCGCCGCTTCCTCCTCCGCCTCCCGGCGGGTGTTGGTGCCGCGCTGCTCCACCAACTCCTCCTCGCGCCGGGCCAGTTCGATTCGGCTCGCCAGTTCGTTCTCGGCGATGGCCCGCTCGCGTTCCACCGCCACGGCCCGCCGCTCGTACGTCGCCCGGTCCGCATCCTGCTGGATCTGCTCCCGGGCCGGCGTGCGCAGCGCCCGCTCCACCTCGGGCTCGGGGCGGATCGCGACGACCCGTACGGCCACCACCTCGATGCCGGTCGTGGGCAGCCGGGCCTCCGCCGCGAGACCGGCCGAGATCCGCTCCCGTACCGCGGCGACACCGTCGGCGAGCGCGGCCGAGAGCGGGGTGCGGGTGAGCACGTCGAGGGCGTGCTGCTGGGCCGTCTCGGTCAGCAGGGTCGACAACTGCTCCAGAGGGTCGCCGCGCCAGACCCCGGTGTCCGGGTCGATGGAGAAGTCGAGCCGGTCGGCGGCCCTGCCCGGCTCGGTGATCCGGTAGGTGACGGTCGCCTGCACGGTGACGTCCTGGAAGTCGCGGGTGCGGGCGTGGAAGGCCATGGCCAGTTCCCGGTCGTTGACCGGCACTTCGGAGAGAGCGGCGCTCAGCGGCCGGAACCAGAAGCTCAGCCCGGCGCCGTCGTGGGCGGGACGGCCGTTCTTGTGATGCCGGACATGAGCGGTGGGCGCGGAGCGCAGATGGCGCCAGCCGAAGCGCCGGGAGATGTCGGCCATGGCGGAACCCCTTTCTTTTCGTCTCAATGACGATATTGAGATTTCGCGTTATCGTCAAGATGACATGAATGGGGGAAGAGTGGCTCGGCTGGCGTGAGTTGAACGGGGTGGGCGCCCGAGGTGGGAGTGGCTGGATCCAAGCCATGTCTGTCGGATGGTCTACGGAGAGTCAAAGGTTGGTCACGCGTGGTGATGGTGATGCCGAAGTGACGGGCGGGCGGCCCAATATCATCTGATATTGGGTTAATTCAGGGCTCTGCGGTCTACACATCAGAGGTCCGCTTTGATGAGTGACGGGAGCAGGCATGCGGGACATCGGTCGAAGGGGATTGCTGGGCGCGGGACTTGGGGCGGTCGCCGCGGCGGGGCTCGCCGGATGCGGCTCGGCAGGCGATGAGGGCATGGGACGGCCCGGTCAGCCGGCTCGTGGGGAGGGAGTGGCGCCCGCAAAACGGCAGGCCAGACTGATCGGTGACGGTTCGACGGCGGACACCGGAAAGCAGCCGAACCAGCCGGACAAGCCAGTTCCGCTCGAACCCGGCCAGACCCCGCCCCAGTTCGTGATCTTCTCCTGGGACGGTGCGGGTGAGATCGGCACCGGCCTCTTCCCGCGCTTCCTCGAACTGGCCAGGAATCACGGGGCGGGCATGACGTTCTTCCTCTCCGGGCTGTACCTGCTGCCCGAGTCGAAGAAGAGCCTGTACCGGCCGCCGAACAACCCCGTGGGCGCCTCGGACATCGGCTACCTCACCGATCCGCACCTCAAGGAGACGCTGAAGTACACCCGGCAGGCCTGGGCCGACGGCCATGAGATCGGTACCCACTTCAACGGCCACTTCTGCGGTGGCTCGGGTTCCGTCGCCGACTGGACCGCCTCCCAGTGGCGCAGTGAGGTCGAGCAGGCGGTCTCCTTCGTCACCGAATGGCGTACCAACACCGGCTGGCACGACGCCGACCCGCTGCCCTTCGACTACCGCAAGGAGCTCATCGGCGGCCGTACGCCGTGCCTGCTCGGTCAGGAAAACCTGCTGCCCATCGTGAAGGAACTGGGCTGGCGCTACGACGCCTCATCGCCCGGCGGCCGCCAGAAGTGGCCCGGGAAGCGCCAGGGAGTATGGGATCTTCCGCTGCAGGGCATCCCGTTCCCCGGGCACTCCTTCGAGGTCCTGTCGATGGACTACAACATCCTCGCCAACCAGTCGAAGAACACCACCAGGGGCATGCCCTCGCGCTATCCCGGCTGGCGGGAACAGGCCACCGCCTCGTATCTGCAGGGCTTCAGGCGCGCGTACGAGACGAATCGCGCGCCCTTCTACATCGGCAACCACTTCGAGGAGTGGAACGGAGGCATCTATATGGACGCCGTCGAGGAAGCGCTGAAGGGGATGGCGGGCAAGAAGGACGTACGTCTCGTGTCGTTCCGCCAGTTCGTGGACTGGCTCGATGTGCAGGACCCGAGGGTGCTGGACAGGCTGCGCGGCCTGGAGGTCGGACAGGCGCCTCCGGGCGGCTGGAACGCCTTCTTCAAGGCGGCGCGAGGCGTGGGTGTCAAGGTGGCGTAAAGGGTGCGGAGTTGACGGCCGGGGCCTCGGCGGTCACTCGTTCGGGCGCCCGGCGCGGCATTTTGCCCGGATCCGGGCTGACCGCCGCACCCTGCGGCGATGTATGCCGTCAAGTGCGACACGCCGGATCCGGCGCGGCGGTCCGGGCGTCACCGAGAGGCGGGCACGCGGGCCGCGGGGTCTGCTGGAAGTGACGGCGCCGGCTCCGCGCGGCCGTGAACGCCGGCGGGGACACCCCCTGGGCCTTCAGCACTCGGATCCTCAGGCCTCGGATCTTCAGCACTCACAGCGGAAAGCGGCCCCGGTGCAGCCGGGGCGGAGGGAGCAGACCATGCGTGAACTGCGAGCGGAAGCGGTTCTCGACCGGGCGGGTGCGGAGGCCCGCGACACCCTCCTGTGGCACGTCATGAGCGCCGAGGACCCCACCACCCTGTGCGGACGCAGCCTCGGCCGACACGAGGCGGCGACGCCGATGAAGTCGGACTTGACCAACGCCGACCGCTACTGCGAGGCCTGCATGGCCGCCTGCTGAACCCCGGTGGCGTGAACACGGGCCGTCCACAAGGAGTTCAGGGACGGGATCCAGTCAACCCCCTTTCCGGACAAGGTGGTTGAAGGTCGTCCCCGCTCGGTGGGACCGCTGTCAGTCCCGCCGGGCGGCCGGTTCGGTGAGGGCCTCGGGGCCCGCCATGTGGGTCCGTATGAGAGGAGCCGTGGCCAGGGCCGCGAGGCAGAGCCAGAGCGAGGCGAACAGCCAGCCGCCCAGCACATCGCTCGCCCAGTGCACGCCGAGATAGATCCGGGACAGGCCGACGGCCGCCGCCCACAGCAGGAGCAGAGCGACCGTGACGCGGGCGGCCGAGGAGCGGGACCGGGTCAGCACCGCCCAGACGAGCAGTCCGGCGGTGAGCGCGCCCGTGGCGGCGTGCCCCGAGGGGAAGGAGTGGCCGGAAGCCGTGGTCGCCCAGTCGAGGGCGGCCGGGCGCGGCCGGGCGACGACCGCCATCAGGCCGTACCGCACCGCCTGGCCGAGGGCCAGCACCGCGAGGGCTCCGGCCGCCGCGTACCAGCGCTGTTTGCTGTCGTGGCCCGCGATCAGGCCCGCGGCGACGGCCAAAACGTAGGGGAGGACGCCGGTGCCGGTCGCCGTGACGGCGCGGGCGGTGGCCACGGCGACCGGCGGGCGGTGGTCGAGGGGCCAACGGTGCAGGGCCAGGTCGCCGGGCAGCGGCGCCCCGTGCCGCACGGCGACCAGCACCGTGAGCGGCACGAGGAGCAGAAGCAGCACGCAGGCCGCCGTGCCCGTGCGCCGGGCCTTCGTCATCGAGAGGTCACCAGCGGCCGCAGCCGGGTGTCACCGAGCCGTTCCACGAAGGGCGCGGCGCGGCGGGCGGCAGGCATGAGGATGGCGGCGACGGCCGCACCGACCAGCAGGCCGATCACCACGTCGTGCGGGTAGTGCGCCCCGATCCAGACCCGCGAGGCGCCCATGAGGAGCGCGGCGGGAACCGCGATCTTGCCCAGCGTGCGGTCGGTGAGGAGGATCGCGACGGCCGCGGCGGCCGCGATCGCCGCGTGGTTGCTGGGGAACGACCAGTCGCCGAGCGGCGGGCAGGCCTCGACGGTCACCGTGTGCAGGGTCTGGCACGGGCGCTGCTCGTGGACGGCCATCTTGAACAGGTCGTTTATGACATAGGCCGCGACCACGATGAGCGGAGCGGCCAGTGCCATGGCGGTGCGGGTACTGCCGAGCGGGCGGGCCCGCCACCAGGAGGCGACCATCAGCACGGCGAACAGCGCGAGCCCGTAGTCCGACCAGACCGAGATCAGCGTGTCCAGCGGCCCGGGCGCGCGGTGCGCCAGGTCGGTGATCCAGGTGTACAGCCCGTCGTCGAAGTGCATCAGCGGGCGTCCTCGGGGGTCGTGGTACGGGCGCGGCGGGCGCGCAGGACTTCCAGGGCGACCGGAATCAGCGAGACCACCACGACCAGCGCGACGAGCGGCAGCAGATAGTGGTCGATGTTCGGCACGGACGAGCCGAGCGCGTAGCCGCCGAGGACCAGCGCGCAGGACCACACAAGCCCGCCGACGATCTGCCAGAGGGCGAACACCCGGGCCGGTACGCCGAGGGCGCCCGCGAGCGGGTTGAGCACCGTGCGGACGATCGGCACGAAGCGGGCCAGCATGATCGCCTTGGCGTGACCGTACTTGGCGAGCAGTTCCTCGGCGCGGGCCGCACCCTCGTGCAGTTTGCGGGACTTGCTGCGGGCGAGCAGGGCGCGGCCGCCACGGCGGCCGATCCAGTAGCCGGTCTGGGCGCCGACGAGTGCGCCGGCCACCGAGGCGATCAGGACCTGCGGCAGCGAGAGCGACACCGGCCCGTTGCCGCCGGGCACGCACAGCAGGCCCGCCGTGAAGAGCAGCGAGTCGCCCGGCAGGAAGAAGCCGACGAGCAGACCGGTCTCGGCGAAGAGCACCACGGCGATGCCGAGCGCGCCGAACGCGGCCAGCACCGACCCGGCGTCGAGAACGTTCACGGCCTGCGGAGCCGCGGCTGCGAACAGGGGTGCGACAGGCATGTCAGTGGGCCCTCCCATAATGGTGGTCGGGCCGTTCGTTCTGCGGATGCACGCGGCCCTGCTGACTACAGTGATGTAGACGGTCTACAGCACTGTAGACGAACGAAGCGGGAGGAGCGTTCCATGACAGCCATGGGAGAGGTCGAGCACGGGGACGCACGACGGCCGGCGGGCGGGCTGGAGGGCGGCGTCCTGGCCGCGCTGTGGGCCGCCGACGCGCCGCTCACCCCCGGCGAGGTCCAGTCCGAGCTCGGCGGCAGTCTGGCCCGTACGACGGTGACGACGATCCTCACCCGGCTGTACGAGAAGGGCGCGGTCACCCGCCAGCGTGCCGGGCGGGGCTACGCGTACACGCCCACCGAGGACGCGCCGGGCCTCACAGCCCGCCGCATGCACACCGAGCTGGCCAAAGAGGAGGACCGCTCCACGGTGCTGGCCCGGTTCGTCTCCCAGCTCAGCGACGAGGACGAGCAGCTGCTGCGCTCCCTCCTGGAGGACTCCGGAGGCGACGGCCGATGATCTTCTTCGTCTGGATCCCGCTCCTCGTGCCGTTCCTCGCCGTGCCGACGGCGCGCCGGCTCGCCGAGGCGCTGCCGCCCCGGCCGGCCGCCTGGCTGCTCGCCGTCGCGGCCACCGGCCTCGCCGCCTGCTCGACCGCCGCGCTGGGCCTGCTCGCGCTGGCCGGGGCGCTGCGGCTGCCCTTCTTCGCCTCGCTGGAGCACCTGGCGGCCCCGCTCGACGCGCTCCCGGCCTGGCTCGCCCTCCCGGCCGCGGCCGCCGCGGCCGGGCTGTTCGCCGTGTCGGGGACCGCGCTGGTCCGCACCGCCCGCCGTCAGTTCGGCGAACTGCGCGCCGCCCGGCGCCGGTTGAGGCCCGGCACCGGCGAGCTCGCCGTACTGCGCGACCCGAGCCCCGACGCCTACGCGCTGCCCGGCCGTCCGGGCCGGATCGTCGTCACCACCGGAATGCTGCGCGCCCTCGAACCCGCCGAGCGGGAAGCCCTGTTCGCCCACGAGCGGGCCCACCTCGCCGGCCGCCACCACCTGTTCCTGGCCGCCGCCGAACTCGCCGCGCACTGCCACCCCTCGCTGCGCGCGCTGCGTGACCCGCTCGCCTACGCCCTGGAGCGGTCCGCCGACGAGTACGCGGCCGGAGCGGTGGGCGACCGCAAGCTCGCCGCGCGCGCCATCGGCCGCGCCGCCCTCGCCTCCCGGGCCGCCGCCCCGGGCCCGGCCCGCCCGCGCGCGGTGCTGGCCGCGGCGGCCGGACCGGTGCCGCGCAGGGTCGCCGCACTCCTCGACCGCCGCCCGGCACCGAGGCTGCCCCGCTCGCGCGGCGCCCGGCTGATAGCCGCCGTCCTGCTGGGCTGCCTGTGCGTCTCGGCCGCCTCGGCGATCGAGGCCGCCGCCGATCTGCACGGCGGCATCGAGACGGCCCAGGGGGAGGCCGGCCGGTAGGGGGTGCCCGGCGGGTCAATGGTCGGGCCACGTTGGACGAGTGTCCGCGGGGCCCTTGGCCGGGCCATGCTTGGCGAGTGTCCGATGGGCCGTGGCCGGGCCATGTCGGGCGAGTGTCCGGCCGGGGCACGGTCGGACACTCTGGGCGGGCGAGGGCTTGTGACCCGTACGGCCCAGCACCACTGAGGGTCGGCGCGGTGCGCGCCGGAGAGTGGACACCGAGCCCATCGCCCCACGCTCCGGGAGACGCCATGACCTGCCTCAGCCGACGTGACCTCGGACTGCTCGTGCTGCGGGCCGGGACGGGAGCGGTACTGATGGCGCACGGTGCCCAGAAACTGTTCGGCTGCTTCGGCGGCGGCGGGCTCGAAGGCACCGCCGCCGCCATGGAGCACATGGGCTTCCGTCCGGGCAGGCAGAGCGCGATCGCCGCCGGCCTCGGCGAGATGGGCGGCGGAGCCCTGCTGGCCGTCGGCCTAGCCACCCCGGCCGCCGGAGCCGCGGCGGCCGGCGCCATGGCGGGCGCCGTCGCCGTGCACGCACCGGCCGGCTTCTTCAGCCAGGGCGGCGGCTTCGAATACCCGGCGTTCCTCGGCTTCACCGCCGCCGCGATCGGCCTCACCGGCGCCGGGCGCTACTCCCTCGACCACGCCACCGACCACGTGGTCGACCAGCCCTGGACCGTCGCCATGGCCTTCCTCGGCAGCGCCGTGGCGGCCGCGGCGGTGGTCGGCCGACGCGCCAGGGAACAGGCCCAGGCCCAGGCCGAGGTGGAGACCTTCGACTGAGGAGGGGGCCGGGCCTTTGCGCGGTGCGCACACTGCGGTGCGGTGGCCTGGAGGCGGGCGCCGCAGAAGGCGAGAGTGCCGCAGGTGGGCGGATTCAGAGGGGCGCTTCCGAGTGAAAGTGCGCACGGTAGCCGGGATGTGGGGCGCGGTGGTGTTGATGGGGCCGCTGTGGCGGGCGCGCGGGGGCGCGTTCCAGAGGTGCGGTCCGTACGGTGCGTCAGCGTACGGGGACAGTGTGTAGACGGTACGCCGATCTTGCCGTCACTCTGGGTGAGTCGATCGCGGGGAACAGCGCACGTACGCACCTGGAGGTGGCCGCGTATGACCGACGGTACGGAGACCATGGACGGCGATGACCTGACGGCCTGTGAGGTGGAGCGGGAACCCGACCCCTCGGACAGCCTGCGGACCTTCGGGGCGGTCGTCCAGGCCCTGCGCGAGCATGCGGGGTTCAGCAGGACCGACTTCGGGGACCTGGTCCGATTCTCCAAACACACGGTGGAATCGGTGGAGTTGGGGCGCCGGATGCCTGACGAGTCCTTCGTGGAGCGGGCGGAGGCGGTACTGGGGAACACGGGTGCGCTGCGGAAGGCGGCGAGATTCCTTACGCGGGGGGAGGCGGGGCTGGCGGCCTGGTTCCGGCGGTGGGCGAGGCTGGAGAGGATCGCGGTCAGCCTGTGTACGTATGAGTGCAGGCTGGTGCCGGGGTTGTTGCAGTCGGAGGGGTATGCGCGGGCGGTGTTCGACAACGGCATTCCGCCTTTGTCGGATGGGCAGTTGGAGGCCCAGGTTGCTGCTCGACTGGAACGCCAAAAGCTGTTGCGCGAGAGGCCGAACGTCCCGTTCAGCTTCATTGTGGAAGAGCACATCTTCCGGCGGCGGCTCGGCGGTGCCGAGGTGACGCGGGGCTTGCTCGACCACTTGCTGGCACTCACTGCCCCACGCAACGTGACGTTTCAGATCATGCCGCTGGGCGCCGAGTTCCACGCGTGCCTCGATGGTCCCGTGCGACTGCTGGAGACTCCGGAGCGTCGGCGGCTCGCGTACTCGGAGGGGCAGCAAACGGTCGCCTGATCAGCGACGCGAAAGAGGTGAGCCTCCTCTACCAGTGCTATGACACACTGCGCTCGCAGGCCCTGAACCCCCAAGACTCGCGGGGTCTGTTGGAGCGACTCCGAGGAGAGCTATGAGCACGATGGAACTCGCCTGGTTCAAGTCCAGCTACAGCGGCACCCAGGGTGACGACTCCATTGAGGTCGCCGTCACCGAACAGGCCATCTGCATACGGGACTCCAAGGATGTGGCGCGCCCTTGCTTCGCGGTCGGGCGTGAGGGCTGGACGTCGTTCGTCCGGTACGCCGCGCACGGCTGAGCCCTTTGGATGGGCCCAGCCGTAAGGTGGTTGAACCTCAGCCAGCCTCGGGCCGGGCTTCGTGAGCGACTGCGAGGAGAGCTATGAGCACGACGGAACTCGCCTGGTTCAAGTCCAGCTACAGCGGCAGCCAGGGCGACAGCTGCGTTGAGGTCGCCGTCACCGAACTGGCCATCTGCGTACGGGACTCCAAGGATGTGGCGCGCCCTTGCTTCGCGGTCGGGCGTGAGGGCTGGGCGTCGTTCGTGCGGTACGCCGCGCACGGCTGAGCCCTTTGGATGGGCCCAGCCGTACGGTGGTTGAACCCCCTCAGCCGGCCTCGGGCCCGGCCTCGTGTCGGGGCCCTGGCCCGGGGCCGGGGTGAGGATGGAGGTGGAGTTCGCGCCATGGGTCAGCGGAGTCTCCAGGCTGAGTCCCGCTTTGCAGGAGCGGAGCGCGCCGAGCGGCTTGCCCGTCCGGTGTCTTACGAAGCGAGTTTCGCGGCGATGAGCTTCTTGGCGCTTTCGGGCTCGTCGTTCATCTTGAGTCCCTCCCAGTCGAGTCCGAGGGCGGCGACGGTCTTCCGTGCTTCCTCAGTACGGACGGCGGACGAATCCGGCCCGCCGGTACGGACGGCGTCCGCCTCCGGCTCGCCCTTGGCCATCCGGTAGAGCGCGGAGGCGTACTCTTCGCGCTTGCCCGGTCCCGCCTTCTTCCAGAAGGCGAGGGTCCTGCCGAACCGTTCGAGTGGCGGACGAGTGGGTTTGCCCTCGGCGTCGGGCTCGGCCGTCTGTTCCCAGCGCTTGGCGAAGTACTTCCACAGCTTGTACGCGGCGAGGCCAAGACCCGCCGCGGAGGCCGCGCCCGCGAGTCCCCAGCCGACCGGAGTCGCCAGCAGCGCGCTCGCACCGGCGGCCGCTCCCGCCGCGACGGCGATCGAGGCGACGAGGGCCGCGACGGCACCCGCCGATCCCAGGGCCCCGCCCGCGGCCGCGATGATCTTCTTGATCCGGCCGCGCTCGTTCTTCCGTACCGCGTACGCCTGGATCATGCGCAGTGAGATCTTCTGGGGTGCGCCCGTCCGATGCTGCCTGACCTCCTCGGCAGCCTCACCGAGCGCTCGGTCCATGGCGTCCCGGGCGTCCTCGCGCTCCCTCTGCTTCGCCAAGGCCTCCAGGAGACCGAGGTCGGCTTCCTGGAGCTTCCGCTCCAGTTCATGGACCTCCATCTTCACCTGCGTCAGGATGTTCAGGTCCGTTCCCAGCGGACGGTCCAAGGGGGAGCGGCCGATCTCCTGAAGATGGTCCTGGTACGTCGCACTCTTGATCTTGAACAGCTCGTCCACCGCGTTCACCAGCTCGCGGCAGGCCGCGACTTCCTGGTTCGCGGCGGCCAGTGCCTTCTTGGGCTCCGCCGCCTCCGAGGCCATGAGCGTGCGCAAGCCGTCGACCCGGGCCTGCGCCTTCGCGGCCTTACGGGCGTACCGTCCGGTCTGCACCAGCGAAGCGGGCAGCGCCGCCGCTCCGCCGGCCGAGAGGACCGCGTTGTACACCGCGGGGCTCTGCCCGGCGAAGTTCATTGCTCCGCCGGCCCCGTTGAGCATGTTGCCCACCAGGCCGGAGGCGCTCTGGCCGACGTCCGCGCGAGCGCTGCCGAGACCGCGGGAGGCCTCCCGGTGCGGCGCGCTGCCCACCTCATGGGCATCCCTGCCGCGCCGGCCGTCCCGCATCGCCCCGATGCCGGTGACGAGCCCGGCGCCTGCCGCGATGCCCGAGCCGAACGGACCGGCCATGCCTCCGGCGTACGAGGCGGGCGTGCTGAAAGTGGGGTCGATGAACTGATCCCCGACGGTCATGGCGGTCGTCGTGCCGACGCCCTGAGCGGTGGCGTCCAGGGTGTCCTTGACCCGGCCCGTCGTGACCTCGGCGTCCTCGGCCTCCCGTTGAACACTGACGGCCGCCGACCGGAGCGCCGACGCGACGGCGGCGTTGCCCGCGGTCCGCTGCAACGCCAGCACTTCGGACCGCGACATGCCGGCGCCAACCGGCCGGGGAGCCGGTCCGGCAGGACGGCGTGGAGCAGTGGCTTCCGAGACCCGCTGCGACAACTCACTCCGAGTGTCCCGTCCGTGCACGCTGCTCTCCCGACCAAGTCCCGCACACCTCACGAACCGATGCCTGGATCCTTCACCCCGCGTTCCACCAGGCGCAAGATCGAAAGCCCGGGACGAGGATCAAGGATCTGCTAACGGTGCGCGGACCCTCCGCCTCCGGCACGGACGGCTCTCCGGACCATGCGCGCGAGCCTTGGCGCGTCCTTGACGGCCTGCGCCGCGGTCGGCCCGGCACACTGTGCCGGGACAGCATCCGCACCCTGCCCCGCGAGGTTCCCCATGGCGTACGGACTGGCCCGCCGCGAGCTGCGGCCGAGAGTTCCGCTGCAACACGGGGAGGGCGACAAGTACCGGCTCACCAGTATCGAGGGGCTCGCCGCGCTGTCCCTCGACGCGCTGAGCTCGGTCGCGTACGGCCCCGAGGCGATCGTTCTGGTCCTGGTCGCCGCCGGGACCGGGGCACTGACCGCCACGCTGCCGGTGACCCTCGTCATCGCCGCACTACTGGCGGTCCTCGTCGTCTCGTACGGGCAGGTGATCGCCGTGCACCCGGACGGCGGGGGTGCCTATGCGGTGGCGAAGAAGGACCTCGGGCCCAGGACGAGTCTGCTCGCGGCGGCCAGTCTCGTCGTCGACTACATCCTCACCGTGACCGTGAGCCTCGCCGCCGGTGCGGCGAGCCTGGCCTCCGCGTTCCCGGCCCTGGGGTCGCACCTGCTCGCGGTCTGCCTCATCGGGCTCGCCCTCCTCACCGCCGTGAACCTGCGCGGAGTGGCCGAGAGCGCCCGGGTGCTCATGCTGCCCACCGTCCTGTTCATTGTGAGCATCCTCGGCATCATCGTCGTCGGTCTGCTGCGCTCGCACCCCGCAGCCGTCGTCGGCAGCGCCCAACCCGTGCACGCCACCGAGGCGTTGGGGGTGCTGCTGATCCTCAAGGCGTTCTCCTCCGGCTGTTCCGCACTGACCGGCGTGGAGGCCATCGCCAACGGAGTGCCCGCCTTCCGTACGCCGCGGGTCAAACGGGCACAGCACACCGAACTCATGCTGGGCGCGCTGCTCGGGCTGATGCTGATCGGCCTAGCGGTGCTGATCCGCCGCGACCAGGTGGCCCCGCGCGGCGGCGTGACCGTCCTCGCCCAGCTGACCGCGGGCTCGTACGGAACGGGCTGGCTGTACTACGCGACCAATCTCATCGTCACGCTCGCCCTCGCGTTCGCCGCCAACACCAGCTTCGGCGGGCTGCCCGTCCTGATGAGTCTGCTGGCCCGCGACCACCGGCTGCCCCACCTCTTCGGGCTGCGCGCGGAGCGACCCGTCTACCGCTGGGGAGTAGTGGCCCTGGCCCTGCTCGCGGCGCTGCTCCTGATCGCCGTGAACGCCGACACGCACCGGATGATCCCGCTGTTCGCGATCGGCGTCTTCATCGGATTCACGATCAGCCAGATCGGGCTCGTGCGGCACTGGGCCGGTCAGCGGCCGCCCGGCTGGCTGCCGCGCGCGCTGCTCAACGGTGTCGGCGCGGTACTCACCACAGTGGCGGGGATCGTCCTGCTGGCCACCAAGTTCCTCGAAGGCGCCTGGGTGGTGGTCGCCACCGTGCCGTTGCTCATGCTGCTCTTCGCCCGAATCCAGCGCTACTACACGGCAGTTGGGGCAGAACTCGGGCTCGGTGAGATTCCGCCGCCGCCCGTGCGGTACACCGATTCCCTGGTCATCGTGCCGGTAGGCGAGGTCAGCAGGCTCACCGAGTACGCGCTGACGGCCGCCGGCACCCTCGGCCGCGAGGTCGTCGCGGTCGCCGTGCACAGCGATCCCGACAAGGTCCGTGCCCTGAAGGAGAGCTGGGCCCGCTGGAACCCGGGGGTACGGCTTGAGGTCATCGACAGTCCGCACCGCTCCCTGGTGCAGCCCATCGTCGACTACGTTCTGGAAGCGGCGGAAGGAGGACGGCGGATCGCCGTCCTCATCCCCGAGGTGGAGCCGCGCCGCCGCCGCTACCGGATCCTGCAGAACCAGCGCGGCATCCTGCTGGCCACGGCGCTGAGAGCACGGACGGATGTCGTCGTCTGCCTCGTGCCGTACCGGCTGAGCGTGTGACGGGTCGCAGTACCGGCCGGTGCCCGGGCCGAGGGATTCGGTGGCGGCATGACCGCGGTCTGCGCGCTGAACCCCCGCACCCGGCCCCCCGCATGGCGGGTGGCTCGGACGGCTCAGTCGGCCAACTCGCGTGCGTCGAGGGGCATTCGCCAGGTGATCCGGCGCTGTAGGGCGTCGATCCCGTCCTGCAGGGGCGAGGGCGGCACCGCCAGTACCGGGCACGTGGCGTGCGCGAGGCAGTAGCGGGCGACCGACGGCCGCAGCGCACGCCGCAGCCGCCCCCGGGGCCCGGCCCCGACCACCAGCAGGTCGCCGGGGCGGCCGGCCGCTTCCAGCAGGGCGGCACCCGGGGTGCCCAGGACGACCAGGCCCGCCATTGGCACCCCGGGCCCGGCGCCGCCGAAAGCGGTGTCCAAGGCTTGGAGCAGCCGCTCGCCCGCCAGCCGACGGCACCGGGCAAGCAGTTCCGGGCAGCCCGAGCCGCGCTGCCCCAGCTCACCGCCGAGCGGTTCCCAGGCCAGCACGGCCCACAGTTCAGCGCCGGTACGCCGGGCTTCGACCGCCGCGCGGTGAAGCGCGGTGAGGCTCCCCAGCGATCCGCTGACTCCGGCCACAACACGCGGGCCGTCGGCTCCGTCCATCCGTCCCCGCTCCTCGCCGTACAACAGGTGCAGGCACCCATGAAAACGCCGAAGAGGGCAGGAGCCCCGCCGTGTTGGCACTTCCCTGACGCGCGGTGAGTACTCCATGACGCGCCCCTGACGCGCTGCACGCGGAGCCGGGTCATTGCTCGCTTCACACAAGTTGCTCCGACGATTCGCCCTTGCCGTGCACGCCACCGGATTTCCTTGGTTTCCCTATGGTTCCGGCACATCAGGAATGGCCGATTTCCCCATGGGGATCACTGCTTGTCCGCTGCTTCGCTTATGCGTGGCGGGGTCAATTGGCTGGCCTCTTGCCATGAACTCAAATCCGAATGCAAGGGGGAAGCGTGTTAAGGAAACGCTATTTCTTGGGGCTTCGCCGGGTGCTGCTCGTAGTCGTGGCGCTCATGGGCGCGCTGACACTGAGCGTGGGCGCAGCGACCGCTCAGCCTGCGGCTTCCAGTACTCCGCCGGCCGCCGCGGACGTGCAGCCGGGGCCGGGTAACGACGGTCTGGTCGTCGGGCACGGACCGAGGCCGAGCACTGAGGACATCCTGGCGAAGGTGCGCCGGGTTCAGCCCCGTACCCCGACGGACAAGCTGTGCACGGGCTGGTGGCTGCACCCCGTCTCGAACGTGAACTTCCAGCGTGGTCTTGGTGGAACACTTGCCTGGGCGTTCAAACTGACGGGAGCGGCGCAGGACCAGCTCGGCTGGCTCGTCGACGTGTCGATGCCGTACGCCGCGGTGAATGACCGGGCAATCAATCCGCCGTACCAGTCGCACGTTCTGTGGAGCTGGTACAACTTCCACGGAAGTCTGAACAATTACCAATTGCTGGGTGGCGGCAACGGCACAATTGCCACCGGAGACAAGGTCACCCTCTTGTGGGCCATCGAAGGCGTGAGCGGCTCCTGGGCCTACCGGTACACCACCTGCCAGGTTCCGGCACCGGGTTCGGCCTGAGGCCCACCACGGGACGCGGTTCACTTGACGCAGACAGCGGGGCCGGAGCGTGGGCCGGCCCCGCCGCCACCGGGCCGACGCGTGGGAAGGCAGGCAGGACATGGCTGGGATTCACGTCGGCAGGACCGTCCAGGTCCTGGGCGGCAAGCACCAACTCACCGTGGACCGCCTTGACATGGAGCCGGGCGGGGTCACCTTCCACTACACCGTCAGCCCGCCCCTGCCCGAGGTGGTCGCCGGTGGAGGCATGCTTCTGCTCTACGTGACGGCCACGGACGACCAGGGAAATGTGTACACCGATGGGGGAGGCGCCTTCGGGACGGCTCCGGACGGCAGCCATACGGAGGGCAGCGTCACGGTGCAGCCGGCGCCTCCTGCGGGCGTCCGTGACATCACTGTCGACCTCGTCCTCAGCGAGTCCCCGACCGAAGAACCCCATCACCGCTTCACCGTGCGGATTGGTTAGACCGTGCCGATGGGTTGGGTGGACGCCGGTCCACTGAGTGATCTTCCTGCGCGTTACGTCGGGAAAGTCGGCAATCGGTCGGCGTCAGTCCGCCAAACCTGGGGAAAATCCGACCGCGGATGCGTCTCGTTGTAAGGTAAGGGAACCGCACTTGACCTGTGTAAAAGCAGGCAGGGAGCCTCATTCCGGGAGTACCTCGATGCTGCGCACCATGTTCAAGTCCAAGATCCACCGTGCCACCGTGACCCAGGCCGACCTCCACTACGTGGGCTCGGTCACCGTCGACGCCGAGCTGATGGAGGCGGCCGACCTGCTGCCCGGCGAGCTGGTGCACATCGTCGACATCGACAACGGCAACCGCCTGGAGACGTACGTCATCGAGGGCGAGCGCGGCTCCGGCGTGATCGGGATCAACGGGGCCGCCGCCCACCTCGTGTACCCCGGCGACCTGGTGATCCTCATCAGCTACGCCCAGGTCGACGACGCCGAGGCCCGCACGCTGCGGCCCAGCGTGGTGCACGTGGACGCCGACAACCGGATCGTGGAGCTCGGCACCGACGCCTCGGCTCCGGTGCCCGGCAGCGACCAGCAGCGCAGCCCGCACGCCCGGATTCCCGCCCCGCAGGGCTGAGAGCCTGCGGCCTGAACCCCGCTCGGACCCGCGCCGGAGCCTGGACACCGGCTACGAACGGTCGGCCGCCCGTCACCGGAAAGGACCCCGCACCATGGCAGAGATCCGAGACGACCGCGCCAGAGGACTGCTCGACGTGTCCGACGGCGGTGAAGTGGCCGGTCGCATCTCCTACTTCACGCTCGACGGCCGACCGCCCGCGCTCGTGGCGGTGCACACCGTCGTGGAGGCCGCGCACGCGGGCAAGGGCCTGGCGGGTGCCCTGGTGCGGGAGTTCTACGCCATGGCCGCGCGCGAGGGCGTGCCGGTCGTGCCGCTCTGCCCGTACGCCGCGAAGTGGGCGGAACGCCACCCGGACGAGGCGCCCGCCACCCCGGCCGGACTGATCGAGGCCGCCCAGGCTCAGCTCGCCGCGAACCCGGAGCTGTGGTGAACGTCCTCGCTCTGCTGCACACGTCGCCGGTCCACGTCCCGGTCTTCGACGCCCTGCGCGACGAGGACGCCCCGGGCCTCGAACTGCGCCACCTGGTGCATGAGCAACTGCTCGGCAGGGCACGGGAGTTGGGGCCGGAGGCCGTGACCGAGGCCGTCCGGACCGTCCTCGCCGGGGCGGTGGCCGGGGGAGCGGACGCGGTGCTGTGTACGTGCTCCACGATCGGCGCGGTCGCCGAGGCGGCCTCGGCGTCGCTCGGTGTCCCGGTGCTCCGCGTCGACCGGCCCATGGCCGCGGCCGCCGTCGCGCAGGGCCACCGGATCGCCGTGGTGGCGACCGTGGCGTCCACCCTGGAGCCGACGGTGGCGCTGATCCGCGAGGAGGCGGGCGACCGGCCCGTCGCACTGCGCACGGTCCTCGCGGAAGACGCCTGGGCGCACTTCGAATCGGGCGACCCGGAAGCGTACCTGGCGGTGATCGCCGGGACGCTGGACACGCTGACGGACGTCGACGTCATCGTCCTCGCCCAGGCATCGATGGCCGCCGCAGCCACCCGGACGACGACCTCGGTCCCCGTCCTGTCCAGCCCCCGCCCGGGGCTGCGGGCGGCGGCCGCCGCGGTGGGTGCCTGAGCGGGCTTTCCGGAGGCTGTGCTGACAGCGGGGCGATGCCTTGCGGGCGGCGTGTCGGGAGTCGGCCGTCCGGCGGCGTTTGCGGCTAGCGGGGCGATGACTTGCGGGCGGGGTGCTGCGAGTCGGCCGCCAGACCGCAGCGCGCAGACCCGGACGGGCCCGCCCCGCCGCCCCACCCCGCCGCCCGACAGTGGTGCGCAGACTCGGACGGGTTGAACCGGCGGGCGCCGGGCACGCGCGCAGGTGAAGCTGAACGGAGACCCCAGGAGGCCGAGCATGAACGATCCGCATCCGGACCCTGCCGTGAGCACCCTGTGTCCGGGCCCAGCCGTGAACGGTTCGCATGCGGGCCCCGACGTGAACAGCCCGGATTCGGGCCCTGTCGCGAACTACCCGCATTCGGGCCCAGCCAGGAACGACCCACACCCCGGCCCCGCCATGAACAGCTCGCACCCCGCCCCCACCACCCCCACCCTCACCGTCCCGCACCCCGAGCCCGCCCCGCCGTGGCCCTCGCCGCTTCCCGACCCCGAACCTGGTCCGCTGCCCCGTCCGCCGGGGCCTGCGCCTGGGCCGGGGCCCGATCCTGAGCCTCCCGCGCCCGGGCCGGACCCCGTGCCGCCCAAGCCGGGGCCCGACCCCGATCTGCCCGACCCGGTGCCCCAGCCGCCCGGCCCGGACCCCGCGCCGTACCCGACGAAGCCCGAGCCGGCCACCTGAAAGGGCCCGCTGATCAGCCGGTGCTCACCTCGGACCGGTCCCCGCCCCACAGCGTGTGGAACGAGCCCGCCCGGTCGGTCCGCCGATAGGTGTGCGCGCCGAAGAAGTCGCGCTGGCCCTGCGTGAGCGCCGCCGGAAGCCGCTCGGCGCGCAGCGCGTCGTAGTACGCGAGCGCCGCCGAGAAGCCGGGCACCGGCACCCCCTGCCGCGCCGCCGCCACGATCACCGCGCGCCAGTCGTCCTGCGCCGCCCCGATCTCGTCGGCGAACCGCTTGTCCGAGAGCAGGCTCGGCAGCTCGGGCTGTGCGTCGTAGGCGCCCCTGATCCGGTCGAGGAACGCGGCCCGGATGATGCAGCCCGCGCGCCAGATCGCCGCGACCGTGCCCGGGTCCACGTGCCAGTCGTACGTCTCGCTGCCCGCCTGGATCTGGTGGAAGCCCTGCGTGTAAGAGACGATCTTCGACGCGTACAGCGCCTGCTCCACCTGTGCGGCGAAGGCGGTCGCTTCGGCCGCGTTCAGCGGGGCGGCCGTCGGCCCCGCCAGCGTGCGGGCCGCCTCGCGGAGCTCGGCGTGGCCCGACAGCGAGCGGGCGAACACCGCCTCGGCGATGCCCGACACCGGGACGCCGAGGTCGAGTGCGATCTGCACCGTCCAACGACCGGTGCCCTTCTGCTCCGCCCGGTCCTCGACCACATCGATGAACGGCTTGCCGGTCGCCGCGTCGACATGTGCAAGGACCTGCGCCGTGATCTCGATCAGGTAGGAGTCGAGGCGCCCGGTGTTCCACTGCTTGAACGTCTCGGCGATCTGCGCGGGGGAGTAGCCCGTGACCGCGCGCAGCAGGTGGTACGCCTCCGCGATCAGTTGCATGTCGGCGTACTCGATGCCGTTGTGCACCATCTTCACGAAGTGGCCCGCGCCGTCGGGGCCGACGTGGGTGACGCACGGCGTGCCGTCCGGGGCCTTCGCGGCGATCCGCGCGAGCAGCGGTCCCAGCGATTCGTACGACTCGGCCGAGCCGCCCGGCATGATGCTCGGCCCGTGCAGCGCGCCCTCCTCGCCGCCCGAGATCCCGGCGCCCACGAAGTGGATGCCCCGCTCGCGCAGTTCGCGTTCGCGCCGGCGGGTGTCCTCGAAGTGCGCGTTGCCGCCGTCGATGATGACGTCGCCCGGTTCGAGGAGCGCCGCGAACTCCTGGATCACCGCGTCCGTCGGCTCTCCCGCCTTGACCATGATGACGAGACGGCGCGGGCGCTCAAGGGCGGCCACGAAGTCCTCGGCCGACTCCGCCGCCACGAACGTGCCCTCGCCGCCGAACTCCTCGACCAGTGCACGGGTCTTGGCGGCCGTCCGGTTGTGGACGGCGACGGTGAAGCCGTTGCGGGCGAAGTTCCGGGCGAGGTTGCGGCCCATGACCGCGAGTCCGGTGACGCCGATCTGGGCTGTTCCACTCATGCGTGTGCTCCTGGATCCAAGGGATTCGCGGGCCATGCGCGTGCGCCACGGCGCGCACTACCCGCCCACAGTACGTAACGCTCCACGTCGCGGCGTGCCGTCGGGAGTCCCGACCCGCCGGGCCGAATGACCCACCCGCACGGAGGCCCTCCCTCCGCTTGTCTGACCCCTTGTCATGGCCTCTTCGCAGCCCCTATTTTGGCGGCTCTTGATGCCTTCGAGGGGGACTCATGGCCTTACGCGGCCGGCACCGCCGGTACCAGCCGAGCCGGATCAACCGGGCGTCGCTGACGGTCACGGCGGGCGGGGCGGGGATAGCGCTGCCGCTGATCGGCGCGGGCACCGCGGACGCAGCCTCCATCGATGTGTGGAACAAGGTGGCGTCCTGCGAGTCCACCAGCAACTGGCACATCAACTCGGGCAACGGCTTCTACGGCGGGCTCCAGTTCACCCAGTCCACCTGGGAGGCGTACGGCGGCCGCCAGTACGCGCCGCGCGCGGACCTGGCGACCCGGGACCAGCAGATCGCGATCGCCGAGAAGGTCCTCAAGGGGCAGGGGCCGCACGCCTGGCCGGTCTGCTCGGCGGAGGCCGGTCTCACCCGGGGTGGCGCGGCCCCGCAGCCGAGCACCGCCACCCAGCGCCGCACGGAGATCAAGCCCCACGCCGCACCGAAGCCCGCCGCCAAGCCCCCCGCGGCGAAGAAGGCCGAACCGGCGAGCCCCACCAAGGTGCCGGGCAAGCGGGATTCGTACACCGTCGTGCACGGCGACTCGCTGTCCACGATCGCCGGCCGTGAGCAGGTCCGGGGCGGCTGGCCCCAGTTGTACGCCGAGAACCGTACGGTCGTCGGCTCGGATCCCGACCTCATCCGCCCCGGCCAGCAGCTGACCCTGCCCGGTGCGGCCCCCGCGAAGCCGACGGCCCCGCCCAAGTCGGCGGTGCCTGCGCCGAAGGCGCCCGCCAAACACCCGGCCCCCAAGCAGCCCGCGGCGAAGCCGGCCGGCACGTCGGCGGGGTTCACCGCACCGGTCGACGCGAGCCCCGGCACCCCGTACCACAAGGCCGGTGCGGCCTGGGCGAGCGGCTACCACACCGGCGTCGACTTCCCGGTCTCCACCGGCACCACCGTGAAGGCTGTGACCTCGGGCACGGTCGTCGAGGCCGGCTGGGGCGGCTCGTACGGATACCAGGTGGTGATCCGGCACCACGACGGCCGGTACAGCCAGTACGCGCACCTCTCGGCGCTCGCGGTGAAGGCCGGCCAGCAGGTCAACACCGGCCAGCGGATAGGCCGTTCGGGATCCACCGGCAACGCGACCGGGCCGCATCTGCACTTCGAGATCAGGACCGGCCCGGCGTACGGATCCGATGTCGACCCGCTGGCCTACCTGAGGGCGGGCGGCGTCGCCGTCTGATCCGAGCTGTCCCCCTGGCGCCCGGCGGGACCGGGCGCCGCGGGTATGCGCGCGGCCAGGACCTGCTCCCCGCGCCGGCCCGCGCTCAGCCGTTCCGTCGTGAGCAGGATCAGTCCGCCCGCGGCCACGACCCCGAAGCCGAGGGCGATCGCGGTGCCCGCTGCCCCGTACCGGAACGATTCGCCGAACAGGGTCAGACCGATGGCCGCGGCGACCACGGGGTTGACGACGGTGACCGTGGCGAGCGGCGCCGCGAGGCCCGCGCCACGGTAGGAGGCCTGCGAGAGCAGCAGACCCGAGACCGCGAACCCGGCTATCGCGAAGAGGCTGGGCAACTCGCCGAGGGGGAGCCCCGACTGCCAGTCCTCGGCGACGGACTTGGTGAACACCGAGGCCAGACCGAAGGCGCCGCCGGCCGCGGTGGCGAGCACGACACTGCGGGTGGCCGCCCGGCGCAGGGCCTTGGACGCCACGAAGAGCGCCGCGACGCAGCCGAACCCGGCCGCCGCGAGGGCCAGCCGCTGCCCCATGGCGAGGGCATCCGTGTCCGTCCCCCGGGTCAGCGCCAGCAGGCCCGCCAGGCCCGCGGTGGCCATGACCGCTCCACGCCAGGCGGTGGCCCCGGCCCGGCGGCGGATCAGCACGGCCGACATCGGCAGCGCGAACACGATGGTGAGCGCGCCCATCGGCTGCACCAGGGTCAGCGGGCCGAACGCCAGGGCCGCCACATGCAGCGCCGCGCCGAGGCCGTTGAGGGTGACCGCGCCCCACCACGCCGGGCGGCGCACGGGGGCGTACGCACTGCTCGGGGCGGACGCGGCGACGCGCTCCTGAACGATCGCCGCGGCCGCGTACGCGACGGCGGAGACCAGGGACAGCAGCACGGCCAGGACAAGGGCGCTCATAGCTCCACGATGTCTCGTTGCGGACCCCGTGTCGTCGTCCCTGAGCACCGATTGCCTTGTACTCCCGGAGGAGTAGGGGCGTACGACCAAAGTCGTCCCAGATATCGGACTTTCAGTAAAAGCGCAGCTCAAAAAGGGCGTCAAGGGCGGGCGGAAGAACGGCTTCCGATCGCGCCCGCGGCCGGGATGCCCATCACCCCCGTGCCGGGGCGTGCGGGGCGCGGGCGGGGCCCGTTGAATTCGTGCCAGGCTGGCACGAACTGCCAGATCAAGGTGGCGCGAACACGCCATGTTCCACAGGAAACGGCGACTGCGACTGCGACTGTAGCGGTGGCCGTCACGGCGATGGAAGAAGGGGAACCAGGCTTGACTCCGGAGGAATGGGCGGAAACGTCATCGGTCGGGGGCTTCTTCGCTCTCCGTGTCGGGACCGCCACTCACCCGTACGTGCCGCTCGCCTCCCTGTACGCGGGACGGACGGCGCCGCTCACCGCGCGGATCGACACGGTGGCCGCACGGCTCGGCGCGCCCGAACGCCGGGCGGCCGCCTCCATCGCGCACCTGGGCCTCGCGGCCCGGCTCTGGTCGATCGCCCTCGGCCCGGCCGCGCTCCACGGCGTACTGCCGGACCTGGCTCCGGACCGGCTGTACTGGGACGCCGGCCGGACCTCGCCGGAGGATCTGCTCCTCGTGCCTCCCGTGCGGTCGCGGGAGGCCACTTCCGGGCGGCTCCTGGAGGCGGTGCTCGACGGCCATCTCGCCCCGCTCACCGAGGCCGTGCGCCGGGACACCCGGGTGTCGTACGGGCTGCTGCGCGGCAACGCCGGGTCGGCCCTCGCCGGAGCCGTGCGCGAACTCCACGTCTGGGCAGGGAAGTCGGGCCGCCCTGAGGTGGCGGAGCGGGCCCTGGCCCTTGGCGCCGAACTGTTCGCGCACCCTCAACTCGCGGGTACCGGCACCCTGTTGCCGGGTCCGGCCTTCCGGCGCCGCAGTTGCTGCCTCTACTACCGCTGCCCCGGCGGCGGGCTCTGCGGGGACTGCGTCTTCGAGCGGCTCCCCGGTGTCAGGATTCCTTGACAACGCCACCTCTGTCAGGGCAACCTGACAGGCATGGGAGCTGAGGACACACCGGCCTCGCTGGCCGGACAAGTCACCAACAAGGACCCCGCCGTCGGTCTCGCGGCGGTCGTCGCGCTGCGCCGCCTCCTTGAGGAACTGGAGCGCGTCCACGTGGACAACGCCCGTGACCAGGGCTGGTCCTGGCAGAGCATCGCCACGTCGTTGCAGGTCAGCAGGCAGTCGGTGCACGAAAAGCATGCGAGCAGGCGCAAAGCCACGGGCAAGGAGGACTGAAGGTGTTCGAGTTTTTCACCGAGCGGGCCAAGCGGGCGGTGGTGGCTTCGCAGGACGAGGCGATCGCGCTCGGCCACGACTTCATCGGCACCGAGCACATCCTGCTCGGGCTCGCCGGAACCGAGGACAGCACCGCCTGGGAGGTGCTGACCGCACAGGGCATCGAGCTGAACCGCACCCGCGAGGAGACCGTACGGCTCCTGGAAGCGGCCGGGGTGCCGAGCAGCGGCGGGCAGCCCGCGAAGGACGCCCTCGCCTCGATCGGCATCGACGTCGAGGAGATCAAGCGCCAGGCCGACAGCAGCTTCGGCCCCGGCGCGTTCCAGTACCCGAGGCCCGCGTACACGCCGCACGCGAAGCAGGCCCTGGAGTTCACCCTGCGCGAGGCGAAGGCCCTCGGGCACGAGCGGTTCGGCACCGAGCACATCCTGCTCGGCCTGCTGGCGGCCGGCGAGGGGCGGGGCCTCGCGGTCCTCGCGGCGCTGGGCGCGGACCCGGCCGACCTGCGCGCGGCCGTCCTGGCCAAGGTGGCTCCGGAAACCCCATAGGAGACCTGCTGACTCCACGCGCCCCATAGGAAACCCGGCTGACTCCGGCACCCCCAGGGGGCCCGGGTGGCCCCGGACACCCCCTAGCAGCCCCTGCGCCACCGCCCGCCCCGGCTTCCCCGGGGCGGGCGGTTTGGTACGGACCGCGATCGCTCCGTACCATGGCGCTTTTGGGAACGTGATACTCACGACTGATCGAGGAACGCAGCGGCGATGACGGTGACAGAGGACTTCCAGGACCAGGAGCAGGGTCCCGGCATCGACGAGCGGACCGACCAGGAGACCCGGGGGGACTTCGGCCCCGGTATCGACCCCGAGCGGCTCGCGCTCTGCCTGAGTGTGCTTACGGAACTCGACACCATCGAGGTCGACCACCCCGACGCGATCGCGGTGCGCCGCGCCACCGCCGCGATCTACCGGACCGTGAAGCAGCGCCGCCGCCAGGAGCGCCGCGCCGCCAAGACCGCCCACGACCGGGCCGTCACCGAGGCCACCGCCACCGGCTCCGCCGAGCGCATCGACGACGAGACCGAAGGCCTGCTGCCCTCCTCGTCCGTCACCGGCGAGATCGCGGGCATACTCCAGCGCCCCCGGTCCTGCTACATCTGCAAGAGCCGGTACGTCGAGGTCGACGCGTTCTACCACCAGCTGTGCCAGAAGTGCGCCGCCGAGAACCGGGCCCGCCGCGATGCCCGCACCGACCTCAGCGGCAAGCGCGCGCTGCTCACCGGCGGCCGTGCCAAGATCGGCATGTACATCGCGCTGCGCCTGCTTCGCGACGGCGCGCACACCACCATCACCACCCGCTTCCCCAACGACGCGGTCCGCCGCTTCAAGGCGATGGACGACTCCGCGGACTGGATGCACCGCCTCGAAGTCGTCGGCATCGACCTGCGCGACCCGGCGCAGGCGGTCGCCCTGGCCGAGCGGACCGCCGAGCAGGGCCCGCTGGACATCCTGATCAACAACGCCACCCAGACCGTGCGCCGGCTGCCGTCCGCCTATGCCGCCCTGGTCGACGGCGAGAGCGCCGCGCTGCCCGCCGGTGAGCTCCCCGCCCGCCACGTCATCGGCGCCTTCAACTCCGGTGCGGTCGACGGCCTGACCGCGCTCCCCGCCGGCACCTCCGGCCTCGACGCCCAGCGGGTCGCCGACCTCGCCCTGGTCGCGGGCAACGCCAGCCTCGCCCGGCACCAGGACGGCACCGCCCTCGACGCGGGCGGGCTGCTCCCGGACGTCGTCGACAGCAACACCTGGGTGCAGTCCATCGACCAGATCTCCCCGGTCGAGCTGCTCGAAACCCAACTGTGCAACTACACCGCGCCGTTCATCCTGATCAGCATGCTCCGCCCGGTGATGGCCGAGGCCGCCCGCAAGGCGCCGAACGGCCGTGCCTACGTGGTGAACGTCTCGGCGATGGAAGGCGTCTTCAGCCGCGGCTACAAGGGTGCCGGGCACCCCAACACCAACGCCGCCAAGGCCGCCATGAACATGGTCACCCGGACCAGTGGCCAGGAGATGTTCGAGACCGACAAGATCCTCATGACCTCGGTCGACACCGGCTGGATCACCGACGAGCGCCCGCACCACGACAAGCTGCGGCTCGCCGAGGAGGGCTTCCACGCCCCGCTCGACCTCGTGGACGGCGCGGCCCGCGTCTACGACCCGATCGTGCGCGGCGAGCTGGGCGAGGACCTGCACAGCGTCTTCCTGAAGGACTACGCGCCCGCCAACTGGTAGTCCGCGGTTTCCACAGTTCGGGGGCGGCACGCGTCAGTGTGCCGCCTCCGGCGTCAACAGGCCCCCCGCGAGCGCTACTTGAGCTGTCCGGCGACGCGTTCCAGGACCGGCCGCCAGTCCTCCATGACACCCGCGTCCAGGCCCACGACCTTCCCCGCGTCGTCGGCCTGCCGCAGCGTCACCGCGTCCTCGGCCAGCGGATCCCGTGCGAAGGCCGCCGCCTCCTCTGGACCCATCACGCCGCCCTGCGCCCGCAGGGTCAGCGCGCTCTGCGGTGAGAGCGTACGGTCCGGCTCGACGGCCGCCAGATAGCGCTTGGCCGGCACATGCAGCCGTACGAGCCGGGCCACCCGCCCGCCGAGCAGCGGCCGCACCACCTGGGCCGCGGTGTCGGCGTGGCCCGCGTCGTCACCCGGCCGGAGCAGATGGCCGAGATCGTGTACGAGCCCCGCGAGCTGGAGCTCCTTGTCGGCCGGGTGCGAACGGCGCAGCAGGTGGGCGGTCTGCAGGGCGTGGTCGTGCAGGTCGACCGGGTCGCCACTGCGGTCCGGGGTGTCCCAGGCCCCCCGGCAGGCTTCGAGCAGCTCCATCAGCTCGTCGACCGAGCGCACGGGCACCACCGGACCGGGCCTGCTCGACAGCTCCATGAGGTCTCCTCCCCGCGCGCGGCAGCCGACCCCATCAGCAGATCATGGCGGGATGAACACCGGGCTGAACGCCCGGCGAAGGAAAGTTGACGCAAAGGAAGCGCCACTATCGAGCGCGACTGCGCTCATTTGGTTACTCTTGAGCGAACGGTAGCCACAGCGGGTCCACCAACCCTCGAGGCCCGTTCCGGATCCGGCCTGCAACCTGTGGCCGTGATGCGGACAGAGTGCCGGCGCCACCGCGTCAGAACTTCCCTTGCCCCTGCCCTGCGGGCGGACGGACACCGGGTCGAGACCGACGCAGCCGGGCCGCCCCAGGGTTACGCGACACAAAGGAGTGCGCGGTGACACCAGAGACGACAGAACGCGAACCCCGGACGCCGGAACGCGGCGGCGAGCGGGCCGGGCGGCCCGAGAAGCTCCGCAACCTGGAGGTCTGGGCCCGATCGGCCCCGATCCGCCTCGCGGGTTACGAAGACGACCTCGCCGAGCCGCACATCCTGCCCGGCATCGACTGATCGAGAGGCCGACGTTCGAAGTACCGGACCGTGTCCCCCGCGAACCGCGGGGGACACGGGCATGCCGGGGCCGCCTACCCCTTGGGCCGCACGAGCGGTTCGGGATGGATGGTCCGCCCCTCCTTGACGGTCTCGATGACCTCGATGTCCCGGATCGCGTCGGCGGGCACGGTGAGCGGATTCGCGCTCAGGATCACGAGGTCGGCGAGCTTGCCCACCGCGATCGAGGCCCTTGACGGCCTCCTCGAAGTACTGGTGCGCGGCATGGATGGTGGTCGACCTGACCGCGTCGAGCGCGGAGACCCGCTGGTCCTCGCCCAGTACGTGGCCGCTGCGCGTCACCCGGATGACCTGGCCGGCCAGGATCGCCGCCGAACTGGGCAGCGCCACCGGGGCGTCGTGGTGCGAGGTGTAGATCATGTTCCGGCGCAGTGTCCTCGCGCGCGGTCTGGGCGTGGATCGCCACCGGGCGCGGGTCGACGGGCCGGTGCCTGGCCGTGGCCTGCCGTACGGCCATGATGAACTCGTCGATGGCCGCGTCGCCGTTGGTGTGCGCGAGGATCTGGCGCCCCTTCGCGTACGCGTCGCCGACCGCGGCCACCACCTCCGCGTCGCCGAGCGCCGGATAGCCCCGGTAGTCCGCGCCCTCCCCGGCGGGCGGCGTCAGATACGGCCGGGTCAGCCAGGCGGTGCGGCCCTACGGCGAACCGTTCACGCCGCCGGCCGGGTCCTCGGAGTCCGCGTCGTACCCGAGCAGTTCGAGCGCCTTGCTGTTGACCGAGCCGAGATGGCTCGACTGGTGGATGACCAGGACCGGGCGGTCCGCGTCCACCGCGTCGAGGTCGTCACGGGTGGGGTGCCGCGCCCCGGCGAACTGCGCGTCGTGTGCGACGGTCCCGCCGCTGGAGAGGCGCCGCGCCCTCGCGTGCGCCGATTCCGGCGATGCTACAAGCGGCCCGTCGACCCCATAAGGGCTGAAGTGGCCGATCCATGGCTGGATGTGACGGTATGTCAGGTGTTCGGAAGGGCGCCCTGTCGTCCGGGAGGGCCGCGCGGCAGGATGACCGGCATGTCCGAGACACCCGGTGACACCACCGCATTCCACGACCTGTCCGCCTTCCTCGCGACCCCGCGCGTCAACGGCCTCGCGCTCTCGCCCGACGGGAACCGGCTGGTGGCCGCCGTGCAGAGGCTCAGCGGCGACGGCACCCGGTATGTGTCCGCGCTGTGGGAGATCGACCCCGCCGGGGTGCGCGAGCCGCGTCGGCTGACCCGCTCCCGCAAGGGCGAGTCCGCGCCCGCGTTCGCCTCGGACGGAACCCTGTACTTCCTCTCCGGACGCGCGGACAGCGACCCCGGCGCGGCCCAGGACACCGAGGAGGGCTCCGGGGTGTGGGCCCTGCCCGGGAGCGGCGAGGCCGCCCTGATGGCCCGCCATCCCGGCGGAATCGCCGGATTCGCGCTCGCCCGCGACACCGGCGCCCTCGCCTACACCGCCGGGCTGCTGCCCGGCGCGGCCGACGCCGAGGCGCACGGAAAGCTCCGCAAGGACCGCGCCGACGCGAAGGTCACCGCGATCCTGTACGAGTCCGGGATCACCCGGTTCTGGAACCGCGACCTCGGCCCCGACGAGCCGCACACGTTCGTCCGCCGCACCGGCGAGGACAGCGCCGCGGTCGACGCGGGCGGGCAGGGCTTCGTGAGCGAGGCCGAGACCGCGCTGTCGCCGGACGGCACGCGCGTCGCCCACACGCGCTTCGTGCACGGCCGGGTGCCGGACGAGAACCGCATCGTCGTCGTGGTCGCCGACGCGACGACCGGCCGCGAACTGCGCCTGGTCGACCGGGACGGATACACCTACAGCGCCCCGCTGTTCACCGCCGACGGAACCGGCCTGATCTGCGCCCGCCAGTTGAGGGAGACGTACGAGGAGCCGTACAGCTGGACCCTCGTGTGCGTCGACCTGGCGAGCGGCGCGGAGAGCGAGCTCGTGCCGGACTTCGAGAACTGGCCCCTCGGGGCCGTCGTCTCGCCGCGCCCCGACGACGCCACCCTCTGGTTCGCCGCCGACGAGCTCGGCCACTCGCCCGTCTTCCGGCGCGACCCGGACGGCACCGTCACCCGGCTCACCGCCTCCGGCGCGTACACCTCGCTCTGTGTCGCGCCCGACGGACGCACGCTGTACGCGCTGCGCAGCGCAGTCGACGCCCCGCCCACCCCGGTCCGGCTCGATGCCGCCGAGCCGGACCAGGAGCCGGTCGTGCTCAAGGCGCCCGGCCGGACGGGCCGGCTGCCGGGCACTCTGACCGAGGTGCACACGGTGGCCGACGACGGTTTCCCGCTGCGCGCCTGGCTCGTGCTGCCGGAAGGGGCGTCCGCCGAGCGGCCCGCGCCGCTGCTCCTCGTCCCGCACGGCGGCCCGCACACCTCGTGGAACGGCTGGACCTGGCGCTGGAACCCGTGGCCGTTCGCGGCCCGCGGCTACGCGGTGCTGCTGCCCGACCCGGCGATGTCGTCCGGCTACGGGCCGCGGATGCACGAGCGCGGCTGGGGGCAGTGGGGCGGCCAGCCCTACCGGGACCTGATGGCGATGACCGACACCACCGAGGCCCGCCCGGACATCGACGCCACCCGCACCGGCCTCGCGGGTGGCTCCTACGGCGGCTACATGGCCAATCGGGTCGCCACACTGACGGACCGCTTCAAAGCGATCGTCTCGCACGCGAGCCTGTGGGACCTGCCGTCGCACCAGGCCGTCACGGACGCTTCGGCCTACCACCGCCGGATCTTCGGCGACCCGCTGACCCGGCCGGAACGCCACGAGGAGAACTCGCCCCACCTCGCGGCGGACCGCATCCGCACGCCCATGCTGGTGGTGCACGGAGCGAAGGACTACCGCGTGCCGGTCGGCCAGGGCATGGCTCTGTTCCAGGAACTCCAGCGCCGTGAAGTCCCCGCGAAATTCCTGTACTTCCCCGAAGAGGGCCACTGGATCCTCGGCCCCGGCCACGCCCGCCTCTGGTACTCGGCACTCCTGAACTTCCTGGACCACCACGTCCTCGGCGAGGAGTGGCAGCGTCCCGAACTGCTGTAAGCCGCCGCCGTGAGAGATCGGATGAGTTCGAGAGAGGATTGCATCCTTGGCCTGCGAGATGCATTGACATGCCTCCGATTCGCTTCAATCATCGGATGTCATGACCGAACTTCCCAGACGCCATGTACTCGGAATGACGGCGGGGGCGGCAGTCGGCGCCGCCCTTCTCTCCCCGGCCACGGCCGATGCGAGCCCCCTGACCACCCCAACCGGCGCTGCCGCCAAGGACGGTGAGTGGGGGACGGTCCCGCCGGCCGTCCCGGTCGCCCTGGACCGCTGGTTCGACAACGACGGCATCGACACCGCGAACGCCCGCGGCGGCGACTTCGACGGCTCCGGATACACCTTCCCCGGTGAGGAACTCCCGGCGGGGAACGTGCAGTTGGACGGAGTGCCGTATGTGTTCCCCGGCGCCGCCGCCGGGGCCAACAACAACATCGTGGCGCTCGGGCAGCGCATCGACCTGCCCCGGGGGCGCTATCTCTCCGGCCTGTTCCTCGTGGCCTCCAGTTACGGTGACGCGTCGGGGCAGGCGACCGTCCACTACGCCGACGGCGGTACCTCCGCCGCAGCCCTCGGCGGCCCCGACTGGTACAACGGCAGCGGGCAGTTGACCGCCGCCTACCGCTACGGGCCGGGCGGGGTCAAGGACCCGCACCAGGTCGTCGTCGCCACCGCCGAGCTGCCCATGGACCCCGGCCGCGAGGCGGTCGCGCTCACCCTCCCCGTCACCAGCCCCGCGCAGCCGGACAAGCCGTCGCTGCACGTCTTCGCGCTCTCCCTGCAACCCGCCGCCGAGGGGCGCGCGGTCATATTGCGCGACGCCCGCTCGACCACCACGACGCTCGCCTCGGGCGCCCAGAGCGTCGAGGCCACCGTGATCAACGCGGGCACCGTCACCCTGCTCGCCTCCGACGCGCTGAGCGTCCAGGTCGAGGTCGACGGGGCCCGTACGGTCGAACCCGCCCTGATTCCCCGGCTCCATCCGGGCGACCAGGCCAGGGTCCGCATCGGCATCCGGCCCGGCACCGGCACCTCCCCGGGCACCGAGCGCGACGGACGCGTGGTCGCCCGCGGCCGCGGCCGGGAAGCCGCCTCGGCCACCCGCCAACTCGCGCTGGGCGTACCGGACTTCACCCCCACCGATGCCTCGCTCTCCACGCACCAGGCGCCCTACTGGTTCCAGGACGCCAAGTTCGGCATCTTCATCCACTGGGGCGTCTACTCGGTACCGGCCTGGGCGCCCGTCGGCGTGCAGTACGCCGAGTGGTACTGGGCCCAGATGCAGGACCCGAACAACCCCACCCACGCCTACCACCGCCAGACCTACGGCGAGTCCTTCAACTACGACGACTTCATCCCCCGCTTCACCGCCGAACGGTTCGACCCCCGCTCCTGGGTCGAGCTGTTCCGCGACGCGGGCGCCCAGTACCACGTCCTCACCTCCAAGCACCACGAAGGCTTCGCGCTGTGGGACACCAAGGTGTCCGACCGTAACGCCGTCACGATGGGGCCGAAGAAGGACCTGGTCCGCGCCCTGTTCGAGGCTTCCAAGCAGTACGCGCCCGAACTCCACCGGGGCCTGTACTTCTCGATGCCGGAGTGGTTCAACCCGGACAGCCCCTGGCAGGGGCACGGCCCGCGCAATCCGTACACCCTCCAGCCGCTCCCGTACACCGGTTACACCCCCGGCAAGGACTACATCAAGGACCTCCAGGCACCGCAGATGCTGGAGCTGGTCGAGGGGTACGACCCGGAGATCCTGTGGTGCGACATCGGCGGTGCCAATGACAGCCACCGGGTGCTCGCCGAGTACTTCAACCACGCGAAGAACCGGCGCCGCCCCATCGAGGTCACCGTCAACAACCGCTCCGGCATCGGTCCGCACGACTTCACCACGCCCGAGTACGCCACCTACGACACGGTGGTGACGGCGAAGTGGGAGGCGAGCCGGGGCCTGGACCCGTTCAGCTACGGCTACAACCGGGCCACCCCCGACGACAAGTACATGAGCACCGAAGAGGTCGTGCACACGCTGGTCGACATCGTCAGCAAGAACGGCAACTTCCTCCTCGACATTGGGCCGCGGGCCGACGGCACCATCCCCGAGATCATGCAGCGCCGGCTGCGCGAGACGGGGCAGTGGCTGAAGACCAACGGCGAGGCGGTCTACGGATCCACGTACTGGGCGCGGATGCCGCAGCTCGGCGCCGATCTGCGGTTCACCGTCCGGCCGGGGCGGGCCTTCTACATCCACTCGCTGGCCAGGCCGGGGGCCACGCTCACCGTCGAGGCGCCGGTGCCGGTCCGGGCCGGGGACCGGATCACGATGCTCGGCCACGGGCGGCCGCTCACCTGGCGCACCGGCGGCAGCGGCCTCGTCATCGACGTACCGCCCGCCGCGCGGGCCGCGGGCAGCCACGCCTGGGTGTTCAAGGTGGAGTGGCTTCGATGAGCGGTTGAGAGCCGGTGTGTCAACCCCGTCTGGACCCCGTCCGTTTGCGGGACGCGTGCGGCTGCGGCACACAATGAGGGAGCAACTCGGGGCGTACAGGTGGGAGATCCACGTGCCCTCGACCCTGCGCAGATTCGCTGCTGCCGCCGCCGTGCTGTCCGTCGGCGCCTTCGCCGCCGGATGCGGTGGCGGCGCCAGCGGCGCCGACAGTCAGCAGGACCTCAACCTCCAGCCGATCGCGGCAGCCGGACCGGACCCGTTCACCCAGTCCACGGCCGAGTCGACGGCGACCCCCACGCCGTCCGCGCCGCCGGGCGCGCCGAGCTCGGGCGTCCAGTCGACGCGTACAGTCTCCGGCGCCGCGCCGGGCCTTTACGGCGGTACGCAGTCGGTCGCCAGCTGCGACGTGGCGAAGCAGATCCGCTTCCTCGGCGGCGACCCGGCCAAGGGGCGCGCCTTCGCCGATGCCGCGGGGATCGACCCGGGCTCCATCCCGGGCTTCCTGCGCGGTCTGACCCCGGTCGTGCTGCGCGTCGACACCCGGGTCACCAACCACGGCTTCCGCGACGGCGCGGCCACCAGTTTCCAGTCGGTCCTGGAAGCGGGCACCGCCGTGCTGGTCGACGACCACGGTGCGCCGCGTGTGCGGTGCGCCTGCGGAAACCCGCTGAACGCGCCCAACGCCCACCAGGGCAGCTGGAACAACAAGGGCAGGCCGTGGCCCGGTTACCGGCCCGACCGGGTCGTGTTCATCCGGCCCACCACGGTGGTCATCAACAGCCTGGTGATCGTGAACATCACCAACAACACCTGGATCGAGCGGCAGACCGGCGACGACGGGCAGCGCGACCGACGGCGCCCCGACATCACCATCGACCCGAACAAGCCGCCGGTCACCGAGTCGCCGTCACCGAGCCCGAGCACCTCGCCGTCCGGCAGCACCTCGCCGTCCGGCAGTACCTCGCCGTCCAGCAGCACTTCGCCGCCGTCGCCGAGCCCCTCGTGCCCGACCCCGGCGCCGGCCGTCACGGTCGCCGAGACGCCTTCGGCACCGGTCCACTCCGGGCCGCCGGTGGCGCTGCCGAGTCCGGCTGCACCGCCCCCGAGCGGCTGCCCCTCGGCGACCAAAACGGTGACGGAGTCGCCGTCCGCGCCGGTGCCGGGCCCGTCGACGCCGTCACCCGCGACGTCCTCAGCCGCGACGTCCTCGCCCGCGACGCCGTCGACCCAGACCCCGTCGGTACCGTCCGACAACGGCGGGACCAGCGCGCAGCCCTCGCCGCCGACGGAGATCCCGACGACCCCGACGAACCTGCCGAGCGGGCCGGACTCCAGCGTCTTCGAGCCCTCACCGGATTCGGAGGACGTCTGAGGCCGGGAAGATCACCGAGAGCCCCACCGCACGGCGCGGTGGGGCTCTCGGTGATCTCCGGACGGCTGTCACCGCCCCCGCATGCGAGCACTCCGGGCTGCGCCTAGCGTGGCCCCATGAACGCGGGTGCAGGGGGCGCAGGGGCAGCACAGGCGTGCCGGTGCGGCGACCTCGACGCCGGTGCGGAATGCCGCTTCCTTCACTCGTACGGCCGAGACCTGCGGATGGGCAGTTTCGACTGGGACCTGGTAACCGGCCAGCTGCACATGGACGAGCCCGGGCTCGACGTGTTCGACCTGCGCCCCGACGAGTACGACAACAAGGCCGACACGCTGGCGGCCCGGGTGCCGCCCGCCGAGGCCGCCCGGCTCGACGCCCTCGTCTCGCTGGCCCTGAAGAACGGCAGCGTCAACTACGGCGTGTACTTCCGCATCCGCCGCCGCGACGGCAGCCTGCGCTGGACCCACACCCAGGGCTTCGTGCGCCGCGACGACACCGGCCGCCCGCTGCGCATCATCGGCATCGTCCGCGACGCCACCCAGGAGCTCGCCGAGTCCACCGCACGGGTCGGCCTGGATGACGAACGGCGCCGCACGACCAGCGTCGTGGAGGCCACCACCGCGGCCCTAGCGCACGCCAGGACCGTCAAGGACGTCATCGACGTCATGAAGGACTCGCGGGGCCCCGAGTACCTCGGCGCCACCAGCCTCGTGATGGGGCTCCTGGAGGCGGGCCGCATCCATCTGATCGCCGAGGGACCCGAGGGCAGTTTCGTGCCGGGCACCCGGTGGACCCGGGTGGACGAGCAGTACCCGATGAGCGAGGTGGTCCGGACCCTCGCGCCCCGCTTCATCGAATCGGCCCAGGACTTCGCCGAGTCCTATCCCGGCCTGTGGGCGAACATCAGCGGTCTCGGCATCACCTCCGCCGCCTACCTGCCGCTGATCGCCCAGGCCCGCCCCATCGGCGCGCTCGGCCTGCTCTACAGCGACAAGTCCGGATTCACCAGCGACGAGCGCAACCTCCTTGTGGCGCTGGGCAGTTCGATCGCCCAGTCCCTCCAGCGCGCCATGCTGTACGAACAGGAGCACGACCTCGCCGAGGGGCTCCAGCAGGCGATGCTGCCGCGCCGGATCCCGGAGGTGCCCGGCGCCCAGCTCGCGGTCCGCTACCGCTCGGCGCGGTTCGGCCGGGACATCGGCGGCGACTGGTACGACGTGATCCCGCTGCCCGGCGGCCGGGTCGGCGCGGCCATCGGTGACGTACAGGGACACGACACGCACGCCGCCGCCGTGATGGGGCAGCTGCGCATCGTGCTGCGCGCGTACGCCGCCGAGGGGCACTCGCCGGCCACCGTGATGGCGCGGGCCTCGGTCTTCCTGCACGAACTGGACACCGACCGGTTCGCCACGTGCACCTATGCGGAGGCCGACCTGAGCACCGGCGTGGTGCAGATGGTGCGGGCCGGGCACGTGGACCCGCTGGTGCGCTTCCAGGACGGCAGCTGCCACAGGCTGCCGGTGGAGGGCGGGCTTCCGCTCGGGCTCTCGGCCGAGTTCGGGCGGCTCGAATACCCCGTGTCGACCGTCGAACTCGACCCGGGTCAGACCCTGTTGCTCTACACCGACGGACTCGTGGAGCAGCCCGGGGCCGACCTCGACGACGGGATGCGGCTCCTCGCCTCGCTGGTCCGCTCGGGCCCCGAGGACCTGGAGCAGCTCGCCGACCGGCTCTGCGACGTGACGGACGAGCGGGGCGGCGACGACGACGTGGCACTGCTGCTCCTGCGCCGAGACGCGATGGAAGCACCGCGGAGCGGCGGCAGGCTCCGTCAGCACGTCGCGCAGAACGACCCGGAGGCGCTGAGCTCGTCGCGGCACATGATCCGCGCGGCGGTCCGCGCCTGGGGCGCCCGGGAGCGGTCCGACGAGATCGAGCTCGCCGCGGACGAGCTCATCACCAACGCCCTGATGCACACCGACGGTGGGGCGATCGTCACCGTACGGGTGCTCTCCGGGCCCGAACGCCGGCTGCGCGTCGAGGTGGAGGACCGCTCCAGTGCCCTGCCGCGCCGCCGCGACGCGGGCGAATCCGGGGTGTCCGGGCGCGGTCTGATGCTGGTGGACCGGCTCGCCGACGTCTGGGGCGTGGAGCCGCGCGGCGGCGGCAAGTGCGTGTGGTGCGAGTTCGTCGTGCCGGAGCGCGGCACCCGCTGACCACCTCAGTGCAGCCAGCCTTGCACTTGAACAGCGGTTGATCGAAAGTTGATCAATACCTGTCGGTAACTATACGTAACTCTGCATTACTTGACCGTAACCGTGCACCGGGGTTTGACTGCTCACTCTGTACGGGCGCCGCCGTCGCCGCCCGACCGGCACCGAGCGACATGAGGACCTCCTTGAGCAGTGAGCTGCTGGCACCTCTTGACCTGGCGTTCTGGCACCTGGAATCGGCGGAGCACCCCATGCATCTGGGTGCCCTGGCGCATTTCGACGCACGGCCCGGCAGCAGCGGCGAGCGGATCCTCGAACTCCTCGCGGAGCGCGCCGCGGCCATCGGGCGCCTGCGGATGTGCGTACGCGGCGTCTGGCTGCCCGTCGGCGGCGCGGCCTGGGTCGCCGACAAGGACTTCGACGTACGCCGCCACGTGCGCGGGGTCCGGCTGCCCGCCGGGGACTTTCATGCCGAAGTCGCCCGCGTCGCGGGGGAGTTGATGGAAGATCCGCTGGAGCGCGGACTGCCGCCCTGGCGGATGTACGTGCTGACCGGCGAGGACGACGGCGCCTTCGCCGTCCTGGTGAAGCTGCACCACGCGCTCGCCGACGGGATGCGTGCCGTCGCCATCGGCGCGGGCATCCTCGACCAGCTCGCCGAGCCGCGCGCCCGGCGCCGCCGCCCCGTGCCGCCGCGCTCCTGGCTGCCGGGCCCCCGCCAGGTCGCCGGATTCGCCCGCGACCGGGTCGGCGACCTCACCCGGGCCGTGGGCATCGGCGCCTCCGTGATGCGGGCCAGCCGCCTGGAACTCGGCGCGGGCTCCGCGCTCGCCGCCGACTCCAGCGGCACCCGCCGCCTCGCCACCGCCGTACTCGACCACGAAGACGTCCAGCGCGTGCGCCGGGCCGCGGGCGGCACCGCCAACGACGTGCTGCTCGCGGTCGTCGCGGGCGGGCTCCGCCGCTGGCTCCTGGAGCGCGGATCGGGCATCCCGGGCGCCGAACCGCGCGCCCTGGTCCCCGTCTCGCGCCGCCGCCCGGGCGCCCCGCCTGGCTCCGGCAACAAGCTCTCCGCCTACCTGCTCGGCCTCCCGGTCGCCGAGCCCGACCCGCTGGCCCGGCTCGCCCGCGTGCGCACCGCCATGGACCGCAACAAGGCCGCCGGACCCGGCCGGGGAGCGGGCGCCGTCGCCCTGCTCGCCGACCAACTCCCGCCGCTGGCCCACCGGTTCGGCGCACCGCTCGCCGGGAACGCGGCCCGCATCCTCTTCGATCTGCTCGTCACCAGTGTGCCGCTGCCCCGCTCCCAGCTCTCGCTCGGCGGCTGCCCGCTGCGCGAGATCTACCCGATGGCCCCGCTCGCCCGGGGCCAGTCCCTGGCGATCGCCCTGTCCCCGTACGGCGGCCGGGTCCACATAGGCCTGGTGGCCGACGGCAAGGCGGTGCCCGACGTGGACCGCCTCGCCGCCTGCTTCGGGCAGGAGCTCGCGGCACTCCGCGCGGCCACCGCGGCTCGCTGAGCCCGCGCGGCCGGGGCACCCTGGGAGGTATGCCGGAACTGCCCGAAGTCGAGGCCCTGCGGGACTTCCTGGCCGACCAGCTGGTCGGCCAGGAAATCGCGAGCGCCCAGCCCGTCGCGATCAGCGTCCTCAAGACGTACGACCCGCCGTACACCGCGCTGGCCGGGCGCACCGTCACCGGTGTGGCCCGGCACGGCAAGTTCCTCGACATCGACGCCGACGGGCTGCACCTGTGTGTCCACCTCGCCCGCGCGGGCTGGCTGCGCTGGCACGACACCCTGCCCACCGCCCCGCCGAAACCCGGCAAGGGCCCGCTCGCCCTGCGCATCGCGCTGACCGGCGGCGCGGGCTTCGACCTCACCGAGGCGGGCACCCGCAAGAGCCTCGCCGCCCACCTCGTCCACGATCCGTTGGAGGTCCCGGGCATCGCCCGGCTCGGCCCCGACCCGCTGGCCCCCGGCTTCGGCCGCGACGACCTCGCCGCGCTGCTCGCCGGAGAGCGCCGCCGGCTCAAGGGCGCGCTGCGCGACCAGTCCCTGATCGCCGGCATCGGCAACGCGTACAGCGACGAAATCCTGCACGCCGCCCGCATGTCACCGTTCAAACCGGTCGCCCATCTCACCGAAGAGGAGATCACCGTGCTGTACGAGGCGCTGCGCACCACCCTCACCGACGCGGTGGAGCGTTCCCGGGGCCTCGCCGCGGGCCGCCTCAAGGCCGAGAAGAAGAGCGGGCTGCGCGTGCACGGCAGGACCGGCCTGCCCTGTCCGGTCTGCGGCGACACGGTGCGCGAGGTGTCCTTCGCCGACAGCTCCCTCCAGTACTGCGCCACCTGCCAGACGGGCGGCAAGACCCTGGCGGACCGGCGCCTGTCGAAACTGCTCAAGTAGCCGCCGCTCACCCGGCCGGGCCGATCGTCGCGAGCCGGGCCCCGCCTGCCGTACGCACCTCGAACCGCGCGATGGCGTGCTGCGCCAGCGCCGCCGCGCCCCGCATCCGCACCGGCTGCCCGCCCCGGTCCGCCCAGGTCGCCACCGTTTGCTCCGTGCCGTCCCGGCCCACCGCGACCAGCGTGCACGAGGCCAACGGCGCGCCTGAGAGCCGGAGTTCCACATCGGTGCCCCACTCCTTCGGCGCCGTGACCAGGGACGCAGTCACCCCCGGCGCATGCGAGACCACCTGCCACGGCGGGGCCGCGGGCGCCAGGGCGACGCCGATCCCGCCGGCCATCAGCACCGCCGCCGCGGCCACCAGGGCGAGCCGCGCCGCGCGACCGCGCCGGCGCCGCCTCGCCACCGCCGCCAGCATCCGGTGCAGCAGCTCCGGCGACACCGGTCCGGGCTGCGCCACCCCGCCCGCCGTGTACGCGGCGAGCAGCGCCGTCACGCTGCCGAACTCGGCGAGCAGCCGTCTGCAGCGGGCGCACCCCGCCAGATGCTCCTCGAACCGGAAGGCGTCGGCGGCGCCGAGCACGCCGAGGGCGTAGGCCCCGACGTCCTGGTGGATCTGCGGCGAACTCATGCCGACAGGTACGGAGGAACCGGCCCGAACACTCAAGACACACCGGCACCGCCCCGCCTAAACTCCGGCCTCATGCTGCGCGTACTCGCGGTCGACGACGAAGCCCCCGCCCTGGAAGAACTCCTCTACCTCCTGCGCTCCGACCCCCGGATCCGCTCCGCCGAAGGCGCCACCGGCGCCACCGACGCGCTGCGGCTGATCGGCGCCGCCCTGGACGCGGGAGAAGATGGCGAGCAGGGCGTCGACGTGGTCTTCCTCGACATCCACATGGCCGGGCTCACCGGGCTCGACATCGCCCGGCTGCTCGCCGGGTTCGCCCGCCCGCCGCTGATCGTCTTCGTCACCGCCCACGAGGGCTTCGCCGTCCAGGCCTTCGACCTCAAAGCCGTCGACTACGTGCTCAAACCCGTACGCGGAGAGCGGCTGGCCGAAGCGGTGCGCCGCGTCGCCGAGTTGACCGGGGACCGCGCAGCGACCGTCCAGGAACCCGACCAGATACCCGTCGAACTGGGCGGTGTCACCCGCTTCCTGGCCGTCGGCGACATCGCGTACGCCGAGGCGCAGGGCGATTACGCCCGGCTGCACACCGCCCACGGCAGTCACCTCGTACGGGTCCCGCTGTCCACCCTGGAGGAGCGCTGGCGCAGCCGCGGCTTCGTCCGCATCCACCGCAGCCATCTCGTCGCGCTCGACCGCATCGACGAACTCCGCCTGGACGCGGGCAGCATGACCGTGCAGATCGGCGACGCCGAACTCCCGGTCAGCCGACGCCACGCCCGCACGGTCCGCGACCGGCTGCTGCGGCGCACCAGGCCCTGACCTGCCCTTCCCCGAGCCGTGCTGCGCTGCGTACACTCCGCGCCATGTCCGCAGAGCAGGCAGCGCGGCGCGAGCGGGTCACGGGGGAGCCGAGGAGGGTCCGCCCGCTGCCCCGTCCCCGTGCCCAGTCCGAGATCGACGAGCAGACCGCGCTCGGCGGCGCCTACGTACGCTCCCTGATGCGCGGTCAACTGCGCGCCGGGCTCACCGGGTTCGCCGTGCTCGCCCTCACCGTCGCCACCCTGCCGCTCGCCTTCCGCGCCCTGCACGACGACGCTGTCACCTGGTTCGTGCTCGGCTTCGCCGTCTATCCGCCGCTCGGCCTGATCGCCTGGTGGTACGTGCGCGCCGCCGAGCGCAACGAACGGGACTTCGCCCGCCTGGTCGCCGACCGCCCGGCGGAAGGCCGCCGGGACCGGTGAGCCAGACGTACGCCGTGGCGGCGGTGACCGCCGTCGTCCTCGCGACCGTCCTCGTCGGCGGGTTCGGCCTGCGCATATCCCGCACCACCTCCGACTTCTACGTCGCCTCGCGCACGGTGGGACCCGGCCTCAACGCGGCTGCCATCAGCGGCGAATACCTCTCCGCCGCCTCCTTCCTCGGCATCGCGGGCCTCGTCCTGGTCCAGGGCCCGGACATGCTCTGGTACCCCGTCGGCTACACCGCCGGGTACCTCGTGCTGCTGCTCTTCGTCGCGGCCCCGCTGCGCCGCTCGGGCGCGTACACGCTGCCCGACTTCGCCGAGGGGCGGCTCGACTCAAGGGCCGTGCGCCGTCTGGTGAGCGTGTTCGTGATCGGCGCGGGCTGGCTGTACCTGGTGCCCCAACTCCAGGGCGCCGGGCTGACGTTGAAGATCCTGACCGGGGCGCCCGGCTGGCTCGGACCGGTGCTCGTCGCGGGCGTCGTGGTCCTGGCGGTCGCCGCGGGCGGCATGCGCTCCATCACCTTCGTCCAGGCCTTCCAGTACTGGCTGAAACTGACCGCGCTGCTCATCCCGGTGTTCTTCCTGGCGCTCGCCTGGCAGGGCGACGGCGGACCGCGCCCCGTCTACGACGAACCGGCCGCCCTGCGCCACCAGCAGACCGTGCGCTTCGCCGACGCGCTGAGCCTGCGCCTGGCACACCCCCTCGCCGTCCGTGCGAACGGCACCGTCGACGGCCGCCGCCACGACGGGGAACCGCTGACGCTCCCGGCGGGCGAGCACCGCATCGAGGCCGGCACCCGGCTGGACCTCACCGCCGGCACCCGCGTCCCCGGCAGCGCCGCCCGCACCGAGCACCCGCTGTACGCCACGTACGGGCTCATCGTGGCGACCTTCCTCGGCACCATGGGACTGCCCCACGTCGTCGTCCGCTTCTACACCAGCCCCGGCGGCCGCGAAGCCCGCCGCGCCACCGTCGTCGTCCTCGCCCTGATCGGCGCGTTCTATCTGCTGCCGCCCGTCTACGGCGCACTGGGACGCCTGTACGCCCCCGAACTCGCCCTCACCGGCGACGCCGACGCGGCCGTCCTGCTCCTGCCCGAGCGGATGATCGGCGGGCTCGGCGGCGATCTGCTCGGCGCGCTGGTCGCTGGCGGCGCCTTCGCCGCGTTCCTGTCCACCGCCTCCGGGCTCACCATGGCGGTCGCCGGAGTCCTCACCCAGGACGTGCTCCCGTCCCGCGGCGTACGCCACTTCCGCCTCGCGACCCCGCTCGCCATCTCCGTACCGCTGCTCGGCGCGCTGCTCGTCAGCGGGGTGCCGGTGGCCGACGCCGTCGGGATGGCGTTCGCGGTGTCCGCCTCCTCGTTCTGCCCGCTGCTCGTGCTCGGCATCTGGTGGCGGGGCCTGACCCCGCCGGGCGCGGCCGCCGGGCTGCTCCTCGGCGGCGGCTCGGCGCTGCTCGCCGTCGCCGCCACCGTGCTCGGCGCGGCCCCGCCCGGACTCCTGCACGCGCTGCTCGCCTGGCCCGCCGTCTGGTCGGTGCCCGTCGGCTTCCTCGCCATGATCGGGGTGTCGCTCGCCACCCCGGGCCGGATCCCGCCCGGCACCAACGCAGCCCTGACCCGCTTCCACCTGCCCGAGGCGCTGGCCCGCGCGGGAGAGGTCCGGCGATGACCCTGGCCGCGCTGCTCTTCCTCGGCCCGCTGCTCGCCGCCGCGGGATTCCTGCTCGGGCGGCACACCGCGCGCACCCGCCGTACCAGCGATGTCGGAACACCCGTCGAGCACGCCACGTTCGAGACCCTGCACACCGCATCGCTGGCCGCGCCCCCGCTGCGGGCCGGCCTCACCGGCGAGGCCGCCCGCAAATCGGCCCGCCGGCTCCGCTCGCTGCTCGGCACCGACGCGCTCTGCCTCACCGACCGCGAGACCATCCTGACCTGGGACGGGGCGGGGGAGCAGCACCACGGAGCGCAGGTGATGGAGCAGGTGCGGGCGCTGCTCGACACCGGACGCGCCAAGGCGTTCGCGCTGTCCTGCGAGGATCTGGACTGCCCGCTGCGCTGGGCGGTGGCCGTCCCGCTGACCGTGGACCACCGGGTGCTCGGCACCCTGGTCGCCTACGCGCCCCGCGAGTCGGCGGTGCTCGCGCGGGCGGCGGGCGAGGTCGGCCGCTGGGTCTCCGTACAGCTGGAGCTCGCCGAACTCGACCGCTCCCGCACCCGGTTGATCGAAGCCGAGATCAAGGCCCTGCGCGCCCAGATCTCCCCGCACTTCATCTTCAACTCGCTGGCCGCCATCGCCTCGTTCGTACGGACCGATCCGGAGCGGGCCCGCGAACTCCTCCTGGAATTCGCCGACTTCACCCGCTACTCGTTCCGCAGGCACGGCGACTTCACCACGCTCGCCGACGAACTCCACTCCATCGACCAGTACTTGGCACTCGTGCGGGCCCGCTTCGGCGACCGGCTCTCCGTCACCCTCCAAGTGGCGCCCGAAGTCCTCCCGGTCGCCCTGCCGTTCCTCTGCCTCCAGCCGCTCGTGGAGAACGCCGTCAAGCACGGCCTCGAAGGCGCGGTCGTCCTTCCCCAAGCTCTCAACTTCTCCCCCAGCCTTCGGCCGGGAGGGGCCCCCAGAGCAGGGGATACCCCACTCCGCATCACCATCAGCGCGCTGGACGCGGGCAACGAGGCCGAGGTCGTCATCGAGGACGACGGCGCCGGCATGGACCCGGAGCGGCTGCGCCGCATCCTGCGCGGCGACGGCGGACCCTCGGCCGGCATCGGCCTGCTCAACGTCGACGAGCGGCTGCGCCAGGTCTACGGCGACGCGTACGGCCTGGTCATCGAGACCGGTGTGGGCGCGGGCATGAAGGTGACGGCCCGCATACCCAAATATCGTGCGGGTGTGCACAGCTGACGTGACGTCAGAAGAGGTGGATCGCCAAGTGGCCCAGCGGCAGGCCCAGTTCCCAAGCCGGTGTCCACACCCGGGGCTCGTCCTCCTTGCCCTCGTGCGGATCGACCCCGCCCGGCACCACCGCGTCCAGATCCGCCGCGAGCAGCTCGGTCTCCTCCAGCCACCGCCAGGCGGCCCGCGCCATCGCCAGATCGGGCCCCGGCTCCTCGTCACGGACCAGCCGCCGCAGCCTTGAGCAGACCCAACGCCGCCACGGCCGCCCGGCCGCGGTGAGCGAACTCCACTCCTCCAGCCGGGCCACCACCCGGGCCCCGCCCACCGCCCCGTCGGACAGGAAGATCGTCAGGGCCAGCGCATTGCGCCCCGCCCGGAATTCCAGCGTCGTCGGCGGCATCAGATCGCCGGTACGCAATAACTCGTCGGCGATGTACTCCGCGTACATCCATGCCATCGGCACCACCAGCTCGCCACCACTGGTCCCGCTACTTCCCTCCGGACGCATCCTGTTTCGCCTCTTTCATCGACCGTCCCGGCGCTCCCGGGGAGCTCCAGGGAGCATTGAACCGGGGGCGCGTGCCCGCCGTGGCCAGAAGGGCAGGATCCGTCACAAGACACGAGGTGCTCATGCATGTGCGGCAGCTGCTCGGCGGGTACGTACTCGGTGCTCTCGCGCCCGGTGAGGACCGCACTGTCGCCGCGCATCTGCGCCGCTGCGCCGGCTGCCGGGCCGCCTACCTGGAGGTCGCGGACACGCCTTCGCTGCTCGCCCTGCTCACCGAGGCGGACCTGACGCCGCCCGAGCAGAGTCCTTCGGGGCCTGAGGAAGAATAGCCGGGCAGCACCCGGGCGAGTGCGCGCAGGGCGTAGTACGAACGGGACTTGACGGTCCCCGGCGCGATGCCGAGCGCCTCGGCAGCCTCGCTCACGCTCAGCCCGCGGAAGTACAACTGCACGAGAACCGCGCGGTGTTGGGGGCTGAGCGTCTTCACGGCCTCGCGGACATCGAGCGCCGCCGCGGAGCGCTCGGTGTGGTCGCCGGGCTCCGCCGTGGTGAGCAGCACCTCGTCGCCGACCTCGGCGGGCCGGGCGAGCCGGCCCCGGCGCGCGTCGATCGCGAGCCGCCGCGCGACCGTGAACAGCCAGGGCCGCATCGAACGGTACGGCGCCTCGAACGCCTCGGGATGCTGCCAGGCCCGCACCAGCGTCTCCTGCACGAGGTCCTCGGCCCGCTGCCGGTCCCCGTAGGTCAGCCCGAGCAGGAAGCGCAGCAGCGCGGGACCGTGCGCGCGCTGGAGTTCGGCCAGATCCCGCTCCGGGGCGTACCGCCGTGTGTCCGCGACTGCCGTGCTCACCGTGAACGCCCTTTCCCCAGATGCCGTCGACCGCAGTCCGTATCCGAGCGCATCCGGGCGGAGGAGGACAGATCGTGCGCCGCACGGTGCGACGAGCGGTCGAAGCGAGCGGCGAGTGGTGCGGCGAGCGGTCCGCGGACGGGGCCGCGCGCGTGACGGAGTACGTCCGTTCCAGCGGTCTTCGGGCATATGAACGGCTTGTCGGCTTGACCGGGCGGCACTCGGGGAGTGGATTTCGGACGGACGACCGTCCGCACCCGATCAACGGAGCCCGAGGCCGATGCAGCAGCCGACCCAGCGCGCGAAAGCCGGGGCGGTGGCCGTCGCGGCCCTGCTGCTCGCGGCCACAGCAGCATGCGGCGACGGGCACCGGCCCTCGGCCGGGCCCCCGCACCGCCAGGACCTCTTCCGGCGGCCCCCGTCCGCCGGGTCCGCCTCCGCCCGGCGCCCGTTCACCCTGGTCGCCACCGGCGACGTACTCCCGCACGACTCGACCATCGAGCACGCCAACTCCGATGCGGACGGCGGTGGTTACGACTTCGCGCCGATGCTCGCCGGAGTCAAGCCGATCATCTCCGGGGCCGATCTGGCGATCTGTCACATGGAGACCGTGTACGGACCGGACGAGGGCCCCTTCACCGGCTACCCGGACTTCACGTCCCCGCCGCAGGTGGCGGCCGCGCTGAAGGACGCCGGATACGCCTCCTGCTCGACGGCCTCCAACCACACCCTGGACGACGGCGCCGACGGCATCGCCCGCACCCTGAAGGCCTTCGACAAGGCGGGCCTCAAACACGCCGGGTCGGGGCGCACCGCCCAGGAGTCGGCGCGGCCCGCGCGGCTCGCGGCGGGGGGAGCGAGGGTCGCACAGCTCGCGTACACCTACGACACCAACGGCCATCCGATGCCGGACGGGCAGCCGTGGGCGGTCCACCTCATCGACCAGAAGAAGATCATCGCGGATGCGCGGGCGGTCCGGGCCGCGGGCGCCGACGTCGTGGTCGTCAGCCTCCACTGGGGCACGGAGTGGCAGACCGAGCCCGACGAGCAGCAGCTGGCCCTCGGCAAGGCGCTCACCGCGTCGAAGACGGGCGGCCGCCCCGACATCGACCTGATCCTGGGCACCCACGCGCACATCCCGCAGGCGTACGAGAAGGTCAACGGGACCTGGATCGTCTACGGGGAGGGCGACCAGATCGCGGGGGAGATGTTCAACGAGACGGGTGCGCGCGACGACCGCGGCAACATGAGCTCGATCGCCCGCTTCACCTTCGCGCCGCCGGTCCGGCGCGGCGCGCGGTGGGAGGTCACCAAGGCGGAGTTCATCCCGCAGTGGATCGACGTGGACCACGGCCGTGTGATGAGCCTGCCCGAGGCGCTCGCGAAGTCACCCGGCCGGGAGGACTACCGCGCGGCGCAGGAGCACATCCGCGAGGCGGTGCTGAGTCGCGGCGCGGCGAAGGACGGTCTGACGATGTCCCGCTGAGCGCTCCGCGGGAAGTGGCGTTCGTCGGCTGCGGGCTGGCCGTGGCTGGTCGCGCAGTTCCCCGCGCCCCTTCAGGGCGCGGTACTGCACCGGGCTTCCACAAGACCGCTTAGCGCCAGAGCCCGGCGCTAAGCCGCTACGGAACCACCGTGACTGGCCAGCGGCCCGCCTTCACCAGGCGGACGGCCACCGAGCCGATGATGCGGTGGCCGGCCGACTCCGAGGCGCCCACCACCACCGCGTCCGCCGTGAGTTCGTCCGCCGCGGTCACCAGTCCGGCGTAGGGGTCGCCCCGGAAGGTGTGGAACTCCCAGCGGACGTCCCAGATGCCCCGGACCCGCTCCGCCGCCGCCCTGATCTCGGCGACCAGGCCCTCGGCGATCTCCCCGGTGGTGTCGGCGACCGGCGCGCCGAACGTGGCCCCCGCCGACATCACGGGCTGCACGTACACGATGGCGAGCAGGGCGTTCTGCCGCCGGGCCAGACCACTGGCGTACGCCGCCGCCCGGAGCGAGGACTCCGAGCCGTCGACGCCGACGACGATCACCTTCGGACCGTCGGTACCGCGTTCGAAGCGCTGGGACTGGTGGTGGGGCTGGGGCTGCTGCTCTGTCACGCAGTGAGGCTAACCGGCAGGGTGCCCCATCCGACAGGCGCCCCGGCGCGGGTCTCCCTAGAGTGCTGAGCATGACTGTCAGCGAGGCGGTGCCGATACCGTCCCGGACCGGCTTTCTGGGGCGGGTGCCCGAAGCGTTCGCGATGTACTTCGGTGCGCTCGGGCTGTTCTGCGCAGTCATCGCGCTCATCCCGCCGCTGCGCCGGGTGCTCTACCCGATCGCCTGGTTCCTCGACCGGGTCACGGTGCCGGTCAGCGGCAACCTCGCGTACGCCGTCTTCCTGCTGCTGCTCGCCGCCGCGATCGGCGCCCGCAAGAAGGTCGCCTGGTGGCTGGTCGTCTGCTATCTGGGCCTGCTCTTCCTGCTCGACGCCCTGCTGATCGTCGTCGCCGAGTGGATGTGGATCCCCAACGGGGTGTTCTGCGGGGCCGCGCTGGTGGTGCTGATCCTGGCCCGCGGGCAGTTCTACGCGGAGACCCGGCGAGGAGCCTTCCGCCGGGCGGTGGGTGTTCTCTTCCTCGGGCTCGCGGCCGGCGTGCTCGTCGGCTGGGGACTCGTCGAGCTCTTCCCCGGCACCCTGCCGCGCGGCCAGCGCCTGCTGTGGGCCACCAACCGCGTCTTCGGCGGCCTGGTCTCCAGCGGCCAGTTCAACGGGAAGCCGCCCCGGCCCCTCTACTTCTTCCTCGGCCTGTTCGGCGCGATCGCCCTGCTGAACGCCGCCACCACCCTCTTCCGCTCGCAGCGGATGGAGGCCGCCCTGCACGGCGACGAGGAACCGCGCATCCGCGCGCTGCTCGGCGCGTACGGCCGCCAGGACTCGCTGGGCTACTTCGCCACCCGCCGCGACAAGGCGGTGGTGTTCTCGCCCAGCGGCAAGGCCGCCGTGACCTACCGGGTCGAGATGGGCGTGGCGCTCGCCAGCGGTGATCCGGTCGGCGACCCCGGGGGCTGGGGCCCGGCCATCGAAGCCTGGCTCGACGTCGCCCGGCAGTACGCCTGGGCGCCCGCCGTGATGGGCGCGTCCGAGGAGGCGGCCACCGTCTACGCCCGGCACGGCCTCGGCGCCATCCAGCTCGGCGACGAGGCGATCCTGCCCATCGCCAAGTTCGACCTGGACGGACGCGACATGCGCGTCACCCGGCAGGCCGTCCACCGGGTCGCGCGGACCGGCGCGACCACCCGCATCCGCCGCCACTCGGCGCTCACCGACGAGGAGATGCAGCAGATCATCGACCGCGCCGACGCCTGGCGCGACACCGAGACCGAACGCGGTTTCTCGATGGCCCTGGACCGGCTCGGCGACCCGGCCGACGGCAACTGCCTGCTCGTGGAGGCCTTCGACGCCGACGGCACACTGATCGCGCTGCTCTCCTTCGTGCCGTGGGGCCCGGACGGCATCTCGCTGGACCTGATGCGGCGCGACCGCACCGCGCCCAACGGCGTCATGGAGTTCATGGTCGCCGAACTCTGCACGCACGCACCGAAGTTGGGGGTGCACCGGATCTCGCTCAACTTCGCGGTGTTCCGCTCGGCCTTCGAGGAGGGCGCGCGGATCGGCGCGGGACCGGTGCTCCGGCTGTGGCGCAGACTGCTGCTGTTCTTCTCCCGGTGGTGGCAGCTCGAAGCGCTCTACCGCTCCAACGTCAAGTACCAGCCGCAGTGGTATCCCCGCTTCCTCTGCTACGGCGACGCCGGTTCGCTCGCCCGGGTCGGGCTTGCGTCCGGCATCGCCGAGGGCTTCGTCTCCGTGCCGAGCCTGCGCAAGCTCTGGGGCAAGGGCCGGCCGGGCGGCGTCAGCAAGCCCGTCACCACCGCGGGGCTGCCCTCCATCGAGGCCCTCGGGCTCGCGGGCCCCGGAGCCGCTCAGCTGACGGAACGTCAACTCCCGGAGCAGGTGCGGGTACGCCACCGCAAGCTGGACCGGCTGCGCGCGGACGGCACCGACCCCTACCCCGTCGTCGTCCCGGCCCGCACCCACACCCTCGCGCGGCTCAAGGCCGCCGGTGCGGGCGAGAGCGCCACCGTGGCCGGCCGCGTCATGGCCGTACGCGACTTCGGCGGCGTCGTCTTCGCGGTACTGCGCGACTGGTCCGGCGACCTGCAACTGGTCCTCACCCGCGACGGATCGGGCGCCGCCGTGCTCGACCGGTTCACCCACGACGTCGACCTCGGCGACCAGATCACCGCCACCGGCACGACCGGCACCAGCGACAAGGGCGAGCTCTCGCTGTTCGCCACCGGCTGGCAGCTCACCGCCAAGTGCCTGCGCCCGCTGCCCGACAAGCGGCGCGGCCTCGCCGACCCCGAGGCCCGGGTGCGCCGCCGCTACCTCGACCTGGTGGCGAGCCCGCAGGCCCGCGACGTCGTACGGGCCCGGTCGACGGCCGTCCAGGCGCTGCGCCAGGGCCTCCTGGACCGGGGCTATCTGGAGGTCGAGACGCCGATGCTCCAGCAGATCCACGGCGGCGCCAACGCCCGCCCCTTCACCACCCACATCAACGCCTACGACCTGGACCTGTATCTGCGCATCGCGCCCGAGCTGTACCTGAAGCGGCTGTGCGTCGGCGGCGTGGAGAAGGTTTTCGAGATGGGTCGCACCTTCCGCAACGAGGGCATCTCCTACAAGCACAACCCCGAGTTCACGATGCTGGAGGCCTACCAGGCGTACGCCGACTACGACGTGATGCTCGACCTCACCCGCGAACTGATCCAGGGCGCGGCCACCGCCGCCTTCGGCTCCCCCCTCGCCCGCAAGGCGGGACCCGACGGCAAGGTCGTCGAGTACGACATCTCCGGGCCCTGGCCGGTCAAGACGCTGTACGGGGCGGTGTCCGAGGTGCTCGGCGAGGAGATCGACGCCGACACCGACGAGCGGACGCTGCGCCGGCTCTGCGACCGGGCCGGGGTCCCGCACGCCCCGGACCACTCCCGCGGCGAGGTGGTGCTCGAAATGTACGAGCGGCTGGTCGAGGAGCAGACGCGGCTGCCCACCTTCTACAAGGACTTCCCCACCGAGGTGTCCCCGCTGACCCGGCAGCACCGCACCGACCCGCGACTCGCCGAACGCTGGGACCTGGTGGCCTTCGGCACCGAACTGGGCACCGCCTACTCGGAGTTGACCGATCCGGTCGAGCAGCGGCGCAGGCTCACCGCGCAGTCGCTGCTCGCGGCGGGCGGCGACCAGGAGGCGATGGAACTCGACGAGGACTTCCTCGACGCGCTCGAATACGCCATGCCGCCGACCGGCGGTCTCGGCCTCGGTGTGGACCGGCTCGTCATGTTCCTCACCGGTCTCACCATCCGCGAGACCCTGCCCTTCCCGCTGGTCCGCCGCACCTGAGAGCCGGTGTCCGAACCCCGCTCCGCCCGGTGACTCCATTCGTGCCGGTGTGGTGGCGGTGTTGACGTTTCGCGAACCCCGGAACGACCCGGGCGCCCTAATCTTCCGACATGACGAACAAAAGCCGCATGTCATGAAAAGGGATCAGATGGTCCCTGGTCGGCGGACGTTGCTGCGCCTCGCCGCCTGCGTCGGAGCCGCCGCCGCGGTACGGATGCTCACCGCCGAGGACACCGTCGCCCCCCAGGCCCCGCGGGCGGCCGCGCCGGCCGCCGGTCCCGCCGCCGGGCCCCGGGCCCCCGCGCCCCGGCTGCGGGCGAGCGCGTACCGCCTGGAACCCATGACCGCCTACACCCCGCCCCGCTACCACACCGCGCTGCCGCCCGTACGGGTCAGACCCTTTCTGAGCATGCCCCAGCTGGGCCACCGCTCGATGGTGCTCACCTTCGACGACGGGCCTGACCCGCGCTACACCCCGGGCATCCTGAAGACGCTGCGCGACCACGACGTGCGCGCGATGTTCTTCGTCTGCGGCGAGATGGCGACCGACAACCGGGACCTGCTGCGCGAGATGCAGGACGACGGACACGTCGTGGGCAACCACACCTGGACCCATCCGCAGCTCAACAAGACCGCCCCCGCACTGATCCGCTCCGAGATCGGCCGCACCAGCGAGGTCATCGAGCAGGTACTCGGCGAGCCGCCGCAGTGGTTCAGGGCGCCGTACGGGGCCTGGAACCGCAACGTGTTCGAGATCGAGGCCGAGATGGGCATGGAGCCGCTCGCCTGGACCGTCGACACCCTCGACTGGACCACGCCCGGCACCCCTACCATCATCCGCCGGGTCCTGGACGGCGCCGCCCCCGGCGTCGTGGTGCTCTCGCACGACGCGGGCGGCGACCGTTCGCAGAGCGTCACCGCCCTGCGCAGCTACCTTCCCCAACTCCTTTCCGAGGGCTACGAGTTGAAGGTGCCGCCGCGGCGCAGATGAGCGGGCCGGCGGCTACTTCACCGCGATCAGGCGGGCGAAGGTCACCACGTTCCCCTCGTACCCCCGCGTCCTGGAGAAGCCGCCGCCGCACGTGATCACCCGGAGCTCCGGGTGCCCGGTGTCGCCGTACACCCGGGCACCCGGGAAGGTGGCCTTCTCGAACACCTCGACGCCGTACACCTCGAAGACGGCGGTGCGGTTGTCGAAGCGGGCCACCTCGATGTGGTCGCCCTTCTGGAGCTGGCCGAGCCGGTAGAAGACCGCGGGGCCCGTCGCGTTGTCGACGTGGCCGACGATCACGGACGTGCCGCGCTGGCCGGGGGCGACGCCGTTCTGGTACCAGCCCGCGAGGTTCGGGTCCTGCGGCGGGGGAGCCTGGACCCAGCCCTGGGCGTCCGTGCCGACGTCCAGGACGGGCGCGTCCACCTTGATCGCGTCGATCCGGACGCGGGCGGCGGGCGCGTACGGCAGTGGCTCGACCGCGGCGATCGGCGACGTCGAGGACGCCGTGCTCGACCGGCTGTTCAGCGCCGCCGCGGAGGCGGGCTGCGGCGGGCCCATCGTGACATCCGCGCCGTTGCGCATCAGCGCGAGGCCGGTGAGCATCACCAGGGCCAGGACTCCCCACGGGGAGCGCCTTCGACGCTCCACGCCGCTCTCTTCCTGCGCCATGTCTCTCCGTATCTCCTTCGCCGTCCGCCCGCAGCGCCTGCGAGCACCGTAAGGGCGCGGCGCCGGGTCGGCGATCGGACAGCGGCGAACGGGTGGCGGTCCACCGGCCCTGACCCATCCGGGTAATGCGGTGGCAAAACCGATCTGACGGTCTGTGACCTGCGAGTCCGTCAGATTCCGCGGCCGTACGGGGGACGGACGGGTTCACCAGGGTGGATCAGTGCCGAAATGCGGCTTGTATGAGTGGCAGTGAGGGTTCGTCATGGGAGGCGTACTCGTCGATCATCCCGGAGCACGGCTTTGGGGCGTCCTCCCATGGAGGTTCAGCCATGCGTGTTTCACGCGCTCTCACGGTGGCGCTGGCCGCCGGCGCCGCGGTCGGGCTCGCCGCCCCCCTGGCCGCCGCGACCAACGGCCCGACCAATGTCGACGTCGACCCCTCGGAGGTCCACCAGGGCGCCACGCTGAGGATCAGTGCCAGGGGCTGCGGCCACGGCGGCAGAGTCACCTCGAACGCCTTCGAGGAGGTCCACCTCTCGGCGGGCGACAGCAACTTCGCGACCGCCAGGGTCCACGACCACACGACCCCGGGAAACTACAACCTGGCCGTCAAGTGCAACGACAACGACCGGGTGGCGACCCGCAGCTTCAGAGTCCTCGAAGGCCGGGGTGCCGAGGGCGGGCTCGGTGGCGCGGCCGGTCCGAGCGACACGGAAATGGTGGTCGGCGGCGCCCTCGTCGGTACGGCCGCGATCGGCGGCGCGGTGTTCGTGGCCCGCCGCCGGCGCGCAGACGTAGGGGTCTGACCGGACGAACCTCCCGGAGCGGCCCCAACGGCCCGTCGCCCCCGAGTCCTGGCCAGCACTTCGGGGGCGACGGGTGCGGGGTGCATCAGTGGCTGGCCTGTGCAGCATCCCGAACAACCTGGCACGCCCGGGCGACGAACGTCACCCCCCCCCGCGGAGCGCTCAGTACTGCCGCCGGGTCGAGCGGCGGCGACGCAGGTAGAGCAGCGCACCGCAGCCGGCCGCCGCGACCAGTGCGGCACCCACCGCGAAATCAACATCGTCCACGCTGCCCATGCTGCCGCCGAGGCCGCCGCGCACCCCGCGCGGAGCGGTGGTGGGGGTGAGGGGCCGCAGGGTGGAGCTGATGGTCGGCTGCGAGCCGCCGGTGATCGCCAGCTGCGCGGTGCCGCGCTCGCTGCCGCAGGTGAAAATCACGGTGTACGCGGCGCCTGGTCTGGCAGCGGAGTCGACCGTGGCGTTTCTCGAACTGTCCCGGGGGACGGTGACGGTGTTGAAGGCACCGGAGGACACGGTGGCGTCGCTCGCACAGCCCGTGACGTTCAGCGTGACCTGACCGCCGGGGGCGATCGTCGAGGGGGTCACGCTGAAGGCGAACGACGTGATGTTGCTTGCGTTGGCGCTGCCGTCGGCCGCCGTGGCGACGGGCGCGGCGAGCGAGAGGGCGGCAGCGCCGAGCAGGGCTGCGGATGCGATGGGTATCGCGCCCATGGTCAATCCTCCGGTCCCCGAGGGGCAGCTGCGGACCGATTCCACAGATACGGGTGAATGCACCTCGATGACCGAAACGCTAGGAGCGGGCGCGGCGTGTCGCGATCGGTGTCCGGCGAATGGGGCATCCGGGTCCCCCGCCCGGCCGAGCGGGCCCGCCCCGCCCGCACCGGCCGGGCGAGGCGTCAGCCGATGCCCGGGAACAGGTCGAGGAACGGTGCCGCCGTCGCCGAGATGCCCCGGCCGAAGGGGGCGTCGAAGTCCCAGATGAGGAAGAGCAGGAAGGCGATCAGGGCGCTGAAGAGCCCGGCGAGCAGCAACTCCCGCCAGGTGCGCCTGATCTGGAGGGTGAAGATCATCCCGACCGTGACGAGGGCCCCGACGATCAGCCCGAACCAGACGACCCCCGGCATGGTGGCCGCCGCGCCCTCCGCCCGCCCGGTGCGCGCGTCGTCCACGGCGCCCACCTGGTCGATCAGCGGCTGGTAGGCCTGGGTCTCGAAGTCGTTCTGCGGGTGATAGTCCGTCACATCGCGGCGGATCTTCTCCAGTTTCTGGCCGCTCTCGGCGGTGAGCTCGCCGTGCTCGGCCATGTGGCTCCACTCGGTGTGCACCACGTAGGAGGCGTACGCCTCGACGTCGGCCCGGGTCCGGTCGCGCACCTCCGCCGGGTACACCTGGACCCGCCGGTCGATCTCGTGCAGCGCCTGGGCCTCCTGCCGCACGTCCCCCTGGGCGGCGCCGCGGCCCTCCCAGACGCCCGCGATGGCGAGGCCAAGGACGATGGCGTACACCACGCCGACCATCATCGTCATGTACTCGATGACGTCCGGGGTGTCGGAGGGATCGTCGTCCGGGGCGAGCCTTCGGTTGCTGAACAGGGTGATGGTGAGCACGACCGCGCATGCGGCGGCCATGGCGATGGCCAGGACGAGCCAGTCGGACAAGGGGACCTCTCAGAGGAATCGGGCTCAGCGGGAGCGGGAGCCGGAGCGGGTGTGCAGCAGAGCCGCGCCGAGCACGGCGGGCGCGGTGAGGAGCAGCGTGAGGGTGACGGGGGACAGCCGCGGCGCGGCCTTCTTGCGCGGCGGCATCCGGTACTCGCGCAGCGCGACCCGGCGGGCGGGCGGCGGCGCGGGGTGCGCCGACGGCACGGGCGGCGCGGGTGGGGGCGGCGCCACAGGGGGCGCGGGTGGCACGGGTGGCGGCGCGGGCCGGTGCACCGCGGGCGGCGGTGCCGGACGCGGCGCCGGTCGGGGCGGCGGGGTGGGCCGGGGAGCGGGCTTCGATGGCGGCCCGGGCGGCGGTGCCGGCGGGCGCGGGGGCGTCGGGGTGGGCGGCGGTGGGGTGGGCTGCGGCGTCGGACACAGCGCGTGGCCCGCGCCCGCGACCGCCCAGTTCGAACCGCGCCCGTCGTCCTGCGAGACGGAGGCGTACGCGCAGGCGTCGGCCAGTGCGGCGGGTGCCGGGGCGGCCAGCAGCAGCGTGAAGGCCGAAGCGGCGAGCAGCCGTCCGGCGAGGTGTCGTCCTTGCACGGGGCGATCATCGTTCCGTCGGACCGTCACCACGGGGGGCGTCGAGCCGATTCGCCTGAAGGGGGGAGATACCCCCGCTCCGCGGTCGGCACGTTGACCAACTGTTCGGGGCGGTCCGGAAAATTCCTCCGCCCGCGTTGAACACACCATCGCCCGCCGCCCGTACTTAGGGCCATGAACCGGCGCTACCGGCGCCCCAACAGCCGTACCGACAACGGGAGTTGACATGAATACCTGGCGCAGCGCATCGCTCGCGGCAGCGGCGGCAGCAGTACTGGCACTGACCGCGACGGCCTGCGGCCAGGACAAGGCGAGCGGCTCCGGCACCGGTCAGTCGGTCGGCAACGCGAGCCCCGCCCAGCAGCCCGCCGGCAGCGGCTACGGGTCGAGCGGCGGCTACGGGCAGGCGGGCGGCGCCGAGTCCGCCGCCAAGCAGGCCGGGCAACTGGCCGTCACCGACAGCAAGGAGCTCGGCAAGGTCGTCACCGACAGCGCCGGGTTCACGCTCTACCGCTTCGACAAGGACACCGCGAGTCCGCCCCAGTCGAATTGCTCGGGCGACTGCGCGAAGGCCTGGCCGGCGGTGCCCGCCGACGGTGTCAGCGCGGCCGCGGGCGCCGACCCCTCGCTGCTCGGCTCGGTCACCCGCGCCGACGGCACCAAGCAGCTCACCATCGGCGGCTGGCCGATGTACCGCTACGCCAAGGACACCAATCCCGGCGACACCAACGGCCAGGGCGTGGGCGGCACTTGGCACGCTGCCGCGCCCGACGGCAAGAAGGCCGCTGCCGCCGCCCCGGCGCAGTCCCTGCCGGGCCTGTCCGTCCGCACGGACCCCAAGCTCGGCGACGTCATCGTCGACGCGCGGGGCATGACCGTCTACCGGTTCAAGAAGGACTCGGCCTGGCCCATGAAGTCCGCCTGCACCGGCGCCTGTCTGCAGAAGTGGCCGGTGGTCGCCCCGGTCGACAAGAACAACACCAAGGGCATCGCCCTCAAGGGCTTCGTCACCTTCGACCGGCCCGACGGCGTCAAGCAGCAGTCGATCACCTGCTGGCCCGTCTACACGTTCTCCGGTGACACCAAGCCCGGCGACACCAATGGCCAGGGCGTGGGCGGTACGTGGTACGCCGTGTCCCCCGAGGGAAAGCTCATCGGCGCACCCAAGTAACCCACGGCCCAACCCAGTCGGCCCGCCACCGCGACCCCCCGCGCGGTGGCGGGCCGCTGCGCGCGCCGCCGGCCGGCTCGATTGCGTACCCGCGCTCGTATGCCCGTACGATGCGGCGCACATGCCCTGGGCGTGTGACCAAATAGCGGACGGCCAATTTCCGTTTTTACTCGCCCTCCCGGCGGACGATCAGTAGCCTCAGGCGCGAACATGGTCATGGTCATGGCCGTGCTGCGGCGACTTGTTGGAGACATTGATGGAGCGTCCAGCCTGGGCCCCCCAGGGCATCGACATCTCGATGCCGAGCGTGTCCCGCATCTACGACTACTACCTGGGCGGTTCGCACAATTTCGAGGTCGACCGGGAAGCGGCCCGCGAAGCCATGCGGCACATGCCGGGACTTCCCAAGATCATGCAGGCGAACCGGGCCTTCATGCGCCGCGCCGTGCGCTTCGCCGTGGACGAGGGCATCACGCAGTTCCTGGACATCGGCTCCGGAATCCCGACCTTCGGAAACGTCCACGAAGTCGCCCAGCGGGCCAGCCCCGAAGCCCGCGTGCTGTACGTCGACCACGACCAGGTGGCCGTCGCCCACAGCCGCGCCGTCCTCGAAGGCAACGAGCGAGCCGCGATCGCCGCAGCCGACCTGCGCAAGCCCCAGAGCATCCTGAACGCCCCCGAGACGGCCCAACTCCTCGACCTGTCAAGGCCGGTGGCGCTGCTCCTGGTCGCCGTGCTGCACTTCGTCGAGGACGAGGACGACCCGTACGCCGCGGTGGCCGCGCTGCGCGACGCGCTCGCCCCCGGCAGCCTCCTCGTCCTCACCCACGCCTCCTACGAAGGCATCCCGCTCAGCGAGGAAGAGGCCGTCGGCACGGTGGACGTCTACCGCAACATCAAGAACCCCCTGGTCATGCGCTCGCACGAGGAGATCGCCGGGTTCTTCGAGGGGTACGCCATGGTCGAGCCCGGACTGGTCTCGATGCCGCTGTGGCGGCCGGAGAACGCGCCCGACCAGGAAGATCCGTACGCCTTCTCGGGCTTTGCCGGTGTGGGGCGCAAGGCGTGAGCATCCCGCCCCAGGCGCAGGGCCCGGCCACCGAGCCGGACAGCCCCGAGGACAGACTCAGACGGTTCGCGACGATCTGGAGCCGGGCGATCTTCCCGGTGACGGCGACCTCGCTGACCCGCCCCGAGTTCGAGCAGCACCTCGTGCCGCTGGCCCGCCGGCTCATCCACGCCCTGCACGCGCGGCACTTCGACCCGGCACCCGCCCACGAGGCCGGCGCCGCACTGGTCGCCGTGCACTGCACCGACCCGGACGCCCTCAGCCGCACCCTCGGCGTGGTCGACTCCTACCTCGTCCTGTACTGCGGCGCGGGCGACGAACTGGCTGCCGACGAGGCGCGGGCCCGCTGCGCCCGGCTCCAGCACGCGCTCGCGGCCGGCTTCGCGGCGGCCCTGCGCGAACGCACCCTGGTCGAGCAGGAGGCCATCGCCCGCTCCGCGATGTCGGCCCGCAGCGCCGCCCTCGAAGCCCTGCACGCCACCGAGACCCGGTTCCGCGCGGTCTTCGAGGGCGCCGCGATCGGCATCGGCATCGCGGACCTGGCGGGCCGGGTCCTGGAGGTCAACGAGACCCTCACCCGGATGTTCGGCGGCATCGAGGGCCAGATCCGCAGCCGCAACGTCAGCGAGTGGGTGCACCCCGAGGACGCCCCGCAGGTCTGGCGGCTGTACGAGGAGCTGGTACGCGGCGAACGCGACCACTACCGGGTCGAGAAGCCCTACTACCGCGGCGACGGCACCGTCCTGTGGACCAACCTCACCGTCTCGCTGCTGCGCGACGCCGAGGGCCGCCCGCAGTACCAGCTCGCACTGATGGAGGACACCACCGAACGCCGGCTGCTCAACCTGCGGCTGCGCTACGAGGCCACCCACGACGCGCTCACCGGACTGCCCAACCGCACCCTGTTCTTCGAGCGCCTGGAGAAGGCGCTCGCACCGGGCGACGGCAAGCGGTTCGGGCTCTGCTACCTCGACCTCGACGGCTTCAAGGCGGTCAACGACAGCCTCGGCCACTCGGCCGGCGACCGGCTCCTGGTGGAGGTCGCCGACCGGTTGCAGACCTGTGCGACCGGCCCCGGCGAGATGGTGGCCCGGCTCGGCGGCGACGAGTTCGTGGCGCTCACCACGGGACCCGACACCGAATACGAGGCCGACGAACTCGCCTCCCGCATACTGAACACCCTCGCCACCCCGATCCGCATCGAGGGCCGCGAGCTGACCGTGCGCGGCTCGATCGGCGTCGTCGAGGGACCGGCGGGCGAGCGCAGCCCCGCCGAGGTGCTGCGCAGCGCCGACATCACGATGTACCGGGCCAAGTCGGCGGGCGGCAACCGTTTCGAGTGGGCCGACGCCGAGGCCGACGCCCGCGCGATCACCCGGCACGGGCTCACCAACGCGCTGCCCGCCGCCCTGGAGCGCGGCGAGTTCTTCATCGAGTACCAGCCGCTCGTGCACCTCGGCGACGGCAGTGTGCACGGCGCCGAGGCCCTGGTGCGCTGGTCGCATCCGCAGCACGGGGTGCTCGGGCCTGACCGGTTCATCCCGCTGGCCGAGCACACCGGGCTCATCGTGCCGCTGGGCCGCTGGGTGATGCAGGAGTCCGTACGCCAGGCCAGGGCCTGGCAGGAGGCCCACCCCGGCGCCACCGACGGCGGCCCGCTGCGCATCAACGTGAACCTGTCGCCGACCCAGCTGCACCACCCCGGTCTGGTCGCCGACACGGTGGAGATGCTGGAGCGCACGGGGCTGGTCCCCGGCGCGCTCTGCCTGGAGGTCACCGAGTCCGCACTCATCGGCGCCGACGACGACCTCCTGAAGCCGCTGCGCCAGCTCGCCGAGATGGGCGTCGACATAGCGCTGGACGACTTCGGTACGGGCTACTCCAACCTCGCCAACCTCCGCCGCCTCCCGGTGAGCGTGCTCAAGCTGGACCGGTCCTTCACCCAGTCCATGCAGCAGCTGCCCGCCGACCCCGTGGACATCAAGATCGTCGAGGGGATCGTGTCCCTCGCGCACAGCCTGTCGCTCGCGGTGACGGTGGAGGGCGTGGAGACGGGAGCCCAGGCCGAGCAGCTGAAGGAGCTGGGCTGCGATACGGCTCAGGGCTGGTATTACGCCAGGCCGGGTGCCCCGGACCAGATCCACAGCTTGGCGCTGGTCGACGCGGTGTAAGGCCGTAAAAAGCCAGCCCCTCCGGCGATTGAGGAGCGGGGGTGTGGGGGCAGAGCCCCCGCCCACCCCGGGTGAGGAACGGTCAGCGGGTGGAGCGCTGCCCCGTACCGATACTCAGCAGCACTCGCTGCAACTCCCGTGCCGCGCGCGGCGGGTCGACGTCGCTCCGGTGGGCCAGGGCGATCGTGCGGCGCAGGCCCGGGCGGGCCAGCGGGGTCACCCGCAGGTCGCCGGCCCGCGCCGCCACCATGCTCGGCACCACGGCCACGCCGAGACCGGCCCGTACGAAACCGAGCACCGCGTCCATCTCGCCGCCCTCCACGGTGAACGCGGGCTCGAAGCCCTCGGCGCGGCAGGCGGCCACCGTCAGCTCCCGCAGGTCGTAGCCGTGCCGGAACATCACGAGCGGCGCTTCCCGCAGATCGGCGATCCGCACCCAGGACCCGGCGCCGGGCGGCGCTTCGGCGGGGGAGGAGACGACCACCAGGTCCTCCTGGAGCAGCTCGATCGTGGTGAGGGCGGGGGAGGCGGCCGGGAGCGGCAGCACGATGAGGGCCAAGTCCAGTGCACCGCGCGCCAGTTCACGTACCAGATCGTGGGAGCCGCCCTCCTCGATGAGGAGCTGGATCCCGGGATGCCGGTCGTGGAAGGCGCGGAGCACGTCCGGGAGCAGACCGGTGCACAGGCTCGGGGTCGCGCCGAGCCGGACCCGGCCGCGGCGCAGCTGGGCCAGCTCCTGGACCTCGATGCGCGCGGTGTCCGCGTCCGCCAGGATGCGCCGGGCCAGCGGGAGCAGCGCCTCGCCCGCGTCGGTGAGCGCGATGTTGCCGCGGGCGCGGCTGAACAGCTCGGCGCCCAGCTCGTTCTCCAGCGCCTTGATCTGCTGGGAGAGCGAGGGCTGCGAGACATGGACGCGCTCGGCGGCCCGGGTGAAGTGCCGGGTCTCGGCGACCGCCACGAAATAGAGGAGCTGCTGGAACTGCATGCATCTACGATAGGCCATCACTATGAAGATGAGCCGAACCATGTCTTGGACCTCTCGGGTCCTTCGCCCCTAGCGTCTATGACATGGCTCTGGCAACGCGGACGGACAAACGGCCGTCCATGACGCGCACACTCTGGGACTCGACCGTCGGCAAGAAGACGGTCATGGCCGTGAGTGGTCTGATCATGCTGCTCTACCTGGTCGTTCACATGATGGGCAACCTGAAGATCTTTTTCGGGGCGGGCCAGTTCAACGCGTACGCGCACTGGCTGCGGACCATCGGCGAGCCCTTCCTGCACTACGAGTGGGCCCTGTGGCTCATCCGCGTGGTGCTCGTCGCCGCCGTCGTCGGACACGCGGTCTGCGCCTACCAGCTCAGCCGGCGCGACATGAGGGCGCGGCCGAGCAGTTACGTCCACCAGCGGGCCCGCGCCAGTTACGCGACCCGCACGATGCGCTGGGGCGGCATCATCCTCGCCCTCTTCATCGTCTGGCACATCCTCGACCTGACGACCGGCACCGTGCACTCCGGCTTCCGGCCCGGGCACCCCTACCAGAACGTCCTGGACACCTTCTCGACCTGGTACGGGAACGTCATCTACCTCGTGGCGATGGCCGCGCTCGGCCTGCACGTCCGGCACGGCTTCTGGAGCGCCGCCCAGACCCTCGGCGTGGGCAGCGCGACGCGTGAGCGGGTCCTCAAGTTCCTCGCCAACGCACTGGCTCTGGTGCTGTTCGCCGGATTCATCTCCGTACCCGTCGCCGTCATGACCAAAGTGGTGAGCTGAGCATGACCTCGTACACCGAATACTCCGTGGGCCCTGCGGTGGCCGACGCCAAGGCCCCGCAGGGGCCCATCGCCGAGCGCTGGGACACCCGGCGCTTCGAGGCGAAGCTGGTCAATCCGGCCAACCGCCGCAAGCACACCGTGATCGTCGTCGGGACCGGGCTCGCGGGCGGCTCGGCGGGCGCGACGCTGGCCGAACAGGGCTACCACGTCGTCCAGTTCTGCTTCCAGGACTCGCCCCGCCGCGCCCACTCGATCGCCGCGCAGGGCGGCATCAACGCCGCGAAGAACTACCGCAACGACGGCGACTCCGTCCACCGCCTCTTCTACGACACCGTCAAAGGCGGCGACTTCCGCGCCCGCGAGTCCAACGTCCGCCGCCTCGCGCAGATCTCCGTCGAAATCATCGACCAGTGCGTGGCGCAGGGCGTGCCGTTCGCCCGCGAGTACGGCGGACTGCTCGACACCCGCTCCTTCGGCGGCGTCCAGGTCTCCCGTACGTTCTACGCCCGCGGCCAGACCGGCCAGCAGCTGCTGCTCGGCGCCTACCAGGCGCTTTCGCGCCAAATCGCCGCGGGGAACGTCGAGTTGCACGCCCGCACGGAGATGCTGGACCTGATCGTCGTGGACGGGAAGGCGCGCGGCATCGTCGCCCGCGATCTCGTCACCGGGAAGATCGACACGTACTTCGCGGACGCGGTGGTCCTGGCGAGCGGCGGCTACGGCAACGTCTTCTACCTGTCGACCAACGCCATGAACTCCAACGCCACGGCCATCTGGCGGGCGCACCGCCGGGGCGCGTACTTCGCCAACCCCTGCTTCACCCAGATCCACCCCACCTGCATCCCGCGGACCGGTGAGCACCAGTCCAAGCTCACCCTGATGAGCGAGTCGCTGCGCAACGACGGCCGCATCTGGGTCCCCAGGGCCAAGGGCGACCAACGGCCCGCGCACGAGATCCCCGAGGACGAGCGCGACTACTACCTGGAGCGCATCTACCCGGCCTTCGGCAACCTGGTCCCGCGCGACATCGCCTCGCGCGCCGCCAAGAACGTGTGTGACGAAGGACGCGGGGTCGGTCCCGGCGGGCAGGGCGTCTACCTCGACTTCGCGGACGCCATCGCCCGGATGAGCCGCGCCAAGGTCGAGGAGAAGTACGGCAACCTCTTCGACATGTACGCGCGGATCACCGCCGAGAACCCGTACGAGACACCGATGCGGATCTACCCCGCCGTGCACTACACCATGGGCGGACTGTGGGTCGACTACGACCTCCAGACCACCATCCCCGGCCTGTTCGCGATCGGCGAGGCCAACTTCTCCGACCACGGCGCCAACCGGCTCGGCGCCTCCGCGCTGATGCAGGGCCTCGCCGACGGCTACTTCGTCCTGCCGTCCACCATCAACGACTACCTGGCACGCAACCCCCACCAGGAGTCAATGACCGCCGGGCACCCGGCAGTTGCCGAAGCGGTGGCCGAAACAGAGGACCGCCTGAACCTGCTCCTCTCCGTCGACGGCGACCGCACCCCCGACTCCTTCCACCGCGAGATCGGCGAACTCATGTGGGAGTACTGCGGGATGGCCCGCACCGAGGAGGGCCTGCGCAAGGCGCTCGACCGGATCCCGCAGATCCGCGAGGAGTTCTGGCGCCGGATCAAGGTGCCCGGCACCGGGGAGGAGTTCAACCAGTCCCTGGAGAAGGCCAACCGCATCGTCGACTACCTGGAGCTCGCTGAGCTGATGTGTCTTGACGCGCTGCACCGCGCCGAGTCCTGCGGCGGGCACTTCCGCGAGGAGTCCCAGACCCCGGACGGCGAGGCGGCCCGCCGCGACGAGGAGTTCTCGTACGTGGCCGCCTGGGAATTCGCGGCCACCGGCGAGGCCCCCGTCCTGCACAAGGAAGACCTTGTCTTCGAGTACGTCCACCCCACCCAGCGGAGCTACGCATGAAGCTCACCCTGCGCGTCTGGCGCCAGAAGAACGCCAACTCGCCCGGCGCCATGGCGACTTACGACGTCGACGGCATCTCCACCGACATGTCGTTCCTCGAAATGCTCGACACGCTCAACGAGGAACTCATCCTCAAGGGCGAGGAGCCGGTCGCCTTCGACCACGACTGCCGCGAGGGCATCTGCGGCGCGTGCTCGCTCGTCATCAACGGCGACGCCCACGGCCCCGAGCGCACCACCACCTGCCAGCTCCACATGCGGTCCTTCAGCGACGGCGACACCATCGACGTCGAGCCGTGGCGCGCCTCGGCGTTCCCGGTGGTCAAGGACCTGGTCGTGGACCGCTCGGCGTTCGACCGGATCATCCAGGCCGGCGGCTACATCAGCGTGCCGACCGGCGCCGCCCCCGAGGCGCATGCCACACCGGTGCCGAAGCCGGACGCCGACTTCGCCTTCGAGCACGCCGAGTGCATCGGCTGCGGCGCGTGCGTGGCGGCCTGCCCCAACGGCTCGGCGATGCTGTTCACTTCGGCGAAGATCAACCACCTGAACGTGCTGCCGCAGGGCGCGCCCGAGCGCGAGACGCGGGTGCTCGACATGGTCGGGCAGATGGACGACGAGGGCTTCGGCGGCTGCACGCTGACGGGGGAGTGTGCGACGGCCTGCCCCAAGGGCATTCCGCTGCCGTCGATCGCGGCCATGAACAAGGAGTGGCTGCGGGCGGCGAGGAAGGCGAAGAAGGTCGGCCGCTGAGGTACGGCCTCCGTACGCGGTGAATGCGCCCCCGGCGAATCCGGGGGCGCTTCACCTTGCCCAACTGGCCTGCTGCGTCAGCTGGTTACGGTGATCTGCTGCGCCGGATCGGTCGTGTCGGTGACGTTGTACGTGGCCGAGAAGGTGGCGCTCTGGTCGCCCGTCGGGCAGAGGAAGCCGCCGGTCACCGTGGCGGCCACGGGTGCGTTGGTGATGGCCAGCGAGGAGGGCGCGCCGTTGGTCCAGGTGCCGGAGACGGTGGTGGGTCCGGTCGGCGACGCGGTGATCGTGCAGCTGGCCAGGCCGCTGGTCTGGAGGACGAACCCGCCCTGGGGCATGGTCAGTCCGGCCGCGACGGGCGCGCCGTTCTGGGCCGAGATGCTCCAGGAGCCGTTGTCGGCGTTGGTACTGGCGGTCACGCTCACCCCGCCGATGCTGGTCGAACAGTCGCTGAACGTGGGCGGGTTGATGGGCGCGGACACCGGGCCCGCGTCGTTGTGGTTGCCGGGGTCGGCCGGGACCTGGTTGTTGGCGCTGGTGTCGGGGACGGACGCCGAGACATTGCAGGTCATGGTGGTGGACCCGGCCGTGAAGGTGGCCTGGCCGGTGAGCTGGGCGGCGAAGGAGTGGCCGGCCGGTGTCACGGTGGTCGAGTCGGCCGCGGGGAGGGCGCTCGCGCCCGCCGTACTGCCGAGCACGAGGGCCGCGGCCGCGGCCGGAGCGAGTATCGCGAGCATGCGTGAGCTGCGGATTGCCATGGGGGGACTCCTCGGTCGAACGGATTCGATGGTGTGGGGATGCGAGGAGGAACTGAGGTGACTTGAGAGTAAGTCCGGGGCGGAGGGGCGAAAAGGAGACTCCTCGCCAGTAATTTGACGGAGCATCAGCTTGCCGGTGAATCCAGTCGTGCTACAGATCGTCAGCAAGGGGCCGCAGGGGGTTGGCGGCGGGCCGAGGGCGGAACTGCCTCGGTGGGGTCGCGCAGCGGGCGGACCGTGATGTCGCCCTTGGCACCGCCGGTGACGGTCGCGGCCTCGGCGTAGTCACGGGCCGCCTGCTTCAGCGCGTCCGCCGCCACCCGGGCTGCCGCCGCGGCGCCTCCGTGGCCGGTGCGGAAGAGCGTCCGGGTGATCTGGCTGCCGGTGACGGGAAGCGACGTCACCGTAGCCTGCTCCAGCTGGGCCGCGAAATACGCGGGCATGACCGCGGCGCCGACCTGCCCGGCCAGCAGCGCCTCAACGGCGCCCATGTGGTCGGCCAGATGCTCGATGGACGGCACGACCGACTGGACGCTCGCGAACCGGGCGAAGGCGCGACCTCGGGCCGAGTGCGCGGGCGCGCTGATCCATGGGCGGCCGGACAGTTCGGCGGCGCCGGTCGGCACGTCCCAGGTGGCCGGGACGACCACGCGGTAGGAGTCCTCGCTGAGCACCCGGGCCCGGACGGAGGGCGGCAGCGGCACCGCGGTGTCCCGGTCGTCGATGACGACCAGCACGTCCAACTCGCCCAGCCGCAACTGTCGCAGGCCGTCCGGCAGCCCGGCCTCCACGAATCTCGGCTCGACCCGGGGGTGCGACCCGGCGAGCAGCCGCAGCACCCGGACCGCGAGCCGGGCCAGCACCCACGATGTCGCCCCGATCGCCACCGGCCCCTGCACGACCTGATCGCTCACGGGGCCCAACTGCTGTACTGCGAGGGCGAGTTCCCTGCCGATGCGGTCCCCGGTGGCGGCGAGCAGCCGGCCGGCCGCCGTGAGTTCCAGTCGTGGACCCGAACGGTCGACCAGCGGCAGGCCGACTTCCCTTTCCAGGCTTGCCAGTTGCTGGGAGACGGCCGAGCGCGTGTGACCGAGCACCCGCGCCGCCGGAGCGAGGCCGCCGCTCCGCGCTATCGCGTTCAGCACGAGGAGCCGCCTGGGGTCGAGGTCCATGCGCGCCGCCCTCCTCGGGGTCGGGGGAATCGTGCCACGGACTGTACCGACGTACCGCCAGTTCTCCTGTCGAGGGGGGTTAAGCACCGCTGTGCGACGGGACTGCCTCGCGGCCGTGCGGCTGCCAGACTTGCCCGTATCCCGAGGGCTTCGGCCGGCACCCGCCCTGGCGCCGCCATGCCCGAAGCCCGGCGATTCCCGTCCTGTCCCGTCCACGAGGAGGCCGTACGTGGCCAGTTACGTCCCCCAGCGCGCCCGAGCTTCGTCCGCCCCACGGCCCGGCCGGTCCACTGCCGCGCTGACCGTGGTCTGCATCCTGCTGGGGCTGCCCCTGATGTCGGCCTGCGGCCCTTCCAGTACGCAGGGGGCAACCACTCAGGGCCCGACCACTCAGGGCCCGACCACTCAGGGCGTCGCCACGCAGGGTGGTGCCACCGGCTCGGCCGCGACCGGGGGCGCGTCCGGGGGCAGGGCGTCGGACGGTGGCGCCGGGGGCGCCTCGTGGGTGCTCAGTGCCCCGCAGGTCGCGGCCGGCTATCCGCAAGGTCAGCCGCCGGCGGACATGGTGCGGAGGTTCAACGCCGACACCCGGAAGAACGCCGCGCGTCTCGGCGTGTCCGGCACACCGGTACGCGCCTCCTACGACGACCGCGCGGACGGCGCGTGGATCTTCTACACCGGGGTCACCGGCAGCGGCTTCGACCCCGGCCGACTGCACGACATCCTCTACCGGCTCCCGGCGGTCGACGACGACGGCGCCGGTGACCGCAGCACCACCAGCGCCATCGACGCCCAACCCGGCCCGCACGGCGGCCGGGCGATCTGCAACACCGTCCTGGTCCGGTCCGGCGTGCTCACCACTGCGGTCTCCACGTGCTCCTGGTTCACCCCGACCACCGCCGCGGGCATCACCCTCATCTCCAAAGCCGACGGCACCAGCACCAAGCTCGGTTTCACCGCCGCCGACGTCGCCCCGATCATGCGGGCGATCCGCGCCGAGGTGGAGAGCCCCCGCCGCACCTGATCGCCCGCACGCCCCCTAGCTGACGGAGAGGTCGTCGCCGTACACCGCGCCCTGTCCGTACCAGCCGTGCAGATAGACGGTCACGGTGCCCGAGGCGCCGGTCGTGAACGGCACCGTCAGCTTGGACCAGCCGGTCGAGCTGGTCCAGGTGCTGCCCGTCGCGCCGCCCCGCACGCCGAGGTAGGCGTAGCTGCCCTGCACCCAACCGCTCAGCGTGTACTGGGTGTTGGGGGCCAGGGTCAGCGTCTGGGCGCACTCGCCCGTCTGCGCGGAGGTCGGCGCGGTCCGCACGGCGTACGAGCCGCCGTGCACCGGAGCCGACACCACCGCGGCGCCGCTCTCGCAGGTCCACGGCGCGAGTGAACCGCTCTCGAAACCGCCGTTGACCAGTGCGCCGGTGCCGCCGCCGGGGCCCGGCACGGTGAGCGTGAAGGTCGTGGAGCGGGCGAGCGTCCCGGCCGTTCCCGTCACGGTGATCGGGTACGTTCCGGGCGTGGCCGACGGCGAGGCGGCGACGGTGAGTTGGGCCGAGCCGCCCGCGGTGACGGAGGCCGGGCTGAGCGTGGCGGTCACCCCGGCGGGCGCGCCGGTCGCCGTCAGCGCCAGCGTCTTCGCGCTGCCGGAGGTCACCGCCGTACTCACGGTCGCCGTGGCGGACCCGCCGGGCGCGACCGACGCCGAGCCGGGTGCGACGGCCACCGAGAAGTCGTCCTGGACCGGCCCGCCGCCCCCGGTGAACGGCTCGAAAGCGTGGCTGAAGTACCACGGGTCCTGGGCGATGCCGGAGCAGGTGTCCTGGCCGCCGGTGCCGGGGCAGCCGCCGTTGTCGCGCTGGAGGGCCCAGAAGGAGAGGGTGTTGATGCCCTTGGCGGTGGCCCAGTCGTAGACGGCGGTCGCGTCGGCGGTAGTGAAGGTCTCGGCCGCGCCGTAGTCGTCGATGCCGGGCATCTCGGTGACACCGACCGTGCCCCACAGCTGGGCGGACGTCCTGCCGGGGTAGAGGGAGGCCAGCTGGTTGTAGAGCCCGGTGGCGGCGGACTGGGTGTCGTTCGCCATGTTGTGCGTGGCGCCGTCGTAATAGTCGAACGTCATGATGTTGACGACATCGACCTTCGCGCCGTACGTGACCGCGCTCTGGAGCACCGCGAGACCGCTGGCGGCGAGTCCGCTCGTGGTGGTGGGCAGGGTGTAGGAGAACTGCACCGACCGGCCGTTGGCCGCCGCCCAGTCCTGCACCTTCTTGATCGCCTGGTTGCGGCGGTCGATGCCCGCCTGGTTGGTCAGCGAGTTGTCCTCGATGTCCATGTCGAGCCGCGACAGGTCGTAGGTCGTGATGACCTTCTCGTACGCCGCCGCGATCGAGTCCACATCGGTGCAGCTGTCCGCGATCTCGGTGCCGCCGTTGTCGGCCGCGTACCCGCCGAACGACGGGATGACGTCGCCGCCGCGCGAGCGGATGGTGGTGATGTCGCCGCCGAACACGGATGACGAGATCGGCCGGCTCGTCGAGCCGTTCCAGTACGGCGTGCAGGAGCCCTTGGTGTCGGCCTGCACGAACGCCATCGTGAGGTACTTGGCGCCGGACTTCTGCGCCAGGTCGGCGGGGCTGTCGGAGGAGTACGCCTCGAAGTACGGCGCGAAGACATGGGCGGGGAGGGGAGTGGCGGCGTGCGCGGCGCCACCGGCCCCGATGACGAGGCCGGCTGACGCGGCGACTGTGCTGAGCGTGGCGAGCAGGGCGCGGACGGATCTCGGGCGTCTCATCGGGGCTCCCAGCGAGGTGGGTGAGAGTACGGACGCCCCATGATTGGTCTGGACCAACGACCGGTCAAGGGTCTAGGCCAATTCATTCCGCGCTGTTTGCCCAGGGGGTCAACTGGTCTGCGGCAAAGGCGAGTCGGGGTCTGACGACCGGTTCAGATCCCGGCCAGCGCCTTCGCGAGATAGGGCGCCGTACGGCCCGCCCCGGCGTCGGCGACCTCGGCCGGCGGCCCCGCCGCCACGATGCGGCCGCCCTCGTCGCCGCCGCCCGGACCGAGGTCCAGCATCCAGTCGGCGCCCGCGACCACCGTCATGTCGTGCTCCACGACGACCACCGAATGGCCCGCGTCGACCAGGCCGTGCAACTGGCGCAGCAGGATCTCGACGTCGGCCGGATGGAGCCCCGTCGTCGGCTCGTCAAGGACGTACAGCGTGTGGTCGCGGCGCACCCGCTGGAGCTCGGTGGCCAGCTTGATCCGCTGCGCCTCGCCGCCCGACAGCTCGGTGGCGGGCTGGCCAAGACGCAGATAGCCGAGCCCGACGTCGAGCAGCGCGCCGAGGCTGCGGGCGGCGGACGGGGTGTCCGCGAAGACATCGGCCGCCGCCTCCACCGTCAGATCGAGGACCTCCGCGATGGTGCGCCCCCGCAGGGTGACTTCGAGCGTTTCGGGGTTGTAGCGCGCACCGTGGCAGTCTGGGCAGGGCGTGTACGTACTCGGCAGGAACAGCAGCTCCACCGACACGAACCCCTCGCCCTGGCAGGTCTCGCACCGCCCGCCCGCCACATTGAAGGAGAACCGCCCCGCCTGGTAACCGCGCGCCTTCGCCTCGGCCGTGGCGGTGAAGAGCTTACGTACGACGTCGAAGAGCCCGGTGTACGTGGCCAGATTGGAGCGGGGTGTGCGGCCGATCGGTCTCTGATCCACCCTCACCAGCCGTCCCACGCCCGGGAGTTCATCGGTCAGCGCATCGACCAGGGTGGACTTGCCGGAGCCCGAGACGCCGGTCACGGCTGTGAACACGCCGAGCGGGAACGCCGCGTCGACGCCGCGCAGATTGTGCCGGGTGATCCCGGTCAGCTCCAGCCGGCCGCGCGGCTCGCGGACCGTGCGGCGCGGCGCGGGGGAGCGGTCGAACAGGAAACGGCGCGTCGCCGACTCCTCGACGCGCGCGAGCTCGGCCGGAGGACCGCTGTGCAGCACCCGGCCGCCGCGCTCGCCCGCCAGCGGACCCACGTCGACCAGCCAGTCCGCGTTGCGCACCACATCCAGATGGTGCTCCACCACGAACACCGAATTGCCCGCCGCCTTCAGCCGGTCGAGCACGGTGAGCAGCGCCTCGGTGTCGGCGGGGTGCAGACCCGCCGACGGCTCGTCCAGGACGTACACCACACCGAAGAGCCCGGAGCGCAGCTGGGTGGCGAGCCGCAGGCGCTGGAGTTCGCCCGCCGAGAGGGTGGGGGCCGAGCGGTCCAGGCTCAGATAGCCGAGGCCGAGTTCGAGTACGGGGCCGATGCGCGCGAGCAGGTCGATGATGAGGGCATCGGCGCTCGCGCCGCCGCCCGCGGTGGGCAGCAGCTCCGCGAGCGCGCTGAGCGGCAGGGCCGCGAGCTCGGCGACCGTCCGGTCCGCGAAGGTGACGGCGAGCGCCTCGGGACGCAGCCGGCGCCCGCCGCAGGCCGGGCAGTCGGCGGCGGTCAGGAACCGTTCCGCCTTGGCCCGCAGCGACGGGCTCCTGCTCTCCGCGAACGTCTTCAGCACATAGCGGTGGGCGCTGAAATACGTTCCCTGGTAAGGGCGTTGGATGCGACCCGCCTCGCGCACCGGATGCACGGTCACCACCGGCTGCTCGTCGGTGAACAGGATCCACTCGCGGTCCCTGCGGTCGAGCTCGCGCCAGGGGCGGTCCACGTCGTACCCGAGGGTGTCGAGCACATCGCGGAGGTTCTTGCCCTGCCAGGCGCCCGGCCAGGCGGCGATGGCACCCTCGCGGATGGACAGCGAGGGATCGGGGACCAGCAGGTCCTCGCTGGTGCGGTGGATGCGGCCGAGGCCGTGGCACTCGGGGCAGGCGCCGGCGGCCGTGTTGGGCGAGAAGGCGTCCGAGTCGAGACGTTCCGCGCCCGGCGGGTAGCTGCCGGCCCGCGAGAACAGCATCCGCAGCGAGTTGGACAGCGTGGTCACCGTGCCGACCGACGAGCGCGAGGAGGGCGCCGAGCGGCGCTGCTCCAGGGAGACGGCGGGCGGCAGCCCCGAGATCTCGCCGACCTTCGGCGCGCCCACCTGGTGGATCAGCCGGCGGGCGTACGGCGCGACCGACTCGAAGTAACGCCGCTGCGCCTCGGCGTAGATCGTGCCGAACGCGAGCGAGGACTTCCCCGACCCGGAGACGCCGGTGAACACCGCGAGACAGTCGCGCGGAATGTCGACATCGACCCCGCGCAGATTGTTCTCGCGGGCGCCGCGGACACGGACGAACGGGTCAGGGGGGCTTTGCATACCGGAATTCTATGGTCGTGTCCCGATCGCCGGTCAGCGGGCCACGGGGCCGGTCAGCCGGCGGGGCGGCCGGTCAGGCCCGCGAGGCGGGCGAGCCGCCGGTAGGAGTCGAGCAGGGCGGCCCGGTCGTACGTGCTCGTCGTGACGAGGAACTCATCGGCGCCGCTGCGCGCGAGGAGCTTCTCCAGGGCATCGGCCACCTCCTCCTCGGTGCCGTGCACCTGACCGCGCAGGGCCTCCTCGAACAGGGCCCGTTCGCGCCCGGTCATCGCAGGCGGCAGGATCCCCTCCGCCGGGGACAACGGCGGGAACTCTCCGTGCGTGCGCGAGTACGCCGTCGCCCAGGCCTCCGGAAGCAGGATCTCGCGGGCCGCGTCGGTGGTGTCGGCGACGGCGACGGTGCCGGAGACCACGACGTACGGGTGCTCCGACTGGGCGGAGGGGCGGAAGGCGTCGCGGTAGTCGTCGATGGCGCGCAGCATCGCGTCCTCGCCGCGCACGTTCGCGATGACGAGCGGGAGCCCGGCCGCGGCGGCGACCTCGGCGCCCTTCCCGGTGGCCAGCACGAACGCGGGCACGCCCAGACCCTCGGCGGGGCGGGCGTGGACATGAGGGTGCGCGGTCTGGGTCCCGTCGAAGTAGCCGAGCAGTTCGGCGAGTTGGGCCGCGAAGTCGTCGGCGTCCTTCTTGTCGCGGCCCAGCGCCTTGCGTATCGCGTCGGTGAACCCCACCGAACGCCCGAGTCCCATGTCGATGCGTCCCGGGAAGAGTGACTCCAGAACCCCGAACTGCTCGGCCACGACCAGAGGTTGGTGATTGGGCAGCATCACGCCGCCGGTGCCGACCCGGATGCCGGTGGTGGCCGCCGCCACGGCTGCGGCCAGGACGGCGGGGGCGGAACCCGCGACGCCGGGCACCGCGTGGTGCTCGGACACCCAGAAGCGGTGGTAGCCGAGCCGCTCGGCCTCCCGGGCCAGCGCCACGGTGTCCCGCAGTGCCTGCGGTCCGCTGTGCCCGGCGCGGATGCGCGAGCGGTCGAGGACGGAGAAACGGGTGGTCGCGATCACTGAGCTCACACAGGGTTCAACACCTGCGCCGCGCCAGGATTCCCGAGGGGCCCGCCCTCGCCGGGATTGCCGAGGGGGCACGCCCGCGCCGGGATTCGCGAGGGGGCGGCGGCCGTGACGATGCTCTGGCCCGCGTCCGGGGTCCCACCCGATTCCGGCCCGCCGGACGCCCCTACCCTGGAGGCGTGATCGACAACAGCAGGCCCCTGGCCGTGTTCGACCTGGACGGCACCCTCGCGGACAGCGCCCACCGCCAGCACTTCCTCGAACGCAAGCCGCGCGACTGGGACGCGTTCTTCGACGCGGCCCCCACCGACCCGCCGCTGGCCGAGGGCGTGCGGCTGTGCCTGAAGGCCGCGCAGGAGTGCGAGGTCGTCTATCTCACCGGGCGGCCCGAACGGTGCCGCGAGGACACCGTGGCCTGGCTCGCCGGGCAGGGGCTTCCGGCCGGCCGGATCCACATGCGGCGCAACGACGACCGGCGGCCCGCCCGCACCACCAAGCTGGAGGTCCTGCGCGGTCTCGGCCGCGGCCGCGAGGTCCGCATGCTGGTGGACGACGACGAGCTGGTGTGTGACGCCGCCGAACAGGCCGGTTTCCGTGTCGTACGGGCACGGTGGACCGGTGCGTCCGAGGCGCTGAAGGACGCGCAGGAACGCGAGGGCCGCACCTGAGGCGCGCCCATGACGCTCGTGCGGCGCGGTTGAGCCTGAAGCTGATGTAGAGGGTCAGACTTCGGCGGTCAGGTCACTGCGCTCAGGCCAGTGCGGTCGGGCCTCCACAGTCAGGCCTCCGCGTCGTCGTCCAGCCGGAAGCCGACCTTCATGCCGACCTGGTAGTGCTCGATCACGCCGTTCTCGATGTGGCCGCGAACCTGCGTCACCTCGAACCAGTCCAGGTTGCGGAGGGTCTCGGCGGCGCGGGCGACGCCGTTGCGGATGGCCTGGTCCACCCCCTCGTGGGAGGTGCCGACGATCTCGGTGACGCGGTAGGTGTGCTGGGACATGGAGGTGCTCCCCTCTCGTCGCGTTACTCCACGGTGCCCCACCCGGCGGCACTCCGCGAGACGTCGGCCGGTGGGCCGTGAGGGAGCCCCGGGGCTTTGTCTGGGACGAGGGCGGGGAGCTCGCCCAGGAGGACACCGGTGACTGGAAGGGCACGGCCATCCAGAAGGCCAACCCCCAGCTGGCCGACGAGCTGGGCTACTTCCCGATTCCGGGCCGCACCGACGCCAAGCCGGGCGCGGTTTCGCGACACGGCGAGGCCGACGAGGTGAGCCGGGATTGGGTCACGGGACGGCGGATGTCAGGATGGGGCCCATGCAGAACGTTTATTTCGACATCACCATTGACGGCAAGGACGCCGGCCGCATCGTCTTCCGGCTCTTCGACGACGTCGTCCCGGAGACCGCGCGCAACTTCCGCGAGCTCGCCACCGGCCAGAACGGCTACGGCTACGCCGGTTCCTCCTTCCACCGCGTCATCCCGGAGTTCATGCTCCAGGGCGGCGACTTCACCCACGGCAACGGCACCGGCGGCAAGAGCATCTTCGGTGCCACCTTCGCCGACGAGAACTTCTCCCTCAAGCACGACCGGCCGTTCCTGCTGTCGATGGCCAACCGCGGCCCGAACACCAACGGCTCCCAGTTCTTCGTGACGACCGTCGTCACCCCCTGGCTGGACGGCAAGCACGTCGTCTTCGGCGAGGTCGTCGAGGGCGAGGACCTCGTGCAGCAGATCGAGGCGCTCGGCACCCGCAGCGGCGCCCCGCGCGCCGACGTCGTCATCAGCGCGAGCGGCACCGTCGCCTGACGCCCCACCTGCACAAACGACGCTGCCCTCCCCGGACCTCCCGGCGAGGGCAGCTCCGTTTCACGCCACGGGTCCGGGGCATTCGGTGGTGCGGCCGCGCTCCGTTGATCACTATGGGGATGTTGACGGACGCCGGTCAGGGCACGCGGGCAGTGACGGCCCGGTTCTCAGGTCCCCGTCTCAGGTCCCAGGGAAAGGACGCACACCGTGGCACGACCGAGGATTCTCGTCGTAGGCGCCGGATTCGCCGGGGTCGAATGCGTACGACGCCTGGAAGGCCGGCTGATACCGGGAGAGGCGGAGATCTCGCTGGTCACCCCCTTCTCCTACCAGCTGTATCTGCCCCTGCTGCCGCAGGTCGCGGCCGGGGTGCTGACCCCGCAGTCGGTGGCCGTCTCCCTGCGGCGCAGCGCCAGGCACCGCACCCGGATCATTCCCGGTGGTGCCATCGGGGTGGACCCCAAGGCGAAGATCTGCGTCATTCGCAAGATCACCGGAGAGACACTCGACCAGCCGTACGACCACATCGTCCTGGCCCCCGGCAGTGTGACCCGCACCTTCGACATCCCGGGACTGCTCGACCACGCCCGCGGCATGAAGACCCTCGCGGAGGCCGCGTACATCCGTGACCACGTCATCGCCCAGCTCGACCTGGCCGACGCGAGCGACGACGCGCAGGAGCGGGAATCCCGGCTGCGGTTCGTGGTCGTGGGCGGCGGCTACGCCGGCACCGAGACCGCCGCGTGCCTCCAGCGGCTGACCCAGAACGCGGTCAAGAAGTATCCGCGCCTGGACCCGCGGCAGATCAAGTGGCACCTCATCGACATCGCCCCCAAGCTCATGCCCGAACTGGGCGACAAGCTCGGCAAGGCCGCCCTGGAGATCCTGCAGGGGCGCGGCATCGAGGTGTCGCTCGGGGTGTCCGTCGCCGAGGCCGGGGCCGACAAGGTGACCTTCACCGACGGCCGCGTGCTGCCCTGCCGCACCCTGATCTGGACGGCGGGCGTCGCCGCCAGCCCCCTCGTCGGCACACTGGACGCCCAGACCGAACGCGGCCGGCTCCTGGTCACCCCCGAAATGACCGTGCCGGACCTGGACGGGGTGTTCGCCCTCGGCGACGCCGCGGCCGTGCCCGACCTCGCCAAGGGCGACGGCGCCTTCTGCCCGCCGACCGCCCAGCACGCCATGCGGCAGGGCCCGAAGGCCGCCGACAACATCGTGGCCGCGCTGCGTCACCAGCCCCTGCGGCCCTACGAACACAAGGACCTGGGGCTCGTGGTCGACCTCGGCGGCCGCGACGCCGTCTCCAAGCCGCTCGGCATCGAACTGCGCGGTCTGCCCGCCCAGGCCGTGGCGCGCGGCTACCACTGGTCGGCCCTGCGCACCAACGTCGCCAAGACCCGGGTCCTCACCAACTGGATGCTGAACGCGGTCGCCGGTGACGATTTCGTCCGCACCGGATTCCAGGCCCAGAAGCCCGGCACGTTGCGGGACTTCGAGTACACCGACGCCTATCTGACCCCGGATCAGGTCCGGGCCCACACGGCCTCACTGACCGTACGAGGCTGACCCGGGCGGCTCCCCGGTCCTCGCGCGGCGGCGGTCCTCGCGCGCGAGCCGGCGTCCCCCGGCCGCGTACCACTGGGCCGCGACGGCCGCCGCGAGGGCGATCTCGACGAGGTCGCCGCCGTAGTACATCAACTCGGCGGCGGCCGCGAGATCGGCCGGGGCGTAGCGGGTGCCGGGCGGGCCGCTCGTGTACAGGGTCCTGGCGAGGACGGCGTGCGCGCCGCCCGCAGCGACCAGGGCGGCCGCCCGCGGCACCACCCCGTGGCGGCGCCGCAGCGGATCCAGCCCGCAGACCGCGGCCGAGAACAGCAGCCCGGCCGCGAACACATGGGCATGGACCAGGGCCGCCGGCCAGGGCCGCGCGTGTGCGGCCGCGAACAGCGGGCCCCGGTACAGCAGCCAGAGCCCGCCCAGGTCGAGCAGCGCGGCCACCGGCGGGAGCACGAGCACCCCGGCCGGCCGCGAGCGCACCGCGGCCAGCAGCGGGCGCCGGGGTCCCGGTGGCAGCGACCGCAGGGCGAGCGTGAGCGGGCGGGCCAGTACGAGCAGCAGCGGGGCCGCCATCCCGGTGGCCAGGTGCCGGGCCATATGTGCCGTGAACGGACCGCCGGGCAGCGGGACGAGGGCCGCCGCCACCAGAGCGGCCGCGCCCGCACCGAAGGACAGGTCCCGTACGGCGGGCCAGCGGTCCCCGCGGCGGCGGAGCCGGGCCGCGGCGAGCAGGTACCCCGCCGCGCCGCACAGCGCGAGCCCGGCGGCGAGGAGCGCGGCCCCGCCCGGCTGCCCGCCGCCGTGGTCATGGTGCGACCCCACTGCGACGGAGACCGTCAACTGGACGTCCGCTGGCGGCGGTTGGGGCGCCCGGCCGCACGCAGCAGCAGGACTCCGGCCGCGAGGAAGAGCACCGCGAGGACGTTCCACGTCAGGTCGTACGGGGTGAGATCGACGTGGTACCTGATCTGGTGCAGCTTCATCAGCTTGTGCTGGACCGTGCCGTCGTACAGCTGGAACGCCCCGGTGCCGGTCAGGATGCCCCCGGCCAGCGCGCGCCCCGCCAGGGCCGCCCGGCGGCGCAGATCGGCGACCATGACCAGACCGATGACGACGGCGAACCAGCCGAAGGCGTGGAAGAGCCCGTCGGACACCAGACCGATGTCCGGCGTCGAGCGGTCGTAGAAGTGGTGCCAGTGCAGCAGTTGGTGGAAGACGGTCTCGTCGACGAAGGCGGCGATGCCCACGCCGATCAGCACCCCGGACCAGGCCGAACGGGCGCGTGCCGGACGGCCCTGCGGCGGCTGGGGTGTGGTCCGGGAAGCGGATGGAGTCACCATCGGCGGCACGTCCTCGGTAGGAGTCTGCGGATCGTCCGACGCGGAACACGACACCCCGTCCGGCTGCCCGCCGTTGGCCCGGGCAAGCGTCGGGATCCGGCCTTCCTGCCCCGTACGGCGGCGCCTCCCGGGGCGTCCGGGAATCCCCGAGGGGAAGATGGGGAGAGCCACCGGCGTTGTTCGTGCGTCGGCCGAAGCCGGGCCGGCCCGGAGCTTCACTGACGAAGGGACCCATCCATGCCTCTTGACGGCGAGTACGAGCCGAGCCCGACCCCGTGGGTGCGTGAGCAGGTCGAACTCATCGAGAAGTCCGGCGGGAAGGAGGGGATGACACTGCGCGGCATGTCCGTGATCCTGCTGACGACGCGGGGCGCCAAGAGCGGCAAGCTGCGCAAGTCCCCCCTCATGCGCGTCGAGCACGACGGCACCTACGCGGCGGTGGCCTCGCTCGGCGGCGCGCCCAAGAACCCCGTCTGGTACTACAACGTCGTCGCCGACCCCCGGGTGGAGCTCCAGGACGGCACCGTACGCCAGGACATGACGGCTCGTGAGGTGACGGGCGAGGAGAAGGCGCGGTGGTGGGAGCGGGCCGTCGCGGCGTTCCCCGACTACGCGGACTACCAGCAGAAGACGGAGCGCGAGATCCCCGTCTTCGTCCTGGAGCCGGTGCCGCAAGGCCACTGACCGCCCCTCGTGCGGGCCGCGCGGCGCTCGTGCCGCGCGGCCCGCACGGAGGTTCAGTCCGCGGTCGCGAGCGAGAGCGCGAACCGTCCGGCCGCATCCGTCCACCAGTGCGAAGGCACGAACCCGGCGGCCGTCAGCTCGGCCCGCACACCTTCCTCGCGGAACTTCGCCGACACCTCGGTGCGCAGTTCCTCGCCCGCCTCGAAGGGGACCACCAGATCCAGTTCGGGAATCTTCACGGTCACCGCGCGGCGGGCCCGCAGCCGCATCTCGATCCACTCCTCCTCGCGGTTCCACAGCGCCACATGCGTGAAGTCGTCGGGGTCGAAGTCGGCGCCGAGTTCGCGGTCGATGACGCTGAGCACGTTCTTGTTGAAGGCCGCCGTCACCCCCGACGCGTCGTCGTACGCCCGCACCAGGACGGACTCCTCCTTCACCAGGTCGGTGCCGATCAGGAGCGAGTCACCGGGATCCATCAACTTCCGTACGGAGATGAGGAATTCGGACCGCTCGGCGGGCAGCAGATTGCCGATCGTGCCGCCGAGGAACGCCACGAGCCGGGGACCGGGCGTCGCGGGCAGTTCCAGGCCGTGCGTGAAGTCGGCGATCAGCGCGTGCACGGAGAGACCGGGACGGTCGGCGAGCAGCCCCTCGGCCGCCCCGGTCAGCGCGCTCTCGCTCACGTCCACCGGGATGTACGTCAGCGGCGCGGGCAGCGCGTCCAGGAGCAGCCGGGTCTTCTCCGAGGAACCGGAGCCCAGCTCGACCAGGGTGTGCGCGCCGGTCGCGGCGGCTATCTCGGCGGAGCGGTCGGTGAGGATCTCGCGCTCGGCCCGGGTCGGGTAGTACTCGGGCAGCCGGGTGATCTCCTCGAACAGCTCACTGCCGCGGGCGTCGTAGAACCACTTGGGCGGCAGCGACTTGGCGGCGCCGCTCAGTCCGCGCAGCACATCGGCGCGCAGCGCGGCCCCGGTGGCGTCCTCGGGCAGGGTACGGGTCAGTTGGAACGGGCGCACTACTGGGGCTCCTTGAGGGGGGTGAGCAGGACTTCGGCGGGGGTGGCGGTGAGCAGGGTGCGGTCGGGCACCTCGCGCCAGTGCGGATCCTCGTCGTACGGTTCGGAGGCGACGACGGCGGAGCGGCCGGGCGTGTGCAGATACCAGAGGCTGTCGCCCCAGGCGGTCGCGGTGATCGTCTCGCCGTCGGTGAGCAGCAGGTTCAGGCGCGAGCCGGGCGCCGCCGCGGCCAGCTCGGTGACCGTGTCGGCCATCGCCTGGCCCGCCGCGTCGCCACTGGTCAGCCGGTGCAGCACCAGCGCCCAGACGAACGCGGCGTCGCAGCGGGCCACCAGGCGGAGCAGGGCCTCGGCGGGCAGCCCGGCGGCGAGCCCCGCCACGCTGTCCGGCCAGCCCCGCACCGCGCCGTTGTGGCTGAACAGCCAGTGCCCGGCGGCGAACGGCGCGGCCGCGGCCTCACCGTCCGCGCCCGCTTCGGTGGCGTCCCTGACCGCGGCGAGCAGCGCGTGGCTGCGCACCACCCGGGTCAGGTCGGCGAAGTTCGGATCGCTCCAGATGGGCGCCGCGCGCCGGTAGCGGGCCGGCACCGGATCGCCGTCCGCGTACCAGCCCACGCCGAAACCGTCGGCATTGACCGTGCCGCTGCGCTGCCGGCGCGGCTCCCAGGACTGCCGGTACAGCCCGTGCGGCACCCGCACGAGAAGGTCGGCAAGCGTCAACACGGGTCCCGTGTACGCGATATGACGGCACATCAGTCCGCGTCCCTTGCCGTACGGAAGCCTGCGAAGATCTGGCGCCGGACCGGCAGGTCCCAGTTGCGGAAGGTCCCCCGGCAGGCCACCTCGTCCACCGAGAACGCGCCACCGCGCAGCACCTTGTGCCCGGGTCCGAAGAAGACCTCCGAGTATTCGCGGTAGGGGAAGGCGACGAAGCCGGGGTGGGGCAGGAAGTCGCTCGACGTCCACTCCCACACATCGCCGATCAACTGCCGTATGCCCAGCGGCGATTGGCCCTCCGGGTACGCTCCGGCGGGCGCGGGGCGCAGATGCCGCTGGCCGAGGTTGGCGTGGGCCGGGGTGGGGTCGGCGTCGCCCCAGGGGTAGCGGCGCGAGCGGCCAGAGACCGGGTCGTGGCGCGCCGCCTTCTCCCATTCCACCTCGGACGGCAGCCGCCGCCCCGCCCAGCGGGCGTACGCGTCGGCCTCGTACCAGCTGACGTGCAGCACGGGCTGGTCGGACGGCACCGGCTCGGTCACCCCGAACCGCCTGCGCAGCCACTGGCCGCCCTCGCGCCACCAGAACAGCGGTGCGCTCAGCTCGTGTTCGCGGACCATGGCCCAGCCTTCGGGCTCCCACCAGCGGGCATCCAGGTAGCCGCCGTCCTCGATGAAGCAGAGGTACGCCCCGCACGTCACCGGGGTGGTATCGAGGTGGAAGGCGGGCACGATGCGGTGGTGCGCGGGGCGCTCGTTGTCCAGCGCCCACGGCTCGGTGGAGGTGCCCATGGTGAACGGCCCGCCGGGGACGAGGACTTCGGCGGGCAGTCCCTCGGTGCTGCCGGGCGGCGGCTCGGGCGCGGTGAGCGCGGCCGGGCCGCTGCGCAGTTGATGGGTGATCAGCATGGTCTCGTCGTGCTGCTGTTCATGCTGGGCGATCATCCCGAAGGCGAACCCGGCATCGGTCAGCGGCCCGCCGCCGAGCGGCGTGTGCTCCAGGACGTCCAGTGCCCGGCCCCGCACATCGGCGGCGTACCGGCGGGCCTCGGCGGGGGCGAGCAGCGGCAGGGCGGGGCGCGCCGCGCGCGGATGCTCGAAGGCGTCGTACAGCGAGTCGATCTCGGGCCGGATCGCGTCCTGCCCGGCGACGGCACGCAGCAGCCACTGCTCCTCCTGGTTGCCGATGTGCGCCAGGTCCCACACGAGGGGGGACATCAACGGCGAGTGCTGCGCGGTCAGTTCGCGGTCGTCGACGCTGGAGGTGAGCACGCCGGTGCGGGCGCGGGCGGCGATGAGCGCTGCCAGGGCGCGTTCCCTGAGCAGCTCCGGGTCGGTCATATGAGGATGTCCTTCGGTGGGACGGGCGGGGGTGTGTCGTCGGCCGGACATCGGCCCCGTACGACATAGCGGTCGGTGAAGGCGGCGACCCGGTCCTGGAGCTCCGGGGCGGCGCCGAGCCGGGGGAGCGCGTCGAGCGCCGCCGCGAAGCACACGGCGGCCACCTCGCGCAGCTCCGGGTCGGCGAGCCCGTCACGGGCCGCCGCCCGCCAGAGCGGATTGCGTGGCGCTGGCCGCGAACCGGTGCGTTCCGCAAGGGGTTTGACGGTCCGGTAGGCGGCCTCGGCCGCCTGCGGGTCGTCGAAGAGTGCGCTGGTCACGGCGAGCGGCACGGTCCACCCGTCGTCGCCGGGCTGGGCGTCGATCATCCGCAGTTCCAGATGCCCGCGCGGCCGCACGGGCGGGAACAGGGTGGTCAGGTGGTAGTCGAGATCGGCGCGGGTGGGCGGGCGCGGTGCCCCGGTGCGCAGCCACTGCCGGAAGGTGAGTCCCGGCGGTGCCGACCACGGCCCCTCGTCGGCCCGTACGCACATGACCGGGGCGTCCAGGACGTGTGCGGCCCAGGCGTCGCGCGGCGGCGCGTCGAGCGGCGGGGCCAGCGCGCACACCGGGTCGAGGTCGCTCCAGTTCGCCTGCCGCGTCGAACGCCAGCCGGTGGACCTGTCCTTGCTGACAGGCGAGTTGGCGAACGCGGCGACCAGGACGGCACCCAGCAGGTGCGCCATCAGCCAGCGCCGCCCGTAGCCGAGCGGGCCGGGCTCCTCGTACCCGGCGTCGATGCAGACCTGGACGGAGGCCGTGGAGCACATCATGGCGCGGCCGGCCGGTCCCGTACGGTCGAGATGGGCTTCCATGGCGTCGTAGCGGGCCTCGTGCAGCATGCGGCGGGGTGGATGCCAGGGGTCCTGGCCGAGGCCGACGAGGGTGAGGCCGCGCTGCCTCAGAGCGGCGCGGACGGCCGCCAGATCGGCGGAGACGGTGGAGACGCACTCCGTGAGCGATGCGGCGGGCAGCGAGCTGAGCTCAAGCTGGCCGCCGGGTTCGACGGTGAGCGCCGACCGCAGGGGCAGGGTGCGTAATGCGGTGTAGGCGGATTCCAGGCGGTCGTGCCGGACCGGGAGCCGGGGGTCGTCGAGATCGTGGACGAGCCACTCCAGCTCCACGCCGACGGCGCGTGGCGGACCCGTCTTGAAACAGATACATCGAAGCAGGTCATCGGCCTCTGCTTCGGTCAACTCACGTGCGGTCATGGACGGATGATCGCCTTCCTGCGGGTCGGTGGCACATGCCGTACCACCTAAGTCGTTCTCGTCGCATCGCACAAGAGCGCCCGCCCGGACGGGATGTCCGGTGGGTCCGGGCCGGGGTTCGGCCCTGACCCACCGGACACCCCTCCAGCGACGCTCGGTGCCTCGCTCAGTGGTTCAGCGGCCGCGAGTGCCGGCCCGCGACCTCGTCGATTTCGACGTGCGCCTTCTGCAGCAACTGGGAAGCGAGACCCATGAGGGCCCGCGCACCCGCGATCTCTTCTCCGACCCGTAGCTGCTCGGGGTCGGAGGGGTGGCGCATGGCATAGCCGCGCCCTTTGATCTCGGAGCCGTCGGCGAGTCTGATCAGGGCAGCCGCACTGGTGCGGTGCCCCTGTTCGGAGAACTCCAGCTCCACATGCCATCCGACCAGCGTGGACATGGCACACCACCTCCAGGGGGCACCCCCCTCTGTTCCAGGGTGCCCCCCTTGTCCTTCGTACGCGAATCGTGGGCTCCGTACGCGGGTCCTGGCCGCCCTGTCAGTCGCCCGGGACCGTGGCCGTCGGGGTGTTCCAGCCGGAGACCCGCAGCCGGGGCGCCGAGCCGTGCAGATCGGCGGTGCGGTAGGTCGCGGTGAGGGTCGCCGACTCGCCGGGCCACAGGCTCACCTGGTTGTCCGACCACCGCACCGGCAGGACCGGGGCACCATGGGCGTCCACCACATGGACGTCGGTCAGCAGCGCCGGTGCCGCGCCCGAGCCCGTGTTCCGTACCGTGACCGTCGTCGTGGACGTGCCGTCCGCGCCCGTCGTGGTGGTTCCGGTCGCGGACACCGTCGCCCTCGGCATCGAGGCGAGGCCCTTGAGGTCGGCGTAGGACGTGGTCGGGGTGTGGTACCAGTCCGTGTGGGCGTAGTCCAGGACGTCGGGCTCGGTGGAGAGCCAGTACACGTTGCGGCTCACCTCCTTGCCGGTGCCGTCGGTGAGGACCAGCTTGGCCAGATAGGTGGTGGACAGGCCGCTCACCGACGCCGGGACGGTCAGCGCGGTGGTGCTCGCGCCGTTGCCGCCGACGCGGACGCCCGTCACCGTCCGGTCGTACTTCTGGGTGCCGTCCGCGGTGAAGAGGGTCACCCGGGCGGTGAGATCGGAGGCCGCGGCGGGCCGGGAGTTGACGACGGCCACCGCACGGTTGTCGTAGGAGTACTGGATGTGCAGCGGCTCGTTCGCCTTCTTCGCGCCGAAGTAGGCGCCGCCCTGATCGAGGTAGCGGTCCATCAACTGCCAGTGCAGGGAGGTCCATCCGCTGTTGAACATCCAGTGGACGACCCCGGTCGACGGCTTCGAGGGGTCCTTGGCGTTGCGGCCGTACGCCTCGTACTGGGCCCGTACGTTCTCGTACTGGGCCAACTGCGCCTTGCGCACGTAGTCGTCGAGGCCGGTCGGGGCGCCGTAGCGGCCGGCCAGCGCGTCGTCGTACAGCTTCAGGGTGGCGAATGTGGACGAGGGGGAGCGGTGGTACTGCTTCGCCGAGGGGTCCTTCCAGAGGGTGTCGAGCTCCGCCGGGGACAGCATGCGGCGCAGGGTGTCCAGGGTCGGGATGTCGGGGCCCGCGCTGGTCTCGGAGTTGAAGCCGGTGGCTCCGCCCTCCTGCTTGTTGTACCAGTAGGACGGCGGCACCCAGTCGTAGGGGCCCGTCATCTTCATGCCCGAACTGCCGGTGATCGGGGCGGAGTTGTCGGAGGCGGCGGCGACCACCGGCGTCGGCCAGTCGGCCGCCTTCAGCGCGTCCACGTAGTTCTCCTCGATCGTCTCGTCGGGGGCGACGTCGCTGCCGATCAGGAACGAGATCACGCTGGGGTGGTCGCGCAGCCGGGCCGCCTCGGCGGCCATGGAGGCCTTCGCCACCGGGTAGTCGGCCGAGGTCCACTCGTCGCCCGACTCGCCGTCGCCGTTGACCTGGCCCTCCCACTTGTCGCAGCACTCCCAGCCCGGCAGGGTCAGGATGCCGTAGCGGTCGGCCAGGTCGAAGAACTCGTCGGGTTCGATGTGCCCTTCGAGCCGGATGGTGTTGAGACCGAGGTCGAGCGCGTACCTGAGCCGGTCCTCGACGTAGCCGCGGTCCCAGCGCAGGTACTGGTCGGGGGACCAGCCGCCGCCCTTGATCAGCAGCGGGCGCCCGTTGACCGAGTACTGGCGTGCGCCGTCGGCATTGAGCGGTGCCCGCACATCGCGGATGCCGAACGACTCGTGCGCCGTGTCGGAGGCGCTGCCGGACACCGATGCGGTGAGGTCCAGGTCGTACAGCGGCTGCGCGCCCATCCCGGCGGGCCACCACACGCGCGGTGCGGCCAGCCGGAGTTGGGGGTAGGCGGCCGGGGTGAAGGTGACGGACTTCGTCTCGTGCGCCGCGAGCGTGACGTCCTGGCTGAACGCGAGCTGTCCGACGGTGCCGGAGACGGTCGCGGTGACCGGGGCCGCCGAATCGTTGCGGGCCCGCGCCTTCACGGTCAGGTCGGCGGACGACAGCGACGGCACCGCGAGGGCCGTCACCACGTGCGCGTCGCGCAGCGCGACCGGGCCGCCGCGTCTGACCGTCACATCGCGGACGATGCCCATGTTCCGGTCGGGCGGCGGCTGCAGCCAGTCGATCCAGCCCATCGTGAGGTTCTTGTTCGGATCGTTGGGCTGGATCCGGAACGCGACGGTATTGGTCCCCGCCTTCACCAGGCCGGTGACATCGAGCTCGTGCCGGGTGTAGGCACCGGTGACCGCCGCCTTGTCGGCGACCTGCCGGCCGTTGACGTACACGTCGGCGGCCGAGATCACCCCGCTGAAGTCCAGGTAGCTGCGGGAGGTGGTGTCGGCGACGGTGAAGTCCGAGCGGTACCACCAGGGGACCGCGAAGTCCGCCGTCGGGATCTTCTGCTGGTTGGCCGAGTAGAACGGGTTCGGGTACGTTCCGGCCGCGAGCAGTGCGGCGAGGACGGTGGAGCGAGGGCCGGCCGGGTACCAGCCGGTCACGGGATAGCCGGGGCTCGACACGGCGGCCGCGGAGTCTGAGACCTTGGCCGTCGACTGGATCGCGTATCCGGCGAGGGCGGTCGTGCTGCCCGGCGCCGAGGCGACGGCGGTCACCATGCCGGGTGCGGGAAGGGTGCGGGGCGTCGCCGACGAGGTGCCGGTGGTGAGGGCCAGGACCAGGCCGAGGGCCGCGACGGCGGCGGTCCTCCGGCGCTGGGCGGCAGGGCGGTGGAACACGGTGGTCTCCCAGGGGGCTGGTCGGGACATCCGCGCTTCGCTGGGGCGACTCGGCCGGGAGCAGCCCAAGTTAAGAAACCTTACTAACTTGTAAGGAAGCTAGAGGGGTGAGTGGGCCATGTCAATCACATGCCTGGGGAGTGGCGGGCCGTCGTCAGTGCGCCGAGCGCCGCTCGAAGGTCATGTCCCGCGCCGTGCCGAGCGCCGTGGCCACCGCGCCGAGCAGCACCGCGTCCTCGCCGAGCGAGCTCGGCGCCACCTTCGGGCGCAGCGGGGTGAGCGTCCGAAGCGTCTCCCGTACGGTGCGAAGCAGCAGATCCGCGCTGTGGCCCACTCCGCCGCCGAGGACCACGAGATCGGGATCGAGGACGGCCGCGACCACCGCGACGGTGTGCGCGAGGCGCTCGCCCTCCAGCTGAACCGCCTTGACCGCGGGGCGAGTTCCGGCCCGCGCCGCATCGAAGACGTCCTTCGCGGTGAGCGGGCCCGCCATGCCGAGCGAACGGGCGGCCTCGACCACCGCGTCGCCGGAGACCGCGTCCTCCAGGGTGTCCGGCTTATGGCGGCCGGGCCACGGCAGGAAGCCGATCTCGCCGGCGCCGCCGTGTGCCCCGGTGAAGAGCTGGCCCTCGCTGACCACGCCCATGCCGAGGCCGGTGCCGACCATGACGTACACGAAGAGCCTGCTGCCCGCGCCGACACCGAAGGCGTACTCGCCGAGCGCGGCGAGGTTCGCGTCGTTGTGCACCGCGAGCGGGATGCCGAGCCGCTCGCGCATCTGGTCGAACAGGCCCGGCCTGCCCCAGCCCGGAAGGTGCTGCGCATAGCGCACACGCCGCTTCTCGGCGTCGTACACACCGGGGGTGCCGACCACAGCCTGAGCTATCTTGTCCGCGTCCACGCCCGAACCCTTGATGAGTTGGTGCGCCCCGCTGACCACCAGGTCGGCCATGGTGGCCGAGGTGCGGGCGTGGTTGCGGACCTCGGCGCGGGCCACGACCGTGCCGTCGAGATCGGCGAGGGCGACCCGCAGCCAGGCCCGGCCGATGTCGATGCCGAGCGCGTAACCCGCGGTCGGATCGGGGGCGTAGAGCACGGCGGCGCGGCCCCGCTCGGGGGTCATGGTGCCCGCCTCGCGGACCAGGCCCGCGAGTTCCAGCGAGGCCAGCGCGCTCGACACGGTCGGCTTGGACAGACCCGTGTCCCGTGCGAGCTGGGCCCGCGACGCGGCACCCTCGGCGCGCAGCCGGCCGAGCAGCAGGCGCTCGTTGGAGCTGCGCTGCCGCTGCGGGTTCCAGGGCAGGTCGCCACCCTCGTCGCTGCTGGTCATCGCATCATTCTCACGCATCGGTCCGAGCTGCCCACCGACGACCCCTTGACGGTGAAAGTAAAGGTCCTTAACTTGCCCTTAACTTAAGCACGCCCACCGCCGAGGCGAATCCCTGCACTGGCGAATCGGCAGCAGCTCCCTTCCCCGTCATCAGCCCAGGGAGGACCCCAGTGTCCGGAACACCTCCGCCGGCCGGCGGTTTCGTCCGCCGGATCGGACTCTTCCAGGCCACCGCCATCAACATGAGCCAGATGTGCGGGATCGGCCCCTTCGTGACCATCCCGCTGATGGTCGCCGCGTTCGGCGGTCCGCAGGCCGTCATCGGCTTCGTCGCGGGCGCGATACTCGCGCTGGCCGACGGTCTGATCTGGGCCGAACTGGGCGCCTCGCTGCCCGGCTCCGGCGGCAGCTACGTCTATCTGCGCCAGGCCTTCCAGTACCGGACCGGCCGGCTGATGCCGTTCCTCTTCGTGTGGACGGCGATGCTCTTCATCCCGCTCGCCATGTCCACCGGCGTCGTCGGGTTCGTGCAGTACCTCGGCTACCTCGCCCCGGACCTCGGCGAGACCGCCGGCGACCTGATCGGGCTCGGCATCATCGCCCTCGTGGTCCTGCTGCTCTGGCGGGGGATCGAGAACATTGCCAGGATCACCGCCGTGATGTGGGTCGTGATGATGGCCTCGGTGGCCCTGGTGATCATCGCCGCCGCCACCGACTTCAGCCCGCACCTCGCCTTCGACTACCCTTCCGGCGCCTTCGAGTTGACGGGCAGTCAGTTCTGGATCGGCTTCGCGGCGGGCCTCACCATCGGCATCTACGACTACATGGGCTACAACACCACCGCCTACATGGGCGCCGAGATCAAGGACCCCGGGCGCACCCTGCCGCGCTCCATCATCTACTCCGTCTTCGGCATCATGGCGATCTATCTGCTGCTCCAGATCGGCACGCTCGGCGTGATCGACTATCACCGGATGCTGGACCCGAACGACATCGCCTCGTCCTCGGTCGCCTCCGCGGTCCTGGAGAAGGCCTGGGGCAAGGGCGCCGCCGACGTGGTGACCGTACTCATCCTGGTGACCGCGTTCGCCTCCGTCTTCACGGGGCTGCTCGGCGGCTCCCGGGTCCCGTACGACGCCGCCCGCGACAAGGTGTTCTTCCGCCCCTACGCCAAGCTGCACCCCCGGCATCGCTTCCCGATGCTGGGCCTGGCCACCATGGGCGTCGTCACCGCCATCGGCTTCATGATCGGCCGCCGCACCGATCTGACCACCCTCATCCAGCTGCTCACCACGGTGATGGTCATCGTCCAGGCGTTCGCCCAGATCCTCGCCGTGACGGTGCTGCGCAAGCGGCAGCCCGGTCTGCGCCGCCCGTACCGGATGTGGCTCTACCCGCTGCCGAGCGTGATCGCCCTGGTCGGCTGGCTGGTCATCTACGGCTACGCCGACAAGAACTCGCCCGGCCGCCACCCCATCGAATGGTCGCTGGCCTGGCTGGCACTGGGCTGCGCCGCCTACGTCGTGTGGGCGCGCTTCGAGAAGGTCTGGCCGTTCGGGCCGCGCGAGATCCGCGAGGAGTACCTGGAGGACTCGGCCGCCCTGCCCGCTTGAGGTGCGAACACACCGTCGGCCCCCGCCCGGATGTCGGGCGGGGGCCAACTCGTGTGCTACGGAGCCCACTTGCCGCCTCGCCCGGACTCCTCCGTGACCGGGATCGGCTTCGAGGGGGGGCGAAGGGACGGCCGGGGACTGCCCGTTGGGGCTCGGGCCGTTCTGGTTCATCGAGGCGAGCAGCTCGCTGGTTGGTCTGCGGGGATTGCGGGTGTACGGATCCGGTGCGGGCGGGGCGAGCGGCGCCGGTAATCCTGCTTACACGTGTCAGTTCTCGTGTAAACACTGTGTGGCATCGAATTCAGGCCATCCGCTGGACCCCGGGCTGGACGGGTCTGGAAAGATGCCGAACGCGATGAGCCAGACACCCAAGCAGCCTGCCGACCGCCCCGTACCGACCAGCGCCGATGTGGCCCGCCTGGCCGGGGTCTCCCGGGCGACCGTGAGTTACGTGCTCAACAACACCTCGGCCGTGCGGATCAGCGAACCGACCCGGGTCCGGGTCCGCGCCGCCGCCGAGGAACTGGGCTACGTCCCGCACGCCGCGGCCCGCAGCCTGCGCGCAGGGCGCACCCGGATCGTGCTGCTGCCCACGGCGCACATCCCGGTGGGTCCGCTCTACAGCCGCTTCTTCAGCGAGCTCCAGTGGGAGCTGCGCCGGCTCGACTACACGGTCGTCCAGTACGGCAGCCTCGGGCTCGGCGCGGACGAGGCAGCCCGCGCCTGGGCCGAGCTGCGGCCGGTCGCCGTGGTCTCGCTCGGCGAGATCGAACTGACCCCGCAGGGCGTCCAGCTCCTCAAGCGCTCCGGGGCCCGCGCGGTGATAGCGCTCGGCCCGCAGCGCGTCGAGGGTGCCCACGCGCTCGTGATGGACCAGCGCGAGATCGGCGCGAGCGCGGTCGCCCACCTGTGCGAGCGGGGGCGCCGGCGCATCGGCGTGCTGATCCCCGCCGAGGACGGGCTCGACCTCTTCTCCGCGCCGCGCCTGGCCGGTGCCCGCAAGGCCGTGCACGGCACCGACGCCGTGATCGAGCCCGTGACGATGGCGTACGAGGAGGAGTCCGCCGCCGAACTGGCGGGCCGCTGGCGGGAGTTGGGGCTCGACGCGGTGTTCGCGTACAACGACGAGTACGCCATGCTGCTGATGCGCGCCCTCCAGGACGCTGACATCGATGTCCCCGGCGAGGTCGCGGTGATCGGCGCCGACGACCTCCTGCTCGGCAGACTGCTGCGCCCCCGCCTCAGCACGGTCCATGTGGAGATGGTGACCGGCCGCCACCTCGCCGAACTGGTCGACCGCGTGGTCCGCGACCCGGACGGCGCGCCGGAACGCCACGATCTGATGGGCGCCCGGGCGGTACCCCGCGAATCGAGCTGAGCTCGCGGCCGGGCCGGGGCGCCGCCACCCGTGTGGGGGAGGCGCCCCGGAGGAGCTACTTCACGGACCACTGCCCGGTCTGGTTGGCGAATCCGCTGTTCATCGTGAACTGCACAGTGGCGATCTCCGACGCCTTGGGTATCTCGAACAGGATCCAGCCGAGGGCCTTCTCGCCGGGCGGAATCTTGGTGGCGGCGGGCATCTGCGGCCCGGCGGTGATCTCGCCGAAGGTGGACGGGAACCGCTGCCCGGTGGTGTCCGCGGCCTGGGCTCCGTTGGACGGACTGTCCTCGTAGGAGGCCGAGCCGGTGTTGAGGAGTTCGAACTGCGCCGCCACCCAGCGCTTTCCGTCCTGCGGGCCGGAGAACTCGTTGGCGCTCCCGGCCGGGTCGAGCCACTGCTTGACGGTGACGTCGAGCTGCTCGCCGCTGCCCGTGCCCTCGATTTTGATGGTGTCACCGACGGCGGCAGCCTTCGCGCGGCTGGGCGCCGGTGCGGAGGTCCGGTCCGGTGCGTTCGACGCGGGGCGGGAGGGGAGGGGCTGGCGGGTGATCGTGTTTCCACCCGTGCAGGCGGTGCCCGCGAGAAGCAGAAGCACGCCTGAGGAGATGGCTTGGGCGATGGTACGACGCATGGTGCCCCCAGATGGTGCATGGCTGAGGGACGCAGTGTGGTGCTTGCGGGCACAGGGATGCCGTGTATGTAGCCGGTCCGTGACGGCTTGGCCACCGACAGGTGACGTGATCTTGACGGGAGGGGTTTGTGGGGCGGGAGGGACGGCGTGCGGGCCGGGCGTCGGGTGTTTAGCGTCGGGGCATGAGCAATCAACCGCGGCGCATGAGCCGTCACCCGCAGCGATTCGAGATCCTGCTGGTTCCCGAGCACGTCGAGGACCGGGGCGGTGCCTCGGTGGCGGACAGCGCCGTGCGGTCGGCCGTCGTGGAGGCGACCGGTGAGACGGGATCCTCGGGCTATCCGCGCTACGCCGGGCACGGCATCGTGGCCGACATCGATCCGGCCAGCCACGCGATCGAGGCGCTGCTGGTCGACGGATCCGAGCTGGACTACGGCCTTACCGCGATGGTCGTGCCGCCGCGGACCGGGTTCTAGGGGGTGTCCGGCCCTGACCCACCGGACATCCCCTAGCCCGGGGGCCCGTTGACAGTGGGCGGCGGCGGGCAGAGACTCGGTCGCGGCCATTCATGAACATCACTTCACTGGGCGAACAGGCCGCCGTGGTGGGCCCGACGCGGTGAAGAGATCCGTGGGAGAGACCCGATGAGCATCCGCGACGTGTACATCGTCGACGCCGTCCGCACCCCGATCGGCAAGTTCGGGGGTGCGCTCGCCGGAGTACGGCCCGACGACCTCGCCGCGCATGTCGTCAGGTCGCTGGTGGACCGCACCCCGGAGCTCGACCCGGCCCGCATCGACGACGTGTACTTCGGCGACGCGAACGGCGCGGGCGAGGACAATCGCGATGTGGCCCGCATGGCCGTGCTGCTGGCCGGACTCCCCGTCTCGGTACCCGGCGTCACCGTCAACCGGCTCTGCGGATCCGGGCTCGAAGCCGTCATCCAGGCCGCCCGCGCCATCGCCGTCGGCGACGCCTCGGTTGCCGTCGCGGGCGGCGTCGAGTCGATGTCCCGCGCCCCCTGGGTGGTGCAGAAGCCCGAACGCGCCTTCCCCGCGGGCCATCAGCAGATGTACTCGACCACCCTCGGCTGGCGCATGACCAACCCGGAGCTGCCCGCCGAGTGGACGGTCGCGCTCGGCGAGGGCGCCGAGCTCATCGCCGACAAGCACCGTATCGGCCGCGAGCAGCAGGACGCCTTCGCGCTCGACAGCCACCGCAAGGCCGCCGAGGCGTGGGCCAAGGGTCTCTACGACGGCGAGGTCGTTCCGTACGAGGGTGTCGCTCTGCTTCGCGACGAATGCATCCGCGAGTCCTCGACCCCTCAGGCGCTCGCCCGCCTCAAGCCGGTCTTCCGCAAGGACGGTTCGGTGACCGCGGGCAATGCCTCGCCGCTCAACGACGGCGCCGCGGCCCTGCTCCTCGTCGACGAGGAAGGGCTGCGGGCCACCGGCCGCGAGCCGCTCGCCCGGATCCGCAGCTCCGCCGTGACCGGCATCGAGCCGCAGCTCTTCGGGCTCGGCCCGGTCGAGGCGGTGCGCAGGGCGCTCGCCAAGGCGGGCCGGGGATTCGGCGACCTCACGACCTTCGAGCTGAACGAGGCGTTCGCCGCCCAGTCGCTCGGCTGCCTCGCCGAATGGCCCGGACTCGATCCCGCCGTGGTCAACCCGCGCGGCGGCGCCATCGCCATCGGCCATCCGCTCGGTGCCTCCGGCGCCCGTCTCGCCGGAGCCGTCGCCCACCAGCTCGCGGCCGCCGGTTCCGGTACGGGTCTGGCCGCGCTCTGCATCGGGGTGGGCCAGGGCCTCGCCCTCGTGCTCGAACGCTGACGGGTGTAATTCCAGGGGGAGTTGGGGCAGCAGAGCAGCGCTCGCCCCGGGTTTTCGTTGAGCGGTGAATCATCCTACGATGGCGCCCGCGCGGTGGCGGGCGTCCGACGGCCCCGCCCCGCCCGGGACTTCCCCTGCGCGACAGAGTGACTGGAGATCCTTCATGACCCTGCTCGATCCCAAGACGTGGCAGTCCAGCAGGCTCTCGGGGGGTGAGTGCGAGGTCACCGAGCCCGCCACTGGGGAGTCGCTCGGCGCCGTCACCCTCGCCACCGCCGAGGACGTCGAGGCGGCCGCCGAAGCCGCCGCCGCGGCGCAGACCGCCTGGGCGCGCACCCCGCACGTCGCCCGCGCCGCGGTCCTGCGCGGGGCGGGCGACCTCTTCGCGCGCCACGCCGAGGAGTTGAGGGAGTGGCTGATACGCGAGTCCGGCTCCGTCGCCGGCAAGGCGGACTTCGAGCTGCACGTCGCCGCGCAGGAGTGCTACGAGGCGGCGGCCCTGGCGTCGCGGCCGCTCGGCGAGGTGCTGCCGAGCGAGCAGCCCCGGCTCTCCTACACCCGCCGGGTCCCGGTCGGCGTGACGGGCGTGATCGCCCCGTTCAACGCCCCGCTCATCCTCTCCATCCGCTCCGTCGCGCCCGCGCTCGCGCTGGGCAACGCCGTGCTGCTCAAGCCCGACCCGCGGACCGCCGTCTGCGGCGGCCTCGCGCTCGGGGCCGTGTTCGCCGAGGCCGGACTTCCCGAGGGGCTGCTGAGCATCCTGCCGGGCGGCGCCGAGACCGGGCAGGCGCTCGTCGCGGACCCACGGGTCCCCGTGATCTCGTTCACCGGGTCGACCGCCGCGGGGCGCCGGGTGGGAGGGGCTGCCGGGCGTCAACTCAAGCGCGTACACCTGGAGTTGGGCGGAAACTCCGCGCTCGTCGTCCTCGAAGACGCGGACATTGAGAGCGCCGTCGCGCAGGCCACCTGGGGGTCCTTCTTCCACCAGGGCCAGATCTGCATGACCACGGGCCGGCACCTCGTGCACGCCTCGCTGTACGAGGAGTACGTCGAGCGGCTCGCCGCCAAGGCCGACGCGCTGGCCGTGGGCGATCCGTACCGCGAGCGGGTCCACCTCGGCCCGGTCATCGACCGGCCCCAACTCGCCAAGATCCAGGGCCTGGTGGAGGCCAGTACCGCCCGCGGCGCCCGGCTCGCCGCGGGCGGCACGCACCGGGACCTCTTCTACCGCCCCACCGTGCTGGCCGACGTCGACGACCACACTCCGGCCTACGCCGAAGAGGTCTTCGGGCCGGTCGCGCCGGTCCGCCCGTTCGCCACCCTGGACGAGGCCGCGGCGCTCGCCGCCGCGGGCCCGTACGGACTCTCGCTCGGCATCGTCACCCGGGACACGGCGCTCGGCCTGGAACTCGCGGACCGCGTCCCGACCGGGATCGCCCACATCAACGACCAGACGGTCAACGACGAGGCCGTCGCGCCCTTCGGCGGCATCGCGGCCTCCGGCACCGGCGCCCGGTTCGGCGGCTCGGCCAACCTGGACGCCTTCACCGAACTGCGCTGGACCACCGTGCGCCGCGAACCGGCGGGCCACCCGTTCTGAGAGCCGTGTCTAAACCCCGCCCGGGCATCCTGACCCCGGCCGCGAGTGGCCGGAATCGCCCGGGCATCCTTGGCCGGTGCACTCGGTTCTCTCCGGCTTCCTGCCCATCTGGACCATCACCGCGTTCGGCTGGGCCGCCGGACGGTTCGAGCTGCTCGGCGGCCAGGCCCAACAGGTGCTCGGCCGCTTCGCGTTCACCTTCGCGATGCCGTCCCTGCTGTTCCTCACGATGGCCGGGTCACGGCCCGGCGAACTCGCCAAGCCCGGGGTGGCGGTCTTCGCCCTCAGCCTGCTCGCCGTGTTCGCCGCGGGGCTCCTGGCGAGCAGGAGGCTGTTCCGGCGCAAGAGGGCCGAGCAGGCGATCGGCGCGATGGCCGCGTCCTACGTGAACTCGGCGAACCTCGGCATCCCGGTCGCCGTGCACGTCCTGCACGACACGTCCTTCATCGTGGCCGCCGCGCTCTTCCAGATGCTGTTCATCACGCCGCTGATCCTGGTGCTCATAGAGCTCGACGTACGCCGTGACGCGGGCAGGCGCCGACTGCGGATGCTCCAACTGCCTGTCCGCAACCCGGTGGTGGGGGCGTCGGCGGCCGGTGTGGCGGTGGCCGCGCTCGGGCTTCAGCTGCCCGCCGAGGTGACCTCGCCGCTCCAGATCCTCGGCGGCGGCGCCGTCCCCGCGGCGCTCTTCGCCCTCGGCATGTCGCTCACCGGCCGGGCCGCCGCCGACCCGGAAGGGCGCGCCGAGCGCTCCCTGATCGTCACCCTGAAGACCGCCGTGCAGCCGCTCCTCGCCTACGCCCTGGGGAGGTGGGGCTTCGGTCTCGGCGGGCACGAGCTGTTCGCGGTGGTGCTCTGCGCCGGGCTGCCCACGGCGCAGAACGCCTTCATCTTCGCCTCCGAATACCGCCTCGACACGGCGCTGCCCAGGGACACCGTGCTGCTCTCGACCCTGCTGTCGATGGCGTCCCTGTCCCTGATCGCGGCCCTCCTCGGCTGACCGGACACCGCTCAGCAGGGCTGGCGCCAGGTGTCCAGCTTGAGGTTCTTGCGCATCGAGGACAGGCCGAGTTTGTCGGACTCCGCACAGAAGTCGCTGGTGGGCAGCGCGTACTCGACATGGAAGACCGCCTTGCCCGCCTTCACGAAGGGCGTGAGCTGGTTGCACTCGTCGAACTGCGCGCACTGCTCGTTGACGGCGAAGTCGAAGTCGGGCAGCAGCTCGGGGATCTGCTGGAGATCGTTCTTGAGCCCCACCGCGAGGCCCCGGGCGTGCGCGATCCGGGAGACCATGCGGTTGTACGCCAGTTGGTCACCGGCGCTCAGCGGGAACCCCGTCTTGTTGAGGTAGCCGTCCATGAGATCCGGCTCGACCGCGTCGAAGCCCTTCTCGCGGCACATGTCGAAGCGCCGCTCCATCAGGGGCCGCAGCACGTCGATGCGCCGGATGTCGAGCCAGCGCTCGCCCTCCCAGCCGTTGTTCTCGCCCTGCACCTCGCGGGGGAAGGCGTCCTTGTCGGGCCGGAAGTTCTCCCAGGCGCCCGCGTTGATGTAGCAGATCGCCCTGCGGCCCTGGCGGTGCAGCTTGGCGACGTCGGCAGCGGTGTTCTCGAAGCCGTCGATGTCGTACACCGGGACGTCCGGGCCGCTGTCCACCCGGCCGTTGAGCTGCCACTGCCAGGCGGTGCCCGGCTTGGGCTGCCACGGCTTGCCCTTGGCCGGACCGCTCGGCGAGGGGGTGGCCGGCCCGCTCGGCGCGGGCGCGGTGGGGGCGGCGGGGCCGGAGGCGGTCGGCTGCGGCTCGTCCGGGCCGTCCGCGCCGTCCGAGGAATCCGAGGAACAGGCGGTGGCGAGGAGGAGCAGGGCGACGGCCGTGCACATCAGGGGCAGGGTGCGGTTCATGGTGTCTTTCCGGGAAGTACGGGCGGCAGCGCCGCCCAGGGATTGGGTAGTTCACGCTCGACCACACAGCACACGCCCGCACCGCGTTCCCGTACGGTCCGCAGCGCGAGCTCGGTGAGCGCCCCCGGCACCCCGTACACGAGGTGGCACAGGCGCTCCGGTGGTTGGCGGTCGGCCCAGCCGGGCCGCGTGAAGGCGGACACATACGTCGTCCAGTGCCCTTCGAAGGTGACGACGAGATCGGCGGTCCGCAGATACCCGGGCGCCGGATGGACGCCCGGGTTGAGCACCACGGTGGCCGCGCCGCACCGCCGAGCGGCCCGGGCGACCCGCCGCACCAGCGGCAGGCCGGTCCGGTCGGCGGGCGCCCGGTCCAGGAAGCATCCGTCGGCCCGGTACCAGTCGCGGTGGTGCCGCAGGTCCCGCAGTACGCAGGCGACGGGCCGGGCGCCGTAGTCCAGGTCGACATAGCCGAGCACCCGGACCCCGGCCGCGCGCAGCGCCCCGACCGACCCGGTGAACGCCGGGTCCGGGGCGTCGCCCGGGCCGTCCGCCGCGTTCAGCACCACCGCGTAGAGCCCGGCCGCTGCCTCGGCGAGCAGGCGCCACGCGGCCGGGTCCTCGGCGGGGTGGACGTAGAGCGGAACGAGCAGCATCAGTGCACCGGTTCCCGGTCCGGCTCGGCGCGCACGGCCGCCCACAGCGCGGCCGCCGAATCGGCCAGGCGGTGGTTTGGCGACCACTCCAGGGTGGTGCGGGCGGCGCCGGGGTCGGAGCACTGCCAGGGGACGTCCGCGGAGCGCGCGGAGCCCTCGGCGCCTTCCTCGATCCGCCCCTTGAAGCCGGCCGCGCGGGCGAGCTCGTGCACCAACTCCCTTACCGGGACGGCCTGTCCGCTGCCGATGTTGAGCACCGGGGGCAGCGGGCCCGCGGCGGTCGCCGCGAGGACCGCCGCGTGGGCGACGTCCCGCACGTCGATGAAGTCCCGGTGCGCGGAGAGATCGCCGAGCCGCACCACGGACCGGGGTCCGACATCGCGCAACTGCCGTGCCAGGCGCCCCGGCAGCCCGGCGGCGGGCGCCCCTGGGCCGACCGGATTGGTGATCCGCAGGACCACCGCGTCGAGCCCGGACGAGGTGACGGCCAGCGTGCCGGCCAGCTTGGTCGCCCCGTACAGGGTGCTCGGGCGGGCCGCGGCCTCCTCGGTGACGCGCTCGCCGATCCCGGTCGGCCCGTACTCCGCCGCCGAGCCGAGCTGGACGAGCCGGGCCGCCGGGGCGGCCTCGCGCAGCGCCGCACACAGCACGGCGGGTCCGCGGACGTTGACCTCGGCGAGGGACACGGACTGCGGACCGACCACACCGGCGCAGTTGATGACGGCGTCCGGCGCGAACGAGTAGAGCCGCTCGGCGAGTTGGCCGGATCCGACGGTGGCGAGATCGACGGCGAGGTCCGCGGCCGGGCCGCGTCCAGCGCCGAAGAACCGTACGCCGGGCAGGGCGCGCAGCTCCCGGGCGACATGGCCGCCCAGATAGCCGCTGAAGCCCAGTACAAGGATGCGCATGGTGAGTTCAGGCCCCCTTGAGCAGCAGCGAGCGGTGGGTGGTGAACTCGGCGTTCGCCCGGTCGTAGTCGTCCGGGCGGCCGATGTCGAGCCAGTAGCCCTCGAAAGCGTAGGCGTGCGGCGGGGTTTGGGCCTTGAGCAGGTCGAGCACCAGCTCGTCGAAGCCCAGCGGAAGGCCCGCGGTGTAGTCGGCCAGGGTCTCCAGGGACAGGCCGTACACGCCCATCGACACCCGGTAGTCCATGCTGGGCTTCTCGGTGAAGGCCACCACCTTGGTGTCCTGGGTGGTGAGCACCCCGAAGTCGATGTGCACCTTGCGTGCGTAGGTGGCGATCGTCAGCGGGGCGCCGCTGGTGCGGTGCTGGTTCAGTACGTCCGCGTAGTCGAGGTCCGTGAGGATGTCCCCGTTCATGACGAGGAAGGACTCGGGCAACCGCTCCCGCATGGTCAGCAGCGGGCCGATGGTGCCCAGCGGGCTCTCCTCGGTGCTGTAGTCGATGTCCAGGCCCCAGCGTTCGCCGTCGCCCACGTAGGCGCGGATGATCTGGCCCAAGTGGCCGATCGCGATGGTGCATCCGGTGAACCCGGCGGCCGAGAGCTGGCGCAGCACGATCTCCAGGATCGCGTGCTGGTCGCCGATCGGGACGAGCGGCTTGGGCAGCGCCGTGGTGTAGGGCCGCAACCGGACGCCCTTGCCTCCGGCGAGTATCACTGCGTGCATGGGAGCCTCCCTGAGAGTGGGCCTGGCGGGGTCAGATGTTGTAGATGCCGGTCTTGTAGCGGGCGAGGTTGCCGGGGTCGCGGAAGAACTCCGCGGTCCGCGCCAGGCCCGACTCCAGGTCGTGCTCCGGCTGCCAGCCGGTGGCCCCGGTGAGCCGGCTCGCGTCCGCGACCAGGCGCATCACCTCGGAGTTGGCCGGTCTGATGCGCCGGGTGTCCTCCTGGACGTCGAGCTCGGCGCCCGTCACCTTGCCGATCAGCCGCACCAGGTCGCCGACCGAGATCTCGGTACCGGTCCCCGCGTTGAAGGTCTGCCCCACCACCCGCTCGGCGGGGGCGGTGCCCACGGCGAGGAAGGCCCGCGCGGTGTCGGCGGCGAAGGTGAAGTCCCGGGTCGGCCGCAGATCGCCCAGGGTGATGGTGCGCGAGCCCGCCGCGACCTGGCCGATGACGGTGGGGATCACGGCCCGCATCGACTGGCGCGGCCCATAGGTGTTGAACGGGCGCAGCGTCACCACCGGGGTGGCGAAACTCGCGAAGTAGCTGTCCGCGAGCCGGTCCCCGCCAGCCTTCGAAGCGGCGTACGGGGACTGGGTGTTGATGGGGTGGTCCTCGGTGATGGGCACGGTCTTGGCGGTGCCGTACGTCTCGCTGGTCGAGGTGTGCACCAGCCGGGGGGTCCCCAGCGCGCGGACCGCCTCCAGGACGTTCAGGGTGCCCGTGACGTTGGTGTCCACATAGCTGTGCGGGGCCTGGTAGGAGTACGGGATCGCGATGAGGGCCGCCAAGTGGTAGACGGCTTCGGCGCCTTCGGCCAGGCCCCGTACGGAGCCCGGGTCCCGGACGTCGCCGAGCACGATCTCCACCTGGTCCAGGACATCGGCCGGGAGCGTCTCCAGCCAGCCGTAGGAGGAGAACGAGTTGTACTGGGCCATCGCGCGGACCCGGTGCCCGGAGGCGACCAGGGCCTCGGTGAGGTGGGAGCCGATGAAGCCCTCGGCTCCGGTGACGGCGACAAGCGGTGCGGATGTCAACTGCCGTTCCTTTCAAGGGTGTTCACAACATTCGGTGATCATTCGGGTGCGGTGCGTGAGGCCGGTGCCCCGGCCTGGGCCGGGTGCGTGCGGTGCGGTGGGTCAGGCGTGCGCGGTCGGCCGCCCGAGCAGGTGGAGCGTGCAGCCCGCCAGGGCGGTTGCGGCGGCCGTACAGCAGAGCAGCTGCATGAGTGGTCCGAGCGGGGGTGCGAGCAGCGCGTCCGAGGCGACCCCGGTCGCGGCGGCCAGACTCAGCGCGGCCGGCGGCCAGGCGATGCCGAACGCCTGGAGCAGCAGCGCCGTCCACAGCAGGGCGGCGAGCGCGAGCAGCGGCGCGGGCTCCGCCCCGGTCAGCAGCGCCGCCGGGAACAGGGGGAGCAGATAGACGAGGAGGCAGCCCGCGAGGACCGCGGCCGAACGCCGGCGGAACGCCGCCGGAGTGGCCGTCGCCCGCAGCGCCGCCACCGACAGACCCCGGTAGCGGTAGAGCAGCCATTCGGCGGGGCCCATGCTGAGCGTCAGCGCGATCACCGCGAGCGGATGCCGCTCCCCGGCGAACACCACGAGCACACCGGCGGCGAGCCCGAACAGGCCGTAGGGGAGCGAGGAAATGAGCGGGGGCGCGGGGGAGTCGGCCGGGGTGGATCCCTTGAGGGTGTCGCGCACACAGTGGCCGACGGCCGCGAGCACCAGGATCAGGGTGAGCACGCTCACCCCGATGCGCGGCAACGGACCGGGATCCCGCCACGGCAGCATCGCGCCCCCCGCGATCAGCGGCGTGAGGGCGGCGAGCAGGAGCCGCTCGCGCGCGAGGACCAGCAGGACCCCGGCCGCGGCGAGATAGCAGGACTGGCCCACCACGAACACCGCGGCGCGGCCGGGGCCGGCGATGGCGAGGCCCGTGAGGGAGGCGAGCAGGGCGCCGAGCGGCGCGCCGGTCAGCAGGGTGCGGGCCGCCGCCGCCCGGCTCGACGCCATCCCCAGATAGGCGCGGTGGCCGAGCCCCTGCCCCCAGGCCCAGGAGACCAGACCCGCGAGGACCAGTGCGAGCACCGCCTCCTCGCTCTGCCACAGCCGGGCGGTCAGCGGATAGGCGATTGAGGGCAGCGCGAACAGGGCGCCGCGCAGCGCGCACCGCACCGGGTCGGGCGCCCAGGGATCGGCGGCCGCGGGCGGCTCCGGGAAGCTGCGCGGCACCCGGGCGTAGAGGTCCTCGGCGAGCGCGAAGAGATTGCCGTGGCCGTACTCGTCCGCGATCTGCCGGGCCGTCAGGCCCTCGGACTCCAGGAGGGCCGCGACCTCGTAGGCGTGCACGGCCGGTCCGATCTGCTCGACGAGCCGGGCCGCGAGCCGGTCGACAGCGGCGCCCTTGCCCACCCGCCCGGCTCCCGCGTTCGGCAGGCGCAGCGTCATCGTGGACTCGGCGGCGAGCCGGAGCGTCAGCGCGTCGTCGCGGCCGCCGGGCGGCTCCAGAGGGATCGGGCCGCTCATCCGGCCACCCGGCTCAGATCGGCGGCCGCGAGAGGGGACGCGACCAGGCGCAGCTCCGTCGTGGTGTCCTCGCGGGCGTCCCGTCGCCGGACCGGAACGGACCCGCCGCGGACCGGGAGTTCGAGGTAGATCGCCCGGAAGGTGTCGACGGTCTGCCGCAGCGTGAACTGCTCGACCACCCGCAGCCGGGCCGCTTCCCCCATGGCGGCCCGGCGTCCCGGATCGCCGAGGAGTTCCAGGGCGGCCGCCGCCATCGCGGCCGGATCGCGCGGCGGCACCACGAGCCCGGCCGGACCGACCGCCTCGCGCACCCCGCCGACGTCCGTGGAGACGGTGGCCCGGCCGCACGACATCGCCTCGATGAGGGTGAAGGGGAAGCCTTCGCTGATGCTGGACAGCATGACGACGTTGCCCGCCGCGTAGGCGTCCCTGATGTCGTCCACGCGGCCCTCGAAGGTGACCGCGCCGCGCTGGCCGAGCGAGTCCGCCAGCGCCTCGCACCGCTCCCGGTACGCCTCGCCGCCCCTGGGTGTGCCGCCGAACAGGCGCAGGGTGGCTTCCGGGAGTTCCGTACGTACCCGGGCGAAGGCGCGGATGAGCGTCTCCAGGTCCTTGATCGGATCAACTCGGCCTGCCCAGCTGAGAGTTGGGGTGGCCGGCTCGGGTCCGGCGGGCGGGAAGGCAGCCGGGTCGACCCCGTTGTACACGGTGCGGATCAGCCGCGGGTCGGCCCCGCCCTGCTCCTCCCACAGCCGGTTGTACTGATTGCCCGGCGTGATCAGCGCGGCCCGCCGGTACGTCTCCTCGGCGAGCAGCCGGAAGAAGCCGAGCAGCACCGCCTTGACCGGCCAGCGGTAGGGAGCGGTCCGGTAGCCCAGATAGCGCTCCCGCAGATACACCCCGTGCTCGGTCAACAGCAGGGGTACGCCGTGGAGTTCGGCGCCGACGAGGCCCGGCAGGACGGCCACGCCGCCGCTGACCGCGTGTGAGACGCCCTGGCTCGGCGGCTTCGCGGCGAGCGGCCGCAGCACGTGCTCCAGGAGCCCGGTCGCGGTGACCGCGTCGTGCAGGGTGGGCCGCGCCTCGCGCACGGCGAGCCCGGGCCGGTTCCACACCTCGGTCATGACCCGTATCGCTCGGTCGCCACGGAGCGCGGGGCTGAGCAGGCCGTCCCTGGCCGCCTCGGCAAGCTCGTACAGCGCCGGTCCGAAACCGCTCTCGGCGCGGGGGTCGAGCAGGGCGGTCAGGAAGCGTTCGTACGCCGTCATCAGGCCTCGCAGCCGGCGGCCGCGCGGGGCCGGACCGCCGGGTGCGGGGCCCCACATGGGGAGCGAGACGGGCTCGGAGACGTGCGGTGGAAGCTCCCACGCGATGGGCTCGCGCCCGGTGCCGGTCACCGCGATGATGTCGAAATCGATGTCGGGCATCGCGGTGACGAGCTGGTCGCACCAGACGCTCACCCCGCCGTGGCTGTGCGGATAGGTGCCCTCGGTGAGCAGGGTGACCCGCGCCGCGCCGGAGCGCGGCGCGCGGTGTCGTACGTGCATGCGTGCGCTCCGCGGCTGGAGAGAGCGGTGGGTGGTGAAGGCGGCCCGGCGGCCCGCCGCCGCAGCGGCGGCGGGCCTGTGGAGCCTGGATGCGGACCGGGGTCAGCGCCGCTCGGCGCTGTACGGCACCGGCTTGGCGACACCGGCGGGGACCGGCGTACGGGGCGTGCGCTGCGGTGCCGTGCCACCGGCGGAGTGCGCGGGGTGGCTCTGCGGTGCCAGGGCTCTCGCGGGGGCCGGGGCCAGCGCCAGTCCCACGCCGCTCTGCCCGGACTCCGGCGACACCCAGCCGGACACACTGCCCGCGTAGGCCTGGCCGAACCCGGTGGTGCCGCTCCGCAGGACCTGGTGGGTGCCGTTCGGCATCGTCGCGGTGACCTGCACACCCGGCGGAGCCTGCACGGTCACGCTGTCGCCGATCCGGTAGGCGGTGACCTGGCCGGCCTTCACCGCGCTGTTCCAGAGGCTCCGGTTGTGCAACTCCGCGCCGATGTCCTTCATCCGCGGGTTGACCAGCGGGGCACTGGCCGCGTACAGCGCCTTGTACTGGCCGAGCACTCCGTCGAGGACGGGGTAGCCGATCCGGTCCTCGGCGAGGTTGGACTGGTGGATGAAGTGCGGCCGCGGGTCGTTGCCCAGCACATGGCCGAGGGCCACCTGGGTTTCGAGGGGCACGATGTGACCGGCGTACCCGGTGGCCGCGTCGAGCGGCGCGGGCAGACAGGTGGTGTCCGGCAGGCCCTCGCACAGGCCGCTGCCGCCCTGGGCCCGGCTGGTGTAGATCCAGTTGTACTCGGAGACCTGCTCGGAGACGTGGCCCGCGTTGTAGAAGATGTTGACCGGGTAGCGGGCGACGGTGAGCGCGGAGCCGACCGCGCGCTGCTGGGGGTCGCGCGACATGTCGGCGCCGAGCCAGTCCACGTTGTTGGCGGCCAGCGCAGGGGCGACGTAGGGATTGTCGGCGGGCTGCTGCGGCAGCAGCCTCATCCCCGAGTGCTCACCGGTGATCAACTCGTCGGGCACGACGGGCAGTCCGGCGGTCTTCGCCCACTGCACATTGTCGGAGATCTCCTTGGATATCTCGGCCTGGCTCACATAGCGGGTGGAGCCGTCCGGGTTGGTCGCGCACTTCCACGGCACGACCGTGACGTTCTGCTCGCAGCCGAGGAAGGCGTGGTCGTAGGTGTGGTTGATCCAGCGGAACTGGTCCTTGTCAAGGGCGAGTTCGTCGGCGAGCGGATCGCTGCCGTTGTGCTCCGCCCGGTATTCGACGCTGCCGCCGCCGTTGTAGGCGAGGTCGAGCGTGAAGTTGCGGGACTTCTCCCAGGCGACGGCGTTGCGCACATCGTCCGGGGTCATCCGGATGGTGCTCTGGACGCCCTGCCCGGGCGGGCAGTCCACGTCGCCCGGCGTGCAGTGGAGCCTCGTGTCCCAGCGGTCATCACCGGCGTACATGTCGTCCACGTGGACCGCGAAGTAATTCCGTGCGGCGCCGAGCCGCACGTCCTGGGTCATCCAGTCGACGATGCCCCGGGCGAGCAGTTTGAACTGCTGCTGGTACTGGTTGTACGCGAAGGTGACGACCAGTTCCCGGCGTCCGTCGTGGCGGTACTCGCCGACGAGGCTGCCGTTGCCGGTCTTGCCGGGGATCGGTGCCTCGACGTAGCTGGTGAAGTCGGCGCCCGCGGCCGGTTGGGCGAGGAAGGCGTAACTCTCGCTGACGGAAGGCGAGTTGTCCTCGAACGGCACGCTTGCGTTGAGGTAGCCGAACGGTCCGCCGCGGCCCGCGGTGGTCACCTGGGCCCGCACACCGTCCACCGAGCCGCTGTACCCGGGCGTCTGCAACCCGACCTGCGGGCGTGCGTAGGTGTAGGCGTCGACCTGCGGGATCGCGTACGCCGTCTCGTACGCGGCGAGCGCCGCCATTTCGGTGGAGCCCGCCGGGAACGGGTTGTCGTTCGCCAGCACCACGGACTGGAACCTGGCCCGCGGCCGGCCGTCCACGGTGTCGGCGAGGAACGCGGAGTCGATGACGGGGCGGCCGGTCTGCCCCAGGTCCACCATCGTGTACGGGGTGCCCTCGCCGTCCAGTTCCGCGGCGATCGCGGTGGTGGCGGGACCGCCGTCCGAGACGACGAGGACCCGTAGGTCGATGCGCGGCGCAGGCGTCGCGGAGAACGCCGGCGCCGTTGGTAAGCCGAGTGCGAGCAGCAGCGCGCCGGCGGCCGTGCCGGTCAGGTGTCTGCTGCGGTATCTGTTCCGCTTCACGCGGTGAAGTCCCCTCCCCTGGAGGTCCGTTCGGCTCCCCTGCCGGGACGGACCCCGCCCCCCGCGCAACGGTGGCCCCCGCGAGGAGGGCCGTGCCGTTCCGCTCTGACGCGTCACATAGTGCGGCTCTTCTGGGAGGTTCCGAGTGGCTGCTGTGAAACATGACGAAAAAGTGCGGCCGGTGTGCGCCGGCGCAGAGCGGTGCACACGGCGGTGGGAGCGCTTCCGGCGTGGCCGGGCTCTGCTGGGCCGGGGCGGCAAACTCGGAGGAGCCCGGGGGAGCAATCGCTTTCGGCCGGGGGCGCACGAGGGCGCGTCCTCATCAATGGTCCAGACAACATCGGCGCCCCAGACCGCGTCCGGTTTTCGGCCACATGAGCGAAGCCCGCACTCGAACGAGGGATCCGGGGACGCGGCCCCGGACGCACGGAACCGGCCGACCCGGGGGGATGGGCCGACCGGCGTGCGTGGGGCCGCGCAGGAGCGCGGCCGGTCCGGAGCTAGTGGGCGCCGGGCGTGGCGCAGTTGACCCGCGTCGTCGGGGAGTTGAAGACGCCGTCCTTGTGGCTCTGGCTGTTGTTGAACTCGTAGTAGACGTACGAGTAAAACGCGATGTCGCCGTTGCAGCCGGAGGTCGGGGCTATCTGCACCGGGATGGTGACGGTGCGGCTGGTGCCCGGCGCGACCGGGACCGAGTAGTTCACGCCGAGCGTCGTGGTGCCGGTCCCGGTGCAGGTGACGCCCGTGCCGGAACACGAGGCGAGCGTGTACTTCAGGTCGGTGCGCTGGGCGGTCTGCCAGGTCGGCTGCACCGACTGGTAGACGAACCACACATCGGTGGTCTGGTTGTTGGTGAAGGTCATCTTCAGATTGACCGTGGCGCCCGGGGTGGCCGCCGGCTGGTCGACGCTGAAGCTGATGTCGGGGGCGGCGGCGCTCGCGGACTGGCCCAGGCCGAAGAGGGCGAGGGCGAAGGCGAGGACCGCGGCGAAGCTGAAACGCCCCAGGTGTGTGATTCGCATGAGGACGGAGAGTAGAAGCACGACCACATGACGTCCGCCGGATCTGCACACTGTGGAGCCCGCCCTGGCTCGAACCCTGCGGACCCCAACAGGCCGTCGATTGGCGCCAGTTGGCATCTTGACCACGCCCCGCCCCAGCGCCGCTCCGGTGCGCGGAAGCGCTCACGCGGCCCGGCGGCGGGCGACTGACCGGTAACCGTCGCACCCCGCCGGGCCCAGCAATGGCGCATTCCGCCGGACCGGTCCAACGGCCCGCTCCCGGGGCGGGGAGAGGGCCGTGCGGAGTGGCGGAACGCGGGCTACTTCTGCTGCGCCGCCTCGACCGACTTGCGCACCTCGTCCATGTCCAGGGCGCGAGCCTGGCCGATGACGTCCTCAAGGGCGGTCGCGGGCAGCGCGCCGGGCTGCGCGAAGACCGCCACGTTGTCGCGGACGATCATCAGCGTCGGGATCGACCGGATGTCGAAGGCCGCCGCCAGCTCCTGCTGCGCCTCCGTGTCCACCTTCGCGAAGACCAGGTCGTCGTGGCGCTCGGAAGCGGCCTCGTACACCGGGGCGAACTGCCGGCACGGGCCGCACCAGGAGGCCCAGAAGTCGATCAGCACGAATCCGTTGTCGGACACGACCGAGTCGAAGTTCTCTTTGGTCAGCTCGACAGTCGCCATCACACGCTCCCTCTTCCCGGCCCCGGGCTGGGGCCGCCTCGCACAACGGCACGCGCCGTCGCGGTATTCCGTCTTCGGCGCGTGCCCACCTGGCCAGGGAGTACACCCCGCACCAGACTGTTGCCTATGACGGAAGCCGAGGAATACGACGTGGTGGTGCTGGGTGCCGGACCCGTCGGCGAGAACGTCGCCGACCGGGCGAGGGCGGCGGGCCTGAGCTGTGCGGTGGTGGAGAGCGAACTGGTCGGAGGCGAGTGTTCGTACTGGGCCTGCATGCCCAGCAAGGCGCTGCTGCGCCCGGTCGTCGCCCGCGCCGACGCCCGCAAGGTTCCCGGCCTGCGCCAGTCGGTGCGGGGCCCGCTCGACGCCGGAGCGGTCCTCGCGCACCGCGACGACTACGCCTCGCACTGGAAGGACGACGGGCAGGTCGCATGGCTCGACGGCATCGGCGCCCACCTCTACCGCGGGCACGGGCGCCTCTACGGCACCCGCAAGGTCAGCGTCAGCAGCCCCGAGGGCGAGCACCACGTCCTGACCGCCCGGCACGCCGTCGCCGTGTGCACGGGCAGCCGCGCCGTGCTGCCCGACCTCCCGGGGCTCGCCGACGTGCGGCCCTGGACCAGCCGCGAGGCCACCAGCGCCCAGCGGGTGCCGGGCCGGCTCGTGGTGGTCGGCGGGGGAGTGGTGGCCGCCGAGATGGCCACCGCCTGGCAGGCGCTCGGCGCCCAGGTCACCGCGCTGATCCGGGGCGCCGGACTGCTGCCCAGGATGGAGCCCTTCGCGGGCGGACTCGTCGCCGATTCGCTCCGGGAAGCGGGCGCGGAGATCCGCACGCACACCTCGGTCACGGATGTCGTACGCAATGTCGCGACCGGCGCGGTGACGGTCTCGGTGCGCGGGCCCGAGGGCGACGAGCGCCTGGAGGCCGACGAAATCCTCTTCGCCACCGGCCGGGCGCCCCGCACGGACGACATCGGCCTGGAGACCATCGGCCTCGACCCCGGCTCCTGGCTGCCCGTGGACGACTCCTGCCGCGTCCAAGGCAGCGACTGGCTGTACGGGGTCGGCGATGTGAACCACCGGGCGCTCCTCACGCACCAGGGCAAGTACCAGGCGCGCATCGCGGGAGCCGCGATCGCGGCGCGGGCCGCCGGGATCCCGGTCCTGGAGAGCGACCGCTGGGGCGCCCACAACGCGACCGCCGACCACGCGGCCGTCCCCCAGGTCGTCTTCACCGAGCCCGAGGCCGCCTCGGCCGGTCTCACCCTCGCCGAGGCGGAGGCCGCGGGCCACCGGGTGCGCGCCGTCGACTACGACATGGGCGGCGTCGCGGGCGCCGGACTCTACGCGGACGGCTACCGCGGCCGCGCCCGCATGATCGTGGACGAGGACCGCGGCGTGCTGCTCGGTGTCACCTTCGTCGGCCCCGGCGTCGGTGAGCTGATCCACTCGGCGACGGTCGCCATCGCGGGCGAGGTCCCGCTGGAGCGGCTGTGGCACGCGGTCCCGTCGTACCCGACGATCAGCGAGGTGTGGCTGCGGCTCCTGGAGACCTATCGCGGTTGACGGCCGTCCGGGCAGATCATCGCCGCGAACCGAATGCCGGTGATGCTACGAGTTGGATCGCTCTCTCCAGTCAACTCCCGCCATCTGTACGTTCCGTGGCCGTCAGCGCCCGTCCATGTCGCTCTCCGGCTCTGCGGGCGCGTCCGCCGGTCCGGGTGGGCCCGCGGGTCGCCGCCGGGTCGGCCGCGACCGGCTGCCACAGGCGTGGCCAGTGGCGCTGGACCACGGCGGCGACCAGGCCCACGACGATGCCGGTGATCACGGGCTCGCCGTGGCCGTCGCCGAGCAGCAGCAGGACCGCGCCGTCGGCCGCGATCGCCGCGGCGAGCAGCCAGTGGCGCCGACCGGGGCGGATGAGCAGGGCGAGCCCGGCGATGCTGGTGGCGAGCCGGAAGGTCAGGCCCGAGTTCCCGCCGCCGGGCGGCCCGTGGACCAGGAAGGTGTCGATGCTGAACACGAGCAGGATGGCCGCGGCGATGGCCGGCATCATGCGGGTCCCCCACACGCGTTCGGCGGCGAGAGCGATCACGGCCAGGACGAAGAGGTTGAACGCGGTTCCCCCGACCCCGCCGTCCTGCACCATGAACGAGGTGAACGGCCGCCACCACTGGTGCCGGTCGATGATCAGGCCGGAGTCGCGGTGCAGGGCGTCGTACAGCTGCGGGAGCGCGAACTGGAGCAGCGAGGGGACCGCGACGAGCAGCCACAGCCCGACCGCGGCTTTGGGAGGGTTGCGCGGGCTGAACGTCAGCCGGGGCAGCCCCTCGACGACCTTCATGACCAGCACGATCATCAAGATGTACAGAGCGGGCGACAACACAGGGGTCATGACCCTTGACTACCCCGCGACCCGCCCGTCCTCCCGGCACCACGCGGTATCGGCCACGCTTCCCTCACACCCCGGACACCTGCCGCGGTGTGGTGCGCCCGCCCTCAACAGGGCGGCGGGGCCCGCGAATTCGGCCGGATCCCGCCATGAGCGCCAGCGCGAGCGTGACCGCGATCGACGCCGCCGCCGTCAGTGCCATGGCCGTGCCCGGCGAGGTGCGCTGGGCGACCGTGCCCGCGACGGCGGCGCCGATGCCCTGGAAGGTGAGCATGCCGCTGGAGTGCAGGCCGAGGGCCTGGCCGGTCATGGCATCCGGGGTGCGGGCCATGAGCTGCTCCTGCTGGAGCAGGCCGGCCGCGTATCCGACGGAGGCGAGCGCGACGGCCGCGACGGCGAGCGGCAGCGCCGGGTGCAGGGCGAGCGGCAGATAGGGACCGGCGAGCAGCAGCAGGAGCGGTACGGGCAGTCGGCGACGCCAACTCGCGGTCAGGAAGCGGCCGGTGACGGTGTCTCCGGCGAGCATCCCGACGGCCGCCGCGGCGAAGAGCAGCCCCGCGTGCTCGGGTGCGTACGGCACGAAGAGGGATTCGCAGCCGACGATCAGACCGTTCGGCACCCACAGCCCGAGGTAGAGGCGTCGGCGTGAACCGGACGCCCATAGACGGGAGTTGACCCGCCAGGTCTCGGTGACGGAGGGGCGGCCTTCGGCCCGCGGCGGACGGCGGGTGAGCCGGAGGCGGGCCAGGGCCGCGGCAGCCGCGTACAGTGCGGCGCCCGCGAGCAGGGTGCCGCGCGGCGAGAGCGCGGTCACCAGGACGCCGCCGACGGCGAACCCGCAGATCTGCGTCGTGCCCACGCCCATGTTGAGCACCGAACGGCCCAGCAGATAGCGGTCCTTGGGGAGGATCTCGTTGAGCAGCCCGTACCGCACCCCGCCGCCGACCGAGGCGACCAGGCCCTGGCAGAGCAGGACGGCGAAGACCGCCCCGACGGGCAGGCCCGGCGCCGCGAGCAGGGCGGTGCTCACCGCGAAGGCCGCCGCGATCGCGGTCGTCGCGGCGCGCGGTGGCAGCCGGTCGGCCGCCGACATCAGCAGGCTCGCCCCGATCACCTGGGTGAAGGAGGAACCGAACATGCTGAGCGCGGAGAGCAGCGGCGAGCCGGTCGCCGCGAAGACGAGGGTGGCGAGCGCCAGGCCGCTCACCGTCGCAGCGGCGACCTGGACGGAACTGACGAGGAAGAAGGATGTGAACTCCGGCGTGCGCCCGAGTTCCCGGTAGGTGGGCATGGCGGGCAGTCTCGACGGCCGCGCCGCGCGGCCGTTACTGTTTCGCGGGGAGGCGAAACCAATGGGGTGGTGGCAGGTCAGCGCGGACACCCTCGCGGGCAGCCGGTTCGTCGTCTCGCCCCTCGCCGAGACCACCGCGAGCCTCTTCGCGCTGCTGGCCCCGACCGCCCGCCACCCGGGGGAGCGGGCCTGGCTCGATGCCCATCTGCCCGCGTTCCGGGCGAAGTTGGCGGCCGATCCCGTCACCGCACGGCTCGTACGCGCCGTACGCAGCGCCCGCTGGACCGCGGACTTCCTCGTGCCCACGCCGACCGGCGACGGCGAGCCCGCCTTCCACGAGGAACTGGCGAAGATCCGCGCCACTCCGGCCGCGACCGTCCACGCGGACCTGGTCGAGACGATCGGCGGTCCGCTCCCCGCCGCGCTGCGGCGCGACGATCTGCAGGACCGCACGGCGGACCTCCTCGACTGGCTGTGGAACCGGGCGGTGCTCCCGGACTGGCCGCGCCGCCGCCGGGTCATCGAGGCCGACATCATCGCGCGCACCGGGCAGTTGAGCCGGGGCGGCTGGGCCGCGGTGCTCGACGACATGCGGCCCGGGATGCGCTGGCTGGGCGAGAGCCGCATGCAGATCAATGTGTACGACTACCCGCCCCGGGACATTTCCGGTGCGCGACTGCTCTTCCTGCCGGTCACGCCGCGTCAGTGCTGGGTCAGCTGGGACGACCGCGGCCACTACGCCGTCGTGTACTCGTGCACCGGCGCGCTCGCCGAAGCGGGCCGCGCGGCGGTGCCCGAAGCCCTGGGCCGGCTGCTCGGGCCGGGCCGCGCGGGCGTGCTCGTCCTGCTCGACACCCCGAAGAGCACGAGCCACCTGGTGGCGCTGACCGGCCAGGGGCTGGGCTCGGTGGGCCGTCACCTCAAGATCCTGCTCGACGCCGGGCTGGTGGGGCGGCGCCGGTCGGGGCGCTCGGTCCTCTATTACCGGACGGCCGCGGGCGACGTGCTGGCGGCGGCCCCGTCCGGCGCCGGCTGAGCCGCGCAGGCGGCCGACGCCCCCCGTCTATGAGTAATACTCTCCACATGTCTTCACGTGTTACGGGTTCGCGGGGCGCGGCGCACGGCGGGGTGACCGTCCGGCGGGCGGTCGCGCGCGACGCCAAGCGGCTGACCCGGCTCGTCCGCGGCTCCGGCGCCTACGAGGGCCCGTACGCGCCGATGGTCGCCGGGTACCGGGTGGGCCCGGACTACATCGAGACCCATGAGGTCTTCGTCGCGGTCGGCCCGGACGGCCGGGTGCTCGGCTTCTACGCGCTGATCCTTTCGCCGCCCGAGCTGGACCTGATGTTCGTCGCGGACGACGCCCAGGGCGTCGGCGTCGGCCGCCTCCTCATGGACGACCTGAAGAGCCGGGCGCGCGCCGCCGGGCTCGGCCGCGTGCGGATCGTCTCGCACCCGCCCGCCGAGGGCTTCTACCTGAGCGTCGGCGCCGAGCGCGTCGGCACGGTGGCGGCCAACCCGCCCGCCGTGATGTGGGACCGCCCGGAGCTTGAACTCCCCACTGATGAAGACGAGTTGGGGTACTGAGGAGAGATCGGCGTCCTGCTGGACGGCTGATCGCGTACGAGCCCGACGCGGCTTCCCGCTGTCGCTGGCGTCCCCGCCCCGGCGCCCCTTCCGTAGGCCCGCAGAGGCCGGGCGGGTCATCCGGTCGCCTGACAGCGGTCGAGATGTTCGAAAAGCCCGCTTAAGTTGTGAAACGGCGCGCCAGGCCGTCCGCGGCCATCGGCCGCCGCCGGGCACGACCTCGTGCGGATGGGGCCGTGAAGGTCACGAGGAATCCGGGAGCGAGGGCGACATGGCGCACAGGGCGGGACGGCCGGTCGGCGGCGGGCAGGGCGACCGGAGCGGACCGGATGCGGCGGCCGGTGCGAACGCGCGCGGGCCGGGCCCGGCGAAGGCCGCGCGACGGCGACTGGTGCCGTGGAAACCCCGGAGCGCGCTGACACCGGCACAGCTCGGCCGTCGCAAACTGGCCACCCGGGGCGCACTCGCGGTGTGTGTGGTGTGTGTCGGCGCGCTCGGCTACTCGGTGGGGGAGGTGCTGACCTACCCCGGTGACGAGAGCACGGCGGCGCGGCTGGCGGGCTGGGCCCGCGAACACAAGCTGGGCGTCGTCGTCGACAAGCTGGAGAACCTCCAGTACGAACTCGACCCGCCGAAGGTGGGCGGCACCCTGCCGAGTGAAGCGCTCGCCCGCATGAAGGCGACGGCCCCCGCCATGCCGGTCCACCACCAGGAGGTGCCCCTGCGCTCCCCGATGCGGCCGCTGGTCAGTCCCGCCCTGCCGGGCGAGGGGGTGTGGCGGGTGCTGAGCACCGCACACGGCGAGCCCGTCGTGCAGGGCACCTACGTGCGCCCCGACGGCGCCCACACCTCCTACCAGGCGGCCGTCGCCTGGGTCAGCGCCAAGAGGGCGCGCTTCCAACTGCATCCGGGGCTGCGCGAACCCGGTGGCACCTTCTCCGTACCGCCCGCCATCCCGCAGGGAAGCCGCACCGGTCTCCTCGCCACCTGGAACGGCGGCTTCAAGGTCACCGACGGCGGCTCGCACGGCGGCTTCTACCTCGACGGCAAGACGGCGGGCAACCTGCGCGACGGCGCGGCGGCGGAGGTCTTCTACAAGGACGGCTCGATCGGGATCGGCCAATGGGGCCGTGACATGCGGATGACACCCGATGTGGCCGGCGTGCGCCAGTGCCTGGAGCTCATGGTCGACAACGGCCGGGTCGTGCCGGACATCGACGTCGACTCCAAGTGGGGTGCCACGGACCAGAGCCGGATGTTCGTGGAGCGCTCGGGCGTCGGGGTGACCGCGGAGGGCGACGTCATTATGGTCGTCGGCCAGGCGCTCACCGCCCGCACCCTCGCCGAACTGATGCAGCAGGCCGGCGCGGTGCGCGCCATGCCGCTGGACATGAACCGGGCCTGGCCCTCCTTCATGAGCTACGACTCCGCGAGCGATCCGGCCAACCCGAAGCCCACCAACATCCTCGACTTCGGCAACCCGGCCGAGCGCTATTACAACCAGGCGACCCGGGACTTCGTCGCCGTCTACGCGAAGTGAGGACAGCGCGGGCACACACCCCGCGTTGTCCCCGGCACCGGATTCCCCGGCGGCGGCTGACCGGCCGCGCGCCTCGGCACGACCCCGACAGCGGGGGCGTGCGGGCCGAGGGAGCGCGGCCGTCCCGTGCGACTGTGCGGCCGCTACGTCGTCGGCACGCCGACCTGGGACCAGGCCTTGAGCACCGCCTGGATCTCGTCACCGTCGCCGAAGAGCTTGCGCGCGGTCGCCGCTGTCAGCCGTGCGAAGTCGGCGAACTGGGCGCCGGTGGCGAGCCCGCCGCCGGTGAGCGTGGCGTACCAGATCTTCCCGGCCCGCTCCCAGGCGTTGCCGCCGAGCTGCGAAGCCACCAGATAGAAGGCGTGGTTGGGGATGCCGGAGTTGATGTGCACCCCGCCGTTGTCGCGGCTGGTGCGGACGTAGTCGTTCATCGTTGCGGGCTGCGGATCCTTGCCGAGCTTCGGATCGTCGTACGCCGTGCCGGGGGCCTTCATCGAGCGGAGTGCCTCGCCGTGGACGGTGGGGGCGAGCAGACCGGAGCCGATGAGCCAGTCGGCCTGATCGGCGCTCTGGCCCAGTGCGTACTGCTTGATGAGTGAGCCGAACACGTCGGAGACGGACTCGTTGAGCGCGCCGGACTGGCCGAAGTAGTCCAGGTTCGCGGAGTGCTGGGTGACGCCGTGGGTCAGTTCGTGGCCGATGACGTCGATCGGCAGGGTGAAGTCGCCGAAGAGCTCGCCGTCGCCGTCGCCGAACACCATCTGGTCGCCGTTCCAGAAGGCGTTGTCGTACTTCTCGCCGTAGTGGACGGTCGCGATCAGCGGCAGCCCTGAGTCGTCGATGGAATGCCGTCCGTACGCCTTCAGATACAACTCGAACGTGGCACCCAGGCCCGCGTGCGCCCGGTTGACGGTGGCGTCGCCGGAGGGCTGGTCGCCCTCCGCGTGCACCTTCGTGCCGGGCAGCGTCTGCTGGTGACCCGCGTCGTAGATGGTGCGGTCGGGCTTGTCGGACGGGGTGGCGGTGGGGGCGGCGACGCCGCGCACGGTGGTGATCCGGCGCTGGGTGCGCAGCAGGGCGTCGCGCTCCAGGGTGCGGCGCGCGGGCCCGTACACGGCCGGGTCCTCGTGCTGGGAGAGCCTGTCGAGGATGTGGGGTGGCACCACGGTGCAGAAAACGGCTGAGTTCATGCGCATCAATGTGGCACAGCGTTACTTAACTGTCACCGGACGCAGTCCAGTTGGCTGGAAACGTGCTGCCCGACGGGCGCCCCTTGCCGAGAAGGGGCGCCCGTGGTGTGAGGGGGGCGGCTGTTTCGGCCGGGAGCCGGGCGCTGCCGGGAGGTGCCCGCTACTGACGGACCGGCTGCTCCGCCGGTGTGTCCTTGTGACTGGCCGCCAGGTAGGCGACGAGCGCGACGATCGGCACGATGAGCGCCAGAGTGACCGGTCCGGTGCCCCAGCCGAGGCCGGACCGGGCCGTGGGCACGCCCATCCAGTCGGCGAAGGAGGCACCCAGCGGCCGGGTCAGGATGTACGCCCACCAGAAGGCGGCCACCGCGTTCAGCCCGAGGAAGCGGCCGGAGAGGGCGGGTACCGCGATGAAGGCGGCGAAGAGGAAGCCCGACGCGACATAGCCCAGCTTCAGCGTGCCCGCCGTCAGGTCGCCGACCGCGGTGCCCAGGGCGAAGGTGGCGAGGACGGTGGCCCAGTAGAAGGTCTCGCGGCGGCGGGTGCGGATGCTGTGGATCGACAGCGTTCCCTCGCTGACGTACCAAACGATCAGGATGGCGGCCAGCGCCACGGTGAAGGCCACCGCGGAGACCGTGTACGGGATGCCCGCCACGACGTGCACGACATCGGCGGCCATGGTGCCGAACACGCTGACCATGACGATCGCCGACCAGTAGGTCCAGGGCCGGTACCGGTCGCTGCGGAACTGCAGCACCAGCGCGACCACCAGGCCCGTGAGTCCGAGGCCTCCCGCGGGAATCGGGCCGAGCGTGCGGCCCAGGTAGTCCGACGCGGTCTCGCCCATGCCGGTGGTCAGCACCTTGACGATCCAGAACAGGGCCGTGACCTGGGGCACCTTGCTCCAGTTCGAGCCGGTCGGATACGCGGCCGCCCGGTGCCGCCCCTCCGGTCCCGGCCTGGTCATGGCCTCGCTGATCGGCTGACCCATGGTCGCTCCTGCCCTCCCGGCGCGCCGCGCCCCGTGCCCTCAACTGCCCCTGATCCGGGCATGGTTGGGCTGATTGGTCCGATTCGGTGGTGATCGCCACCCAGTCAATGTCTACGTGACTGTAGACGATCGGGCTGTGGGTGGCGGGCGGAGGGGCGGTGGACCGCTCGGGGGCTCCCGCGGACCGAAGCGGAATCACGCCGTCCGGGTCGGCGGCCCCACCTGTGATCCACTTCGAACTTGCCCTCGTGAGGGCCTACTTGGAGGATGTGCGAGCATCCTGTTCCTGCTCCCGGGAACCTTCCCGGGCAGGAGCATGTCATGGGAGGGGGAAGGTGTTGTTCTCGCGGGGGAGGCGGCTGTGACGTCAGAGGCGGGCCAGGAGGGAAGCGCGCCGGGAGGCGGGGGGAAGGGCTTCGACCTGACGGGCAGCGGGGCCGTGCCGCTGGCGGCGGACGACCCCCGGCAGATCGGTTCGTTCCCGCTCGTCGGACGACTCGGTTCCGGCGGGATGGGGCGGGTCTACCTCGGTGTCGCGTCGGGGCGCTTCACCGCGGTCAAGCAGGTCCTGCCGATGCTGGCCGAGGACCAGGACTTCCTGCGTCATTTCGGGCACGAACTCGACAACCTCGCCCGACTGCCCACCGGCGTCAGCGCCGCGCTGCTCGCCACCGACCGCACCGCCAGGCCGCCGTGGTTCGCCACCGAGTACATCCCCGGACTCACCCTGGACCAGGCGGTGGACCTGCACGGCGGCGCACTGCCGCCCGAGGCGCTCTGGCTGCTGCTGCGGGACATGGCCTCCTGCCTGGGCGCGGTGAACGCGCGCGAGATCGTGCACCGGGACCTCAAGCCCTCCAATGTGATGCTGACCCTCGACGGCCTCACTGTGATCGACTTCGGGATCGCGCGGGCCGCGGACCAGAGCAGGCTGACCCAGACCGGCATGGTCATCGGCACGCTCGCCTACATGGCGCCCGAACAGGCCGCGGGCACCCTGCGCCTGACCGGCGCCTCGGACGTCTTCTCCCTCGGCTGCCTGCTCGTCTACGCGGCGACCGGACGCCCGCCGTTCGGCGAGGGCGCCGGGCACGCCCAGCTGTACCGCATCGTGCACGAGGATCCCGACCTCGGCCCGGTGCGCGAGATCGACGCCGATCTCGCCGCCGTCGTCGAGTCCTGCCTCGCCAAGGACCCCGCGGCCCGGCCGTCGGCGGCCGAACTGCTCGACCTCGCGCGCGAGCACGTGGCACCCGGCGCCGTGGCGTGGCCGCAGGTGGTCAGGGACCGGCTGGCCGAACGGGCCGCCTTCGCCGCGAAGGTGCCCGAGGTCGGCGAGGTCAGCGAGTCGACCCTGAGGCTGCGGCCCCGTACCGCCGAGCCGGAAGTGGACGTTCCGCTGGTCGCCCCCGTGGCCAGGAAGCCCCGCGAGCGCCGCACCCGCGTGCTGTTCACTGTCATCCCCGCCGTCGTGGTGGTCACCGGCACGGTGATCGGCATCAACCTCGTGCCGTACGACTCGTCCCCGCGCGGCGCGGCGCCGCCCGCGGCGGCTTCGTCGGCCGGGGCGCCGTCCCCGGGAAGGTCGGGTCCCGGCGCTTCCGCGCAGCCGCAGCAGTCGGGCGCACCGAGTCCCGGTCAGAGCGCCCCGCCGGCTTCCCCGGTTGCCTCGGGTCCGGCCGCCCCGCCCCCCGGGGCCGATCCGCACCAGGGCGGCCAGGTCACCACCGGCGGCGGCACCGGCGCGGGCGGAGCCTCCGGCGGGTCGTCCGGCGGGTCCTCGGGCGGAAGTCCGGGCGGCGGGACGACGGGCGGTGGAAGCCAGGGCAACCAGCCACCCCCGGCCGACCCGCCCCCGCAGTCCGGGGCCACGATCGGCTCGCCGGGCACCTACCGCGTCAAGAACGTCTCCAACAGCCAGTGCCTGAGCAGCGCCGGCACCGGCGCTTCGTACGGGCCCTGCTCCTCCAGCGCGTCCTACGCGTGGACCTTCTCCCACGCGTCCGACGGCAGCTTCGAGCTGATCAACAAGGCCACGGGTTACTGCCTCGTCGGCGGCAGCGACTTCGGAGGCGGCGTCGGCGGCGGCTTCACCGGCTACGCAACTGCCTTCCCCTGCGGGCAGTCGGGCGGCCAGCACTGGCGCATCGGCTCCAGTGACTCGTCCGGCAGCACCATCAAGAACACCTCCAGTGGGGAGTGCCTCGAAGTCGGCAGCAACGGGGCGATGGTGACGCCTTGCGACGCCAGTCAGCACGCCCAGCTGTGGAACAACGACTGAGCGCTCCGCTTGACGTGCGGTCAGGCGGCCGCGGGCCGAGGGGGGGAGGGCGGTCGCGCGGCTCCCCGCTCCCCTTGCGGGGCCCTTACCACACGGGCGGCGGAGGAATCTGACTACACCCGCGTAGACGCGCCAGTCCTCATTGATTAAGGTATGCCTTCGCTAACTGAGGCGAGGCACGCCTTTGTAGGGCTGGGGAGAACGGCATGTGGGACGACGCGTTTCCGAGCTTCTTGATCGGTTTGAGGGAGGGGCTTGAGGGCGGACTGATCGTCTCGATCCTGGTCGCGACACTCGTACGGGCCGGGGCCAAGTCCCGGCTGCCGCAGGTGTGGACCGGGGTGCTGGCGGCGCTCGCGCTCGCCATGAGTTTTGGGGCGGTGCTCACCTTCACCGCGGCCAGCATGTCCGCGACCGCCCAGGAGGCGTTCGGCGGCTCGCTCAGCGTGGTGGCCGTGGCGTTCGTCACGGCGATGGTGTTCTGGATGCGCCGCTCCGCGCGCAACCTCTCCGGCGAGATCAAGGAGAAGGTCACCGGCGCGCTCGCCATGGGCACGGGCATGCTGATCGTCACCTCGTTCCTCGCGGTGGGCCGCGAGGGCCTGGAGACCGCCCTGTTCCTGTGGACCACCGCGCGGGCGGCCGGCGAATCCGCGGGCCCGATGATCGGCGCCGGAATCGGCATCGTCATCGCCTCGGGCCTCTGCTGGGGCCTCTACCGCCGCGTCCTGAAGATCAACCTGACGAAGTTCTTCACCGCCACCGGCGCCGTCCTCATCGTCATCGCGGCCGGCGTGCTCGGCTACGGGCTGCGGGACCTCCAGGAAGGCGGGGTGCTGCCCGGCAAGTCCGCGTACGCCGTCGACCTGAGCCAGAGCATCGACCCCGGCGCCTGGTACAGCACCCTCGTCCAGGGCGTGTTCAACCTGACCCCGACGATGACCTGGCTCCAGGTCATCGCGTACGTCGGCTATCTCGCCGTGGTCATGACGCTGTTCGTGCGCGGCGTGCGGTCCTCCTCCGCCGCCGAGCCCGCCTCGCAGGAGAAGCCCGCCGAGGCGCCGGCACGTACCCGCAAGCGGCCCGCCTGGGTGGTCCCGGTGGCCGTGGTCGCGGTCCCCGCCGCCGTCGCCGGAGGCGTCGTGGCCTTCGGCAAGTCCAAGCCCGCCGACGCCCAGACCATCGCCGTCTCCGAGAAGGAGTGCGGCAAGGGATTCACCGCGCCCAAGCCCGGTCGGCAGACGTTCCAGATGCACAACACGGGCGACAAGGCCTCCGAGGTCTACCTCATCGACCCGGCGAGCAACGCGGTCTACGGCGAGATCGAGGGTCTGGCCCCCGGCACCACCCGCGACCTGGTCGCCACCGTCGCGGGCGGCTCGTACGCCTGGCGCTGCGTGCCCACCGGCGGCAAGGCCGTCACCTCGACGCCGGTACGGGTCAGCGGCGGCGGTGCCGCCAAGGCCGTCGTGCCCGTCTCCGAGGCCGACCTGGCCGCACCGCTCACCTCGTACAAGCAGTACGTCGGCCAGGGCCTGGCCACCCTCGTCGCGCAGACCAAGCAGCTGAGCGACGACATAGCGGGCGGCAACCTCGACGCCGCGCGCACCGACTGGCTCACCGCGCACCGCACCTACTCCTCGCTCGGCGCGGCCTACGGCACCTTCCAGGACTTCGACAAGAAGATCAACGGACGGACCGCAGGTCTGTCGGACGGCGTGAACGACAAGGACTTCAGCGGCTTCCACCGGATCGAGTACGGCCTGTGGCACGGCCAATCGGCGAGCGATCTCACCGCGCCCGCCGCCCACCTCGCCGAGGACTCCGCCGGTCTCCAGAAGGCGTTCCCCACCCAGGACTTCGACCCCGCCGACCTGCCGCTGCGCACCCACGAGATCCTGGAGAACACCCTCCAGTTCGAGCTGACCGGTGACGCCGACCAGGGCAGCGGGACCAGCCTCGCCACCGCGGACGCCAACCTCGCCGGGACCCGCGAACTCCTCGGCGTGCTGCGGCCGTTGCTCGCCTCCCGCGACGCCCAGCTGCTTCCCAGGGTCGACGGTGACATCGCCCGGGTGCAGAAGCTGCTCGACGCCGCGCACCACGACCAGAACTGGACACCGGTCGACAGGCTCGGCGCGGCCGCGCGGACCCGGCTGAACGGGGCGACCGGGCAGCTGCTCGAAGACCTGGCCCCGGTGCCGGACCTCCTGGAGATCCGGAAGTCCGCCTGATGAACGACGCACGATCTGCCGCACGCCCCGAAGGGAACCCCGACATGCCCGCCGAAAACCCTGCCCCGCAAGGCGGCTGCCCCGCCGGACGGCGCTCGTTCGTCAAGACGGCCCTGGGCGCGGGCGCGGCCGGGGCCGTGCTGGCCGGCGGGGGATTCGCGCTGAGCCAGGCCCGTCCCACCGAGGCGCACGCGGCCGGCACCGAGGACTCGGGGAAGGTGCCCTTCCACGGCGCCCACCAGGCCGGCATCCTCACCCCGCAGCCCGCGGCCGCCACCTTCGTCTCCCTCGACGTCATCGCGGAGAGCCGCAAGGACCTCGCCGAGCTGCTGCGGACCATCACCGAACGGGCCCGCTTCCTGACCGCCGGCGGCGCCCCCGCCGACCTCGGCGTCGGCGCCCCGCCCTCCGACAACGGCATCCTCGGCCCGGTCGTCCCGGCAGACGAGCTGACCGTCACGGTCGGCGTCGGCGCTTCGCTCTTCGACGACCGCTACGGCCTCACCAAGGCCAAGCCGCTGCACCTCACACCCATGCGGACCTTCCCCAACGACAATCTGAAGGCCGCCGAATGCCACGGCGACCTGTCGCTGCAGATCTGCGGGGCGCGCCAGGACGTGGTGCTGCACGCGCTGCGCGACATCGCCCGGCAGACCCGTGGCGCGATGCAGATCAAGTGGCGTATCGACGGCTTCCAGAACGCGCCGCGCCCGGCCGGTGCCCAGCGCAATCTGCTCGGCTTCAAGGACGGCATCGTCAACCCGGACGTGAAGTCCGCTCGTGAGACCGACCGGCTGATCTGGGTCGGCGATTCGCTCGGCGAGCCGTCCTGGGCGGTCGGCGGCAGCTACCAGGTCATCCGGATCATCCGCATGCTGGTCGAGTTCTGGGACCGGGTCTCGCTCACCGAGCAGGAGAAGATGTTCGGCCGCCGCAAGGACACCGGCGCCCCGCTGGACGGCGCGGCCGAGACCGACACCCCGAACTACGCCAAGGACCCGCACGGCACCGCGATCCCGATGAACGCGCACATCCGGCTCGCCAACCCGAGGACCGCGCAGACCGACAACTCCCGTATCCTGCGCCGTGGTTACAACTACGACCGGGGCATCGACAACGTCGGCAACCTCGACATGGGCCTGGCCTTCTGCAGCTACCAGCAGGACGTCAAGCGGCAGTTCGAGGCGACCCAGGAACGCCTCATCGACGAACCGCTCGTCGACTACATCTCCCCGACCGGCGGCGGCTACTTCTTCGCGCTGCCGGGCGTCAAGGACTCGTCCGACTGGCTGGGCCGGGGCCTGCTCGCGACCTGAGCGGGCCTCGCCGACAGGGCGGGTCCGGCCGGGTGGCCGGACCCGCCCTAACGTTCGTGGTGGCGGTGATGGGCCCCGGCCGCCGTGTGCAGGTGACCGGGCGAGGCCGTGTCCAAGAGCTGGTCCATGTCGCTGGCGGACAGCGCCAGGCTGAAGCAGCAGATCACCATCAGCAGCGCGTGCGCCGCCACCAGATCGCGGCGGAACGGCGGCGGCGGAGCGAGCAGTGCCCGCACCCGCTGCGGCACCGGGCCGCCGGTCGCCGCGAGCGAGTGCCGCGGGGCCCGCTTGGCCGCCAGCGCCGCACGGGCGACCGCCCGCGCCACCAGGGGCCGGTCGCCCACCAGGGTGCCGGCCTCCTCGTCGGCCCAGCGCTCCACCGCGAAACTTCCCGCCCGCGCGACCGGCCGCAGCAGCGGGTCGAGCGCCGACGCAAGCCGCAGCACCAGCAGGAACACATGGTGGCGGTGGCGCAGATGGGCCCGCTCATGGGCGAGCAGCGCGGTGCGCTCGTCGGCGGACAGCGCCCGCAGCATTCCGGACGAGACGACGATGCGGCCGGGCGAACCGGGCAGCGCGAAAGCCTGCGGCACCGGATCGTCAACCACCGCCAGATCACTGCCGGTTGGGAGCGCGCGGCCCTCCCGGCGGGCCGCCAGCCAGACCGCCGTCTGCCGCCAGGTGCTGACCGCGAGCGCGCCCACACCGCCGGTGAGGGCGAGCGCGCAGACGGCGGCGACCAGCCAGTTGACCGGGGCCTGCGCGGCCAGCACGCCCGGCGACCACTCGCCTTCCGCGGCCACGGCCGGGATCTGCCCGATGAGGGTGAAGGCCGTCATCCCCAGGTCGATCGCCGTGCCGAGGGCCGCGATCAGCGAGGCGACCGTCAGGAGCCAGGCCGCCATGCGCGGCGGCAGCCGGCCGCCGGCCCAGGGCGCCGCCAGAGCGAGCACCGCGCTGATCGCGAGCGGAGTGAAGAGGGCGACGAGCACCGCTCAGCCCTCCTTGTGCCCGCGCAGCAACTGCTCAAGGATCTCTTCGTCCTCGGTGCCGAGTTCGGACACGAACCGGGCGAGCACCGCGGCCCGGTCGCCGCCCCTTTCGAGCAGCGCCCGCATCCCCGCCGCGGCATGCCCCGCCTCGTCCCGTACGGGGGAGTAGAGGTAGCCGCGTCCGGCCCGCTTCCGGGTGACCAGGCCCTTGTCGTGCAGCCGGGACAGGATGGTCAGGACCGTCGTGTACGCGGGGGCGCCGGCCACCTGCTCGCGGACGCTGCCGGCCGCGGCGGGCGCTCCGGCCGCCCACAGCGCGGCGAGCACCTCGTTCTCCAGCTCGCCGGGCGCCCGTCGCCCGGCCGTCCCGGCGCCGTCGTCCGTCACGCTTGTACTCCTTCGTCGCCCCGGGGCCCGGTGGCCACCGGGCGGACCCCAAACTACTACGCGGCGTAGAGCCGGTGGCAGCCGTGGTCGCGCAGCGGTCCGGTCCGCCAGCCGTGGTCGCGCCAGGTGTCCAGGAGGGCGGGCAGCGCGGCCAGTGTGGTGCGCCACGAGCCGGTGGCGGAGGTGCAGTCGGAGTCGTGCAGCAGCACCGTGCCGCCGCCGCGCAGCGAGCCCATCACCGTGTCGTGCACCGAGCGGGGTGTGGCCCGGCCGCGCCAGTCCTCGCCCCAGGCCGTCCACAGCACGGGCGTCAGCCCGAGATCCCGGCAGGCCAGATGGGCGGCCGTGCTCATCACCCCGTACGGCGGCCGGAAGAGGCGCGGCGGCTCGCCGGTGACGTCGCCGATCAGGTCGCGGGCCCGCGCGAGGTCGTCCCGGGTGGCGCGCGGGCCGCGCAGGACCAGCGGGCGGTGCGCCCAGCCGTGCACGCCGATCTCGTGCCCGGCGGCGGCCATCTCCTTGGCGAGCCCCGGCGAGCGGACGAGCATCGAGCCGAGCAGGAAGAACGTCGCCCGCACCCCTTCGCGGTCGAGGAGGCGCAGGAAATGCGGGGTGGAGAGGTGGTCGGGCCCGTCGTCGAAGGTCAGCGCGATGTGGTCGCGGTCGCCCTGCCCCGACAGCCGGGGCATCGTGCGGTTGCGCAGCGGACCGAGAGTGGACACGGCCGGTGCGGCGTGTACGGCGGCGAGGGCGGGCAGCGCGGTGGCGGCGAGCAGAGCGGCCCTGGCGGTACGGGAGCTCACAGTTCGTACCCCTCGAAGAGGTTGTGGGCGAGCGTGGAAAGCCGCCCGGGATCGGACTCGTAGGCATGGGCGAGCGGCGCGCCGATCCCGAGCGAGACGGTGGCGGCCAGCACGACCGCCGCCAACTTCAACCTGGGACGGGCCAGTCGGGACCGCTTCGCCGGAGCCGGACGCGGGACGGTCGCGCCGGTGATGGCGGCGACGGGACCGGCACCCGAGGAGAACAGGGCGAGACCGGCGGACCGCTGGCGCTCCCCGAGCGGTCCCTTGACGAGATCGGAGAGTACGGAGGTGAGGCCTTCCGGTTCCTTGATCCAGACGGCGAGTCCCGCCTCGTCGAGGGCGGCCGCGTTGGTCTGCCCGTGGCCCGGTATGCACCGGTAGCTGGCGACGGGCAGCCCGCTGGCGAAGGCCTCGATCGAGGTGAGCCCGCCGGCGTTCTGGACGAGCACGTCGCAGGCGCGCATCAGCAGCGGCATGTCCTGCACCCACTCGTGCACGTACCGGAACCCGTCGGCGCGCAACTGCTCGGCCAGCGCCGCGTTGCGCCCGCACACGATGACCGGTTCGGCGGCCGCGCTGTCCCGTATCTCCGCGGCGGACTCCCGCACCGGGCCGACCCCCCAGGACCCGGCGACCAGCAGCGCCAGCGCGGCATCGTGGGGGAGGCCGAACTCGTCGCGGGCGGACCGGCGTTCGGCTTCTCCGGCCGCGGTGAACCGGGCTCCCGTCACCGGCCCGGTCACCATCACGCGGCTCGCGCCGAGCGCGGCCGCCTGCGCCGCCGGAACGGGATGGGCCGCGAGGTGTGCGTCGATGCCGGGGGCCACCCACAGCGGGTGTACGGAGAAGTCGGTGAGGTAGGTGAGCGCGGGGATGTCCAGGCGCCCGCCGCGCCGCAGTGCGCCGAGCACCTGGCTCGCGCCCGGATAGGTGGACACGACCGCTTGTGAGCGCGGCCCGATCGCGCGGAGCATGGGGCGCTCGGCGCTGCGGAACAGGGCGCGGATCACCGGCCCGGGGGAGCCGGAGCGTTCGGTGGCGGCGTAGATCCGCTGGTAGCCGGAGGGCGCGGTGGTCAGCAGCCGGTGGTACGTACCGGAGAGGACGCGGCCGAGCCGGGCCGGCAGCAGATCGAGGAAGTCGTGCCGGTCCACCTGGAACCCGGCCGCTTCCAACTGCGCCGCGAGCGCGTCGGCGGCACCGTCGTGCCCGGCGCCCACACTGGCGGACACGATGGTGATCCGGCCGGTGCGGGTCGGTTCGGTGGGCCGGAAGTGATCCGGGATGTTGCGACGGGGCACAGCCGATCAGCCTCCTGAAGAGCACGCGAAGCAGCGCCACCCCGAGCAGCCGCAACGGCCGCCCCGGCGGGGGCTGCCACGGGAATCTACTACATGATGTAGAACGTCGGGGGGTGGGGTGGCGACGGGCTCCCTGCGGGGTGCCCGGGCGAAGGGGGCGACGGCGCACGAGTCCCGGGCAGGGCCGGCCGCCCAGCTGGAAACACCGCCCAACCGGCCCCCGGGCGGAGGCCACGCGCCCGCCGGGGATTACGGCCCAACCGGCCGCGGGTGGGGGCCGCCCGGCTGTCCGGAATCGCGGTTCAACCTGCCGCGGACGGAGGCCACGCGCCTGCCGGGGATTGCGGTTCAACCTGCCGTGGGTGGGGGCCGCCCGGCTGCCCGGAATCGCGGCCCAACCGGCCCCCGCCGACGTCCATCTGACCTGCCGAAAGCCGGGTGCCGGCAGGACCTCGCGGGCTTGTGCGTGGATCCTGGGGCCGACACCCCGAGAGGGATAGGTTGACCGCATGAGCAATCTCGATCGCCAGCCCGCGCTCACCGTCTGCGGCGGACGCGGCTTCGTTGTCGCCGAGCCGGTGCGCGAGCTCCTCTCGCCCCGCACGGTCAAGCTCGGCGAGTCCACCGAGGTACGCAGGCTGCTGCCGAACCTCGGCCGCCGGATGGTCGGCGCCTGGGCGTTCGTCGACCACTACGGCCCCGACGACATCGCCGACGAACCCGGCATGCAGGTGCCGCCCCACCCCCACATGGGCCTGCAGACCGTCAGCTGGCTGCATCAGGGCGAGGTGCTGCACCGCGACAGCCTGGGCAGCCTCCAGACCGTACGCCCCCGGGAACTCGGCCTGATGACGTCGGGCCGGGCCATCAGCCACTCCGAGGAAACCCCCACGTCGCACAGCCGGTTCCTGCACGGAGCCCAGCTGTGGGTCGCGCTGCCCGACGCCCACCGCCACGTCGAGCCGCACTTCCAGCACCACGCCGAGCTGCCGCACGCCACCGCGCCCGGCGTCGACGCCACGGTGATCCTGGGCGAACTCGACGGCGCCACCTCGCCCGGCAGCACCTACACCCCGATCGTCGGCGCCGACCTCGCCCTCGCGGCGGGCGCCGAGGCACGGCTGCCCGTGAACCCCGACTTCGAGTACGCGGTGCTCGCGATGTCCGGCGAGGCCCACGTGGACGACGTACCGGTACTCCCCGGCTCGATGCTCTACCTGGGCTGCGGCCGCACCGAACTCCCGCTCCGCGCCGCCTCCGACGCGACCGTGATGCTGCTCGGCGGCGAGCCGTTCGAGGAGGAGATCGTGATGTGGTGGAACTTCATCGGCCGTTCACACGAGGACATCGCACAGGCGCGGGACGAGTGGATGTCGGGATCCCGCTTCGGCGAGGTGAAGGGCTACGACGGCGCCCCCATCCCGGCGCCCGAACTGCCCCCGGTGGCGCTGAAACCGCGGGGTCGGGTGCGCTGATCCGCGTCGATGCCCGGCCGGCGCGGAACGAGTGCAGCGTGGAACCCGGCGCCAGAGCCGGCCCCCGGTCGCCCAGCACAAGGTTCCGATGTAGCCCGTCCGCATCATGGTCGAGTGGAGTACCGTAACGCGCGTGGGTGAGTTGGAGCCTGATTCGGAAGTCGGCGCCGTCCGGTTCAGTGACGAGGGCACTCTGGAGGTGTTCGACGGCACGGCGTGGGGCCCGTACGAGCCCCCTGAGGACAATGGCCTCGGAACCATCTACAAAGGCAGGACGGGCGTCTCGCCGCTTCCGACGCGCCCGCAGTCGAACGACCCCACCGAAGAACCGGGCTCGTGAGCGGCTCCACCGGGCAGACGGACGCCGTCGGGACCCAGGCCCCCACACCGACCTCGATGCTGCCTTCGCCTCTTGAATCCGTCGCCGACATGCGGGCGACCGCGAAATGGATCCTCGCCGCGCTCGCAGTCACCGGCGCGGCTCTCCTCGGCGGCGGACCCCTCACCGCCGTGGGCAGGATCCATGGCCTGGGCCACGCCGTCACCGCGTACGCGGGCCTGCTCCTCGGCCTCGTCGGCATCGGTTGGGCGATCTGGCGGACCGCGGACGCGCTCATCCCGCCCCTGACGACGCCGCGTTCCCTGGAGTCCTCGCCGCTGCTGGCCGATCTGCGCTCCCGGATCGCCCGCGAACCGGAATCGTTCTACGGCCCGTTCGGCGCGAGCGTCGGCGACCTCCACCGGGCCCTGGAGTTCCACTCGACGGTGACGAGGAACATCGAGCGTCTACTGGAGCTCGAAGGACCGGACGGTCCGCGCCGCGCACTCCTCCTCGGCAAGCTGGCCGAGTCCCGCACGACGACGGCCGCGATCCACGCACGTCTCAGATCGCTCTGGGAACTCGCGCACGCATGGCAGGTTCGCGCACAACTGCGCAACGCGCGGCTGCACTCGCTCGCCGGCGGGGCGCTCGCCGCGCTCGGCGCCGTGGTCTTCCTCTCCGCCGCCTCGTGAATCAACTGTCGTGAGGTACTACGGGCCCGCGTGGACGAAGAACGCCCAACGGCTGGGACGGTCACGGTGGTCGGCCCTGTCCCGGTAGGCGCGGACCGCCTCGTGGAGGGCGACGGCCGAGCGCGCGGCGCCATGGCCGCTGCTGTCACCGAGGAGCCGCTGGTACGTGGCGAACATGATCTCGGCGGCCGAGATGTCGCCGACTGACCAGAGCGTGCCGATGACGTGGCGCCAGCCCCCGTACTGGAGCGCCGAGACCAGGTTGATGCCTTCGTCGAGGTTGAACAGGCCGCCGGTCGCCGTTTTGCACGCGGACAGGAACGCGAACTCACCGCCCGAGGCCGGTCCCGCCGTGTTCAGGTCGAGGACCCGTACGAGGCCGGCGCGCTCCCAGTCGTGGGGGACCAGTCCTCCGGCGGACGGGTCCGCCAGGTTCTGGTCACCGTGGCAGGAGGCATGGACCCAGGCATGGCCTTCCATCGATTCGAGGATGTTCGCCTTGGTGGCGTCCGCGTCGACGAGGGCGGTGAGCCGCTCGCGTCCCAGTAGTTGGGTGAGATACGCCTGCTCGGCCGCCACGGCGGGCAGTGCAGCCTGCCCGGGAGTGTTCTGGAGCGCGATCAGCAGACAGCTCTCGGGCTCCGGCGATGTCGGGACCGGACGCCGGCGGCTCGTGTCGAGGGCGCGCAGGGTGGGGGTGTAGGAGGAGACGACGCGGTCGAGGACACTCTGCCCGGTGCGCCGGTGGTGGCCCGCCGCGTGCAGGGGCAGGACGGTCAGCGGCCCCGTCGGACACCACCACAGTCGCGGCCAGGGCTGTCCTTCGGCGTGCGCGGTGTGGCCCAGTGCGTCGAGGACGGGCTCGGCGATGGCGTCCCAGAGCCAGGTGAGCGTCTCGGTGACGACCCGCTCCAGATCCTGTCGCGCGGTGTCGGGCTCGGCTTGGGCATGTTGGGACTTCTGGAGCTCGCTCATGTAGGCGTCTGCCCGGCGCCAGGCTTCGGCGCGGTCGACGCCGTCGAGACGGCGGACCTGGACGCCGTCCTCGGTGATCAGTAGTGCGTCGCAGCGCCATTGGCTGACGTTGACCACCGCGACCGTGCCCTCTCCAGCAGCGCCGCGAAGCCGGTCGAAGCTGGGCGAGCGTGCGAAGTCGTGGAAGCCGGGCAGCGCGCGAACCTGGTCGATCAACGTGTCCCACCGGCGCGCCAGGTTGATGCGTCTGTCGGCGTCCGCGCCTCGCGAGCCTTCACCGATCACGGGGGGCGAGGAGGTCGTGGCGGTTGGGGGCGCGGCGGCGCCGCCGTCCAATTCCGCGCGCACGGCGCCGAGTTCGGCTGCGAGCCGGGGATCGGCTCCCATCAGCGCGTCGATCTCGGTGCGTAGGTCCAGGAGCTGCGACCACAGGACGCCCCTGCCGCGGTCGAGCAGTTCGACGGCGTGCTCTGGGCGGCCCGCGGCGATCGCGCACGCGGCGGCGTCCGACGCCAGCCCGCGCCATTGCGTGAGGAGGCGCTCCTGGCTGTCGCGCCCGACGCCCCGCCAGGCGAGGAGCGGCAGCGACTCGACCGCGACACCGTAGCCGTGCACCGCCTCCGGCCAGCGGCTCAGCCGCGCCGCCAGCATGCCCCACGCCTGACCCGCCATCATCCGTGTGGAGGCCGGGATCGCGGGCAGGGCGCAGCAGGTCTGCCACGCCTTGATCGCGGCGTCGGCGTCCTCGGGGCGTTTGAAGCGATCATGCCGGGCGGTCAGGGTGCTGCCGAGGTTGAACAGATAGGCCGCCCGCTCCCTGTCCCCGACGCGGGTGGTCCCGGCGGCCCGCGCCAGAAGGCCCACCGCACGGTCGAGATCGGCCCGTGCCGCGTCGAGGTCGAACCTGGCCAGGAGCGCGACGCCGAGGTTCGAGAGGTTCCGGGCGTGGTGCAAGTGGTCGTCGTCGGTCGCCTCTGTAGTGATGCGCAGCGCGTCGATGGCCGAGTCCAGGTCGCCGCGGTACTTGTCCCGCTCGAAACGCAGCATGAGTCCATGGCCCAGATTCGAGAGGTAACCGATCCGGCCCGGGTACGCGGCGGGCGCCTGCTCCACGGCCCTGCGCCCCACGGCGATGGCCTCGTCGAGGTCTGCGCCGTCCCGGAACTGCTCGTAACGCCGCGCCAGCCCGAGGGCGAGATTCCCGATCCCCGACAGCGCGCCCTCCAGCGAGCCGCCGGGCGATCCCGCGGCCAGGCGCAGCATCGAGATCGCGTGGTCGATGTCGGCCCGGTCCCAGTGCTGCTCGAACCGGGTGAGCAGAGCGTTGCCGAGATTCATCGCGACGCGAGGCCGGTCGGGATCGTGCTCGGACATCAGGCTCTCGGCCTCGCGCAGTACGCGGATGGCGGCGTCGAGATCGGCGGGATCGCCGCGGTGCTCGAATCGGCTTCTGAGCGTGATCGCCAGGTTGGAGAGGAACTTCGGGCGCTGCGGGTCGTCCGGCGGGACGAGCGGTACGGCCTCCTGCAGGGCGACGACGGCGGCGTCGACGGCGGCCTCGCTGCTCTCGATCCTCAGGCGTTCGCCAAGGACCAGCCCCAGTTCGTTCAGGTGGGTTGCACGTTCGCGGCTGCCGGGCGGTGCCTCGTCGGCGGCTTGCCGCAGGGCCTTGACCGCCGTTTCCGCGGCGGCTCGATCACCGTTGTGCTGGTAGCGCGTCAGCATGGCGCTGCCGAGGCTGAGAAGGAGGTCACGGCGCTCGGGCCCCGGGCACATGCCCGCGATGACCGTCTCGACCGCGGAGAATCCGGCATCGACGTCGGTGTCGTACGCGAAGTCCTCAAGGCGAGTGCGCACGGCGAGCGCGAACTCGGAGGCGTAGCACGGTGCTTGGGGATCGACCCGCTGCATCGTATCGAGTATCTCGCGCCACGCCTCGATCGCGGTGTCGAGATCGGCCCGGCGCCTTGTGCGGTCGTATTGGCCGCGCAGTGTTCTGGCAAGGTTGACCAGGCGGCCGGTCCGGCTGCGGTCCCCGCGCGGAGTCGCCGCGACCGCCGCGCGATGTGCCTCGGCGGCTTCGTCCAGATCGCCGTCGCGGCTCGTGTCGAGAAAGGCGCGTGTATACAGCGCGTTGCCCAGGTTCGTCGAGTGGCGCGGGCGGTGCGGGGAATCGGGGGGACCGGCGTCCAGCACCTCGCGCAGCGCGCGGACCGCGGCGTCCGCGTCCTCGCCGTCGCGCCGTTGCTCGGCGCGCATGCGCAGTCCGATGCCGAGATTGCTCATCGCGGACAGGCGCATCGCGTCGCCGACGGGGAGTGCTCGCACGATGCGGTCGAACAGCTCGATCGCGGTGTCGAGGGCGTCGCGGTCGCCGGACTCGGCGGCGCTGCGGAGCTTGGACAGGGCCTGCGAGCCCCAAGCCCCGATGCTGCCTGCGGGCGTGGGCGGCGCGTGGCCGGGCGGCCCGGCGGGCTCGGCGGCGAACCGCTCGTTGGCACGGGGAATCAGCCACTCGCACCGGTCGCAGAACATGTCGCGGTTGTAGCGGAACTCGGCGCGGTTGCACGCCTGGCATCGCAGGGCAAGCGTCCGGACGTCCTCGTGCCGCATGCGCTCAAGGATCGTCGGCACGACGACGTTCAGCGCCGGCGCCCCGCACTCGGGGCAGATCGGGTGGACGGCCTCGCAGCCGCGACCGCGGTGGGTGAGCACGCACAGGCCCTCGTGGAGTGGGCCGCAGGAGTACGGGTGTGGACCGTGTGGACAGTCCGCCCGCTGGCCCGCCGTTCTCCGCATCGTGCCTCCCGCCCCATTCCGGCTCAATTCCGGCTCAGAAGATGAATCGCTTGAGCGATTGCTGATCCGCGGGTGACAGCACGTCATAGGGGAGAATCGCATTTCTCCTCGTCCCCGACGGGCTGAAGTAGCCGAGGTGGACGCTGCGGAACTTTCCGTCCGCGCAGAGCAGCCAGTGCGCGATGTCGGGGTCCGCGGGGCGAGCCTCGGCCTCCACCTGCTCCGTGATTCCCAGTTCGGCGAGCAACTGCGGATAATCGCCGCCGGGCATGAGCGCGCGGATGCGCTGCGGATCGGTCTCCGGGAACAGGCTCACGGTGATCTGGAGGTCGCCGAACTGGAGTGTCTCCCCGTCCCGTGCGCCCGCGACGAAGGACAGGGCCGGATCGTCGCCGAGCCGGGAGAACGCGGGCCGCCGAGCCGCGGACTCCCCCGCCCCGGCGAGTCGTTCCAGGTGAAGCGGTATCAGCTCGCGCACCCACGTGTTGAACTCCTGCGCGAGCACCACGGCCACGACCCGTCCCACTCCGTTCACCGTGAGGCGACGCACGATCGTCCGGTCGGCCGCGCCGTGCGAGAGCCTGCCCTGGCGCTCGTAGAGGTCGACCAGGAAGGTTCCGTACCCCTCGACCAGATCGCCGTCGCCACGGCAGCGTTCGACGTGGTTGCCTGCCAGGCAGAGCCTCGTCTCCCGCTCGAACTCCTTCATGATCTGGCGGACTTCCCCGGCATCTGGATCATGACCGTCGATATAGATCATGAATATCGCTTCTGCTTCCGCAGCGGGCACTGGCACGGTCCATCTCGCTCTCCGGCGGGAACAACGCCTACGCCGATCAAGGCTACGGTACGGTTTTCGGCATGTCCGGCTATAAGACCTATACCTTTCTGATCCAGTTCCGGAACGCGAGTGGTGAGTGGAGCAACCTCGTTGACCCCCACTCGGGAGACCTGATGCAGGGCACCATCGGCACGGTCGCCACGACGGAGGAGGGGTTCGCCGACGCGGCCAAGCGCATCCTGGGACGGTTCAACGGCATCAGCCTCAAGCGGCGCGTGGCATTCTTCGAGGGAAATCGCCTCGACGAAAAACTGTTGGCCGAGGGCGTGTTCAGGATCGTCACCGACGACGAAACCACCTGAGAGGGCAGGTGACTCAGCAGGTACTGCGCCCGCTCGGGGCCGGACAAGCGGTGACCTCACGGGTAGGAGGGTCGAGAGGGGGTGCGAGCGCCCACCCCTCGGCCCTTGACTCAGCTCAAAATCAAGCAAGTTCCGCCCGTACGGTACGGGCCGCCGTCGCCAGGTTCTCCAGGGAGGCGCGGGTCTCGGGCCAGCCGCGGGTCTTGAGGCCGCAGTCGGGGTTGACCCAGAGGCGGTCCGCCGGGATGGCCTGAAGTCCCTTGCGCAGCAAGGCGGATGCCTCCTCCGGGGAGGGGACGCGCGGGGAGTGGATGTCGTAGACCCCGGGGCCGGCTTCGCGGGGGTAGCCGTGTGCGGCCAGTTCGCGGGCCACCTGCATGTGCGAGCGGGCGGCCTCCAGGCTGATGACGTCGGCGTCGAGTTCGTCGATGGCCTGGACGATGTCGCCGAACTCGGCGTAGCACATGTGGGTGTGGATCTGCGTGTCCGGCCGTACGCCGCTGGTGGTGAGGCGGAAGGACTCGGTGGCCCAGTCCAGGTAGGCGGGGTGGTCGGCGGCGCGCAGCGGGAGGGTTTCGCGCAGGGCCGGTTCGTCGACCTGGATGACCGAAGTGCCTGATGCCTCCAGGTCGTTGACCTCGTCGCGCAGGGCGAGGGCGACCTGGCGGGCGGTGTCGCCGAGCGGTTGGTCGTCGCGGACGAAGGACCAGGCGAGCATGGTGACCGGGCCGGTGAGCATGCCCTTGACCGGGCGGTCGGTGAGCGAGTTCGCGTAACTGGTCCAGCGCACCGTCATCGGCTCGGGCCGCGAGATGTCGCCGGCCAGGACCGGCGGGCGGACGTAGCGGGTGCCGTAGGACTGGACCCAGCCGTGCTGGGTGGCGAGGTAGCCGGTGAGCTGTTCGGCGAAGTACTGCACCATGTCGTTGCGTTCGGGCTCGCCGTGCACGAGGACGTCGATGCCGGTCTTCTCCTGGAAGGCGATGACCTCGCGGATCTCGTTCTCGATGCGCTGTTCGTACGCGGCGGTGTCGATGCGCCCCGCGCGCAAGTCAGCGCGGGCCGTGCGCAGTTCGGTGGTCTGCGGGAACGAGCCGATGGTGGTCGTGGGCAGCAGCGGCAGCTTGAGGTGGGCGCGCTGGGCCGCGGCCCGCTCCTCGTACGGAGCGGAGCGGCGGCCGTCCGTGTCGGTGACGGCGGCCACGCGGGCCCGGACGGCCGGGTCGCGGGTGATGGGGGAGTGTGCCCGGGATGCCAAGCGGGCCTGGTTGGCGGCGAGTTCGGCGGTGATCGCCGAGGCTCCCTCGGTGAGGCCGCGCGCGAGCGTGACGACCTCCGCCGTCTTCTGGCGGGCGAAGGCCAGCCAGCGCAGGATCTGCGGCTCGATGTCCCGCTCGGCCGCCGCGTCGATCGGCACGTGCAGGAGCGAGCAGGAGGCCGCCACGTCGACCCGGTCGGCCAGACCGAGCAGCGTCCCGAGGGTGGACAGGGACTTCTCGAAGTCGTTGATCCAGATGTTGCGGCCGTTGACGACGCCGGCGACCAGACGCTTGCCGGGCAGTCCTCCGACGGCGGCGAGCGCGTCCGGATTGGCGCCGGCCGCCTCGGTGAAGTCGAGGGCCATGCCGTCGATCGGGGCCTTCGCCAGGACGGGAAGCGCGTCCCCGAGCCGGTCGAAGTACGAGGCGACCAGGAGCTTGGGCCGGTCGGTGAGGGTGCCCAGGTCGCGGTAGGCGCGGGCGGCCGCGTTGAGCTCGGCCGGGGTGCGGTCCTGGACGAGGGCGGGCTCGTCCAACTGCGCCCACTCGGCACCGGCCGCGCGCAGGTCGGCGAGGACCTCGGCGTACACGGGGAGCAGCCGGTCCAGGAGGGTCAGCGGGTCGAAGTCGGTGGCGATGCCGGGGGTGGGCTTGGCGAGCAGCAGGTAGGTGACGGGGCCGACGAGGACGGGGCGTGCGCTGTGGCCGAGCGCGAGGGCTTCCGTCAGTTCGGCGACCTGCTTGGTGGAGTCGGCGGTGAAGAGGGTGTCCGGCCCCAACTCGGGCACCAGGTAGTGGTAGTTGGTGTCGAACCACTTGGTCATCTCCAGGGGTGCGACGTCCTGGGTGCCGCGGGCCATCGCGAAGTAGCCGTCGAGCGCGTCGGATTCGACGGCGTCGCGGTGTCGCTGGGGGACAGCGCCGACCATGACACTGGTGTCCAGGACGTGGTCGTAGTACGAGAAGTCACCGGTCGGCACCTCGTGGATACCGGCGTCGGCCAACTGCTGCCAGTTCGAACGGCGCAGGCCCTCGGCGGTCTCCTTCAGGGCGGCGGCGGTGACGCGGCCCTTCCAGTAGCCCTCGATCGCCTTTTTCAGTTCGCGGTTCGCGCCCTGGCGGGGGTAGCCGTACACGGTGGCCCGTGCTGCCGCGGCTGCGGACTTCGCTGTCACGGAAATCTCCTTCGCGAGATGACTCCTGAGAATCCCGGAGACGGGACACGGACGCGAAGGGATGACGAACCGGACGGAGCCCACACGCGCCACTGGCACGGTGCTCCGTCTGATATGTACGCCGACCCGCCCACGAGGTCACCGGGATGTCCGCACGCGATCGGTCACGTGCGGGCAACGGGCAGGTCTTCGGACTCGTGGGCACTCTGCCGAGGCAGGTTCCTACTGGCCGTCGCTTCCCAGGTCCGCGGAGGGATCCAGTGCGTATGACGGCGGTCGTTCCCACTCACCGCTGCGGGGCAGTCCCGGATTCCCACCGGGTTCCCTCTTACGACGCGTCTGTCTGGTGGACAGGGCGAACCAGCTGCACTGGTCACAGTAGAGGGCAGATGGCATCCAGGACAGCATTGTTCATATTCCGGAATGCGAAATGAGACGCGGGCGAGGCCCCGGCGCATGGGTGAAGGGGCGCGGAGCAGTCTCAGCTATCTGCTCCGCGCCCCACTCCACAGCAGCCGCGGGCCCCTCAGCCCCCGGCGGCAGACCCGGGCCCCTCAGCCCCGGTCGTAGATGTGGAACCCGCGGCCGCTCTTGCGGCCGAGCAGCCCGGCTTCCACCATGCGCAGGAGCAGCGGCGGCGGGGCGTACAGGGGTTCCTTGAATTCCGCGTAGAGGGATTCGGCGATGGAGGCGACCGTGTCCAGGCCGATCAGGTCCGCCAGCTTCAGCGGCCCCATGGGGTGCGCGCAGCCCAGCTCCATGCCCGCGTCCACGTCGGCGGCGGTGGCGAAGCCTGACTCGGCCATGCGGATCGCCGAGAGGAGGTAGGGAATCAGCAGTGCGTTGACGACGAATCCGGCCCGGTCCTGGGAGCGGACGACCGTCTTGCCCAAGGTGTGCGTGACGAAGTCCTGTACGGCGGTGACGGTCTCCGGGGCGGTGTGCAGCGAGGAGACGACCTCGACCAGGGGCAGGACGGGGGCGGGGTTGAAGAAGTGCAGTCCGAGAACGCGGTCGGCGCGCCGGGTGGCCATGCCCAGGCGCATGACCGGGATGGCGGAGGTGTTGGTGGCGAGGATCGCCCCGGGATCCTCGACGATCTTGTCCAGGGCTGCGAACACCTCGGTCTTCACCGCCGCGCTCTCCACCACCGCCTCGATGACGAGATGGCGGTCGGCCAGGTCGTCAAGACTGCCGGTGAAGACCGTGCGGGCCAGCGCGTCCTCGGCGGTGACGCGGTCCAGCTTGCCGCGCTGGACGGCGCGTTCGAGCGAGATGGCGATCCGCTCCCGTGCGCCGCGGGCGGCGATGGCGTCTGCCTCGCAGACGACGGTGTCGAGTCCGGCGCGGGCGCAGACCTCGGCTATCCCGGCGCCCATCTGGCCGCCGCCCACCACGCCGATCCGGCTGATGACTCTGGTCATGACTGTCCCTCCAGACGGTGCACCAAGTGGCGGCTGTACGCATCGGTGGTGAAGAAGGCGGGCAACGGACCGGCCAGGGCGGTCCGTTCGAAGAGCGCGCGGACCTCGTCCACGGCGGCCCAGGGGTACTCCGCGCCGAGGGCTGCGAGTTCGTCCTCCAGGAGTTCCACTACCGTGGTGCGCTCGACGACGCGGTGTCGCAGCCACTGCCAGATCTGCACGCGGGCGATCTCGGCGGTGGCGGCGTCCTCCATCAGCCCCTGCAGGGCGACGGCTCCGCGGCCGCGCAGCCATTCGGCGAAGTAGCGCACGGCGACCGCGATGTTGGTGCGCAGCCCCTCGGATGTGGGCGGCGTACTGATACGGCGCACGGACAGGAGCTGTGTCGCCGTCACCTCGACGTCGTTGCGGGTGCGGTCGATCTGGTGCGGGCGGGTGCCGAGCACCCCGTCGAAGACCTCGCGGCAGAGCGGGACGAGCGCGGGGTGAGCGACCCAGGAGCCGTCGAAGCCGTCTTCGGCCTCGCGTTCCTTGTCGAGCCGCACCGTGGCGAAGACCGCCTCGTTGGCCTGCGCGTCGCGGCTGGGGACGTGTGCGGCCATGCCCCCGATGGCGTGCGCACCGCGTCTGTGGCACGTGCGCACCAGCAGTTCGGTGTAGGCACGCATGAACGGGGCGGTCATGGTGACCTTCGCCCGGTCGGGCAGCAGGAAGTCGGTGCGGTGCCCGAAGGTCTTGATGAGGCTGAACAGGTAGTCCCAGCGCCCGGCATTGAGGCCGGAACTGTGCTCGCGCAGCTCGTAGAGCATCTCCTCCATGGCGAAGGCCGCGGTGACGGTTTCGATCAGGACGGTGGCCCGGATCGTGCCGCGGGGGATGCCGAGGAGGTCCTGGGCGAGGACGAACACGTCGTTCCACAGCCGTGCCTCGTCGCGGCTCTCCAGTTTCGGCAGATAGAAGTACGGGCCGTACCCGGCGCGGATCTGCCGCTGGGCGCAGTGGAAGAAGTAGAGCCCGAAGTCCACCAGGGAGGCGGGCGCGGGACGGCCGTCGACCTCCAGGTGTTCCTCGGTCAAGTGCCAGCCGCGCGGGCGGACGACGATGGTCGCCAGGTCGTCGCCGAGCCGGTACTCCTTGCCATCCGGCGTGGTGAAGTCGATGCGGCGTTCCATGGCGTCGACCAGGTTGAGCTGGCCGCCGACGATGTTGTCCCAGATGGGCGAGGTGGCGTCCTCGAAGTCCGCCATCCATACCTGCGCACCCGAGTTGAGGGCGTTGACGGTCATCCGGCGGTCCGGCGGCCCGGTGATCTCCACGCGGCGGTCGGTCAGGCCGGGTGCCGGGGGTGCCACCCGCCAGGAGTCGTCGGCACGGATGCGTGCGGTGGTGAGGGAGAAGTCGAGCGGGGACCCGGAAGCCAGCCGGTCCCTCACCCGCACGCGCTCCGTGAGGATTTCCAGGCGCCGGTCCGCGAAGGCGTCGACGAGCCGGCCGATGAACTCCAGGGCCTCGGGCGTGAGGATCTCGCCATGACGGTCGCCCGGGGCGCCGAGGACCTGGACTGTACGGGGCGGAGCGGTAGTTGGCATGCAGGTCTCCTCAGCGGAAGCGGTGCGGACCGAACGGAGGCCATCGTGGTCCGCACCGGGACACGGGCCGACTGGACGGGGAGGGGCGAGCCAACAGGCCAAGGCCCTGCTCGCCCCTCCGTGCCGCCTAGTGGAACTGCTCTTCCTCGGTGGAGCCGCTGAGTGCGGTGGTGGAGGAGGCGGGGTTGATGGCGGTCGAGACGAGGTCGAAGTAGCCGGTGCCGACCTCGCGCTGGTGCTTGACGGCGGTGAAGCCGTGCTCCTGGGCGGCGAACTCCCGCTCCTGGAGGTCGACATAGGCGGTCATGCCGTGCTCGGCGTAGCCGCGTGCGAGGTCGAACATGCCGTGGTTGAGGGAGTGGAATCCGGCAAGGGTGATGAACTGGAAGCGGTAGCCCATCGAGGCCAACTCGCGCTGGAACTTGGCGATTTGATCATCGTCCAGCGCTGCCTTCCAGTTGAAGGACGGCGAGCAGTTGTAGGCGAGCATCTGATCCGGGTGCTCGGCGTGGATCGCCTCGGCGAACTCGCGGGCCTGGGCCAGGTCGGGGGTGCCGGTCTCCACCCAGATCAGGTCGGCGTACGGGGCGTAGGCGAGGCCGCGGGCGATGACCGGGGCCATGCCGTTCTGCACCCGGTAGAAGCCCTCGGCGGTGCGCTCGCCGGTCACGAACTGCGCGTCGCGCTCGTCGACGTCGCTGGTCAGCAGGTTCGCGGCGAGTGCGTCGGTGCGGGCCACGATGAGGGTGGGAACGTCGGCGATGTCGGCGGCGAGCCGGGCCGCGTTCAGCGTGCGGATGTGCTGCGCGGTGGGCACCAGCACCTTGCCGCCGAGGTGGCCGCACTTCTTCTCGGAGGCGAGCTGGTCCTCGTAGTGGATGCCCGCCGCACCCGCCGCGATCATCGCCTTGGTCAGCTCGAAGGCGTTGAGCGGGCCGCCGAAGCCGGCTTCCGCGTCGGCGACGATCGGTGCCAGCCAGTCCACCGAGTCATCGCCCTCGCTGGTGGCGATCTGGTCGGCCCGCAGCAGCGCGTTGTTGATCCGACGGACCACCTGGGGAACGGAGTTGGCGGGATACAGGCTCTGGTCGGGGTAGGTGTGACCGGCCTGGTTGGCGTCGGCGGCGACCTGCCAGCCGGACAGGTAGATCGCCTGGAGTCCGGCCTTGACCTGCTGCACGGCCTGACCGCCGGTCAGCGCGCCCAGCGCGTGGATGTAGTCCAGCTCGTGCAACTGGCGCCACAGCCGCTCGGCACCACGCCGGGCCAGCGTGTGCTCCTCGCGGACGCTGCCCGACAGACGTACGACGTCCTCGGCGGTGTGGGTGCGCTCGATGCCCTTCCAGCGCGGGTCGTTTGCCCAGTGCTGCTTCAGCTCTTCGGCCGTCGTCCCTGCCTGCGCCATGACTGTCTCCCGGAGAATCGTGAACTATGCAAAGTGCTGGCACTGAGTGCCGTACTGATCTATGGGTGCGGCCCGCAGTCTCCGTGGGTAGGCAATCGGAGCAATGTCGCCGAGTCGGGCGGAAGTGGCCGGGATCTCCGACGCCAGGGCATTGAATCGCACCCCGGTTCCGCTCCGCCCGCTGGAGTCCGGCGGGCCGCAGTACGACTCTGGCATCGGCACCCAGTGCCATCAAGCGAGAACATCTGCCAACTTCTGCGAATCTTTTCTGTCGAATTGCCAATTCTGTTAACGCTGAGAGCCTCGTCCGTGTGGCTACCATCGTGAACGGTCTGATCGGGGCGGGACGGGAGCCATGGGTGAGCAAGACGTACGCGGGAACACGGCTGCGACGGCTGCGCGAGGAACGGCGCATGAGCCAGGCCGATCTGGCCCGGGCCCTGGACATCTCGCCGAGCTATCTGAACCAGATGGAGCACGATTCCCGCCCGCTGACCGTGCCCGTGCTGCTGCGCCTGACGGAGGCGTTCGGAGTCGATCCGGGATTCTTCTCCGAGCGCGACACCAGCCGCTTGGTGGCCGACCTGCGGGACGCGCTCACCGGTGAGGTCGCCGCCGGCCGGGTGTCCACGTCCGACCTCGCGGAGCTGGCGTCCCGGATGCCGGCCGTGGCGACGGTCCTGGTCGACCTCGGCCGGCGAAACCAGCACCTCACCGAACGTCTCTCCGAAGCCGCGGAGGGGCGGGGGCCGGGAGCGCAGGCGCAGCCCCGCTCCGCGCACGAGGAGATCCGTGAGTTCTTCTACCGGCGGCAGAACTATCTCCACGACACCGACCTCGCCGCCGAACGGCTCGCTGCCGAGATCGGCGTACGCCCCGGCGAGGTCGTGCGGGCCCTGGTCGCCCGCCTGACCGATCACCATGGGGTGCGCCTGGCCGCGGACTCCGACCGGCTACTGCACCACTACGACCCGGCGGCCCGGGTCCTGCACCTGTCCGGTCGACTGCGTCCCGGGCAGCAGGCGTTCCGGATGGCCACCCAACTCGCGCTCCTCGAATACGGGGACGAGCTCTCCGCGCTCGCCTCGGAGGACTTCGAGCGGGACGCCGCCGCCTGGCCGCTTGCCCGCATCGGCATCGCCAATTACTTCGCGGCGGCACTGATCCTTCCGTACCGCCGCTTCCAGGCGGCCGCGGAGGAGTTCCGCTACGACATCGAGCGGCTGACCGACCATTTCGGCCTCGGCTACGAGACGATCTGCCACCGCCTCAGCACGTTGCAGCGGCCCCGGCTGCGCGGCGTGCCCTTCTCGTTCGTGCGGGTGGACCGGGCGGGGAACATGTCCAAACGCCAGTCAGCCACCGCGTTCCACTTCTCCCGCGCGGGCGGCACCTGCCCGCTGTGGAACGTGTACGAGGCGTTCGCCGCACCCGGCCGCATCCACGTCCAGGTCGCCGCCATGCCGGACGGACACCGCTACCTGTGGACCGCCCGCGCCGTCACCCGCCACCGCGGCGGCTGGGGCGAACCCGGCAAGACCTTCGCCATCGGCCTCGGCTGCGAGCTCCGCCACGCCTCCCGGCTCGTCTACTCAGACGGCCTCGACCTCGACAACGCCTCCGCCGCCGTGCCCATCGGCATGGGCTGCCGCCTGTGCGAGCGCACCGACTGCCCCCAGCGTGCCGTACCGCCGCTGGACCGCCGACTGGCGATCGACGAGAACAGCAGCACGTTCATCCCCTACCCCGTGGCCGGAATGCAGGCAGATATCGACTGACAGGCGGCGACAACGGGAGTCCTTTGGTCGCCTCGTCAACGACCTACGGCGTTCTGGGGTGCCCACGGCCCGCCACCCCGACCGTCCCTCCGGGGCGGACTTGTGAAGATGCCCAGGTCTCGGGATGCCGGACCGCTCAGCTGTCGCCGGACGACGTCTCCACCGGATAGGGCACATAGGTACGCCGGTCGGGGTCGACGGCAAGGCGGCCACCGGCCGGCGGCCGGGCCCGCTGGGCGCAGTCGCGGCGTTCGCAGATCCGGCAGCCGAGGCCGATCGGGGTGGCCGCGCGGGGGTCGTCCAGGGACACGCCCTCCGCGTAGACCAAGCGGTGGGCGTGGCGCAGTTCGCAGCCCAGGGCGACGGCGAATTCGGCGCGGGGCGCGTGATGCCCGGCTCCGCCGCGGGTGACGGTGCGGGCCACCCAGAAGTACCGTTTGCCGTCCGGCATTTCGGCGACCTGGGTGAGGATGCGCCCGGGTGCGGAGAACGCCTCGTACACCGTCCACAGCGGGCACGTGCCGCCGAGCCGGGAGAAGTGGAAATCGGTGGCGGACTGGCGCTTGGAAACGTTTCCGGCCCGGTCCACGCGCAGGAACGAGAAGGGCACGCCGCGGCGCCCGGAACGCTGGAGGGTACTGAGCCGGTGGCAGACGGTTTCGAAGCCGAACCCGAACCGGGCCTGCAACAGCTCGATGTCGTACCGCAGTTCCTCGGCGGCGGACTGAAATGCCGTGTAGGGCATCAGAAGGGCCCCGGCGAAGTAGTTCGCGAGACCGATGCGGGCAAGGGCCTTGGCCTGTGCGGAGGTCAGCGCGGCCGCGCTGACCAGGGAGTCGAGCAGCGAGCCGCATTCCAACAGGGTGATCTGCGTGGCGAGTTGGAAGGCGCGCTGGCCATCCGTCAGCCACGGCGACAGGAACAGCAGCTTGCTTGCGGCGTCGAAGCGGCGGGCATCGGCCGAGCGCTCGGGCGTCGCCTCCACCACCGTGACATGGTGCTCGTCGGCCAGGCGCCGCCGCAGGATGCACGTCGCCGAACGGGCCGAGTCGAGGCCCCAGTCACGTGCCGAGCGCTCCGCCTCGCTGTCGAGCGGCCCGAAGTGGTTGTGATGGGCGTAGAAGAAGTCGCGTACCTCGTCGTGCGGTTCCGACCACCGCTACCGGGACGCCTCCGAGCAGGTCGCCGCGCTCGCTTCGGCGGATGCCCTCTCATCGTCGACCACCGCCCTGCCGCCTGCACCATCGGGCGTACGGATTTCACAGATTGGAGCCGTCGCCCACGGAGCTGGATGTGGGAATGATCGGTGCGAAAGGAAGACGTGAGGCCCCCGGGTGAAGGCGGTCTCCGCCCAGCCGCACCCCGCGAGGAGTCCCGTGATCGACCACCAGGTACGCGTCCACCCCAGCACCGACCGGCTGCCCCGCGAGGAACAGCTCGCCTGGAAACTGGCCACCGTCGCCACCGGCAACCAGGAGGTCGCCGAGCCGCATCCGGGAGCCGCCGCCATGGCGGTCAACCGGGTGATCGACAATGCTTCCGTCGCGGTCGCCTCCCTGCGCCGCCGACCCGTCGCCGTGGCACGAGCCCAGGCCGTGACGCACCGGGCCACCCCGGGCGCCTCGGTCTTCGGTGCGGAACCGGGAACGCGCGTGTCGCCCGAATGGGCGGCCTGGGCCAACGGCACGGCGGTACGCGAGCTGGACTTCCACGACACCTACCTCGCCGCCGACTACTCCCACCCCGGCGACAACATCCCGCCGCTGCTCGCTGTCGCGCAGCACACCGGGCGCTCCGGCGCCGATCTGCTGCGCGGCGTCCTCGCGGCGTACGAGATCCACGTCGCGCTCGTCAAAGGCATCTGCCTGCACGCGCATCGCATCGACCACGTCGCCCACCTGAGTGCCGCCACCGTCTGCGGACTCGGGGCGATGCTGCGCCTGCCGACCGGGACCGTGTACCAGGCCGTGGGGCAGGCGGTGCACACCACGACCGCGACCCGCCAGTCCCGCAAGGGCGAGATCTCCAGCTGGAAGGCGTTCGCCCCGGCCTTCGCCGGGAAGGCCGCGATCGAGGCCGTGGACCGGGCGATGCGCGGCGAAGGGGCGCCGTCGCCGATCTACGAAGGAGAGGACGGCTTCCTGGCCTGGATGCTCGACGGCCCCCGGGCGTCGTACTCCGTCGCCCTGCCGGAGCCGGGCGAAGCGCGCCGGGCGATCCTCGACACCTACACCAAGGAGCACTCGGCCGAGTACCAGGCGCAAGCGATCATCGACCTCGCGCGGCGGCTGCGCGAGAAGATCCCGCTCGACCGGGTGCGCTCCATCGTGCTGCACACCAGCCACCACACCCACAACGTCATCGGCTCGGGCGCCAACGACCCCCAGAAGTACGACCCCGCCGCCAGCCGCGAGACCCTCGACCACTCCGTGCCGTACATCTTCGCCGTCGCCCTGGAGGACGGCACCTGGCACCACGAACGCTCCTACGCCCCCGAGCGCGCCCGGCGCCCGGAGACCGTGGAGCTGTGGAAGAGGATCTCGACGGTCGAGGACGCGGAGTGGACCCGGCGCTACCACGACCCCGACCCAGGGCGCCGTGCCTTCGGCGGCCGGGCCGTGATCACCCTCGACGACGGCACGGTCATCGAAGACGAACTCGCCGTCGCCGACGCCCACCCGGCCGGGGCCCGGCCCTTCGACCGCGCCGGCTACACGGGCAAGTTCCGCACTCTCACCGAGGGCATCGTCACCCCGGCCGCGCAGGACGCGTTCCTCGACGCCGTCGGCCGACTGGCCGAGCTGGACACGGCTGGGCTCGCGGACCTCTTCCCCGCCGTCGACACCAGCATGGTCGCCGCGTACGACGCCGAGCTCCCGAAGGGGCTGTTCTGATGCTGCACACCCGCACCACACCCGCTCAGCGCCGCACGACACTGCGTCAACGGCTCGCTTCGGGGCGGCTGTTGCCGATGCCGGGGGCGATCAACCCGTACTCGGCGAAGCTGATCGAGCAGCACGGGTTCGAGGCCACCTACCTCTCCGGCGCCGTGCTCGCCGCCGAGCTGTGCCTGCCGGACATCGGGCTGACCGCATCCACCGAGATCGCGGCCCGCGCCCAGCAGGTCACCCGCGTCACCGACCTACCGGTGCTCATCGACGCCGACACCGGATTCGGCGCACCCGTCAACGCCGCGCGCACCGTACAGCTCTTCGAGGACGCGGGGCTCGCCGGGCTGCACCTGGAGGACCAGGTCGGCGTCAAGCGCTGCGGGCACCTCGACGGCAAGACGCTCGTGACCCGCGACGAGATGGTCCAGCGGGTCCGCGCCGCGGCCGACGCCCGGCGCGACGACGACTTCCTCCTGATGGCCCGAACCGACGCACGCGGAGTCGAGGGCTTGGCCGCCGCGATCGAGCGGGCGAAGGCATACGTCGACGCCGGCGCCGACGCGATCTTCCCCGAAGCCCTGGCCGACGAGGCCGAGTTCGAGACGTTCCGCAAAGCCCTCGACGTGCCGCTGCTCGCCAACATGACCGAGTTCGGCAAGGGCTCCCTGCTGACGACGGGCGCCCTGGAGAACCTCGGATACAACATCGCCCTCTACCCGGTCACGTTGTTCCGGCTCGCGATGGGCGCCGTCGAGGACGGGCTGCGGACGCTGGCCGCCGAGGGCACCCAGGAGTCCCTGCTGCCCCGCATGCAGACCCGCTCCCGGCTCTACGAGGTGCTCGGCTACGAGGAGTACACGGCCTTCGACTCGGCCGTCTTCGACTTCACCCTCCCGCCCGGCACCTGACACCGCTCCGCCCGGCCCGCACCCACTGCTGGAGGACCGCCCCATGACCACCGCCCCGCTCGTCGCCCCCGACATCCACCGCGGCCTTGCCGGAGTATTTGTCGACACCACCGAGATCTCCACCGTCATCCAGGAGACCAACTCCCTTACCTACCGCGGCTATCCGGTCCAGGAGCTCGCCGCCCGCCGCTCCTTCGAAGAAGTCGCCTACCTCCTCTGGCACGGCGAACTTCCCGACGCCGGACAGCTCGGCGAATTCCGGGCCCGTGAACGCGCCTTGCGGCCCTTGGACCGCACCACCGCGGAGATGCTGGCCCGGCTGCCCGAGACCTGCCACGGTCGGCGGCGACCACCGTCGGCAGAACTTCTTCCACATGTGCTTCGACCGGATTCCCGAGCCCGAAGTGGTCCGCTGCTTCGAGGTCTCCCTCATCCTCTACGCCGAACACAGCTTCAACGCCTCGACGTTCACGGCCCGCGTCGTCACCTCCACCCTGTCCGACCTCTACAGCGCGGTCACCGCCGCGATCGGCGCCCTCAAGGGGCCCCTGCACGGTGGCGCCAACGAGGCCGTGATGCACATGCTCAACGAGATCGGAGACCCCCGAAGGGCCGAGGAATGGCTGGATGAGTCCCTCGCCTCGAAGCGCAAGATCACGGGCTTCGGCCACCGCGTCTACCGGCACGGTGACTCACGTGTCCCGATCATGCAGGAGGCCACCGACCGGCTCGTCGCCCGCGCCGCCGACCCCGAGGTCACCCGGCAGGCCACCCTGCACGCCGCCCTTCGCCACGCCATGATCACAGGCAAGGGCATCCACCCCAACCTCGACTACCCGGCCGGGCTCGCCTACCACCTGATGGGCTTCGACATCCCCGCCTTCACTCCGATCTTCGTGATGAGTCGCATCACCGGCTGGACGGCCCACATCACGGAACAGCTCGCCCACAACGCACTGATCCGGCCACTGGCGTCCTACGCCGGGCTGGAGCAGCGGGCGGTCCCGGCGGCCTCGTAGCGGAGAGACTCACGTACGGGCGGAGGGCGGCACCTGCCACCTCGTCCGGGCGGACCCCACGGTGCCTTTCTGGCCCAGCCCCTGAACGAGGCTTGAATCAGACTTGATTGACGGGCAGGAGAAACCGGCCATGCAGTCGACATGTAGTGATGGCATAAGGAAGCTGGTGGAACTCCAGCACGGTCGCGCCACTGTGAGCCAGCCACCGAGAGGTGGCTGACGAGTCAGACACTGAGCCCTCACTCCGCCCGTATTCGCAAGGGACGCACGATCCCACAAGGAGGGCTCGCCTTGAGCAGCATTTCCGCACCTCGCCCGGTGTCCACCCCGGTTGTCCTGCCCGTCTCGAAGTCCATCGTCTGGCTGGTCGGCACCGCCCTGGTCGCGCTGGCCATCTACTACTTCATCGGCGTCGACCAGGGTGCTGTGTCGGTATTCGGCAACGACATGCACATCCACGAGTTCGTCCACGACGGTCGCCACTTCCTCGGCTTCCCCTGCCACTGACCCCGCCGGCACCTGGACGTACGGACAACTCGACATGGAAAAGAAGCTCATACTGCGCGGCGTGCTCGCCGGCGCAGTCGCGGGCCTGCTCGCATTCGTCTTCGCGCGAATCTTCGCCGAGCCACAGATCACCAAGGCCATCGACTACGAGAGCGGCCGTGACGCCGCCCAGGCCGCCCTGGACAAGGCGGCCGGTCTGCCCGCCAGTCCCGCCCGGTCCCGACCTTTTCAGCCGCACCATCCAGGCCAACGTCGGCATCGGTGTCGGCCTGGTCTTGTTCGGGATGGCGATGGGTGCCCTGTTCGCCGTCGCCTACGCGGTGTGCCTGGGCCGCACCGGTGGCCTGCGAGCCCGCTCCCTGGCGCTGCTCGTCGCCGGTGGCGGATTCCTCGGCATGTACCTGGTGCCGTTCCTGAAGTACCCGGCCAACCCGCCCGCCATCGGCCACGAAGAGACCATCCAGCAGCGCAGCGCCCTGTATCTGATCATGGTCGTATGCTCCATCGCCTTCCTCGCGGGAGCCGTCTGGCTCGGCAAGCGGCTCCAGTCGCGCTTCGGCAACTGGAACGCCACTCTCCTCGCTGTCGGCGCGTTCGTCATCGCGATCGGGATCGTCATGCTGATCCTGCCCCCGCTCGGGCACCTCGCGGACAACAAGGCCAATTTCGGAAATCAGGCCACCGAGACCCCGCTGCCTCTGACCGACCCCAAGGGCAACATCGTCTTCCCCGGCTTCCCGGCCGATGTGCTGTTCGCCTTCCGCTTCTACTCCGTGGGCGCGCAAGCCATCCTCTGGGCAGCCATCGGCCTGGTCTTCGCCCCCTTGGCCGAGCGCCTGCTCCGGCCCGTGCGTCCGGACGCCACCGCGCCCTCGCAGGAGCCGGACCCCGTCCCGGCATGACCAGCACTACGGCGAGCGCGGTGATCGAGGAGATCGCCGCGCTCGGCCCGTTCTTCGCCGTCCAGGCCCACCCGCCCGGCACGGAGCCGTACGGGCCCTGGCGGCCGATGTCCCGCCTGCTGCTCGAATCCCGGGTGACAGGCACACGGGACTGGCTGGCCGCGGCCGGCGGGCAGCCGCCCGACGCCGTCGAGACCCGGGTCGCGGCATCCGTCGCCCACCTCGGGCTGGCCGCCCGGCTGGTCTCCCCGGCGCTGGCCGCCGCCGTGCTGCACGGCATGGTCATCGCCCCCGGCCTCGCGGATCTGCGATTCCAGACCGCGATCGGCGGACCGGCCCCCTTGTCGCTGCCCGACGACGTCTTCGTCGGCGGCCCCGCAGCTGCGCCGACCCGACTCGCCAACGAGCTGAGCGGCCGTCTGCTGGACGGCCCGCTGCGCGAACTCGCCGACGCCATGAAGGCGTTCTCGGTCTCCCGGCACATCCTGCGGGGCAATACCGCCTCGGCCGTCAACGGAGCGGCGACCATGATGACGGCAGCCCGCCCGGATCTCGCTGTACGGACCCGCACCATCACCGCGCTCCTCCTGGCGCGGCCCCCACTGCGCGACGCCAGTGTCACGACGCCCGACGGAGCGTTCCGGCGTCGCAGTTGCTGCCTGATCTACCGCGCCGCGCCCGGGGGCAAGGGGGCCCTGTGCGGGGACTGCGCACTGTCCCGCTGACCACGGCCACTCACTCGGCCGCTCGCACCCCAAGAGGCATCACCGTGAGTCGACCCCCCAAGCCACGCAGAATCGTCCTGGACGGCGTACACGCCGTCGCGCTCACACCGGAGGGGTACGACCGTCTCGCCCTGGCCCGCCGCCAACTCGGCGGTCAGAGCTCACGCATGAGTCGCCTGAGCCGTGACTTATCCCTGGCCATCCGCCTCCTGGAAGAGACCAAAGGCGTTCTCTGCGACGCCGCCGACGGCGACTGCCCTGCCGGGCCATCGGAGCAGGAGCCCGGTCACCTCTGCTGCCGGATTCAGGCACTGCTCGACTCGCCCCGATTCGTCGCGAGCACTGACTCGTCCATCCCGGACGCCCGAAGCTTCGACGACGCACCCGCGGCGCCACCGGTGACCGGTGACCGGTAACTGGTGGCGCGCTCTGCACGGTTCACGCGCGGGCGGCAGCGGGCGGGGCGAGGGGCAAAGATGGCGATCCGTCAACGTGCCATATTTCAAAGGTGGTTGGACCGGCAGCGGTTGAGGCACACCGGCCGGTGGCGGCACAAGCTCCCGGAGCGCGCCATGCCGGGGCTGGTCTCAGCCGTAACCACGGCAAACTGTTGTTCCCCTTCTTGGTACGCAGGTACAGATATGCGCGACCAGTCGGTACAAGGAGGGGAAAGTCATGAAGAAGACCATGAAGAAGACCATGGGGAAGACTGCCGGTGTCGTCCTGGGGCTGACGTTGGCGGGCGTCCTGGGGGGCACGGGTGTGGCCGAGGCCCAGGCTCAGCCGTCGGTCCCGGCTCCGGCCGCTGCCCCGGCCGTCAGCAAAGCGGGCGCGCACGGTTCGACCGTCGAGGCGCCTGCCTCGGTGGTCGCGGAGCTCAAGGCGGCGACGAGCAGAGCCCGCGCTTCGCTGTCGCCGAACGCCCGGGTGATCTGTTACGCCGCCCACGTCCAGGACATCGGCTGGCAGTCGGCGGTCTGTGACGGCAGCGTGGCGGGGACGACCGGCCAGAGCCGCCGGATGGAGGCGCTGGCGATCTCGACCAGTGGCGTCGGCGGTGTCTGCGCCAACGCCCACCTGGCCGACATCGGCTGGCAGGGCTGGGCGTGCGGCCGGGACGGCGATGTCGTGACGGTCGGCACCACCGGCCAGTCGCGGCGGATGGAGGCGCTGGGCGTCCAGGTCGGCTCGGGCAGCGTGGGGGCACAGGCGCATGTGGAGGGCTACGGCTGGCTGAGCTCGGCCAGCGGAAACCCGGTCTACGTGGGAACCACAGGTCAGTCACGGCGTATGGAAGCCGTACGCATCTGGGTCTGACGCACGGCGGCCTGATGGCTGATGGCTGACTGGGGTGGTGCCGGTCCGCGGCCGGCACCACCCTTGTCGGAACCGTCGAACCTGCCAGTGTAGGCCCATGCCTGACCGACCCCTGTTTCGAGAGCCTCGAAGGGCTACGGGACACCGGCACGTCAGCCATCGCCCCCTGCTAACAGGTGCCTATCGGCATGCTGGTGGTGGCTCGTTCCGCATCGTTCGTGTCGAGGTGTCGGGTGAACTGGTAGCACTGTGCGGCTGTTGCGGATACGTCCCGTTGGGCGCGGACGAGGATGGAGATGGTGGCCGTCTGTCCGTGGCGCGCGGTGTCTTTCACGATGTATGTGTCGTATTGGTGGGTAGGGTCTAGCGCTTGAGTCACTTCTGTGCGGGTGAGTTGGGCGGCGGGCATGTTCTTGACGCGGTTCTTTGCCAGGGTCGCTCGATGGTCGATCGTCTGGCCTGGGCTGCAGACGTGCTCGTCCTGTTCCGTCATGGTCGTCGTCCAGCTCGCGCCGGTGCCGCGGGTGGAGGTGAATCTGAAGCAGCGGTTTACTGTGACGGGGTCGCCGCCGGGCAGGAGCACTTCCTCGTTGTAGGCGGCGGACCGAGACGCGGTGGCGGTGAATGTGCGGCGGGACGCGTCGTAGGTGATCAACGGCGCGTGCGTGTGCTGCCAGATGACACCTGTCAGGGTGTCGGTGTCCGCGGTGCCGCTGGTGTTGAGAGCGTGGGTGGTGTCGGTCGTCGCGTGTCGGGCTTGGTCGAGGATCGAAGCGAGGGCGGCTTGCTTACGCTGATCATTGACGTGGCTGGTATGCCAGACCGAGTACCAGAAGTAGGCGAGCAGACCGGCTGGGATGAGCAGCAGGATGAGGCAGCTGGTGGCCGCCCGCCGGGTGAACCGCCGTGCGGCGAAGGGGCTGTTGGTCGTGTGTGTCATCAGCCGCCCGGGTAGCCGATGTCGGCCGGCGTCTGGTCCATCCCTTGATCTTCGCAGGGAATCCCGGACTTTAGGCCGGGCGGGAATGCGATCCTTCGCCCGGGGGGCGAAGCGCCGGAGTTCTCTGCGCCTCCGGGGTGACGGTCAGGTCGGCCGTTTCTGGTTCTCGATGTACTTCCGGACGATGCTCAGTGGTGCCCCGCCGCAGGAGCCCACGAAGTATGAGGGAGCCCAGAAGACGGATCCCATGCCGATCCGGTTGATCCGGCCGGTGTACTCGGCCCGCAGGTAGCGGGAGCTGACGCCCTTCAGGCTGTTGACCAGTTTGGACAGTGCGACCTTCGGCGGGTAGTGCACGAGGAGGTGCACGTGGTCGCCCTCGCCGTTGAACTCTCTCAGCTCGGTCTCGAACTTCTCGCACACGTCCCGCATGACCGCCTCGCAGCGGTTCAGCATGTCGTCGTTGAAGACCTCGCGTCGGTACTTGGTGACGAACACCAAGTGGGCGTGAAGGTTGTAGATGACGTGGTTTCCCCGGCGGATATCAGGGTCTGATTGCCAGCGTGGTGACATCCACCAAGTGTATTGTCATCAGGCGAACTCAGTTGAAGGGGGGTGGGCCTGGTGATCCGTGCGTACACGTTTCTCATGCGGCCCACCGTGGGCCAGCGGGTCGCGCTCGCCGAGATGCTGCGGGATCACTGCTCGCTCTATAACGGGGCCTTGCAAGAGCGCCGCGACGCCTACCGGCACGCCTCCAAGACGTCGGTCACGTACGGGCAGCAGTCCGCCCAGCTCAAGGAGATCAGGGCCTTCGACCCGGAACGTCAGGGCCGGTGGTCCTTCTCCAGCCAGCAGGCCACCCTGCGCCGTCTCGACAAGGCGTTCGCCGCGTTCTTCCGCCGGGTCAAGTCCGGCGACACGCCGGGCTACCCGCGCTTTCGCGGGGTGAACTGGTTCGACACGGTGGCCTTTCCCAAGGACGGGGACGGCTGCGGGTGGGACTCCACCCCACACGACCCGGTCACCCGTGTCCGCTTCCAGGGCATCGGGTACGTCAGAGTCAACCAGCACCGGCCGGTGGTCGGCAACGTCAAGACCATCTCCGTCAAGCGCGAGGGCAAGCACTGGTATGTCGTCCTCACCGCCGAACAGGCACAGCCCGAACCATTGCCCACGACCGGCAGCGTGGTCGGCATCGACCTGGGCATAGTCAACTTCCTCGCCGACTCCGATGGCGCGTTCGTTCCCGGCCCGCGTCTCGGCCGGAAGGCTGCCGCGAAGCTCGAAGCCGCACAGCAGGCCCTGGCCCAGTTCCCTCGTGTGCGTCGGGACAAGCGGACCGGCAACCACCGGCGGGCTGTTGAACGCGTCGCCGACCTGCACCGCAGGGTGCGCCGTCAGCGCCTGGACCACGCGCACAAGACTGCTCTTGATCTCGTGCGGGAACACGATTTCATCGCGCACGAAGATCTCAAGATCCGCAACATGGTCAAGGCTCCCGGGCCGAAGCCCGACGCCGAGACGCCGGGCGGTTTCATGCCTAACGGGGCCTCCGCGAAGGCCGGGCTCAACCGGTCGGTCAACGATGCCGGATGGGGGGTGTTCCTGACGATCCTGCACGCCAAGGCTGAAAGCGCCGGACGGGAAGTGATCGCCGTGGACCCCCGCAACACTTCCCGGACATGCCCCGAATGCGGGCACGTCGCCAAGGAGAACCGGCCCACCCAGGAGAAGTTCCACTGCGTCTCGTGCGGCCACACCGCGCACGCGGACACAGTGGGCGCACTCAACGTTCTACGGGCCGGGCTGGTCCGTTGCGAAGCCCAACCGGCATAGCGAGAAGCCCCCTCGTTTACGAGGGGGAGGAGTCACGACCTGAGGGTACGTCGAGGTGCCCGAGCTCTTCGGGTGGAACGACCCAAGACTGACGCAAACGCCGGCGACGGGGATACAGGGAATCGGGTTGGCCGGGTCTCCCTGTCCGCGCTCGCGGCTGCTGGTGCCGATGTGGTGCTGGAGAACCTCGAAGACGGCCGGCGTCTGCGCGGCGGGTCGGCGGCGGACGTCCAGGATTCGGCAGTCCAGGCGCTGTTCCAGACCGGTGTGCTCGTCGATCGGCAGCGGCGTGGCGGCCAGGTTCAGCACCTCCACCTGCCCGGGACGATCTCCAGACCGCCGAGCTTCACCTGGGCGGCGTCGACGAGGCGGCGGGTGATGCGTACGGCGGATTCCGGGGTGAGGGCTTCGAGCTGGGCTTCCAGCGGGCCCGCCGTCGCGCTGGTGGGTCACCTGCACTCTCGCCTCGCGTGATCCCTGGGCTACTCGTCTCCATCTCACGTGCGTGACAAATGCCGGAACGGAACCGGAATGAAAGGGGAAGGGAAAACGAGATTCCGGAAGCCGGGAGGATTCGTCCGTACGGCGCCACTCTCGCGGAGTGATCCAGCGCCGCCTCCGACGGCTCGGAAGCGATTGCAATATGACGGCGCGTCAGATATGACGGAACGTCAAGGAAGGTGAGGAGCCGATGGGGAAACCGGGACCGCCGGGGACGGCGCGGCGGCATGCGGCGGGGCGCAAGGCGCCCTGGCAGCCGCTCCTCGCGATCGGTAAGGTCGGCCCCGCCGCGACCCCGCGCCACCGCACGTCCCGGCAGCGGTACGAGTTCCTGCATCAGCGCACCTCCCCGCATCAGCGTACGTCCGGCATCAGCGCACGTCCCCCTATCGGCAGCGCACGTCCCCGCATCAGTGCACGTCCCCGTATCGGCAGCACAAGTCCCCGTATCAGCGCACGTCCCGGCAGTGGTACGAGCTCCAACCGCGGTCCGGCGCCGTCGGACGATCCGCCCCCCGGCCGTCCGGCGGGCCCGCCGCCCCCGATCCCCCGGGGCTCACCGCTGCCGCCACCCCCCTCGCAGCTTCATCGGTCTGATTCGGAGTGTTCATGACGCCCGTAGCGCCGAACCCTGAACTTGTCATCGGATTGAGCCCGTTGGGCCTGCCCGACCCGCGTCCGGTCGCCGCGATCCGCCGGGCCGGCGGACTCGGAGTACTGGATCTCGGGGCGGGCGACCGCCGTGCAAGAGAGGCGCTCGTGCGCGTACGGCGCTGGACGGCGGGCACGTTCGCCGTCCGCGTCGGGCCGTCCTGCGCACTGACACCCGAGGAGGTCGCCGAGGAGTGCGGCGGCACCCTCCCGTCCGTGGTGCTGCTCGCCGCCGACGCCGACTGGAAAATCCGCCAACTAGCCGATGAATGCCGGGTATTGGTGGAGGCGGGAGACCGGGAGGAGGCGCGCCGGGCCGCGGCGGACGGCGCGTACGGGCTCGTGGCGCGCGGCAGCGAGTGCGGTGGTCGCAGCGGCGATCTGAGCACGTTCGTTCTCCTCCAGGCGCTGCTCGCCGACCCGGCGTACGACCTGCCCGTGTGGGCCTGCGGGGGCATCGGCCCGCGTACGGCGGCGGCGGCCGTGGTCGGCGGCGCGGCCGGGGTCGTCCTCGACACCCAGCTCGCCCTGCTCGTGGAGTCCGGGATCGCGGACGAGGCGGCGGCCGCGCTGCGCACGATGGACGGGTCCGAGACGAGCGTCGTCGACGGCGTCCGGGCGCTGCGCAACGCCCGCACGGGTCTCGAACTCCCCGTCGGCCAGGACGGGTTCCTCGCCGCCCGGTTCGCCGAGCGGTGGGGCACCGTGGCCGCTGCCGTGCGCGGGGTGCGCGAGGCCATTCTGGCCGCCGTGGGCGACCGGGCCGGCCTGCGGACCCTGGCGGCGGGCTCCGCGATGGCGGACGCCCTCGGTACCCGCCTGCCCCTCGTGCAGGGCCCGATGACCCGGGTCAGCGACCGGGCGGGCTTCGCGGCGGCCGTGGCGCGCGAAGGGGCGCTGCCGATGCTGGCGCTCGCCCTGTCCGACGGCGAGCAGAGCCGCGCCCTCCTCGAACGGACCCGCGGCGAACTGGGCGAACGGCCCTGGGGCGTGGGCATCCTCGGCTTCACGGACAGCCGGATCAGGGCCGAACAACTGGCGGCCGTACGAGCGGTCCGCCCCACGCACGCGATCATCGCCGGGGGGCGCCCCTCCCAGGCGGCCGACCTGGAAGCGGCCGGCATCAAGACGTTCCTGCACGTGCCGTCGGCCACGCTGCTCACACAGTTCATTGACATGGGCATGCGCAAATTTGTCTTCGAAGGCGCCGAATGCGGCGGACATGTCGGACCGCGCAACAGCTTTCCGCTCTGGGAGGCGCAGTTGGCGGTGGTCGAGGAGTACGTGGCTCGCGCGCCCGGCACCGCGGGCGACTTCCAGGTGCTGCTCGCGGGCGGCATCCACGACGAACGCTCCTCGGCCATGGTCGCCGTGCTCACCGCCCCGCTCGCCGCACGCGGGGTCGCGGTCGGCGTCCTGATGGGCACCGCCTACCTCTTCACGGCCGAGGCGGTCGAGTGCGGCGCGATCCAGCCGGTCTTCCAGCGCCAGGTGATCGCCGCCGGGGCCACCGCGCTCCTGGAGAGCGCCCCGGGCCACGCCACTCGCTGCGTCGCCAGCCCGTACACCGCCGACTACGCCGCCGCCCGCGCGCGGCTGCACGCCGACGGCACCCCCGACCGCCGGGCCTGGGAGGAGCTGGAGCGGCTGAACATCGGGCGGCTGCGGATCGCCAGCAAGGGGGTGGAGCGGGAGGGCGGCGAGCTGCGGCCCGTCTCCGAGCAACGCCAGCTCGACGCCGGGATGTTCATGGCCGGGGAGGTGGCCGTGCTGCGCTCGGCGGCCACGACCGTCGGCGCGCTGCACGACGCCGTGAGCCGGGGCGCCGCCGCCTTCACCGAGCGGCGAGCGGCCGAGCTGGCCGAGGCACTGGGCGCCGCCGAGGACGTCGTCGAGGAGCCTGCCGCGCAGCCGCTCGACATCGCTGTCGTGGGCATGGCCTGCATGTTTCCCCAGGCCCCCGATCTGGCGACGTACTGGGCGAACGTCGTCGGCGGCGTCGACGCGGTCACCGAAGTCCCCGCCGACCGCTGGGACCCGGAGGTCTACCACGACGCCACGGGCGAGCGCGCCGGTACGACCGCGTCGCGGTGGGGAGGCTTTCTGCCGCCGATCCCCTTCGACCCGTTCGCGTACGGCATCCCGCCCGCCTCGCTCGGCAGCATCGAACCCGTACAACTGCTCGCCCTCGAAGCGGCCCGGCGGGCGCTGGAGGACGCCGGGTACGGTGACCGGCCCTTCGACCGCTCCCGTACGTCCGTGGTCTTCGGGGCGGAGTCCGGCAGCGACCTGTCCGGCGCGACCACGCTGCGCACGGTCCTGCCCGCCTATCTGGGGGAGATACCGCCCGCCGTCGAGGAGCAGCTGCCCGAGCTCACCGAGGACTCCTTCCCCGGCATGCTCGCCAATGTCATCGCGGGCCGGATCGCCAACCGCCTCGACCTCGGCGGCGCCAACTACACCGTCGACGCGGCCTGCGCCTCCTCGCTCGCCGCGCTGGACGTGGCCTGCAAGGAACTCGCCTCCGGCACCAGCGAAATGGTGCTCTGCGGCGGCGCCGATCTGCACAACGGGATCAACGACTACCTGCTCTTCTCCTCCGTCCGCGCCCTCTCCCCGAGCGGGCGCTGCCGTACGTTCGACGCCTGTGCCGACGGCACCGTGCTCGGCGAGGGGGTGGCCTGCGTGGCGCTGAAGCGCCTGGCCGACGCCGAGCGGGACGGCGACCGCGTGTACGCCGTGGTCAAGGGCATCGGCAGCGCGAGCGACGGCCGCTCCCTCGGGCTCACCGCGCCCCGGCCCGAGGGCCAGCGGGCCGCGCTGGAGCGGGCCTACCGGGCGGCCGGGGTCTCGCCCGCCCGGGTCGGCCTGGTCGAGGCGCACGGCACCGGGACCGTGGTCGGCGACCGCACCGAACTGGCCACGCTGACGGCCGTGTTCACCGAGTCGGGCGCGGCGCCGGGCGGCTGCGCCCTCGGCTCCGTCAAGTCCCAGCTGGGCCACACCAAGTGCGCGGCGGGCCTGGCGGGCCTGATCAAGGCGGCGATGGCCCTGCACACCGGGATCACTCCGCCCACGCTCCACCTCCAGGAGCCGAACGCCGCCTGGGACCCCGCTACCAGTCCCTTCGCCTTCCACGCCGAGGCCCGGCCGTGGGCGGCCCCGGTGGCCGAACGGATCGCCGGGGTCAGCGCGTTCGGCTTCGGCGGCACCAACTTCCACGCGGTGCTCACCGCCCACGACGCGGGCGCGCCCCCGGCCCAGGGGTACGAGGCGTGGCCGGCCGAGCTGTTCCTGTTCCGGGGCGCGGATACCGCGGCGGCCGGACGGGAGGCGCAGTGGCTGCTGGGCGAGCTGGACGGCCCGGGCGCGGGCCTGCGGCTCCGGGACGCGGCGCTGGTGGCGGCCCGGCGCGCCGCGACCCGGCCGGGCCCGGTGCGGATCGCGGTCGTCGCGGAGAGCGTGGGTGAACTGCGGGGGCTGCTGCGGAATGCGGCGGACGGGGAGCGGGGAAGGGGGGTGTATGCGGCGGACGGGCCCGGGACGGACGGGTGCGAGTCGAGCAGGCTCTCCGGCGGGCTCGCGGCGGATGGGCCGGGGACGGACGGGTCCGAGTTGGGGAGGCTCTCCGGCGGGCCCGGGACGGACGGGCTCGATACGGACGGGCCCGATGCCGGCGGCCTCGGAATCGACCCCACGGTCGCCTTTCTCTTCCCCGGTCAGGGCAGCCAGCGCCCCGGCATGCTCGCCGAGCTCCTCGTCGCGTTCCCGGAGGCCGCGCAACTGGTGCGGCAGGGCGGGGCGTACGCATCCGCGCTCTATCCGCCCAAGGCCTTCGACCCGGGTGCAGCCGACCGTCGGCAGGAGGCGCTGAAAGACACCCGCATGGCGCAACCAGCCCTCGGAATCGTCGGCCTGACGACCTATCACATATTGGAGTGGGCAGGCGTACGCCCCGACATGGCGGGCGGGCACTCCTACGGGGAGCTGGTGGCCCTGGCGGCCGCCGGAGCCCTGACCCCGGACGCGCTGCTCGACCTGAGCGCCCACCGGGCCGAGTCGATCCTGGCTTCGCTCGGCGACGACCCCGGCGCGATGGCGGCGGTCACGGCCACCCCCGCCGACGTGGAGCGCGTCCTCGCCGGGGCCGGTCTTGGCGGCTGGGTCGTGGCCGCCAACCGCAACGGCCCCCGGCAGACCATCGTCTCCGGTCCCACCGCCCTGGTGGACGAGGCGATGGAGCACCTCCGGGGCGCGGGACACGGCGTGCGGCGCATCCCGGTCGCCTGCGCCTTCCACAGCCCGCTGGTCGCCGGCGCGGGCGAACGGTTCGCCCCGGTCCTGGCCCGGCACCCGGTCAGGGCACCGGAGTTCCCGGTCTGGGCGAACCGGACGGCCGCCGTCTATCCGGCCCGGCCCGATGGCGTACGAGCCGAACTGGTCGCGCAGATCGGGTCCCCGGTGCGCTTCGCCGAACAGGTCGAGGCGATGTACGCGGCCGGGGCGCGGATCTTCGTCGAGGCGGGCCCGGGCACGGTGCTGACCGGCTTCGTCGGCCAGATCCTGGGCGAGCGTCCACATCTGGCGGTCGCCTGCGAGCCGCGCCCCGGCGCCGGGCTGCGCGGCCTGCTGGAGTCTCTGGCGCGGCTCGCGGTCGCGGGTGTGCCGGTACGCGCCGGACGGCTCCTCCAGGGCCGGGGCGCGGTGACGGCACGGCCGGAGCCAAGCGGCTGGACCGTGGACGGCCAACTCGTCCGCACCCGCTCCGGCGACCTGCTGCCCGGAGCCCTCAAACCGGCCCGACGGGTCAGTCTGGAGACGAGCACGGTGACGCGCGACAGCGACTCCCGGCACGACGAGCGCGAACTCATCGCGGACTTCCTGCGCACGACACGCGAGCTGGTCGCGGCCCAACGGGACGTTCTGCTCACGCACTTGGGGGCCACGAGCGGTGCCGCCTCCCCGCCGCCGGTGCCTCCTCTCCCTCCTCGTACGGAAGCCGCTCCGCGGGCGGCCGTGGCCGAGGCGGCTCCGGCCGCCGGGGCCCCACGTCCGGTCGTGGTCGACATCGAGCAGGCCGTGCTCACCGTCATCAGCGAACGGACCGGCTATCCGGCCGACATGATCGAACCCGATCTGGACCTCGAAGCGGACCTGAGCATCGACTCCATCAAGCGCACCGAGATCGTCGGCGAACTGGCCCGTCACCTCGCGGGGACCCGCACCTTCGACGACGCGGAGATGGAGGAGCTGTCCCGGGCCCGGACGGTCGCCGCGATCACGGCGTGGATCACGGGGCACGAGAGTCCGGCCGAGCCGGAAGCGGCCGCTGCCGTGCCCGCGTCGGCCACCCCGGTTCCGCCCGAGCCCGAGCCTGTTCAGGGCGTGGCCCCGCGCCGCTGCCTCCTTGAGGAGACGCCCCTCGGCCTGCCCGCAATCCCGCCGGACCCCGACCTCCACGGCAGGCGCTTCGCCCTGCTCGGAGGCGGCGCGACCGCCGGGGAGTTGGCGGCCCGGCTGGTCGACAGGGGCGCGGAGGTCGTCGCGTACGACACCGACCGGCGGCTCGACCCGGCCGACGGCCCCCTCGACGGGGTATTCCACCTGGCGGCCGTGCTCCCTGGGGCCCCGTCCGACGGCGGCGGGGCGCTGCTCCCCGGGGCCTTCGAGGTCTTCCGGGCCGCCCTGCGCCTCGCACCCCGTTGGCTGATCTGCGGCAGGACCGCGCCCGGTGCCGGAGAGGACGCGGGGGCGGGGCTGCACGGGCTGTTCCGGACCATCGGGCGGGAGTACGGCGACATCGCCGCCCGCGTCGTCGACCTCGACCCGGCGGCCACTGCCGCTCGGCGGGCCGACTTCTTGCTGGCCGAGCTGTACGCCGAGGACCGCGCCCCCGTCGTCGTGCGCACCGATGCCGGGCGGTACGGGTACGCGCTCGTGGAGCGCGGCCTCGGCGGCCTGGCGCGGACCGGTGCGGGGCCCGCCGGGGACGGGGCCGCCGAAGCGGCGGCGCTCGGGCTCGACCGGGACTCCGTCGTCGTGCTCGCCGGAGGCGCACGCGGGATCACCGCGGACGTCGCCGTGGCGCTCGCGGCGGCCTCCCACTGCCGGATCGAGCTCCTCGGCAGGACCCCGCTGCCCGCCGGGCCCGAGGACCCGGAGCTCGCGGGCGCCGCCGACGCGACCGCGCTGCGGGCGCTGCTCGCCGCCCGCGGCGAGCCGGCCCCCGCCGCGATCGAGCGCGAGGTCAGGAACGTCCTCGCGGGCCGTGAAGTCGCCCACACCCTCGACCGGTTGGGGCGGCTCGGCAGCCCGGCCGCGTACCGCGTCGCCGACATGTGCGACGGCGCGGCCGTGGCCCAGGCCGTCAAGGAGATCCAGGCGGAGCACGGCCGCATCGATGTGGTGGTGTACGCGGCGGGCGTGATCGAGGACCGGCTCATCGAGGAGAAGGACCCCGAGTCGTTCCGGCGGGTGTACGCGACGAAGGTGGACGGCGCCCGCGCACTGCTCGACGCCGCGTCCCAGCTGCCCCACGGCCCCCGGACGGCCGTGCTGTTCGGCAGCGTCTCCGCCGTACTCGGCAACCGGGGTCAGAGCGACTACGCCGCCGCCAACGACGCGCTCGCGGGCCTCGGCGAGCGGTGGGCGCGGCGCACCGGGCGGCGGGCGCTGACCGTGCACTGGGGGCCGTGGGCGCCGTCCGGAGTCCACGGCGGCATGGTCACCCCGCACCTCGCCCGCGAGTACGCCCGGCGCGGTGTGGCCCTCATCGACCGCGAGGAGGGCGCGCTGGCCCTGCTGCGGGAGCTGGCCTGGGGCGACGAGTCGGTCACGTCCGTCGTCTACACGGCATCGGTCTTGTGACATGGCCGACGAGACGCCAGACACAGTTGATTTGACGGAGCGTCACATCCCCGTCGCCATCGTCGGCATGGCCGTCCTGCTGCCCGGCGCCAAGGATCTCGACGCCTACTGGCGCAACCTTGTCGACGGTGTGGACGCCGTACGGGAGGTGCCCGAGGGGCGCTGGGACCCGGTCTACTACCGGCCCGGCGACCCGGGCGGCGCCGCCGACCGGATCTACTGCCGGCGCGGCGGCTTCGTCGACGGCCTCGCCGAGGTCGACGCCGCCCGCTTCGGCATCATGCCCAGCTCGGTCGCGGGCACCGAGCCCGACCAGCTCATCGCGCTCTCGGTCGCGGCCCGGGCGATCGCGGACGCGGGCGGCGAGGAGCGGCTGCCCGAGCGCGGCCGGGTCGGGGTGGTCCTGGGCCGGGGCGGATACCTCAACCCGGGCCTCGTCCGTCTCGACCAACGGGTGCGCACCGCCCACCAGTTGACGCGCACCCTGGGCGAGCTCATGCCCCACCTCGCCCCGGACCAGCTCGACCGGGTTCGGGCCGCCTTCACCGAGACGTTGGGACCCGAGCACCCGGAGTCGGCCATCGGGCTCGTCCCCAATCTGGCGGCGTCCCGCATCGCCAACCGGCTCGACCTGCGGGGGCCGGCGTACACGGTGGACGCGGCCTGCGCGTCCTCGCTGATCGCGGTCGACCAGGCGGTGGGCGAACTGGCCGCGGGCCGCTGCGACATGATGCTCGCGGGCGGGGTGCACCACTGCCACGACATCACCCTGTGGAGTGTCTTCGCCCAGCTTCGCGCCCTCTCGCCGAGTCAGCGCAGCCGCCCCTTCCACGCGGCGGCCGACGGCATCCTCATCGGAGAGGGTACGGGTGTCGTCGTCCTCAAGCGTCTCGCGGACGCCGAACGCGACGGCGACCGTGTGTACGCCGTGATCCGTGGCACCGGCGTCGCGGGCGACGGCCGAGCCGCCGGGCTGATGAACCCCGACCCGGGCGGCCAGACCCGCGCGGTCCGCCAAGCCTGGCGAGCGGCGGGCCTCGACCCGCGCGCCCCCGGTTCCCTCGGCCTCCTGGAGGCGCACGGCACCGGCACTCCGGCGGGCGACGCGGCTGAACTGGCCACGCTGGCCGAGGTGTTCGGGCCGGGCGCGGACGGCGCGGTCCCGGCAGTCATCGGCTCGGTGAAGTCGATGATCGGCCACTGCATGCCCGCCGCAGGCGTCGCCGGACTGGTGAAGGCGGCCCTCGCCGTCCACCATGCGACCCTGCTGCCGACCCTGCACTGCGACGAGCCGCACCCAGCCCTCGCCCGCACCCGGTTCCGCCCGGCGGCCCTCGCCCGCCCGTGGGAGGAGCCGCTGCGCCGGGCCGCCGTCAACGCGTTCGGGTTCGGCGGGATCAACGCCCATGTGGTCCTGGAGCAGGCCCCGGGCGCCGTGGCGGCTCCGCGCCGGGCGGCCGTGCGCGAACCGGAGCGGGTGCTGCGCCTGAGCGCCGACACGGCCGAGGGCCTGGCGCGGCTCCTGGACGCGGACGACACGACGGTACGGGAGCGGGGCGACGCCTCGTACGCGCAGGGTGCTTCCGCCTCGTACGGGCCACGTGCCTCCGTCCCGTACGCGCAGGGCACTCCCAAGAACCCCGCCGCCCGGCTCGGCATCGTCGATCCGACCGCCAAGCGGCTGGCGCTCGCACGCCGGGCGGTGGCCCGGGGCCGCCCGTGGCGCGGTCGCAGCGACGTGTGGTTCGCCCCGCGCCCGCTGCTCGGGAAGGCGGGCGGGGGCAAGGTGGCGTTCGTCTTCCCCGGTCTGGAGGCCGAGTTCGCCCCCCGGGTGGATGAGGTGGCCGAGCACTACGGGCTGCGGCTGCCGGGCCGTGCGTACACCGAGGCGACCGACGTCGCCCGGCACGGGCTCGGTGTGCTCCGCGTCGGCCGGATCCTCGACGAGGCCCTGCGCGTGCTCGGCGTCCGGCCCGAGGGGGTCGCCGGACACAGCGTCGGAGAATGGGCGGCGATGATCGCGGGCGGCATGTTCGCCGCCGGCCAGGCGGACGACTTCTTCGCCTCCTTCGACCCCGACTCGCTCCGGGTGCCGGGTCTGACGTTCGCGGCGATCGGCGCCCCGGCGGCCCGGGTGGGCGAGGCGCTCACCGACTGGCCGGATCTCGTCCTCTCGCACGACAACTCGCCCGGTCAGTCGATGGTGTGCGGCCCGGAACAGCCGGTCGAGGAGTTCGTGGCGAAGTTCCGGGCCGAGCGCGTGATCTGCCAGGTGCTCCCGTTCCGCTCCGGCTTCCACACGCCGATGCTCGCCCCGTATCTGGGCCCCATGAAGCGGGGCGTGGACGCGGCGGAGATCCTTCCGCAGCGGGTCCCGGTCTGGTCCGGCACCACGGCGGCCCCGTTCCCGGCCGACCCCGACGAGGTCCGCGCCCTGTTCGTCCGCCATCTCCTGGAGCCGGTACGGTTCCGGCCGCTCGTCGACGCCATGTACGCGGCGGGCTTCCGCGCCTTCGTCCAGGTGGGCACGGGCCGTCTGACCTCGCTGATCGACGACACCCTCAAGGACCGCGACCACCTCACGCTCTCCGCCAACTCGCCCCAGCGCGGCGGACTCGCCCAACTGCTGCGGGTGGAGACGGGGCTGTGGGCGGAGGGGTACGCGTGGGCGCCTGCCCGGCCGGACGGGCCGCGCTCCTCCTCCGCCGCCCCGATCCCCCTCGACCTCACGGCCGCGCTGGTCCCTCTCGACCCCCACCGCCTGGACGAGTTACGTGCCGAGCTGCGCCCCCGTACGGAATCGGAGGCTGAACTCCCCGCCGCCACACGCCTGTTGAGCGACTCCCTCACCCGGCGCCACCCCGTCGCCGCAGAGCTCGACGCGCTGATGCGGGAGACGGTGGACAGTGTCACGGCCGTACTGGAGGGGGCGGGGGCTCCGGAGGCGGGGGGGGGGCCCCCGGCCCCCGCCCCCCCCCCCCCCCCCCCCCCCCCCCACCCTCCGAGCACCGCACCCGACTCCGCGTCTCCACCACCGCCATGCCCTACCTCCTCGACCACTGCTTCTTCCCGCAGCGGCCCGGCTGGCCCGATCCCGCCGACCGGCATCCGGTCGTCCCCGCCACCACCGTCCTGCACCACCTGATGGCCGCCGCCGAGCGTGCCGCGCCCGGGCAGCGGGCGGTCGCCGTGCACGACGTACGGCTGGAGAAGTGGGTCAACGCCATCCCGGCCGTGGATGTGACCATCACCGCCCGGCCGCAGGGCCCCGGCCGGTGGGCGGTCGCGTTCGGGCCGTACGCCGGCGCGACCGTCCACCTCGCCCCCGGCTACCCGGCCCCGCCGCCCGCACCACCCCTGGACGCGGCCGACGAGCGTCCGCCCTCCATCAAGGCGGCCCAGCTGTACGAGGACCGGTGGATGTTCCACGGGCCCGCCTTCCGGGGCGTCACCGCGCTGCGCGGGGTCGGGCCCGGCCACGTCCGGGGCACGATCACCACGCCGTCCGCGCCGGGCGCGCTCCTCGACAACGTGGGCCAACTCCTCGGCTACTGGCTGATGTCGACCCACCCCACCCGGACCGTGATCTTCCCGGTCGCCCTGGAGCGGGCCCGCTTCCACGGGCCGCCCCCGCCCACCGGCACCCGCGTCGACTGCCATGCCGTCATCACCTCGCTCACCGAGGACACCCTCCTCGCGGACGTCCGGCTCACCCTGCCGGACGGGACGGTGTGGGCGGAGCTCTCCGGCTGGCGCGACCGCCGGTTCTCCGGGCTCGACGCGCGCAGGTCCGGCGGCTACCCGGAACACCGCGCCCTCGCCGAGGCACAGCCCGGCGGCTGGTGCCTGCTGCGGGACGTATGGCCGGACCTGGCCTCCCGCGACCTGCTGATGCGCACGCAACTGGGCCGGGCCGAGCGGGAGGCGTACGGGGCGAGGCCGCCGCGCGGCCGGCGGCAGTGGCTGCTCGGCCGGATCGCCGCCAAGGACGCGGTCCGGCGGTGGCTGTGGGAGCGCGGCGAGGGCGCGGTGTTCCCGGCCGAGATCGAGATCGTGAACGAGGAGTCGGGGCGGCCGCGTGCGGTGGGGGTGCACGGGCGGACGCTCCCGGCGCTGGACCTGTCCCTCGCCCACCGGGGCGACCTCGCGGTCGCACTCGTACGCCCGCCGGGGCACAGCCCGCACTCGAACGGCGTCGGCATCGACATCGAAGAGATCGCGGACCGCACCCCCGAGACCCACCGCGTCGCCCTCGGCCCCCGCGAACTCGCCCTTCTCGGCAGCCTCGTCGCCGCCGGGTCCGGCGAGTCCGAGGCCCTGTGGTTCACCCGGTTCTGGGCGGCCAAGGAGGCCGCCGCCAAGGCGGAGGGCACCGGGTTCGGCGGGCGGCCGCACGCCTTCGAAGTGACCGGGGCGGCCCCCGACTCCCTCACCGTCACCGTCGACGGCCGCCGCCACCACGTCCATTGCACCCTCGTCGACCCCACCCATGTCGTGGCCTGGACCACGTCTGCGACGACCCCCGAGGAGAGCACTCAGTGACCACCAGCGAACGGCCCCCCGGCCCCGCCCCCCTTGCACCGCCGGACGAGGAGAGGGTCCTGGCCGAGATCGCCGGGCTGATCGTGGAGGTGCTCGGGGACTATGCCCCCGACCCCGCCGACATCCGCCCCGAGACCCTGTTCGGCGACGACCTGGAGCTGGAAAGCATCGACCTCGTCATGTTGTCCGGACACCTCCAGGAGCGGTACGGCGAACAGGTCAACTTCGCCGAGTTCGTGGCCTCTCTGGAGATCGACGAGGTCATCGCGCTGTCCGTCGGACGGCTCGTCGACCATGTGCTGCACAGCCTCGGCGCGGCCCCGGAAGCGGGAGCAGCTGCATGGTCATGATCCGCGCGAACGGTCTCGGCCTGCACGTCCAGCGGTTGCGCCCGCCCCACCAACGGCCGTACGCGAGCGTGGTGTTCGTCCACGGCGCCTTCATCGACAGCCTCGCCAGCTACTACTTCACCCTCGGCCCCCGGTTCGCGGCGGCCGGGTTCGACGCCGTCATGTACGACCTGCGGGGACACGGCCGCAGCGAGCGCCCGCCCAGCGGTTACGCCCTGGAGCACTTCACTGCCGATCTCGACGCCCTGCTCGACGAACTGGGCATCGCCCACCCCGTCCACCTCGTCGGCAACTCCTTCGGCGGCACGGTCGCCCTCGACTTCGTCGTCCACCGGCCCGAGCGCGTCGCCACCGTCACCGTGGTCGAGTCGGGGCCCGCCAGCCGGGCCTGGTCCCACACCATGACGTCCGCCCTGCGACACGCCGGGGACATGGGGGACGACGAGGCGCTGGTGTGGTTCACCGAGCAGTACGGGACGCTCTCCTCGACCCGGACCGGCGACGCCCGCCACGACGCGCACATCCGCCGGCTCGGCCGGGCCGCCGCCCGGCTCGTACGCTCCACCACCATCGCCGAGGACATGCCCACCGGACGGGTGCTCACCGACGAACAGCTCGGCGGGGTCCGCTGCCCGGTGCTCCTGGTCAACGGGCAGGAGGGCCTGGTGGCCGCCGAGTCCGCCCGGCTGCGGTCGCTGCTGCCGCACTGCCGGGTCGCGGTGGTGCCCGGGCAGAAGCACTCGGTCCTGGTCGAGGCCTCCGACGCCGTCGGGCGGCTCGCCCTGGACTGGGTCCGCGAGCACGCCGGGGCCGCGCCCGAGCCCAGTGGACCGGGGCCGGTCCGGTGAGCCGCTTCCTGTTCGTCGTGCCGCCGCTGACCGGACACATCAACCCGGCGGCCGCCGTCGCCGCCGAGTTGACCGCGCGCGGCCACGAGGTGGCGTGGGCGGGGCGGCCCGGGATCGTCGAGCGGCTGGTGGGGGAGCGGCCCCGGGTGTACGTGTGCGCCGGGCCCGACCACCTCGCGGGGCGGCCGCCCCAACTGCGCGGGGTCGCGGCCCTGAAGTTCCTGTGGGCCGACTTCCTCGGCCCGCTCGCCGAGGCGATGGCGCCCGGGGTGGCGGCGGCGATCACCGCCTTCCGGCCGGACGTGGTGGTGGCCGACCAGCAGACCGTGGCGGGCGCCCTGGTGGCGGAGCGGCTCGGCGTGCCGTTCGCGACCTCGTCGACCACGTCGGCCGAGCTGACCGAGAGCATGGCCGCAATGCCGGGCGTGCGCAGCTGGCTCACCGGGCTGCTCCGGGAGCTGCGAGAGCGCATCGGCGATCCGGCCGCCACGTACGACCCGCGCTTCTCACCGGCGCTCACCCTCGCCTTCACCACCCCCGAGCTGACCGGCCCGTACACCGCACCGGAGACCGACCTCTGCTTCGTCGGACCGGCGCTGGCCGCCCGGCGCTCCGCCTGTGGGGACTTCCCCTGGCAGTGGCTGGACCTGCCGCCGGGGACGGCATCCGTCCTGGTCACGCTGGGTACGGCGAACACCGACGCGGGCGGCCGCTTCCTCGCCGAGAGCGTTGCGGCGATCCGCGCCCGCGCCGGACAGCTGCGGGCGGTGGTCTGCGACCCCGGCGGGCTGCTCGGGGCGGTGCCACCCGGGCCCGATGTGCTGGTCAGGGCGGACCTGCCGCAAGTCGCCGTCCTGGAGCGGATGTCGGCGGTCGTCTGCCACGCGGGGCACAACACCGTCACCGAGGCGCTGTGGCACGGGGTGCCCCTGGTGGTCGCCCCGATCCGGGACGACCAGCCGGTCGTGGCGGCCCAAGTGGTCGGCGCCGGGGCCGGGTTGAGGGTGAAGTTCGCGCGGGCGGGGCGCGAGCAGATCGGCGCGGCGCTGGACGCGGTGGTGACCGAGCCGGGCTACCGGGACGCGGCCCGCCACGTCCGGGACGCCTTCCGCGCCGCCGGCGGCGAGTCGGCCGCCGCCACGCACCTGGAACAACTCGCCGCCGCCGCGCCCGTCGCGGGACACCCCCGATAAAGCCCCCGCACCCCCCACAGAGCCCCCACAGAGAGGGACGCACATGCCCGACAGTGAACGGATCGCCCAGCTCCGCCCCTCGTACCAGGACGAGCTGGCCCGTGGCACGGGCCGCTTCTTCCGGCCGGCGCGCACCGACTGCCCGTGGTGCCTGGGCACGGAGCTGCGCCGCAAGTTCCGCACCACGGACCTCATCCAGGGCAAGCCGGGCGAGTTCGTCCTCGACCAGTGCCGGGGCTGCGGCCACATCTTCCAGAACCCGAGGCTGAGCCAGGAGGGTCTGGACTTCTACTACCGGGACTTCTACGACGGGCTCGGCGCCGAGACGACTGCCAAGATGTTCGAGGGCAACGGCAGCAAGAAACGGTTCCGCCGCAGCGCCCGGGCCCTGCGGCGGGTCGCCCTGCCCGGCCGGTGGCTGGACGTCGGCACCTCGCTGGGCCACTTCTGCGCCACCGCCAAGGAGGTGCTGCCCGACACCGAGTTCGACGGGCTCGACATGGGCGAGGGCGTCGAGCACGCCGCCAAGGAGGGCCGCATCCAGGAGGCCTACCGGGGGCTGTTCGTGGACCTCGCCGACGAGATGGCCGGCTGTTACGACGCGGTCAGCATGTTCCACTACTTGGAGCACACCCTCGACCCGCACCGCGAACTCGCCGCCGCGCACACGGCGTTGGCGCCCGGCGGCCATCTCCTGATAGAGGTCCCTGACCCCGAGTCGCTGTCGGGACGGCTGCTCGGCCGGCTCTGGCTGCCCTGGTTCCAGCCCCAGCACCTGAACATGGTCCCGATGGGCAATCTGTGCCGGCGGCTGCGCGAGCTCGGCTTCACCATCGAGGTGGCCGAGCGCCGCGACGCCCACATCCCGGCCGACCTGGTGTGCGCCACCTGGTTCCTGTTCGACCGGCTGCTGCCGCGCGACGACGCACCCTGGCGGCCCCGCCGCCCGGACCGCGCCGCCCGGGCCGTTCGTTTCGCGCTGGTGTGGGCGGCCGTGCCGGTGCTGATCGCGGTGTACGGGCTCGACCAGCTGCTCAACCCGCTGGTACGGCGGACCCGGTTCTCCAACGCGTACCGGGTGATCGCCCGCCGCGACGGGTGAGCGTCGCGTTCATCACCGGCCGCCGCACCAAGTACGTCGTGATCGCCCTGTGGCTGGTGATCCTCGCCGTCACCGGCTTGTTCGCGGGCAAGCTGTCCGGAGCGGAGAAGAACGACGTCAAGTCGTCGCTGCCCAGCAGCGCCGAATCCACCCAGGTCTTCGACACCCAGGCGAAGTTCGGCTCCCCGTACACCGTGCCGGCCGTCGTCATCTACCAGCGCCCCTCCGGGCTGACCCGCAGGACCGGCAGGCGGTCGCGGCCGATGCCAAGGCGTTCGGCGCCCGGCACGACCTCGACTGTCCTGTCGCGGGGCCGATCACCTCCAAGGACGGCACCACCGTTCAGACGATCGTGCCGCTCGACCTCGGACCCGACTACTTCAACAAGTCCAAGGACGCCGTTACTTCGGTCCGCGCCGTCGCCGACCACGGCGACAGCGGACTGGCCGTGCACATCACCGGGCCCGCGGGCTACGAGTCCGACCTGAGCAAGGCCGTCGGCGGCATCGACACCACGCTGCTGCTGTCCACTCTGATCGTCGTCGTGGCGATCCTGCTGGCCACCTACCGCAGCCCGGTCCTGTGGCTGATGCCGATCGCCTGCGCCGGGGTGTCCCTGGAAGTCGTCCAGGCGCTCATCTACGCCCTGGCCAAGCACGGCGGCCTCACGGTCAGCGCGGACGGCGCGGGCATCCTCACCATCCTCGTCTTCGGCGCCACCACCGACTACTCGCTGCTGCTCATCGCCCGCTACCGCGAGGAGTTGCGGCGCCACGAGGACCGCCACGAGGCCATGGCGGTGGCCCTGCGCCGCTCCGGACCGACGATCGTCGCCGGCGCCTCCACTGTCGCGGCGAGCATGCTCTGCCTGATGCTCGCCGACATGAACGCCACCCGCGGCCTCGGCCCGGTCTTCGCGGTCGGCGCCCTGGCGATGCTCAGCCTCTTCCCGGCACTCATGATCGTCGTCGGCCGGTGGGTGTTCTGGCCCGCCAAGCCGAAGGCGGGCAGCGCCGAACCCAACGCCACCGGCCGCTGGGCGGCGGTGGGCCACCGGATCGCCCGGCTGCCCCGCACCACCTGGATCGTCACGGCCGTCGTGCTCGCCGCGGTCGGCATCGGCATGGGTCAGCTGAACTCGAACGGGCTGTCCGACAAGCAGTCCTTCACCACCTCGCAGGACTCCGTGCGCGGCGAGCAGATCCTCGCCCGGCAGTTCGACGCGGGCGCCGGCAGCCCGCTGGTCGTCACCGGCAACGCCGCCCAGGCCGACGCCCTTCACCAACGGCTGCTCGCCCTGCTCGGTATCGAGCCCAGCACCGTCACCCGGCCCATGGTCAAGGACGGTGACGCGTATCTGCAGGCCACCCTCTCCGACCCGGCCGACAGCAAGGCGGCGTTTCGCACGGTGGAGCACGCCCGCGACGCCCTGGTCGTCGTCCGCTCGGTGATGGTCATCGCCCTCAACCTGGACGTCGGCCGCCACATCTGGTGGCCCAGCCCCCCCGGCCCACAAGCGCGACGAGCACGGCCCGGAGGACGAGGCGCCCGTCCCGGCCCGGAACAGCGGCCCGGAACCTGCCGCCGGCAGATTCGACATGGCCCGACACCCATGCCATCGGGTACGGGCCGGGCAGACATGAGACCCAGGCCGGGCCGCGCTTCAGGATCGCGCGGTCCGGCTCTTGTGTGTCGGTGTACGCGGGCTTGGCGCGATCGGCGTCGTCGTCGCCGAGCCCGCGGACGCCGTCGGTCGGCGACATCCACGAGCGTCTCCACGGAGCGTTTCCACGGAGTGTCTCCCCAGATCGTCTCTACGGGCATCTATGGGACGTGGATGGCCCGTTGACCAGGCGGTGTCACAGTGGCTGCCGTTCCTGGCGCACCCCGGTGACCCGTCCCCGTAAGGACTCCATGCTCTCCATGTTCAAGGAAGCCATGAAGCCGACGCCTCAGCAGTACACCTCGGGCAGGCCCAGCGCGTCGAGCGCCGCCTCCGGTTCGGGCGCGGTCTGGACGATGGCCCGGTCCGCGGCGGAGAAGAAGCCCTCCTCGCTCATCCGGTCCAGCATGGCCAGCAACGGGTCGAAGAACCCGTCCACGTTCACAAGGACCACCGGCTTCCGATGGACGCCGAGCTGATTGCGGGCGGCGGTCTCCATCAGCTGGTCGAGGGTGTCGTAGCCGCCCGGCAGCACCAGGAAGGCGTCCGACAACCGGTAGATCAGCGACGTGCGTTCGCGCAGTGAGCGCACCACGAATATCTCGCCGCAGGCATCGGGCAGATGATCCTGCGCATACAGCTCATGGGGAATCACCCCGGTCACCCGGGCGCCCTCCTTGAGCGCCGCCCTGGCGATCACGCCGTTGGCACCCCTTTTCCCGACCCCGTAGATCAGTCCGGCGCCGCGCCGGGCGAGCGCGGCACCCAGCTCCAGCGCCGTCCGTTCGTACTTCCACCCCGTGCCGGGGCGCGAACCGCAGAAGACGCCGATGCGTTTGCTCGCGGAAATGGTGGCAGACAAATCCGGCTCCAGGGAATCCGTACTTCGAGGAAGGGTCACTGTGCGCGAAACGAGAGAACGACCGGGTCCCGTGCAGCGGTCATCCGGGGTGGCATCCGTACGGATCCTTCTGTGCGACGGCAGTGAACTGTCCAGGGCCGGACTCGAATCGGTGCTCGGCGCTCTCGCCGGCGTCGACGTCGCAGGGGTGGCGAGCGACGGGCCGCAGGGCCTCGCCCTCGCGGAAGCGGTACGCCCCGATGTGATCCTGGCCGACATGGATCTGCCCGGAATGAGCGGCACGGAACTGGCCCGCCGGGTCTGCGGGCCCCCTGCGACCACGACAACAGGGGCGCCCGGCACCGGCGAATTCCGTTTTCCGCGAGTGATTCTGATGACCCATGACATCGATGCCTCGGTGGTACGCGCGGCCCGCACCGGGGTGGCGGGAATACTGGTGAAGGACCGGGAGGCGCCGGAATTCCTCCGGGCCATCCGCATCGTCATGGCGGGCGACGGATATCTGGACGCGCGGGTCGCGGGATATCTCCTCGGCCATCTGTCGGGCCGCTTCTCCGCCGGCGCCGGTGGCGCGGCCGATGCACTGACCGTACGGGAGCGGGAGGTGCTCGGCCTGGTCGCGGACGGACTGTCGAACCTGGAGATAGCCGCCCAGCTGTTCATCGGCGAGCCCACCGTGAAGTACCACGTCTCCCAGCTGCTGCGGAAACTCGATCTGCGGGACCGGCTCCAGGCCGCGGCCTTCGCCTACCGCCACGGGCTCGCGGGCCGCCGCGCTCAGTGAGCGGTGGCGGACGGGCCGGGCAGTGAGGCCGAGACCCGCCACACCAGGCCCACCGAGGCGGCCATGATGAGCGCGAGCAGTATGAACAGGGCCCTGGGCGAGGCGAGTTGGGCGATCGCGCCGCCCGCGAGCGCCCCCAGCGGACGGGCCGCCAGCGACAGCATCCGGCTGCCCGCGGTCACCCGCCCCAGCATGCTCTCGTGCACCAACGACTGCCGGAAGGACACCGTGAAGATGCCGCCCACCGCGGTCACGAACCCGGAGACCGCGAGCGCCGCACCGACCGCGAACGGGTTGGCGAGCACCGCGGGAGCGCCGAAGCAGAGGGTCAGCCCGCCGGTCATGAGCAGCAGGACCGTCCGGCCGCGCAGCCGCCCGATGACCCGGTCGGCACAGACCGACCCCAGCACCGCGCCGGCCGCGGCGGCGGTGATGAGGAGGCTGTAGCCGAACTCCGACAGGCCGAGCGCGGAGGACGAGCCGACCGCGAACACCACGAACACCGAGAAGAAGGCCATGTTCGCGAACTGCGAGCAGCTCTGGAACAGGGCGATCTGGAACAGCGCCTTGTCGCGCCACAGCTCCTTGACTCCGGCCTTCACGTCGGCCATGACGGAGCTCCGGGTCGTCGTGTGGTGCTGTGCGGTGAACCGTCCGCTGAGCGGCAGCAGCACCACCACGGCCGCGAGATACAGCCCGGCCGGGGTGTAGAGCGCGACCGCCGTCGCCACCCCCAGCAGCGCGGCGCCCAGCGGAGCGCCGACGAAGTCGTTGAGCACGGTCTGGGTGCCGTAGATGAGACTGTTGGCGCGGCTCAGCCGCTCCTTCTCCACCACCATCGGGACCAGCGCCTGCTCGGCGGTGTCGGTGACGGTCTCCGCGATTCCGATGAGGAACGCCGCCGCGTACAGCATGGGCAGATGGAGGCCGCCCAGGCTCGCGGTCACCGCGAGGGCCAGCATGCAGGTGCCGCGGATCAGATTCGCGTGCATGGTGAGCCTCTTGCGGTTGAACCGGTCCACCAGGACGCCGGCCAGCAGACCGATCGCGAATCCGGCCAGCGTCTGCGCGACGCGGATTCCCGATATGAGCGTCGGTGAGCGGGTCAGATCGAGGGCGACCAGCGGCAGCACCATCAGATACAGGCCGTCGGCCAGGGCCGAGAACGTGGTGGCGGTCCACAGTCTCGCGAATCCGGTCCGGCGCAGGGTGGCCGGACCATCGGACTCAATGGGTGACTCGGTGACCATATGTTTCCTCGGGCATCCTGGCTGGTTGGCTGAAGCTTCGGACGGGCGACTGCCACGTGCCGGCATTCCGCAGCGGAAATCGGGTCGCCCACGGCTGCCACCTGCCAGAAAGTACCGCCGCCCGGCAGCCAACTCCCCATCCCGGGGACGGGGTTCATTCCCCGCCTCGGGGCGGGGGACGGGCTCCGCCGGGCCCGCCTACTGTCACCCCAGTTGGTCTTCGTGGACCGGTGCGCTTTGTGGTGCGGTACGACATCGAGGCGGGAGCCCATGCGAGTCATCGGAATCAGCGGCATGTACAACAGCATCGATTTCAAGCGGCGTCGGCTGCCCGGGCTCGACCCCCGGCACTACCGAATCGTCCAGGGCCTGGATTCGGCGGCCGCACTCGTCACCGATGACGGCGTGGTGGCGGCCGCCGCCGAGGAGCGGTTCACTGGAGAGAAGACCACCGGCGCCTTTCCCGTCCGCGCCATCGAATTCTGTCTGCGGCAGGCCGGCCTCGACATGGCCGACGTGGACCACGTCGCCCACGGCTTCGACTACCGCCACTCCGAGGTCGACGAGGTCGGCGACTACACCCGCGACCGTTTCCACGAGGTGCACTCGCCCGAGGTGGCACGCGCCCAACTCGCCTCCCGTTGGCCGGACGTGGACTGGTCGACCCGCTTCGTTCCGGTGTCCCACCACATGGCCCACGCGGCCAGCACCTACCACCTGAGCGGCTTCGACGAGGCGCTGATCCTGGTGGCCGACGGCATGGGCGAGACCGAGAGCCTCACCGTGGCCGTCGGCCGCGGCCGCGACATGGAGCCCGTGCACAAGGTGTCGGCGCTGCACTCGCTGGGCGCCCTCTACGGCGCCGCCACCCTCCACCTCGGCTTCGAGTACGCGATGGACGAGTACAAGGTGATGGGCCTGGCGCCCTACGGCGACCGCGAACGCCACGCCGAACAGCTCGGCGAGCTGGTGCGGCTCGGCGCCAAGGGGACGTACACGATCCCCCTGCTCGGCGAGAACCGCGGGTGGCGCGAACAGGAGACCCAGGCCGGCGCCCTGCGCGAGCTGACCCGCGTCTTCGGTCCGCCCCGCGCGCCCGGCGAGCCGCTCGAACAGCGCCACATGGACATGGCGGCCGCCGTCCAGACGGCCCTGGAGCTGACCCTGACCCACGTCCTGCGGCACTTCGCCGAGGAGACCGGGCTGCGCCGGCTGTGCCTGGCCGGGGGCGTGGCCCTCAACTGCACGGCGAACGGCCTGATTTCGCGCAGTAGCCTCTTCGACGACGTCTTCGTGCAGCCCGCCGCCGGCGACGACGGATCCGCACTCGGCGCCGCCCTCCACGTCCACCAGCAGCGGGCCCGGGCGGATGTGCGCGGCCGGATGACGATGCCGTACTGGGGGCCCGAGTACGGCGCCGACGAGATCGCGACGCTGCTGGTCGGGACGGACGGGTGCAGCGCGCGCCGCTACGAGGAGGCGCCGCAGCTCGTCGGCGACGTCGCCCGGCTGCTCGCCGACGGCGACGTGGTCGCCTGGTTCCAGGGCCGCATGGAGTTCGGCCCGCGCGCCCTCGGCAACCGCAGCATCCTCGCCGACCCACGCGACCCCGGCATGCGCGACCGCCTCAACACGCTGGTCAAACAGCGCGAGGACTTCCGCCCGTTCGCCCCCGTGGCGCGCGAGGAGGACGTCCACCGCTTCTTCGACGTCGCCGACGGCAGCCCCGCCCGCTACGCCCACATGCTGTTCGTGGTGCGGACCAAGGAGGAGTACCGCACCGCCCTGCCCGCGGTGACCCACGTCGACGGCACCGCCCGCATCCAGATCGTGCGCCGTGCCGACAACGAGCGGCTGTGGGAACTCATCGGCGCCTTCGGAGAGTTGACCGGCATTCCCGTGCTGCTCAACACCTCCTTCAACCTGCGCGGCCAGCCGGTCATCTGCGACCCGGCGGAAGCGCTGCGCACCTATCTGCGCTCCCGGCTCGACCACCTCGTGCTCGGCGACAACCTCGTGGCGCGGGTGACGACCCCGGCCCGTCAGGCCGAAGGGCGCTGACCGTTGAACGCGCACTCCGCCGGGCCCCGGCCCAGAACCCCGGCCGTCGGCCTGCCCCCGGACCGGCCGGCGCCCCTCGTGCCGCAGTACTTCCGGGACCGCTGCGCCACCCCGTGGCCCAGCCCGTCGCTCGACCGGCTCACCATCGTGGTCCTGGCGGTGCTGCGCCGCACCACAGGACGTACCGAGGCGGCCGTCGGTGTCCTGCGCGAGGGCGCGGCGGGGCTGGAGCTGATCGAGGTGTCCGGCGAGCTCGCGGCCGGCGGCCCGCCCGCCGCGACGCCCCCGCCGCTGGTCGTCACCGACCTTCCGGCGGCCGACGCGCCGCTGCGGACCGGCCATGGCGTGGTGCTGCGGCTCGCACCGGACACGCTGACCGCCGACTACGACGGCGACCGCCACTCGGCCGACGGCATCAAGGGCTTCCTGGCGGACCTGGCCGCCGTGCGGGACATCCTCGAACGCGACCCGGGCACCCCCGACGCCGAACTGCCCGTGGCCCCTCGCACCGAGGCCGTCCGGACGGCGCCCGCGCGCCCCGCCCCCGAACGGCAGCCGCCCATCGGCCCGGTGGAGGGCGCGGTGGCCCGGCTCTGGGCGGAGCTCCTCGATCTCGCCGACCACCGCTCCATCGGCCGCGACGAGAGCTTCTTCGCGCTCGGCGGCGGCTCGCTGGCCGCGGTCCGCGCCGCCAACCGGCTGCGCGAACGGTTCGGCATCGGCCACGCAAGGGAGCTGCTGTCCAGCGCCGTCACGGTGCGCACGGTGGCCGAGGTGGTCGAGCAGGCCCTCGCCGACCGCGACGACCCGCCGGCAGCGGCGCCGCCCGCGCCCCGGCCCGAGGGGGCCGCGCCCGCGGTGTCGTACGCACAGGAACGCATCTGGCTGTTCGAGCAGTGGTCGCCCGGCACCGCCGCCTACCACATGCCCTGGGCCCTGCGGATCCACGGACCGCTGGATGAGACCCTGCTGCGGCAGGCCCTCGAAGCGGTGCTGGGCCGGCACGAGGTGCTGCGCACCGTGTTCCGCGACGACGGCGGCGCGCCCCGGGCGGCCGTCCACGCGGAGCCCCGGCTGCCGTGGGTGCGGCACGACCTGTCGGCCACCGAGGAGGGCGGGCGCGCGGGCGCGGCCGATCGGCTGATGGCCCGGAGCACCCGGGAGCCCTTCGACCTCGAAGCCGGCCCGCTGGTCCGCGCCGACCTGCTGCACCTCTCCGCCCACCGGCACGTCCTGCTGCTCAATGTGCACCACCTGGTGCACGACGGCTGGTCGTTCGGGGTGCTGCTCGCCGAACTCGCCGAAGGCTACGACGCGGCCGCGGTGGGCCGTGCGCCGCGACTGCCGGCGCTGCCGGTGCAGTACGGCGACGTCGCCACCCGGGAGCGCGCCGCGCTGAGCGACGACGTCCTCGACGAGGCCCTGCGCTTCTGGCGCGGGGAGCTGGCCGGCGCCCCGGCCCTGCTCGACCTCCCGGCGGACCGGCCCCGGCCCGCCGCGCCGAGCCACGCCGGGGGCACCGTGCCGTTCGCCCTGCCCGACGAACTGACCGGCAGAGTAAGGGAGTTCGCCAGGGCGCGCGGCACCACTGCGTACCCGGTGCTGCTCACGGCGTTCCAGGCGCTGCTGCATCACCGCTCGGGCCTGCCCGACCTGGTCGTCGGCACCAATGTGGCACTGCGGGACCGGCTGGCCGCCGAGCAGCTGATCGGGCCGCTGTTCACCATGCTGCCGCTGCGCAGCGACGCGGCGGGCGACCCGGACTTCGAGGAGCTGCTCGACCGCACCCGGGCCCGGATCCTCGCCGCGTTCGGCCGCAAGGAGGTCCCCTTCGACGTCCTGGTCGGGCGGCTCCAACCGGAGCGCCGGCCCGGCCGCTCGCCCGTCTACCAGGTCGCCTTCGAGCTCGCCGAGGAGGCGCGGGTGGCCGCCCCCGGCGGCTTGGCCTGGTCGCACGAGCTGGTCGGCACCGGCGCCGCCAAGCTCGATCTGATCCTGACCGTCACCGAGCGCGGGGCGGCGGCCGACGGCCTGTTCAGCTACGCCACCGATCTGTTCGACCGGGCCAGGATCGAGCGGCTCGCGGCGGACTACCTCGCGCTCCTGTCGGCCCTCCTCGACCAGCCGGACGCGCCGGTCGGCAAGGTGACCGACCGGACCCTGGGCGCGGCGCCCGGGGGCCGGACCCAGGACGAACCACCGCTGGAACAACCGGAGTCGGCCGCCGCCGACGGCCCGGTGGCGAGCGTGCTCGCCGGGCTGTGGGCCGAAGTCCTCGACCTGCCTCGGGAGTCCGTCGGGCCGCACAGCGACTTCTTCGCGCTGGGCGGCCGCTCCCTGGACGCGCTGCGGCTCAACTCCCGGCTCCGCGAGACCCTGCGGGTCAAGGTCGCGGCCGCCGACCTGTTCCGCGCACCGACCGTCCGGGCGCTGACCGCGGTCGTCACGGCCCACGCCGCCGACCCGGAGCTGTTGCGGCGGGTGGCCGGGGCGGTGCTGCGGATGTGGGCGATGACCCCGCAGGAGCGCCGCGAACTACTGGCCCGGGCGGGCTGCGCCGCTGACGGCGGCCGGGAACGGGCGCATGACCACAACAGCCATGACACGAGCGGGGAGTGACCGCGATGAGCGAGACCGAGCTGGCCTACAAGGTGGTTCTGAACAGCGAGGAGCAGTACTCGGTATGGCCGGCGGAGCGGGCGAACCCCGCCGGATGGTTCGACGAGGGCACCCGCGGCACCCTGCCCGAATGCCTTGAGCACATTGACGAGACCTGGACGGACATGCGCCCGCGCAGCGTCCGCGAGCGCCTGGCGGCGGCCACCCCCGCCGACTGACCGGCACTCGCACCGCCACCCTGTACCACCACCCGAGTCAGGCACTTTCCCCTCCCGGCACGCTGAAGGGCACGGTTCAACCATGGTCAGTGGGACGCGGCAGTCCGAAGACCCGAGAGACCCGAGTGACATGGCCATCCTCGACCTCCTCCTGGCGGCGGAGGGCGTCGACGTCCCGGCGCAGGAGCCCTCGGCGCCGGCCGCGTCCGACGACGCCCGGCCGGCCGCCGCGACCGGCCCGCTGTCCTTCGCCCAGCGCCAGATGTGGTTCTTCGAGCAGTGGCAGCCCGGCACCGCGACCTACAACGTGGGCACGGCCTACCAGGTGGCGGGGCCGCTCGACGCGGGCGTCCTGGAGCGGGCCGTCGCCGAGGTGGTGGCCCGGCACTCCGTGCTGCGCACCGGGTACGTCACGGTCGACGGCGAGACGGTCCAGGTGGTGCGCGGCGTGGCCGAAACCCCCTTCCAGCGGCGCGACCTGACCGCGCTGGACGCCGAGCGGCGCGCCGCCGCCGCCGCGACCCTCGCCGAGGAGGAGGTGCGCCGTCCGCTGGCGCTGGCCCAGGGGCAGCCGCTGCGGCTGCTGCTCGTCCGGCTCGGCGCGGACGAACACCTCCTGGTGCTGACCGTCCACCACATCGCCTGCGACGGGCTCTCGCTCGACCTGCTCCTGGGCGACCTAACCGCCGCCTACGAGGCGATCGAGGCGGGTGAGCCCTGGCGGCCGGAGCCGGCCCCGCAGTACCGGGACTTCGCCGCGTTCGAGCGCGAGCAGTGGGCCGCGGGCCGCATGGACGGTCAAGTGGCGTACTGGAAGCGGCAGTTGACCGGAGCGCCGCAGGTCCTCGAACTGCCCGCGGACCGCCCCCGGCCGCCGCAGCAGACCTTCGTCGGACGCACCCTGACCGTGCCGCTGCCCCCGCACACCGCGGACGCGGTGCGGACCGGTGCCGCCGCACACGGCACGACCGAGTTCACCGTCCTGCTGAGCGCCTTCTTCGCCCTGCTCGCCCGCGCCACCGGCCAGCAGGACCTGATCGTGGGCACCTCGGTGGCCACCCGTGACCACGACGGGCTCGGCGGCACGGTCGGGCTGCTCGTCAACACCCTTCCGTTGCGCGCCGACCTGACCGGCAACCCCTCCTTCGCCGAGCTGGTCCGCAGGGTCGCGGCCACCGCCGCCGACGGATACGCCCACCCCGACGTCCCGCTGGAGCGGCTCGTCGACGTCCTCGGCCTCGACCGGGTGCTCAGCCACAGCCCCGTCTTCCAGACCGTGTTCGGCCTCCAGCGCGAACCCGCGGGCGGCCACCGCCTCGGACGGGCCGAACTGACCGCGAGCGCCCCCGAGCGCGGCACCGCCAAGTTCGACCTGACCTGGAACGTCATCGTCGGCCGGGACACCACCCGCATGGAGATCGAGTACAACACCGACCTCTTCGACGAGACCACCGTCGCCGCCACCGCCGACCGCTATCTGCGCCTCCTGGACGCGGTCCTTACCGAACCCGCCGTCCGGCTCGGCGAAGTGGACCTCCTCGACGCCGCCGAGCGCGCCGCCCTCACCGGGCCCCCGGCCGCCGCGCGGCCCGCCCGCCCCGTGCACGAGCTCGTCGCCGAATGGGCCCGCCGCGCCCCCGACGCCGTCGCGCTCACCGACGGCGGCCAGTCGCTCCCGTACCGCGAACTCGACGTCCGCGCCAACCAGTTGGCCCACCACCTGCGCTGCGCCGGAGTCGTCCCCGGCGACCTCGTCGGCGTGTGCGAGGAGCGCGGCGCCGACCTGGTCGTCGGCCTCCTCGCGGTCCTGAAGGCGGGCGCCGGATACCTCCCGCTCGACCCGCACTACCCGACCGAACGGCTGCGGCACCTCCTCGAAGACTCCGGTACCCGCGTCGTGCTCACCCGCTCCGGACCCGAGGCGCGGCTCCCGCAGGGCCCCTGGAAGGTGATCGACCCGGCCGCCGAGGCAGCGGCCGTCGCCGCCGCGCCGACCACCGCCCCCGAAGTCGCGGTGTCCGGCGACGACGTGGCCTACGTCATCTACACCTCGGGCTCGACCGGCCGGCCCAAGGGCGTCCAGGTCACCCACCGCAACGTGGCTCGGCTACTCACCGCCAGCGCCCCCTGGTTCGGCTTCGGCCCGGCCGACGTGTGGACGCTGTTCCACTCGTACGCCTTCGACTTCTCGGTGTGGGAGACCTGGGGCGCGCTCGCCCACGGCGGCCGGCTCGTCGTCGTCCCGTACGCCACCAGCCGCTCCCCGCAGGAATTCCACGCGCTGCTGCGCGCGGAGCGGGTCACCGTACTCAACCAGACGCCGTCCGCCTTCCGCGCCCTGGAAGCCGTCGACGCCGAGGCGCCCGGCGCGCTGAGCCTGCGCCTTGTCGTGTTCGGCGGGGAGGCCCTGGACCTGGCGAGCGTGGGCCGCTGGTTCGCCCGGCACGGCAGCGACGAGCCCCGCCTCGTCAACATGTACGGCATCACCGAGACCACCGTCCACGTCACCTACCGGCCGCTCGGCCCCGCCGACGTGGCGGCCGGCGGGAGCCCCATCGGCATCCCCGTCCCCGACCTGCGGGTGTACGTCCTGGACCGCTGGGGCAGCCCCGTGCCCACCGGGGTGCCCGGCGAGCTGTACGTCGGCGGGGGCGGCGTCGCCCTCGGCTACCTGGGGCGGCCCGCGCTGACCGCGGCCCGCTTCCTGCCCGACCCGTTCGGCGCAGAGCCCGGCGCCCGCCTCTACCGCACCGGGGACGTGGGGCGCCGCGACGCCCGGGGCGAGCTCGAATACCTGGGCCGCAACGACGACCAGGTCAAGGTGCGCGGGTTCCGCATCGAGACCGGCGAGGTCGAGGCCGTGCTCGTCGGCCATCCCCTGGTCCGCGCGGCCGCGGTGACCGTCCGAACCGACGGCGGCCAGGCGCCCCGCCTCGTCGGCTACGTCGAGGCGGCCGGGTCCCTCTCCACCGGGGTGCTGCGCGAATACCTCGCCGGGTGGCTGCCCGAGCACATGGTGCCCGCCGCGTTCGTGGTCCTCGACGAACTGCCGACGACCGCGCACGGCAAGGTCGACCGGGCGGCGCTGCCCGCCCCGGACTCCGCGCGCCCTGAACTCAACCAGGAGTACGCGGCCCCCCGGGACGCCGCCGAGCAGGCGCTCGCCGACGTGTGGGCCGAGGTCCTGGGCCTGGACCGGGTCGGTATCCACGACAGCTTCTTCGACCTCGGCGGCGACTCGATCCGCAGCCTCCAGGTCATCGGCCTCGCCAAGCAGCGCGGCTGGGAGATCTCCCTCCAGGAACTGTTCCGCACCCCCGTCATCGCCGAACTCGGCGCGCGGGCACGGCCGGTGGAGCCGACCGGTGCCGACCGGGGCATCGCCCCGTTCTCGATGCTGAGCGCCGACGACCGGGCCGCACTGCCCGAGAGCCTGGAGGACGCCTTCCCGATGTCGGTGCTCCAGACCGGAATGATCTACCACATGGAGCTCGACCGGGAGAACCTGCCATACCACAACCTCAACAGCTTCCATCTGCGCGCCCCCTTCGACGCGGAGCTGTTCCGCCGCGCCATGCAGGACGCCGTCGACCGGCACCCCATCCTGCGCACCTCCTTCGACCTCGGCACCTACCAGGAACCGCTCCAGCTGGTCCACCCGTCGGCCGAACTCCCCATGGTCGTCGAGGACGTGCGGGGCCGGTCCGAGCAGGAGCAGGAACAGGTGCTGCTCGATCTGTTCCACGCCGAGCGGCAGCGCCCCTTCGACCTCGCCGAGCCGCCGTTCCTGCGGTTGTTCCTGCACCGCCGCACCGACGACACCTTCCAGTGGTCGCTCACCGAACACCATGCGATCTTCGACGGCTGGAGCCTGTTCACCTTCCACGCCGAGGTCTTCCAGCGCTACCTCCAGCTCCTCGCCGACCCCGGCAGCCGGCCCGTCCCCTCGCCGCGCTCCTCCTTCCGCGACTTCATCGCCCTGGAGCGGGAGACCGCTGCCGCCCCCGAGGAGCGGCAGTACTGGCTCGACAAGTACGCCGACTACACCCCGGTCACCCTGCCCCGCTGGCCCGACGACGACAACGGCCCGGCGGCCGCCCTCAGCGAGGACACCTCGATCACCGGGCGCACCGAGGACGGCGTACAGCACTGGCGGTTCACCTCCAACCGCGAAGCCACCCACCGCTCGCTGGAGGCCCTGCTCTCCGAGGACGTCGTGGAGGGCCTGCTCGACCTCGCGGCCCGCACCGGAGTGCCGTTCAAGACGGTCCTGCTCACCGCCCACCTCAAGGTCATCGGGGCGGCCACCGGCCGGCCCGACGTCGTCACCGGCATCACCGCCAACGGCCGCCCCGAGGACGTCGACAGCACCGAGGTCTGCGGCATGTTCCTCAACATGCCGCCGATCCGGGTGGACCTGAGCGGCGGCACCTGGGGCGACCTCGTCCAGCGCGTCCACCACGCGGAGGAGGAGCTCCTGCCGCACCGCCGCTACCCGCTGGCCAACATCCAGTGGGCACTCGGCCAGTCGGAGCTGTTCGACAACACCTTCGTCTACAACCACTTCCACGTCATGGCCGACGTCCTCGGCTCCGGCGTCTCGGTGCTCGGCAACCGCGTCGAGTCCACCGGCGACTACCGCGCCGAGCCCACCAACTACTCGCTGTCCACCGGCTTCCTGCGCGACCCCCGCTCGATGCGTGTGCTGCTCCGACTCGACTACTACACCGCCAAGCTCGCCGACGCCCAGGCCGAGGCGATCCGCGGCTACTACCTCGCGGTGCTCGCCGCGATGGTCCACGACGGGGCCCGGCACGAGGACTTCTCCCCGCTGGGCGCGGTGGAGCGCCGCCGGATGCTCCGTGAGTGGAACGGCCCCGCCCGCGACTACCCGCTCGACCGCTGCGTCCACGAGCTCTTCGAGCAGCAGGTGCGCCGCAACCCGGGGGCCGTCGCCGTGGTCGACGGACAGGGCGAGCTCAGCTACGAGCAGCTCAACCGCCGCGCCAACCAGCTCGCCAGGTTCCTGCGCGACCAGGGCGCCGGGCCCGAAACGGTGATCGGGGTCTGTCTGCACCGCGACACCGAACTCGTCGTCGCCCTCCTCGGCATCCTCAAGTCCGGCGCCGCCTACCTGCCGATGGACCCCCAATACCCCGCGGACCGACTTGAGTTCGTGCTCCAGGACGCGGGCGCCACCGCGGTGCTCACCGACACCGCGCTCGCCGGACGGGTCCCGCAGGGCCCCTGGGAGGTGCACCGCCTCGACCGGATCGCCGGGCGGACCGCCGCACTGCCGGGCGACGACCTGGGCCGCACCAGCACCCCCGACAACCTCATGTACGTCATCTACACCTCCGGCTCCACCGGCCGGCCCAAGGGCGTCCAGGTCGCCCACTACGGCGTCGTCAACTACCTCGGCTGGTGCGAGGAGGGCTACGCCTCGCGCGGCTCCGGCGGCGCACCCGTGTTCTCCTCGATCGCCTTCGACATGATCGTGCCCAACCTCTACACCCCGCTGATGATGGGCGAGCGGCTGTGCATGCTGCACGACGGCCTGGACTCCATCGAGCTGGCGGCCCGCCTCACCGAGCTCGCCCCGTTCAACTTCGTCAAGATGACCCCCGGCCACCTCGACCTGCTCGGCCAGCTGCTTGGCCCCGAGCAGGCCCGCACGCTGGCCGCCACCCTCGCGGTCGGCGCCGACGCCTTCCCCAGCCGCAACCTGAACAGCTGGCGCCAACTCGACCCGGATTCAGTTGTGTTGAACGAGTACGGGCCCACCGAGGCGTCCGTCGGCAACAGCGTCCACTTCATCGACGCCCCCCTCACCAGCGAGCTCGTCCCCATCGGCCGCCCCATCCCCAACACCACGATGTACGTTCTGGACGCGGCCCTCAACCCGGTGCCGGTCGGCGTGACCGGCGAGCTCTACATCGGCGGCGCCTGCGTGGTACGCGGTTACGCCGGGCGGCCGGGGCTGACCGCCGACCGCTTCCTGCCCGACCCGTACGCCGCGCAACCCGGCGCCCGCATGTACCGGACCGGCGACCTCGGCCGCTGGCTGCCCAGCGGGGCCCTGGACTTCCTGGGCCGGGTCGACGACCAGGTCAAGATCAACGGCTACCGGGTGGAACCCGGCGAGGTCGAGGTCGTCCTCGCCGACCACCCGGCCGTCACCCAGGCCGTCGCCGCCGTCCTCGGCACCGAGCGGGGCAGCCGCCGGCTGGTCGGCTACTACGTGGCCGGCGGCCCCGTCACCGAGGCCGAGCTGCACGACCACCTCGCCGCGCGGCTCCCCGAATACCTGCTGCCCAGCACCCTCATGCGGATCGACGCCGTACCGCTCAACGCCAACGGCAAGGTCGATCGCAAGGCGCTGCCGCACCCGCGCGCCGAGGCAGCAAGGGACGGCGCGGGCCACCAGCCCCCGCGGACCCCGCTGGAGGAGCTCCTGACGATGGCCTGGGAGGACCTCCTGGACGTCAAACGGGTCGGCCGCGACGACTCCTTCGTCGCCCTCGGCGGCAACTCCCTGCTCGCCACCCAACTCACCTTCCGCCTCCAGCAGTTGCTCGGCATCGAGATCGAGCTGGCCGCCGTGCTGCGGGCCCGCGATCTGGCCGACCTGGCCCGTGTCCTGGGCCGTGGCGTCACCCGCCAGCTCGGCCAGGACGTCGCCGACGTCCTGCTCGCCCCCATCGAGGACCGGTCGTGAGCCAGGACCCCTTCGCCCGGCTCACCGGCCTCACCCCGGCCCAGCGCGCCCTGCTGAACAGCCGGGTCACCGCCCGCGCCACCGGCCCCGAGCTGCGGCCCGCGCCCCGGGACGGCGACCGGCCCGCCTTCCCGATGTCCTCGGCCCAGCGGCGGCTCTGGTTCGCCCACCAGAACGCACCCGCCGGCGCCCACTCCCATGTGCCGCTGCTGTGCGAGCTGACCGGCGCCCTCGACGGGGCCGCCCTGACCGCCGCCGTCCAGGACCTGGTGGCCCGCCACGAGATACTGCGCACCCGCTTCCACGCCGACGGCCGGGCCGTCGGCGACGCGGTGTTCCAGCAGCGGGTCGAAGCGCCCGGCACCGCACCCGTCCTGGTCCCCGTCGAGGTGACCGACGAGGCGCACGCCCGCCGGGTGGCGGCGGACCTCGCCGACCGGCCGTTCGACCTCACCCAGGACCCGCCGCTGCGCGCCGCGCTGCTCGTCCTCGCCCCGGACCGGCACCAACTGGTCCTGGTCCTCCACCACATCGCCTTCGACGCCTGGTCCGAGCGGGTGCTGTGGGACGAGCTCAGCGCCTCCTACGCGACCCACGGAACAGCGCTGGGGCGCCCCGAAGTCCAGTACGGCGACTACGCGTTGTGGCAGCGCGACCGGGCCGACGCCCCGGCCGTGCGCCGCCACCTGGACTACTGGCGCGGCCGCCTCGACGGTCTTGTGGAGACCGACCTGCCCGCCGACCGGCCCCGCCCGCCCAGCCACGACGGGGCCGCCGACCGGCTCCGCGTCAGCTACGGCCGGGAGCTGTCCGAGCGGCTGCACGCCCACTGCCGCACCACCGGCACCACCCTGTTCACCACCGTGCTCACCGCGTTCATGGCCGTCCTGCACTGCTGGACCGGCGCCGCCGACCTGGCGGTCGGCTCGCTGGTCGCGGGCCGCACCCACCCGCTCACCGAGGGCCTCATCGGCCCCTTCGTGAACACCGTCGCCCTGCGCGGCGCCCTGCCCCCCGGTGCCACCCTGCGCGATCTGCTCGCCCAGCACCACGACTCGGTGCTCGACGCCCTCACCCACCAGGACGCCCCCTTCGAACGGGTCGTGGACGCCCTGCGCCCGCTGCGCGACCCGAGCCGGCACCCGCTGTTCCAGGTGCTGTTCCAGGTCGACGGCGCGACCACCGAGAGCATGCACCGGCTGCGGCTGGCCGGCGTCGAGGTGACGCCCATCGCCCCCGAGGGCTCCACCGTCGGCGTCGACCTCGTGGTCGGCGTCACCGACGAGGCCGACGGGCTCGCCGTCGTCGTCGAATACCGCACCGACCTGTACGACCACGACACGGTGGCCCGCCTCACCGATCACCTGCGGACCATGCTGACGGCCTGCGTGGACCGCCCCGACACCCCCGTGACGGACGTCGACCTGACCGGCCCCGCAGACCGCGCCCTGCTCACGGCCTGGGCGCAGCCGCCCGCCGCCACCACCCCGCACACCGCCGAACTCCCCTCTCTGTACGGGGTGTTGCTGGACGGCCCGCTGCCCGGCCGCCCCGTGCGCGTCCTCGACCGGGCCGGCCGGGACATGCCGGTGGGCTCGATCGGTGAGCTCCACCTGGACGGCGCACCCACCGGACGGCTGGCCCGGTTCGCCGCCGAGGACGGCCTCGAACTGCGCGGCTGGGCCGAGCAGTTGACCGTCCTGCACGGCATACGCGTCGACCCCGGCGCGATCGCGGGCGCACTGGCCCGCCGTCCGGGGGTCGCCGCAGCGGCCGTCCGCGTCGACCGGCGGCCCGGCGCAAAGCCCCGGATCATCGGCTACGTCGCCGCGCACGGGCCCACCGCCGAGGGCATCCGGGCCGCCCTGGGTGCCGAGCTCCCCGGCTATCTGCTGCCCGACACCGTCGTCACCCTGGACGCCATTCCGCTCACTCCGCAGGGCCGCCCCGACCTCGCCGCGCTCCCGGTGCCCGCCCCCGAGCCGGCCGGCGAGGCCGAGGCGCCCCGCGAGCGCATCCTCGCCCGGCTGATCGCCGGCCTCCTCGGACTGCCCCAAGTCGCCCCCGACGACAGCTTCTTCGACCTCGGCGGCGACAGCATCCTCGCCCTCCAACTGGTGATCCAGGCCCGCCGGGAAGGCCTCAAGATCAGCCCGCGCGACATCTTCCGCCACCGTACGCCCGCCGCCCTCGCCCGTGCCGCCAAGGAACAGGCCCCCATCACCGCGCACGAACCGGCGTCCGCCGCGACCGGCACCGTCCCGCTCACCCCGATCATGCACTGGCTGCGCGAACTGGACGGCCCCACCGGCCACTACCACCAGTCCGTCCTGCTCCAGGTCCCCGCCGGGCTCCGCGCCGAGCCGCTCGGGGAGGCCCTGGCCGCGCTGCTCGACTGCCACGACATGCTCCGCGCCCGGCTGCACCGGACCGCCGCCGGGCAGTGGAGTCTGGAGGTGCCGCCCGCCGACCCCGCCGCCGCCCGCCGCCTGCTGCACCGGGCCGACGCCCGGGGCCTGACCGGACCCGGGCTGCGCGCGCTGATCGACCGCGAGAGCGCCGCCGCGGGCGCCCGCCTCACCCCCGACGACGGCGTGATGGTCCAGGCCGTCTGGTTCGACGCCGGACCCACCGCCCCCGGCCGGCTCCTGCTGGCGGTGCACCACCTGGTCGTGGACGCGGTGTCGTGGCGCATCCTCGTCCCCGACACCGAGGCCGCCTGCCGCGCCGCCCAAGCGGGCCGCGCCCCCGTCCTGGAACGGCCCGCCACCTCCTTCCGCAGCTGGGCCCGGCACCTCGAACGCCGGGCCGGAGACCCCGCCACCACCTCCGAACTCGCCACCTGGACCCGCCTGTTGGAAGGCCCCGTACACCCACTGGCGGCTGGCGCCCTGGAGCCCGCCCGCGATGTGGTGCGCACCGCCCGTTCGCTGAGCCTGGAACTGCCCGCCGCCGACACCGCCCCGCTGCTCACCGACGTCCCCGCGGCCTTCCACGCCCAGGTCAACGAGGTCCTGCTGGCCGCCCTGACCCTCGCGGTCACCGACTGGCAGCACCGCAGGGGCCGCACCGCGCCCGGCGCCCTGCTGGTGGACGTCGAGAGCCACGGCCGCCACGACAGTGGCGACGGCCTCGACCTGTCCCGCACCGTGGGCTGGTTCACCAGCGTGTACCCGCTGCGCCTGGACGCGGGACCGGTCGACCTCGCCGACGTGTGGCGCGGCGGCGCCGACGCGGGCCGCGCGGTCAAACGCGTCAAGGAACAGATCCGCGCGGTCCCCGACGGCGGGCTCGGCCACGGCATCCTGCGCCACCTCGACGCGGACACCGCCCCCGCCCTCGCCCGGCCCGCCCGGCCCGAGATCGCCTTCAACTACCTGGGCCGCTTCACCGCCGCCCCCGCCGCCCCCGCCGGGAGCGACGGCTGGGGCCCGGCCCCCGAACAGGGCCTGCCCGGCGGCGACAGCGACCCCCGCATGCCGCTCGGCCACCCGCTCGAACTGAACGCCGCCGTCCGCGACCTGCCCGCCGGGCCGACTCTGACCGCCACCTGGTCCTGGCCCCCGGCGCTGCTGGCCGAGCCGGACGTACGCGACCTGGCCGACGCCTGGTTCCGCGCCCTCGGGGCCCTGGCCGACCACGTCCGGCGCCCCGGTGCCGGTGGATTCACCCCCTCCGACCTGCCCCTCGTCGGCCTCGACCAGAAGCAGATCGAACAGCTGGAAGCCGCGTGGAGGACCACACGATGACATCAGCCGACTTCACGGACATCCTGCCGCTCGCCCCACTGCAGGAAGGCCTGTTCTTCCATGCCCTGTACGACACCGACGCCGAGGACGTCTACCAGGTCCAGCAGATCTGGGATCTGGACGGCCCGCTCGACGCACCCGCGCTGAAGGCCGCCGCCGAGGCCCTCCTGGCCCGCCACGCCAACCTGCGGGCCGCCTTCTGGCACGAGGGCCTCGACCGGCCCGTCCAGGTCATCGCCCGCGAAACCCCGCTGCCCTGGCGGGAGTTCGACGTCAGCGAGAGCGCCGACGCGCAGGCCGAGGCGGACCGCATCGTCCACGCGGACCAGCGCGAGCGCTTCCGGCTCGACCACCCCCCGCTGCTGCGGTTCACCCTGATCCGCCTCGCACCCGAACAACACCGGCTCGTCCTGTCCAACCACCACATCCTGCTCGACGGCTGGTCCATGCCGGTGCTCCTGCGCGAGCTCTTCACCCTCCACCGCAACGGCGGCCGCGCGGACGCCCTGCCGCGCCCCACCCCGTACCGCGACTATCTGGCACTGCTCGCCGGCCAGGACAAGGAGGCCGCCCGGACCGCCTGGCGCGCGGCCCTGGCCGGCCTCGACGGGCCCACCCTGGTCGCCCCCGCCGACCCCGCGCGCCGCCAGGCCTACCCCGAACTCGCCGAGACCGAGCTGACCGAGGAGACCACCGCCGCCCTGACCGCGTTCGCCCGGGCACACGGCCTCACCATGAACACCGTCGTCCAGGGGGTGTGGGCGCTGCTCCTGAGCCGCTGGACCGGCCGCGACGACGTCGTCTTCGGCGCCACGGTGGCCGGTCGGCCGCCCGAACTGCCGGGCGTGGAAACCATGGTGGGCCTCTTCATCAACACCGTCCCGGTACGCTGCCGGCTCGACCCCGCCGAATCCCTCGCCGCTCTGCTGACCCGGCTCCAGCGCGAGCAGGCCGAGCTGATGGGCCACCAGCACCTCGGGCTCTCGGAGATCCAGCGGCTCGCCGGAACAGCTGAACTCTTCGACACCGTCACGGTGTTCGAGAACTACCCCGACAGCGAAGGGGCGCCCGCCGAGGACGGGCCGCGGATCACCCCGGTCGCCTCCCGGGACGCCGCGCACTACCCGCTCACCCTCAGCGCCGCCCTCGGCAGCCGGCTCCGGCTCCAACTGAGCTGTCTGCCTGACCTGTTCGACCAGGAGGCCGCCGAGCGGCTGCTGTCCCACGCCCGGCAGGCGCTGTGCGAGGTGGCCGCCGACCCGGACCGCCCCGTCGGCCGCACCGAGATCCTCACCGCCGCCGAACGCCACACCGTCCTGACCGGCTGGAACGACACCGCCCGCCGGTTCCCGGCCGCCGCCCTGCCCGAACTCTTCGCGCGGCAGGCCGCCCGCACCCCCGACGCCGTCGCCCTGGTCTGCGCCGACGAACGCCTCAGCTACGCCGAGCTCAACGCACGCGCCAACGCGCTGGCCCACCACCTCATCGCGCTCGGCGCCGGCCCGGAACGGACGGTGGCGCTCGCCCTGCCCCGCACCCCCGACGCCGTGGCCGCCCTGTTCGCCGTCCTCAAGACCGGCGCCGCCTACCTGCCCGTCGACCCCGAACAGCCCGCCGAGCGGATCGCGTTCCTACTGGCCGACGCCCGGCCCGCGCTGGCCCTCACCACCGCGGCCGCCCAACTGCCCGCGGACCCAGGCGTCCACGTCGTCGCCCTGGACGACCCCGGCACCGTACAGGCCCTGGCGCAGGCCCCCACCAGGGACATCACCGACGCCGACCGCCGCGCGCCGATCGGGCCGCACACCCCCGCCTACGTCCTGTACACCTCAGGCTCCACCGGCGCCCCCAAGGGCGTGGTGATCGAACACGGGGCGCTGGCCAACCTGTTCCACGACCACGTGCAGGACATCTACCGCCCCGAGGCCGAGCGGGTGGGCGACTTCAAGGCGGGCCTCAGCGCCGCGCTGTCCTTCGACACCTCCTGGGTGACGCTGCTGTGCATGGTCGCGGGCCACGAGACACATCTCCTGACCGACGACGTACGGCGCGACCCCGAGGCCATGGTCGAGTACGTCCACACCCGGCGCCTCGACTTCCTCGACGTCACCCCGACCTATGCCGAGCAACTCCTCGCCGCCGGACTGCTCGACGAGGGCCGGCACCGCCCCGCCGTCGTCGCACTCGGCGGCGAGGCCGCCGGCGAGGAGCTGTGGCGCACCCTGCGCGAGACCTCCTCGGTGCGCGCCTACAACCTCTACGGTCCGACCGAGTGCACCGTGGACACCCTCGGCTGCCGCCTCGCCGACAGCGCACAGCCCGTGATCGGCCGGCCGCTGCGCAACACCCGCGCCTACGTCCTGGACGACCGGCTGCGCCCCGTCCCGATCGGCTTCCCCGGCGAGCTGTACCTGGCCGGGGCGCCGCTGGCCCGCGGCTATCTGCACCGCCCCGCGCTGACCGCCGAACGTTTCGTGGCCTGCCCGTTCGGGGCGCCGGGGGAGCGCATGTACCGCACCGGCGACCGCGTGCGCCGCCGGGCCGACGGGCAGGTCGAATACCTCGGCCGCACCGACGACCAGGTCAAGATCCGCGGCTTCCGCATCGAACCCGGCGAGATCGCCGCCGCCCTGACGGCCCATCCGGACGTCACCCAGGCCGCGGTGACCGTACGGGAGGACTCGCCCGGACTCAAGCGCCTGGTGGCCCACTTCGTGCCGGCGCCCGGCGCCCCGGTCGGCCCGTCCGAGCTGCGCAAGCACCTGGCCGCCACCCTGCCCGACTACATGGTGCCCGCCGCCTTCGTGCCGCTCGACGCGCTCCCGCTGACCCCGCACGGCAAGCTCGACCAGCGGGCCCTGCCCGCCCCCGACCTCTACGACACCCTCGTCGGGCAGCCGCCGCGCTCCCCGCGCCAGGAGATCCTCGCCGCCCTCTTCGCCGAGGTGCTCGGCACCTGCCCGGTCGCCGTCCACGACGACTTCTTCGCGCTGGGCGGCCACTCGCTGCTCGCCACCCGCCTGGTCAGCCGGATCCGCTCGACGCTGGGCGTGGAACTCGCGGTGCGCGCCCTGTTCGAAGCGCCCACCGTGGCTCGCCTCGCCATCCGCATCGAGGGCGCCGAGGCCGCGCGCCCGGCGCTGGCCGCGGCGCCCCGGCCCGAGCGGATCCCGCTCTCGGCCGGCCAGCGCCGACTCTGGTTCCTGGACCGCTTGCAGGGCCCGGGGCCGACGTACCACACCTGCGAGGCGATGGCCCTGACCGGCACGCCCGACCGGGAGGCCCTGAGGTCCGCCCTCGCCGACCTGACCGGCCGGCACGAGAGCCTGCGCACCGTCTACCCCGACGCCGACGGCAACCCCTGGCAGCACATCCTCGCCCCGGCCGAGGCCCGCCCCGAGCTGCACACCAGCGAGGTGACGGAGGATCAGCTGCCGGGCGCGCTCGACGAGGCGATGGCACAAGGCTTCCGCCTCGATGCCGAAATCCCGGTACGCGCCCACCTGTTCACCCTCGCGCCCACCCGGCACGTGCTGCTCCTGGTGCTGCACCACATCGCCGACGACGGGCTCTCCGCCGGGCCCCTCCACCGTGACCTGTGGTCCGCCTACGCCGCCCGCAGCGAGGGCCGCGCCCCGCAGTGGGCGCCGCTGCCCGTCCAGTACGCCGACTACGCCCTGTGGCAGCACACCGTGCTCGGCGACGAGGAGGACCCCGACAGTCTGCTCGCCCGGCAACTCGGCTACTGGACCGGCCAGTTGGCCGATCTGCCCGCCGAACTGCCCCTCGGCGCCGACCGGGTCCGCCCCGCCTACGCCGAAGGGCAGGGCGCGATCGCCCCCTTCCGGCTGGCCCCCGACGCCCACACAGCCCTGGTGCGGCTGGCCAGGGAGAGCGGAGTCACGCTGTTCATGGTGCTCCAGTCGGCGGTGGCGGCGCTGCTCACCCGGCTCGGCGCGGGCACGGACATCCCGCTCGGCACGGTCGTGGGCGGGCGCGGCGACGACGCCCTCGACGACCTCGTCGGGTTCTTCGTCAACACCCTCGTGCTGCGTACCGACACCTCCGGCGACCCCACCTTCCGCGAACTCCTCAGCCGGGTCCGGGAGACGGACCTCGCCGCCTACACCCACCAGGACCTGCCGTTCGAGAGGCTGGTGGAGGCCCTCAACCCCGACCGGGTGCCCGGCCGCCATCCGCTCTTCCAGACCATGCTGACCCTGCGCACCCCGCCCGCCGCCCGGCACGAACTGCCCGGGCTGCACGTCGAACCCCAGCCGGTCGGCTCCCCGGCCGCCAAGTTCGACCTGTCCCTCGACTTCGCCGAACGCCTCTCGTCCGAAGGCCGCCCGGACGGCATCGACGGCGAACTCGTCTACGCCCAGGACATGTTCGACCCAGCCACCGCCGAACGGCTCACCGAAGGACTGCAGCGGCTGCTCGCCGCCGTGGCCGCACGACCGGAGCAGCGCCTCAGCGCGATCGAGCTCCTCGACCCCGCCGAGCGCCACCAGGTCCTCGTCGAATGGAACGGCTACGACTGCCCGGCCCCGGCCACCGACCTGGTCACCGCCTTCGCGGCCCAGGTCGCCGCCACCCCGGACGCCCCCGCGCTGACCGACGGCGAACACCGGCTCAGTTACTCCCAACTCGACTCCTGCGCCGACAGGTTGGCCCAGCGGCTGCGGTCGGCCGGGGTGACCCCCGAGGCGCGCGTCGCCCTGCTCATGGCACGCTCGGCCGACCTGGTCGTGGCGGTCCTCGCCGTCCTCAAGGCGGGCGGCGCCTACGTCCCGCTCCAGCCCGACCACCCCGCCGCCCGGCTGCGGCTCGTCACCGAGGACACCGGCGCCCGGCTCCTGCTGACCGACGCGACCGGTGGGGCCCACCCCTTCGCCGCCGAGACCGGGGCGGCCGTCCTCGACGTGACGGGCTGCGCGGCCGACCAGGTGCCCGGCGACCCCGTGCCGCTCCCCGCCCCGCACCCCGACCGGCTCGCCTACGTCATGTACACCTCCGGGTCCAGCGGCGGCCCCAAGGGCGTCGCCGTCACCCACCGCGACATCACCGGCCTCGCCGTCGACGGGGCCTGGACCGAAGGCGACCACCGAGCGGTCCTGCTGCACTCCTCGCACGCCTTCGACGCCGCCACGTACGAGCTGTGGGTTCCGCTGCTGACCGGCGGCCGCGTCGTCGTGGCACCCCCCGGCACCCCGACCCCCGCCGTGCTGCGCCGGCTGATCGCACAGCAGGGGCTGACCGCGCTCTGGCTGACCGCCGGGCTCTTCGCGGTCCTCGCCGACGAGGACCCGGGCTGCTTCGCCGGGCTGCGCGACGTGTGGACCGGCGGCGAGGCGGTCTCCCCGCGGGCCGTCTGCCAAGTCCTCGCACACTGCCCCGACCTGGCGGTCACCAACGGCTACGGGCCGACCGAGACCACCACCTTCGCCACCCGGCACCGGCTGCGCGCACCGTACGCACCCGGCGCCCGCGTCCCCATCGGCCGCCCCATGGACACCATGCGGGCGTACGTCCTCGACGCGGCGCTGCACCCCGTGCCGACCGGCGCCCGCGGTGAGCTGTACCTCGCGGGCGCCGGGCTCGCCCGCGGCTACTGGAACCGCCCGGCGGCGACCGCCGAACGCTTCGTAGCCTGCCCGTTCGGCGCACCGGGGGAGCGGATGTACCGCACCGGCGACCTGGCCCGGTGGACCCGGGACGGGCGGCTTGAGTTCGCCGGACGGGTCGACGACCAGGTGAAGATCCGGGGCTTCCGGATCGAGCCCGGCGAGATCGAGGGCGTGCTCGGCCACCACCCCGACATCGGCCAGGTCAAGGTGATGGTTCGTCAAGAAGTGGCGGGCGGGCTCACCTTGGTGGCCTACGTGGTCCCGGCCGGCGGCCGCGCCCCCGACCCGGACGCGGTGCGCGAGCTGGCCCGTGCCGAGCTGCCGCCGCACCTCGTGCCGGACCTCTGCGTCGTCCTCGACAGGTTCCCGCTCACCGCCAACGGAAAGGTCGACCACCGGGCGCTGCCCGTGCCCCGGGCGGCCGCCACGGCCGGACGGGCGGCACAGAGCCCGGCGGAAGAGCTCCTGGCCGAGCTGTTCGCCGGCATCCTCGGCCGCGGCACGGTCGGTGCCGACGACGACTTCTTCGCGCTGGGCGGCCACTCGCTGCTCGCCACCCGCCTGGTCAGCCGGATCCGCACCGTCCTCGGCGTGGAGCTGCCGGTGCGCGCCCTGTTCGAGGCGCCCACCGTCGCCACGCTCGCCCGGCGCCTGCCGGGCGCGGAGGCGGCCAGGCCCGTCGTGCTGCCCGCGCCCCGCCCCGAGCGTCTGCCGCTGTCGTACGCCCAGCAACGCCTGTGGTTCCTCGACCAGTTCGAGGGCCCGGGCCCCACCTACAACGTGCCCGTGGCGATCACCCTGTCCGGGGCCGTCGACACCGCCGCGCTCGCGGCCGCCCTGCAGGACCTGACCGACCGTCATGAAACGCTGCGCACCGTACACTTGGGCCACCACGGGACGCCGTACCAGCACATCCTGCACGGCGCGGACGCCCGGGTGACGCTGCACCGGGTCACCCTCGCCGAGTCCGAACTCGAACACGCCCTGGAGACCGCCGCCGAGCACGTCTTCGACCTCGCGGCCGACCTGCCGCTGCTCGCCGCCCTGTACACGGTCACGCCCACCGAGCACGTCCTGCTCCTGGTCATGCACCACATCGCCACCGACGGATCCTCGCTGGCCCCCCTGGTGCGGGACCTGTCCACCGCCTACGCCGCCCGCACGGACGGCCGCGCCCCCCAGTGGCCGCCGCTGCCCGTGCAGTACGCCGACTATGTGCTGTGGCAGCGCGAGACGCTCGGCACCGAGGACGATCCCGACAGCCTCATCTCACGGCAGCTGGCGTACTGGTCCGAGACCCTCGCCGGCCTCCCGGACCAGCTGGCGCTGCCCTTCGACCGGCCCCGCCCCCACGTGGCCGCCTACCATGGCGCCACGCTGCGCTTCGGCCTGGACGCCCGGCTGCACGGCGCGCTCGCGGGCCTGGCCAGGGAGAACGGCGTCACGCTGTTCATGGTGCTCCAGTCGGCGGTGGCGGCGCTGCTCACCCGGCTCGGCGCGGGCACGGACATCCCGCTCGGCACGGTCGTGGGCGGGCGCGGCGACGACGCCCTCGACGCCCTCGTCGGCCTGTTCGTCAACACCCTCGTGCTGCGGACCGACACCTCCGGCGACCCCACCTTCCGCGAACTCCTCACCCGGGTCCGGGAGACGGACCTCGCCGCCTACACCCACCAGGACCTCCCCTTCGAGCGACTTGTCGAACTCCTCAACCCCGTCCGGTCGATGGCGTACCACCCGCTGTTCCAGGTCAAGGTCGCCCTGCACAACACGGAGCGGGCGGCCCTGGACATCGCCGGCCTGCACGGCGGCGAGCTGCCCATCGGGAGCAGCATCGCCAAGTTCGACCTGTCGCTCGACTTCTCCGAGCGGCGCCGCCCGGACGGCGGCCCCGACGGTATCGACGGCGACATCGAGTTCAGCACCGACCTGTTCGACCAGAGCTCGATCGAGCTGCTCCTGGCACGGCTGACCCGCCTGCTCACCGCAGTGGTGCGCGACCCGGACGCGCCGATCGGAGCGGCCGACCTGCTCGGGGCGGGCGAGCGGCGCCGCGTACTGACCGAGTGGAACCCGCCGGGGCGGCACCTCCCCGCCGCCGGAATCAGCGAGCAGTTCGAGGCGCAGGCCCGGCGCACCCCGGACGCCCCCGCCGTGCAGTGCGGGCCGCACCGCCTCACCTACGGCGAACTCGCCGCCAGAGTCGGCGAGTTGGCGCGTCACCTGGCCGCCTCCGGAGTCGGCCCCGGCACCCGGGCCGCCCTGATCCTGCCCAGGACGCCGGACGCGGTCGTCGCCATGCTGGCCGTGCTGCGGACCGGAGCGGCGTACGTCCCGATCGACGCGGCCACCCCCGACGCCCGGATCGCCGTCGTCCTGGACGACATCCGCCCGGCGGCCGTGCTGACCACCACCGCCCTCGCCCCGCGCCTGACGGCCGGGCAGCCGGTCGTCGCCCTCGACCAGCCGCTGCCGCCCGCCCCCGCCGAGGTGTCCGAGGCGGCTCGCCCCGGGCCCGACGACCCGGCCTACATCATCTACACCTCCGGATCGACCGGCCGCCCCAAGGGCGTCGTCGTCACCCACGGCGGCCTGCTCAACCTCCTGGGTACCCTGGGCCGTGAGCTGGGCCTCGGCCCCGGCGAGCGCTGCATGACCGTCGCCTCGTTCGGCTTCGACATGTCCGTCCTGGACATCTTCGCCACCCTGGCCGGTGGCGCCACCCTGGTGCTCGCCGACCACGACGAGGTGCGCGACCCGGCCGTCCTGACCGACCTGATCCGCACCAGCGGCACCACCGTACTGGCCGCGACGCCGACCCTGTGGAACCAGCTCATGGCCCAACGCGCCGATCGCGTAAGGGACTTGAACGGGCTGCGGGCGGTCGTCGGCGGCGAGGCGGTCACCGAGCACCTGGCGCGGGCGATGCACCGGGGCTGCACCGAGGCCGTCAACGTGTACGGGCCGACCGAGGCCAGCATCTGGTCCACGACCGCCCCCCTGGTGGCCGAGGCAGTCCCCGGCACCCCGCCGATCGGCCGCCCGCTGCCCAACACCGCGGCGTACGTCCTCGACGCCCGGCTGAACCCGGTCCCGCCCGGCGTGCCGGGGGAGTTGTACCTCGCCGGGGCCCAACTCGCCCTCGGCTACTGGCGGCGCCCCGGTCTGACGGCGGAACGCTACGTCGCCTGCCCGTACGGGCCGCCCGGCGGGCGGATGTACCGCACCGGCGACCTCGCCCGGTGGCGCGCCGACGGACAGCTGGAGTTCCTCGGCCGCGCCGACGGCCAGCTCAAGCTGCGTGGCCACCGCATCGAACCCGGCGAGATCGAATCGGTGCTCGCCGCCCACCCGCGCGTCGCCGCCGCCGCGGTCGTACTCAGGGAGGACGGGCCCGGCGACGCACGCCTGACCGCGTACGTGGTGCCCGCGGCCGGGGACCCGGTGACGGCTCAGGCGCTGAACGAGCACGCGGCCGCACTGCTGCCCGACTACATGCTGCCGGCCGCGTTCGTCCTCCTCGACGCCCTGCCGACCACCGCGAGCGGCAAGCTCGACCACAAGGCGCTGCCCGCCCCGGCGCACCCCGGCCCGGCCGCCGCGGGCCGCGAGGCGGGCTCCCCGCTGGCGGCCGTCCTCGCCGCGCTCTTCGCCGACGTCCTGTCGCTGCCTTCGGTGGGTGCCGACGACGACTTCTTCGCGGCGGGCGGTCACTCCCTGCTCGCCGCCCGGCTCGTCAGCCGCATCGAAGCGGTGCTCGGGCGCGAGGTCCGGGTCCGCGACCTGTTCGAGGCGCCCACCCCGAACCGGCTCGCCGCCGCCCTCGCCCAAGAGCCCGGGCACGACGGGGAGTCGGACGCGCTGGACGTGCTGCTGCCGCTCGGCGCCGGCGGAACCCGGGCCCCGCTGTTCTGCGTCCACCCGGCGCGGGGCCTCGCCTGGAGCTACGCCGGGCTCGTACCCCACCTCGGCGCGGACCGCCCGCTGTACGGTATCCAGGCCCGCGGCCTGGCCGGCGACGAGGCGCTGCCCGCCACCCTCGACGACATGGCCGACGACTACCTGGCCCGGATCCTGGCCGTCCAGCCGGCCGGCCCCTACCACCTGCTCGGCTGGTCCTTCGGCGGGAACGTCGCGCACGCGCTGGCGGCCCGGCTGCGCCAACTCGGCCACGAGGTCGCCCTGCTGGCGCTCCTCGACGCCTACCCGCCGGACGCCTCGGCCGCCCGTGCGGCGGACGGCGCGGACACCGATGTGGTCACCGCCCTGCTCCACGACCTCGGACACGGTGCCGTCCTGCCGCAACACCCGGTACCCAGAGCCGAGTTGAAGAGCTTCCTCGACCGGCACGGCAGCGCGCTGGCCGGACTCGACGAGCGGCGGCTCGACGCCCTCCTGGAGATCTTCGACAACAACCTCCGGCTGCTGCGCACCGCCGCACCGCCCGTGTACGACGGCGACGTGCTCTTCTTCACCGCCGCCCAGGACCTCGCCGACGGCGAGGAGCCCGCCCGGGCCTGGCAGCCGTACCTCGGCGGCCGGTTCGAGGAACACCGCATCGACTGCGCACACCAGCACATGACCCGTCCCGACCCGCTGGCCGAGATCGCCGCGGTGATCGCCACCCGCACCCTCCCGGAAAGGGCACCCCGCCGATGACAAATCCCTTTGACGAAGCAGCCGATGCAGCCGAAGGCGCCGAGCGCTGCTTCGTGGTCCTGCGAAACGACGAGCACCAGTTCTCCCTGTGGCCCGCCCACCTCGACGTGCCGGCCGGCTGGGCCGTCGTGTACGCGGCCGCCGACCGGCAGTCGTGCCTGGATCACATCGAGCGGCGCTGGACGGACATGCGCCCGCGCGGCCTGGCCGAAGCCACCCCCTAGAGCCATGACCGAGCTCTCCGCGTCCCTCCGTACGCCCCCAGAAAGGCATCCATGAGCAGCTCCGCGACTCCCCGGTCGGGCATCGAGCCGGGTATCGACACCTTGGACATCCCCACCGCAGACATCGACGCGGACCGGCTGCTCGGCCGTATCGAGGCCTTCGCCAGGATCGGCCGGGACGCCGGCGGCGGCATCACCCGCGAAGGCTTCAGCGGCGCCGACCTCGACGCCCGCGCCCTCCTGATGCGCGAGGCGCGCGCGGCGAGCCTGGTCCCCTCGGTGGATGCGGCGGGCAACATCCTCATACGGCGCGCCCAGGCGGGCCCGGCGCCGGTGGACCGCAAGGTGCTCCTGATCGGCTCCCACCTGGACACCGTGGTCAACGCGGGCCGCCTCGACGGCGCCTACGGGGTCCTCGCCGCCCTCGAAGTCCTCCAAGTCCTCGCCGAGTCGGGCACCGACCTGCCCCACGAGCCGGTCGCCATCGCCTTCGCCAACGAGGAAGGGGCCCTGTTCCCCCAGCCGTTCTGGGGCTCCATGGCACTCGCCGGCCGCCTCGCGGAGCTGCCCGCCGACCCGTGCGACCACAGCGGCCAACCGCTGCGCGGCCCGCTGGCGCGGGCCGGCGGTGACCTGGACGCGCTGAAGACCGCCGTGTGGCCCACCGAATCGGTGGCGGCCTACCTCGAACTCCACATCGAGCAGGGCCCGGTCCTGGAGCGGGCGGGCACCCGGATCGGCGTGGTGGACGCCATCACGGGACGTACGGTCCTCACCGTCGACGTCACCGGCGCCTCCGGCCACGCCGGCACCACCCCCATGGACCACCGTCGGGACGCGATGGCCGCCGCCGCCCGCATGGTGTCCGCCGTCGAACGCGTCGCCAAGGACGACGCGCTGTGCCGGGTGGCCACCGTCGGCCGCCTCGAAGCCCACCCCAACTCCCCGAACACCATTGCCGGTTCGGCCCGGCTCACCGTCGACCTGCGCGACACCGACCCCGGCCGGCTGGAACACGTCGAAGCCGCCGTACGGGAGGCGCTGCGGACGATCGCCGGGCAGACCGGCACCCAGGTCGAGTTCGTCGCGGCGACCCGGTCGTCGCCGGTGGCCACCGCCCCGGCGCTGCGGGCCGCCATCGCCCGCAGTGCCGAGGAGCTCGGCCTCGCCCACCAGACGCTGCCCAGCGGCGCGGGGCACGACGCCCAGATGGTCGCCGACATCGCCCCCATCGGCATGATCTTCGTGCCGAGCATCGGCGGCGTCAGCCACGTCCCGGAGGAGGACACCTCGCCGGCCGATCTGCTGAGCGGCGCCCGGGTGCTGCTGCGCACCGCGCTCCGGGTGTGACGCGGCGGGGCGGGGCAGCGACCAGGGGCACATGACAGCGGCCTGAGCGGCGGCCGGCCGGTGTCTGAGCGGCGCGTATATCGGATGTAGATCGGGGCTGCGCACAGTGGGACTCCCGCACACCGTCCCAGCAGACAGGACCTTCTATGAAGAGATCCGTGCATTTCCTCAGCCGCCGCGCCGCCCTGCTCGTTCCGTCGGCGCTCGCCGCCGCTCTGACCGTGGTCGGTATGACCGCCTCTCTGGCCGCGCGGGCACCGGCCGCCGACCGCACGGAGTTCCGGGCAACCAACGGATCCCCCAACCCCTCGTCGGACCTGGCCGAATGGAACAGCAAGGCCTGACCCGCCGGGGCACGTCCGCCCGGGCCCGCTTCTCCCCTGTGAGCGGCCCGGGCGGCACCCTCCTCCGGCTAGGCGGTGCGGTCCACGGCGGCGAGCTCGGCGATGAGGGCCGCTGCTTCGGCCGCGTCGGGCAGCCGGATGCCGCTGAACACCGTCAGCGCCTCGCGGGCCTGCGCCAGCGCCTCGTCGCGGCGCCCGATGCCGAGCGAGACCCGGGCGAGCACCAGCAGCGCGTTGCCCCGGTCCCGGTCGGTGCCGGCCGTCCGGCGGAAGTGGGCAAGGGCCCGCTCCGCCTCGCGCAGCGCCGGCTCGAACCGCCCCAGCGCGCGCAGGGTGTCGGCCCGGCTGTAGCGGGCCTGCGCCGCCTGCCCGGGCATGTGCCCGGCTTCGCACAGCTCCAGGCACTCCTGGAAGCTGGCCAGCGCGTCCGGGTACCGCTCCAGGGCGTGCAGGGCCAGGCCGCGCACGCGCAGCGCGTGGGCCGCTCCGTGCTGGTCCGCGACCTCCCGCAGGGACGCCAGCGCCTCGTCGCAGGCATGCACCGCCTCGTCAGCGCGGCCGCTGCACAGCCGGGTCATCGCCGCGTTGAGCAGGGTCGCCAACTCGCCCGAGCGGTGGCCCAGTTCGCGGGCCAGCGACAGCGCCTGGTCGAAGCAGTGGGCGGCGTCGTCGTAGCGCCGCTCGAACTGGGCGATCACCCCGAGGTCGTTGAAGGTCTGGCGCAGGATGACGGTGTCGCCGGCCCGGCGGCAGGCCTCGGCGGCCAGTTGGTTGTGCCTGCGCGCCTCCGCCAGCTGGGTCACCTGGAGGGCCGCGTTGCCGCACACGAACCCGGCCCGCCCGGCGGCCCGGTCGCAGCCCCGCGCCCCGGCCGCCTCGGCCACCGCCCGCGCGGCGGCGGCGAGCCGCAGATAGGGGATGTCCCGGCCGAACGGGCTGAAGGCGACCAGGAGATCCGCCGCCGTGTCGAGCAGTGCGGGCGGCACGGCGGCCGGGTCGCGGACCGCGAACTGGAGGGCGTGCACCGCCCCGTCGAATTCGTCGGTGACCCAGGCCCGGGCGGCGGCCAGATCGGTGAAGCGGGGCGCCCGCGGGTCGCCGGGGGAGAGGGTGTTGTGCACGGGGTCGCCCGGCACCATCTGCTGGAATGCCGAACCAGCCGCCCCCAGAAGGTAGTTGAGCAGCCGGTGTGCCACCGGGAGACCGGGCGCCCCGCGCGCGTCCCGGCCGTCGCCCTCGTCCCGGATGCGGGCCGCCACCGCCTCGGGCAGCTGCTGGGCGAAGGCCTGCACGAGCGCGTGGTAGCGGTAGCGGCCGGGCCGCGGCGACTCCAGGAGCGCGGCGTCCACCAGCGATTCGAGCAGCGTCTCCGCCTCGTCCTCCGGCAGCTGCAGCGCGGCCGCCGCGGCGCCCAGGCCGATGCCCGGCCGGGCTACCGGCGCGAGCCGCCGGAAGACCGCCGCCTCCTCGGCCGGCAGCTGCCGGTAGCCCACCTCGAACGCGGCGGCCACCGCCAGATCGCCCGCCCGCAGCTCGGTGAGGTACCGGCGCTCGTCGGCGAGCCGCCCCGCGAGGAAGGCCACCGTCCACCCGGGCCGGGTCGCGAGCCGCGCGGCCACGATGCGTACGGCCAGCGGAAGCCGTGCGCAGGACGTCACCAACTCGACGGCGGCGGAGTGCTCCTGGGAGGCACGCAGGGCGCCGATGACCCGGCCGAGCAGCGCGAGCGCCTCCTCGGTGCTGAACGCGTGGAGGCCCACGTCGACGGAGGTGGGCAGCCCCGCGAGCCGGGCCCGGCTGGTGATCACCACCGCGCAGTCGGCGGTTCCGGGCAGCAGGGGTCTTATCTGCGCGACGTCCCGGGCGTCGTCCAGGAGCAGCAGGACGCGCCGCCCGTCCAGTACGGTCCGCAGCAGCCGGGACCGGTCCTCGAGGCCGTCGGGCAGCTTGGCGTCGGGCACGCCGAGGGCGGACAGGAAGCAGCCGAGGACGCCGCCGGGGTCGGCCGGATCCGGCCCGGTGCCGCGCAGGTCGGCGTACAACTGGCCATCCGGAAAGCGGCCCTTGACCCGATGTGCCACCCGCAGCGCAAGGGTGCTCTTGCCGATGCCGCCCATGCCGCTGATCGCCGCCACTGTCAGCGTGGCCCGGTCGCCCGCGGTGAGCGCCTCGCACAGCTCGTCCACCGTGCCGATGCGGCCGGTGAAGTCGGCGGTATCGGGGGGCAGTTGGGCGGGCCGGGAGGGCGGCGGCGGGATCGGGTGCGTGGGGGAGAGGGCGGCGGGTGCTGGCTCGGGCGCCATCAGGCCGGGGTCGTTGGCGAGGATCCGCTCGTGCAGCGCCCGCAGTTCGGGGCCCGGGTCCACCCCGAGCTCGGCGGCGAGGACCTGCCGGGCCCATGAGAAGGCGGCGAGTGCGTCGGCCTGCCGGCCCGAGGCGTACAGCGCCCGCATGAGGAAGCCGTACGGCCGCTCGCGCAGCGGGTATTCGCGGGTGAACGCGGTGAGGCCCGGTATCGCCTGCGCGTGCCGGGACAGCAGCAGATCGTGGGCGAATCGTTCCTCCAGGAGGTTCAGCCGCAGCTCCGCGAGGCGGTGCCGCTCGTGCTCGGCGAACGGCCCGGGCACCCCGGCCAGCGGCACGCCCTGCCACAGCGCGACGGCCTCGTCCAGGATCCCGGAGCACTCCTCGTGCCGGCCCTGCCGGTGGGCCCGGGCCGCGGCGTCCGCCCGCTCCTCGGCGCGATTGGCGTCCACGGCGGACGGCGGCACGGTCAGCCGGTAGCCGTCGCCGGCCGACACGAGGAGCCGCGGCACGGGGCCCGTCTCAAGGCGCTGCCGCAGCCGCCACACGTACGTGCGCAGACTCGCCACCGCCGAGTCCGGCGGGTCCTCGCCCCACACCGCGCGCACCAGCTCCCCCAGGGACGCCGCGTGACCGGAGCGCAGCAACAGCGCGGCCAGGGTGGCCTGTTGCTGCGGTGGCCCGGCGGGACCCGCACTCCCCCCGATCCGAATGCGCACGGCACCGAGCACGACGAACTGAACGGCCTCCACCATGGCCATGTCCCCTCTCCCCGTCGGCATCCCCCCCAGGGCCGACCTCGGGATTCTCTCCCGCCAACCGGACCAATGACCACATGTGCCTCGGCCGACACGGCGTACCGGTCGAACGGAAGGACGGCCACGAACGATCCCGCGTTCCCCACGCCGGAGACCGCTGACGCGTACGAGCCGGTAACAAGGGGTGCGGCGCCCGCCCCCTCGGCAGCCCGGCCCCTCGAAGGAAGGCCATGACACCGCCCTGCCGGAAACCCGGTGCGGACTGTCGTGCGGTGGTGTGTGATCGGGGTATGGCGATTGAGTTGGGCAAGCCGGGAGTCGACGGGCTGAGCGAGGCTGTGGGCGTGCTGCGGGAGTGGCAGTACGAAGGGGCGCCGATGCAACTGCATCCGGGGGACCTGGGCTGGTTCTGGCGGTGGGGTGCGGAAGCGACGGCCGCGGCGGTCAGGACGTGGAGCCGGGACGGACGGATTCTCGCCGTCGGGCTGCTGGACGGTCCCGGGCTGTTGCGGCTGACGATCGCGCCGGACGCTCAGCGGGAGGAGGAGCTTGCACGCCGGTTGGTCGAGGACGTGACCGAGCCGGAGCGCGGCGTGCTGCCCGGGGGGAAGGCGAACATCGAGGCGCCGATGGGTGCGCTGGTCCAAGACCTGCTGTTCGAGGACGGCTGGAGCACCGACGAGCCGTGGACGCCGCTGCGCCGCGACCTCACGGAGCCGGTGAATGACCCCGGCGTGCGGATCGAGGTGGCCGGGCCGGAGCAGGCGCGCGTGTTTGCCGCCGTACTTCGGGCAGCGTTCGACGGGTCGAGGTTCACGGACGAGCGCTGGCACGCGATGGCGGCCGGCCTGCCGTACGCCGACGCACGGTGTCTGGTCGCGTACGACGACCGGGGCAACGCGGTGGCGGCGGTGACGGTGTGGTCGGCCGGTCCGGGCAGGCCCGGGTTGCTCGAACCGATGGGCGTGCACCGGGAGCATCGCCGTCACGGCTACGGCGAGGCGATCACCGTCGCCGCGGCGGCCGCACTGCGGGAGCTGGGCTCGTCGAGTGCGATCGTCTGCACCCCGAGCGCCAATGTCGCCGCCGTCGCCACCTACAAGTCAGCCGGCTTCCAGCAACGCCCCGAGGTCCGGGACCGATACCGGGACGCCTAGTAGGACTCCGTTAGGTCTTCCTATTAGTCCTGATCGCGAGCATGTTGGGAGTGTGGACGTACATGAAGTGAACCGTGTCCGGGCGATGTT